>JAHBXV010000110.1 GCA_019636285.1 Planctomycetaceae bacterium
TCGCTCCCGATCTTGAGCCGCTGCGCAAGGAAGAGGCCGCGCTCGCCAAACAACTGAAAGACCTCCAACCCGTTACGGTTCCCGTCTTCCGCGAACTTCCGGAAGCCGAGCGTCGCGTTACGCGGATTCAGCGACGTGGCAACTTCCTCGACCTCTCGGACGAAGTCCAGCCCGGCATCCCCTCCGTCTTCGCGTTGCCGGAACACGAAGCCGTGACCGATCGGCTCGGCCTCGCCAAGTGGCTGGTTTCCCCTGAAAATCCCCTCACGGCTCGCGTCCTCGCGAATCGCTACTGGGAGAAGCTCTTTGGCGTCGGCATCGTGGCCACCAGCGAAGAGTTCGGTTCGCAGGGAGAGGCTCCGTTCCATCCTGAACTGCTCGACTGGCTCGCGACCGAGATCGTCCGCCTCGACTGGGATATGAAAGCCCTCGTCAAACTACTGGTCACTTCGGCCGCGTTCCGCCAGGAATCGCGCGTTTCGGACGAACAGGCCGAAGCCGATCCCGATAACCGCTATGTCGCGCGTGGCCCGCGCTTCCGCATGACGGCTGAAATGATTCGCGATCAGGCCCTCGCCGTCAGCGGGCTCCTCAGCCGTAAGCTCTATGGCCCCCCGGTCAATCCGCCCCAGCCAAACATCGGCCTCAGCGCGGCGTTCGGCAGCGGGATCGACTGGAAAACCAGCACAGGAGAAGACCGCTATCGACGGGGCCTCTATACCACCTGGAGGCGATCGAACCCGTATCCGTCGATGGCGACGTTCGACGCCCCGAACCGCGAGGTCTGCACGCTCCGCCGCGGCCGTACGAATACGCCCCTGCAAGCGCTGGTGACCCTCAACGACCCGGTCTACGTCGAAGCCGCCCAAGCGCTTGCCCGACGAATGATTCAGGAGGGTGGTGAATCGCCCAGTGATAAAGCAGCCTACGGGATGTGGCTTTGCCTGGGACGTCAGCCGCGGCCGGAAGAGGCTGCCCGGTTGACCGAACTCTACAACTCGGCTGTCGAAGCCCTGACTCCGGAACCGGCCGAGGCCGTGAAGCTCGCGACCGATCCCCTGGGGCCGTTGCCGGAAGGAGCCAACCCGGTGGAATACGCCGCGTGGACAACCGTCGGCAACGTCCTTCTCAACCTTGACGAATTCCTGATGGTTCCCTGATGCGAACCTGACCGCATAGCTATCTGACAGGCACGACTTTCCTGACAGGCGATCAACTATGAACCCGCTGATTGAATCCCGACTCCTGGCGACACGGCGGCACTTCCTCCAGCAGTCCGCGATGGGGGTGGGCGGTCTGGCCCTTTCCTCGCTGATGGCCGGGAACGCACAGGCCGCTCCCGAGGTCGTCAACCCGCTGGCTCCCCGTAAGTCCCCGCTCGCGCCGCGTGCGCAGCGCGTCATCTACTTGCACCTCACCGGGTCGCCGCCTCACCTCGATCTCTACGACTACAAGCCCGAACTGGTGAAGCATCACGGCAAAGAGACACAGGGCGCCAACACCATCAAGCCGTTCTTCGGCAAGCGCGGCACGGTCATGAAGAGCCCGTGGAACTTCAAACAGTACGGGCGCAGCGGTCAGTGGGTCTCCGACATGCTGCCGCACATCGCGAAGCGCGTCGACGATCTGACCTTCCTCAACGGCATGGTCTCACGCAGCAACGCCCACGGTCCGGCCATCTTTCAGATGTCCACCGGCTTCATCTTCCAGGGCTTTCCGTCGGTAGGTTCGTGGGTCAGCTATGGACTCGGCAGCGAGAATGAGAACCTGCCGTCGTTTGTCGTGCTGCCGGACAACCGCGGCCTTCCTCCTTGCGG
>JAHBXV010000111.1 GCA_019636285.1 Planctomycetaceae bacterium
AGTCCCATGAGCCCCGTGCAGAAATCGCCATCGCCCTTTACTCCCCAAGCCAAATTGAACATCCACCATGCCCAGCATTGTGCCAATTGAAGAACTCGAAGACGTCGAAGAGTTCGATCCCGATGAACTCGGATTCGACCAAGCCTTCCTGTTCAAGATCACCACCCCGGAAGGGACAGATGAAGCCTGTTCGCCCGACGAAGTCTGCGACCTGATTCTCGACGCAATCGAGGACCAGTTCTGGGACTGTGGGGCGATCCCTGCCGCAGTCGTCGGTTCAAGCCCCGCATCAAAGTTTATGAGGTCTATTGAACGTGCTGATTCTTCGCCCCTATCAGCAACAAGCCATCGACGCGGTGTATCAACACCTGCGGGAACGCGATGACAATCCGGTCGTCGTGATTCCGACCGGTGGTGGCAAAACGCCGGTCATGGCGATCATCTGCCGTGATGCGGTGCAGACCTGGAACGGCCGTGTGCTGATCCTGGCACACGTCAAGGAGTTGCTGCAGCAGTCGGTCGACAAACTGAAACAGGTCTGCCCGGATCTGCCGGTCGGGGTCTATTCGGCCGGGCTGAAACGGCGGGACACGCAGCATGCGGTCATCGTGGCGGGAATCCAGTCGGTCTACAAACGGGCCTGCGATCTCGATGCGTTCGATCTGATCCTTGTGGATGAGTGCCACCTTATTCCCGCCGATGGCGAGGGGATGTATCGGCAGTTCCTGGCCGACGCGAAAGTCCTCAATCCCCATGTTCGCGTTGTCGGGTTTACGGCGACACCGTTCAGGCTCGATGCCGGACCGATCTGTCGGGACGACCATTTCCTCAACGCGGTGTGCTTTGAGGTTGGCGTCCGTCAGCTAATCGCGGACGGGTTTCTGTCACCGCTGATCTCCAAGGCTGGAATCGCGAAGGCGGACACCAGCCAGTTGCATGTTCGTGCCGGCGAATTCGTCGCCAGTGAAGTCGAGGCGGCGATGGATGACACCGCGCTGGTTGAAGCGGCCTGTGCGGAAATCGCTGAAGTGACGAAAGATCGGAAATCCGTGCTGATCTTCGCCAGCGGCGTCCAGCATGGCCGGCACGTCTGTCAGGTACTGCAGGAAAAGCACGGTATCGAATGCGGATTCGTCTGCGGCGAGACTCCCGATGTAGAACGGGACGAAACGCTGCGGCGGTTCCGGGGCGAGTCGAAGGGCCTGTTTCAGCAGCCGCCACTGAAATACCTGTGCAACGTCAACGTCCTGACGACCGGGTTCGATGCCCCCAATGTTGATTGCGTCGTGCTGCTGAGACCGACGCTCTCGCCGGGCCTGTATTACCAGATGGTCGGACGCGGGTTCCGGTTGCATCCCGGCAAGGCGAACTGCCTGGTTCTCGACTACGGCGGGAATGTGCTCCGGCATGGCCCGGTCGATCAGTTGCAGGTCGTTGAGAAGCGTGGCGATGGCGATGGACCGGCCCCGGCAAAGGAATGTCCTTCATGTCGGGCGCTGATTGCACCGGCGTATTCCATCTGTCCGCAGTGCGGTCACGAGTTCCCACCGCCGGAACGAAAGAAACACGAATCCCAGGCGACCAGTGCCGGTATCCTTTCCGGCCAGATCAGCGATGCTGAGTTCGAAGTCCGGGACATCAGGTACAGCGTCCACACCAAGAAAGACGC
>JAHBXV010000112.1 GCA_019636285.1 Planctomycetaceae bacterium
GCGCTCCGCCCAGTCTGCCACGGCAGATTATCGCGCCACGTTGGCGGAACATGCCAACAGTTGGAAAGACAAGAAAGCGGTGCTCGAAGATGAAATCGAAGACTACCGCGAAAAGCTGGGGCTGACCGGCCGTCGCCGTGCGAACCAGGATGCCACTCGGCCTAACGACGAGGAGCAGCGGAAACTGTGGACCACGGCGATGGAAAAGAAGCAGGATGAACTTGCAGATTTGCAGCGGGACGAAGTGAAGGATCGCCGCAAACTGGAACGAGGAAAGTGGAAATCGCTCCGCGATCGGGCCGAGGGGGCCGAATATCGGGCTGCCTCGGGAGGCTACTGGCGGCAGTCGGGCTTTATTCTCGGAACCATGCTGCTGACGTTGGGATTGCTGGTTCTGGCATTCATCGGCGATCCGGGCGAACGAAAGGTCTGCCTGGTCCTGATCACAATCATCGTGTTCAGCCTGTTCGTCGCGGGCAAAGCGTGGGGAGAATCGGTCTCCTCGACGCTCCGCGACCTCATCCCGGCCAACCGCCGCTAAGAAATTTTTCGGGACGTCGATCAAACGGGTGGGGCTGCGCGGATGTCGCGCCGATTCGTAGGTGGCCCGGCTGAACCAGCTCTTCATTCCACACAAGTCGGATGATACCGAAAAAAGAGTTTGGGGTCGGTGTTGCCGGGGCCGAACAGGTTCCACGCCTGAGCGTAGCCGGCCAGGCAGGCCAGGCCGATCCACAGGCTTTGCGTGCCCGGGAAGGTGCGGCGGCCCGGGCTGCGGATCACGTGCCCTCCCAGGTTGGCGACCCACTGCAGCATCTCCCCCAATCCCGGCGGTTTGTCCGGAGGCTGACGTTCAGCCAGGGGACGGTGTTCGTGATGCTTCATCCACATCGACTTCCACTCGGCCGGAGTGAACACCACGTCGCAAGGAACTTCGGGACATGCCCTGCCCAGTCGGCACAGCAGCAACACACGCCAGGCCATCAACAAGGCGACCGCCACGAAGTTCAACTCCCGTTCGACCACCTGGAACAAACGCTCTTCGATCCGGCAGCCCGACTTCAGCGTCTTGAAGAACACTTCGATTTCCCAGCGTCGCGCATACCAGCCAACCACCTCGCCGACATCTTCGTGCGTCGCCAGCGGAACGCTCGTCAGCAACAGCCATTGAACCGGAGTCTGCCCCACGGGCGGAGACGGTTCCTCCACCAGCACGACCTGCAGACGTTGATCGGCCAGAGGGGGACCGACGAATCGCCGCGGGGCTTTGAGAGTGACGCTCGTGGCACGCACCTCCAGGTGGGCCACACGCGCTTCGCGCGGCTGATCACGACGCCTCTTGCTGATCGCGACTTTTTTCTGCCGCTCATGGATGTGGATCTCGCACGTATAAAGCAACGGCGTCTTCCGGACGCTCGACAACAGGGACGGCTCCCCTTCCACCAGCGCCCGGTCCTGGCAGGCCCGCACCAGCAAATCGACCGGCCGGCCATGCGCGGTCTGACGCGGCTCGGCGAACAACTCGAAGACATCCCCCGCGCTGTCGGCGATGCACACGCAATGAGTCTGGGGACAAGCCTCGGCCACCATGCGGGACTGACGCAAGCCTTCCAGCCAGTGGAAACTTTCCTTGTCCTCGATGGGAGTCTGCCGCTT
>JAHBXV010000113.1 GCA_019636285.1 Planctomycetaceae bacterium
TGATCGGCGTCCTCGTCGTAGTACATCCGCGTCTCGAACGCGTTCAACTCGGCCAGCGCCGCTTGAAGCTCGGAATCGGCCGTTGCACCGTCCCTCATTCGGTGGCGTGAGTCGTCCGTCGGACGACTCACCGTCGGCGCTGGAGTTGCTGGGACGGCAATCGGTAGCGAGGGAACGACGCCGCCCAATTGGACGTTCACATGCAGTGGAATGATCCAACTCGCGCCGCCTGCAGCGAAGGACGTGGAAGGGGGAATGGTCGGCGGCAATGAGTCTACATCTTCGGTCGCCGAGGACTGCGGCGCCCGGCCTTTCGGAACCGGTTGTATCCCTGGCGCGGCAATCCGCTCCCGTTCGAAAATGTCTGCCCGCAGCCGTTTCTGCGAATCGCCAAGGGAACTGGATTGCAGATGTCGAACGATTCTCGAGATCTGCGCCCCCTCGTTGGCCAGCCAATGAATTCGATGTTCTCCCATGTGCGGCTGCCAGCGGACTCCTGTGACCGCCAGGATTTTTCCCTGCGGATCACGCATGGGGACGCCGGAATGATGTAGTCCAACCGCTTGCCACTGGTCGTTGAACACCGGCGATCCGGAGGAGCCCGGAGCGGTGTCAGTGTGATAGTGCAGCCATGGGTCCGGCAGATCGACAACCTGGTTCTCGCGAAGCGCGATTTGTTTGGCCTCTCGATTCGGGTGCTGAATGATGGTGACGTATTCCCCTTTGAGGACGTTTCGCACATCTTCCTGCAAGGGGATCCAGCCGAAATCACTCAGCTCCGACGTCCCCGCGACCCGCGGACCAACTGCAACCAATGTATAGTCGAGCGTTCGGTCCGTGAGAAAGAACGCATCCGGATCGAGCCGGAAGAAGGTCGTTGGCGCCGCTTGTCCGAGCGCGTTGTATTGATAATTGAACTGCACCTGACTCTGACTCGCAGCCGCGACTGACTCGACGACATGGTTGTTCGTCATCAGCAACCGGGGAGAGACCATCCACCCGGTGCCGAAACTGATGGTTTGCCCGAAGGAATTGCCAACGTGTATGAGGCCAACAGCGCGCGACGCCTGCTGCGCGAGTTCAAGGTAGTGAATCGGCATCAGGTCGTTGCGCCCGATAAGGCGCTCCAGAACGGAATAGTCGTCGACTCCGAGGCCGGCGACTTCTGTCGGCTGTCCCAACATCTCCGCGACGTCGACAGCGTGTGCGGAAACATGCAGACTGCTGAGACGCTCCGCGACATCGCGGCGCGTATTCGCGTCCAGAATATGGCCGGTACGAATTTTCTTCTCAGCGTCGTCCCGGGTTTCCTGTCGCTGCTGATAGCGCTCTTCGGTCTCGCGAATCAGGCTTTCGATATCTCGCATCCGACCCTCGCTTTTCTGTGAAAGTCCCCGGCCAAGTGGAAGCATTATGAATGTGGTGCAATCGCGTTGCTGACCTGAAGCGTTGACGAAGACCGTCCTGCGTCTGGGAACAGGCGACCAGATGTACTCGGCGGAGGTT
>JAHBXV010000012.1 GCA_019636285.1 Planctomycetaceae bacterium
ACAGAGCAGCTTTTCGAGGATGCGGCCCATGCGAGCGGAGATCATCGCGGTCGGGAGCGAATTGACCAGTGGTTCCAAGCTGAACTCGAACGCGCAGTGGTTGAGCCAGGAGCTCGCGGAAGTTGGCATCACGACCGTGGCCCACGTGACCATCGCCGACGAGCTCCAGCCCATGGAAGAGGCGTTCCGTCGATCGGCCAACTCGGCCGACGTGGTCATTATCACGGGGGGGCTCGGTCCGACCCTGGACGATTTGACCCGAGATGCGCTTTCGAAAGTGTTGTGCGCGCCGCTGGAGCTCCATCCGCCATCTCTCGAGCATGTCAAAGCGATGTTCGCCAAGCGCAATCGCCCCATGCCCGAGCGCAACGTGCAACAGGCGATGTTTCCCGTCGGCAGCGTGCCGCTCCCCAACCCGCGCGGGACGGCTCCCGGCATCTGGGCCGATTATCGCGATCCGACGACGGGGCATATCTGTCGCATCGCCGCGCTGCCGGGCGTGCCGAGCGAAATGAAGCTGATGTACCGTCAGCAGGTCGTACCGCGGCTCGACGCGGGCGACCGCGTGATTCGCCGGGCCCGAATCAATTGCTTTGGCGTGGGCGAATCGCAGGCCGAAGAAATCCTGGGTGACCTGACCGCGCGGGGTCGCGATCCGGATGTCGGCATCACGGCTCACGAGGCAACGATTACCTTGCGGATCACGGCGATTGGAAGCCGTGTCGACGAATGCCGCGAGAAGATCGACAAAACGCGCGAAGCGATCATCAATCGACTGGGAACGTATGTCTTTGGCGAGGAAGACCAGGAACTCGAAGACGCCGTCGTTCGTCTCTTGCGCCTTCGCCGCGCTTCTCTGTCATCGGCCGAGTCGGGAACCGGGGGGCTTCTCGCGCACCGCCTGACGGGTGTGACCGGTTATGAAGTCTGCTACATGGGAGGCGTGGTGGTTCCCACGTCTGCCGGCAAGCGTGATGTTCTTGGGGTCGATCAGCAGTTGATCCTGCGGCATGGGCCGATCAGTGCCGAGGTCGCGCGAGCGATGGCCGAGGGATGCCGTCAGCGGATGGGGACCGACTTCGCGGTCGCGGTAACCGAATGGCCCGAATTCGACCCGGAAAACCCGCTGGCCCCGGCACCGTCCTCGTTCGTGGCACTCGCGGGGCCGGGGGTTTCCAAGGTCGAAGAAGTTCAGCATGTCGGCGATCCGGCGATCATCAAGAGCCGCACGGCCAAGGTGGCAATGAACCTGCTGCGTCTGCATCTCATTATGGGGTGACGGCCACATTAGGCGCGATGCGTTTTGAACTCAGGCGAAGAGGCTGTGGTGCAGCCGGTTCGCCAGCTCGCGTCCTGTTTTGGATAATGGGAACTGCTGGAAGCGCGCCGTTGGCACCCACGCGAGGTCATCGCGCGAAAGTTCGGTGATCTCGGTCGGTTCGGCTAGAAAGCACCGTAGCGTGATCCGGTATCGCGTCACGCTGTGCCGAAATTCTGCGAATTGCTCCTGCGGATCGACACGGATACCCGTCTGCCGCAGGACGCCTTCGGCCAGTTCTCGAATCGGGAGGGCGGCTGTAGCGGCCGAATCTTCCAATGAGAAACGGGGGAAGTCCCACAGCCCTGCCCAGCGTTCACCCACGGCGCGCCGCCGCAGCAGCCAACCCTTCGTTCCGCGTACGGCAACAGCCGCCTCGACCACTTCGGTAATCGTCGGGCGTTTCGCGAGTCGCGGCAACTCGGTTTGCAGACCCAGACGAGTCGCTTCGCACCAGGCCGACACTGGGCACTCGTCACACGATGGCTGCTGCGGTGTGCAGACGGTGGCTCCTAGATCCATGAGCGCCTGATTGAATTGGCCAGGCCTGGTGCGCGGGACCAACGATTCGGCAAACGCCCACAATGCCTTGCGACCCGCCGTCGAGCGGGGATCGTCCACGTAGCCCATCAGCCGGCAATAGAGTCGCTCGGTATTCGCTTCGACAATCGCGGTCGGTCGATCGAAGGCGAATGAGGCGATTGCCCGGGCGGTATAGCGGCCGATACCGGGAAGCTGTTCCAAGGCATCCGCCTCGCGCGGCCATTCACCTCCATGAACCTCGATGAGGATCTGGGCCGCCTTGTGCAGGTTCCGAGCCCGGCTGTAGTAGCCGAGGCCCTCCCACTGCCGCAGCACATCGGCTTCTTCGGCGGCTGCAAGGTCGGCGAGCGTGGGGAACCGTGACAGAAATCGTTCCAGATAGGGAATGACGGCCGTCACCGTCGTCTGCTGCAACATGATCTCGCGCAGCCAGACCCGATAGGGGTCGCGTTCGTCCCGCCACGGCAGGTTCCGCCCATGCACGCGATGCCAGCGCGATACGGCTCGACGAAACGCGGCAACGTCCATGCAGCTAGTGCTTTTTCAATGTGAAGGATACGGGTGCGTGCCACTGGCTCTGCCAGTGTGCCTTCAGTTTATTGCCATGAGAAAGAAGCACTGGCAGAGCCAGTGGCACACGAAGAATCAGTCATGACAAGACCGGCCGTGCGTCAGGTCAACGTCCAGCGCACCTGTCGCAACTGGGCCAAGGGCGAGTCGGCCAGTTTTTCGTACCAGACGGTGACGAGGGGGCCGTCGTCACACTCGACCGTTGACGGATATCCCAGGTCGCCGCCAATGCCGTCATCCGAAAGCGTGATCGGATCGCCCCACGTTTTGCCGTTGTCTTCGCTGATTCGGGCCTGATTGCCGAACGGTTTGCGGCGATAGCCGTAGCTCATCAAGAGGCGACCGTCTTTCAATCGCAAGAGATGCGATGGCAGACCCCACACGCCGATTTCGTGCGGCACGGTCCAGGTCAGTCCGCCGTCCGTCGATTCGCATTGCAGGGTTTCCCGCGCGTTCGGGGCATTGTGGTTGCGAATGTGACAGATCAGCGTGCCGTCGGCCGCTTCCACGCCGTGCAGTTCATGGTATTCGAGCGGGTTATCGCCCGGCCGTGTGGGGATGTCGGCAATCCACTCCCAGGACACGCCATCATCGGTCGACTGGCAGACCCCCACCTTGCGGTCCGGGGTCCACAAAGCGACACCGGGATACAACAGCCGTCCGTCATTCAAGGCGATGGGACCATGCGGGCTGTTGACGGGCACGCGCGACCGCGCGTCCCAGTTGACTCCGCCATCTGTCGAACGCAGCATCCAGCAGCCGAGTTCCGCCTGCCGTTGTTCGGCTGTGATACGATCGTGGACGGCAGTCCATTCGCGAATCTTCAGGTCTTCCCAGGCTTCCGGAGAACCAGCCGGAGCTTTGAGGGCCTTGGTCAGCAGTGGTTCGTAGGCGAGCGAAGTGAACGTCGTAATCAGGATCGTTCCCTTGGGAGTTTCGAGCACTCCCGCGTCGCGATCGTCGATTGGACCGTCATAGACCACCTGCGGCCAACGCCAGGTCTGTCCCTGATCCTGCGACCGCATGAGTTCGACGCGGCCGAACGGGCAGACGTGCGATTCCCGCCCCCCCGAAAAGACGAGCAGCAGCTCGCCATTCGCGCGGCGGGACAGGGTGGGCCAGCCGTGGTAGAGGGGCGGCTTCCAACTGATGACGCGCGCGTTTTCCCGCTTCGTGTCCGCGGCCTCCGCCAGGCGGACAAATTGCGATCCTAACAGCATGGCCAGGCCGCCAGCCAGTACCTCGCGCCGTGCGAATTTTCGAGTCATCGTGGCCGCTCCTTGAAGTCCCAGCTGCCCGCGCGGCAGCACCGATCATTGATTTCCGACCTTCCGTTCTAGAGCCTGTGCCCGCCAATTTCAAAACACCGTCCCGGAAACACGTTCCGGCAAATGGCCGCGCCTGCACCCGACAAGAGTTGATCTATTCGCACGGACACTTCCTCTGCTACAAACCCCGGCGCTCAATCGAGTTGAGACTTCTGTGCACCGCTATCCAGGAAGAATGCCGTGCGCCTGGTGATCTACGAAGACTCTCTGGCAGCGAACTTCGCTCCCATTGCCACGCTGCGGCCCACATTCGAGCTACGCTGTGGCCACTTCAGCACGCGCGAACGCGCGTTGCGATATCTTCCGGTTACCGATTGGGCATTCGCGGCTCGTCCGGAGTTCAACGCTTCGCTCGTGGCGGCTTCCCCTGAGGCCACCGTGTTCCATGCGGAATGGCTGAGTGCCGGCCCTGTCTGGTTCCTGAACGGCCGCTGGCTGGCGTCCCAGACGGACTATCAGAATCTTGATGAAGAGGCCGTTGGACTGGTTGACGGCGAAATTGCCTGGATTTGCCTGCGCTCTGATGAAGCCGACCTGTTCCGGCTTGGCCTGACCGTGGAGGAAGGGCTCACGGCGGCGGCACGGCATCGCCAACGGCAGGAAGCGGGGGGCGTGCTTGCTCGTTTTCCCTGGGATCTTGTGAATCAGAATCCCACGCAGATTGAGTGGGATCATGCGGCCCGGCTTGCACAGACGGAATCGTCGTCGGCCGTTGACTCTTCCGGGTCTTCGCCGGCGATTACAGGCCCGGCCGATCGCCTTTGGATCGATCCGTCGGCCGATGTGGAACCGTTTGTGTCGATCGATGTGCGCGGCGGACCGGTCTGGATCGATGCGGGGGTGAAAATCCAGTCGTTCACGCGCATCGAAGGCCCGGCCTGGATTGGCCGCCAAACGCAATTGTTCCGCACGAATCTTCGCGGCGGAACATCCATTGGACCCGTCTGTCGGGTGGGGGGCGAGGTGGAAGCCTCGATTCTGCATGGCTACGTCAACAAGTATCACGATGGCTTTCTGGGCCATGCCTACGTCTGCCCATGGGTGAACCTCGGCGCGTTGACGTCAAACAGCGACCTGAAGAACGATTACTCGGCGGTTCGCGTGCCCCTCTCCGGCACACCGATCGACAGCGGTTCCACGAAGGTTGGCTGCTTTCTCGGAGACCACGTCAAAACGGCGATCGGGACGTTGTTCAACACGGGCACATCTGTCGGCGTCATGGCGATGGTCCTGCCGAATGGCGAACTGGCTCCGAAATGGATCCCCCCGTTCACCCGGCTCTGGCACGGCGAACTAACCCCGGTGCCGGAGATCGACCGTCAGATCGCCATCGCGCGAACCGTGATGGGACGGCGCAATGTGGAACTCAACGAAGCCGATGAAGCGCTATTACGGATGGTCTGGCAACGCGAGTCATCGAAGCCGTCGCATCAACCGTCGCTGGTGACCGCGAAGTCCTGACGCAGATCGATTTCATCCAAAGGTCACGCCACGAAAAGTAACCCGAAGCGTCAGCGAGGGAGAGAGAGGACAGAACTCCCTCGCTGACGCTTCGGGTTACAAGATAGTCCGCGCGAACTTAGCCTTTTGTACGTGCTTCTTACGCCCGACTGCGTTCCTGCAAATCCAGCAGCACCTTATCGACGGCTGCTTCGGGGACGTCGCGGACGGTTTCGACGTGACCCATACGGGTCGGCAGGATGAAGCGCAGCTTTCCGCCGACCGATTTCTTATCGAGCCGCATGCGATCAATCAGCGTGCTGGTCGGAACGTCGACGCCTTGCGGCCATGTCACAGGAAGCCCCAGCTTGGCCAGCAACGTGGCCTGGCGCTCGACAAACTGGCGGTCAACCCGCCCCACCGACTCGGCCAATCGAGCGGCGCAGTCCATGCCGATCGAGACCGCCTCACCATGCAAGAGTTCGCCGTAGCCGGTGAGAGCCTCGAACACATGGGCGAAGGTATGCCCATAGTTGAGGATGGCTCTGAGCCCCGTTCGTTCGTGCTCGTCCTGCTCCACCACGCGAGCCTTGAGTTCGCAACTCCGGGCGATCACGGCTGCCAGACGTTCGGGCTCGCGGGCCAGGAGTTGTTCGGGCGAGCGTTCCAACTCGGTGAAGAACTCCGCGTCGGCAATGACGCCATACTTGACGACCTCCGCGAGGCCGCTGCGATATTCGCGATCCGGGAGGGTGCCGAGCAAAGCCGTATCGATGAGCACACCCAGCGGCTGGTGAAACGCACCGATCATGTTCTTGGCGAGCGGGTGATTGATGCCCGTCTTGCCACCCACCGAACTGTCGACGTCGGCGAGGAGCGTCGTAGGAATCTGCACGAACGGGAGGCCGCGGGCATACGCCGCCGCGACAAAGCCGCCGAGATCGCCGATCACCCCGCCCCCGACCGCGACCACGACCGTCGCGCGATCGGCCTGGTTGGCAATCAGGTTGTCGAGACACTCCCGGAAGCAATCGAACGACTTGGAGTTTTCACCCGCCGCAACCGACATGGTGGCGGTTCGCAGTCCGCACGACGAAAGAAGCTCGGTCACCTGCTCGCCGAAGGCGGTGGTGTTGCTGTCGGTCAAGACCCAGACGAGCGACGGGGCGGGCAGGTTGCGAGCCGCCAACCATTTCGGCAAACGCTTCGGCAGCGAATCCAGAACTCTTTCGCCAATCGCGATCTCGTAGCGACGCTCGCCCAGTTCGACAGGGACAATGAACTCAGCCGACACGGGACAGCCTTCCAAAAGAGATTCTCACGGTCGAACTTCGGAGCAATGTGCGGTGCGATTCGCTGTTTGCTATCGCAGGTTCAATTCGTCGAACATCCGGGAAACTTCGTTTGTTATGTCCGGCATCGCACCGGCCCGCGAAGCCACGAGACTTCCCAGGCGATTGGCAAAAGTCAGCGAAGCCTCCGGCGACCAGTTCTTCAATCGTCCCGCGACCAACGAGGCCGTGAAGGCATCACCCGCGCCGACCGTGTCCACCACGTTTGTCTGGATGCCCGGAACACTCCAGGTCGAACCATCGCGGGCGTACAGGGCTGCCCCGTTGGCCCCTCGCGTGATACAAACCCAATCCGCTGGCGAATGATCCCAGACGAATCGGGCCGTGTCTTCGATTGTGGCAATCTTCGCGGAGAACCACTTGCCCAGCGACAACGCTTCGTCGTCGTTCATTTTGACGAGGCGCGCCAGCGCGAGCGAAGACTCCAGAACCTCGCGCGAAATAAACGGCGGCCGGAGATTGATGTCATAGGTCACCAGGCATTCCGGCGATACGCAACGCAACAACTGCTGAATGGTCTGGCGGCTGGTTGGCTCGCGCTGGGCGAGCGTTCCAAAGACGATGGCGCGGGCGCTACGGAACGCAGTCCGGTAACCGTCCGTCAGTTCCAGAAAATCCCACGCCGAATCGGGCTTGAAGACGTAGCTGGCCTGGCCGTTGTTCAAAGTCACGTCGACCGTTCCCGTGCCGTGAACGAGATCGCGTTGGACCAGATCCGTTTGCAGCCCTTTGCCGGTCAGAAACTCAATCAATCGGTCGCCGAGCATGTCGCGGCCGACCCGCGTCGCGACACGCGCATCGAGACCCACCATCTTCGCGTGATAGGCGACATTCGCGGGCGCGCCGCCGGGAAGATCGCCGGACGGCAACCGGTCCCACAGGAGTTCTCCCAGGCCGATCAGGTCAATCGCCGCTTCGTCGGCTGCCGGGCCACTCACGGAGTCGCTCCCGCATCGGCGTCCGCACCGCTAGTCGGTTCTGCGGCGGCTGGCGCTTCGTCGGTCATCTTCGTCGCGCGAATGATACCGTCGAGCCTGGGAAATTGGTCTTCGAGGTACTTGTTGCCTTCCGCGCGAATGGCCATCTGGTCGGGGGACTCGCCGTATTCGGCGTTGATGGCATCGACGACGTCCATCCCCTCGATCACTTCGCCGAAGGGGGCGAACCCCATCCCGTCAAGGTTGCCGTTGTTGCCATAGTTCACGAAGAGCTGGGTCGTTCGCGAGTTGGGGATCCCTCGCTTGGCAAACGTGATAAGACCGCGCCGATTCGACTGCTTCACCGGCTCATCGTCGATGCCGTTGTCCTGCCACTTCGCGTTCGTCGCCGGGTCGCCGTGCATGCCCCACTGAACCATGAATCCGGGTACGACCCGGAAGAACTTGTTGCCGTCGTAATAGCCCGACGTCACCAGTTCCTCGAACCGGGCCGCCCCGATCGGCGCCCAGTCGGGATGAACTTCAACGACGAAATCGCCCTTGGTGGTCTCGAACTTCGCCTTCCAACTCGGGCCGCCGGTCGCAGCGCCCTTTTCCGAGAGAGGGGCACCACTCGGGATTGGCGGTTCCGAGACCTGGGCATTGCCACCGGCGCAACCGACGAAGGTTGCCACCATGGCCAGGCAGAACAACATCCCGGCCTGGCGGAACAGCCGGGTCGCACGCCAGCCAATGACGTCAATCCTTGATGGTAGCATTCGTTGTTTCTCCCGAATCTATTTGGTGTTGTGACAATCGGCGGGGATTTCCGGGGCGCGCTGTTCGGCGATCCGATCGCTCGACGATGTCGGTGATCTCCACGGTCCACGCCATCATATTCAGTCAGAAGGCGGCGTAACATCCCGCGGTCTGGCAACCTGCCGGATCAGCCCTCGGTAACGCCCCGGCCGCAACTGCTGGATGTAGCGATTTCAGCGATGGTCGGGAGATTTCTGAGGAGCAGCGCACCAGCCAGCCGAAGCTATCGCGAAGCGCATCCGGAAGGGTCGAGAGTCCCGTGTCGAGAGTCGAGTGCGAAAGACGTGGCCAAGTTGCACTCCTTACTCGACTCTAGACCCTCGACTGGGCCGACACTCGACGGGTGCCACTGGCTCTGCCAGTGTGCCTTTCAGTTGATCGCTCGCAAAACGATGCACTGGCGGAGCCAGTGGCACGCGCATCCGAAAGAGTTGAGTCGGCAACTTACGCAATCCACCGTCCTCCTCGACTCTCGTCTCTCGACGCTCGACTTCTACTGCATGGTCCGCTTGATGGCATGGGCGCCTGCTCGCACCGGTTGGCTGTTCAGGCTCGCCACGTTTCTTGGCGTGGCGCTGGTCTCGTGCGCGGTGCATGCCGAGGCCGCGGCGGTTGCTCCGAGACCGAAGGCCCAATCCTGGCAGACCGTGTTCGACTTTGGGAACGATTGCGACGCCGACCTGGACGATCAGCCCGATGACTGGGTGCGGCGGTCGGGCTCCCATTTCCCGCATTACGTTCGTTCCGGCATCGACCGGCAGGTCGGCTTTCGCGCCCCGGGAAGCCTGCGAATCGACGCGAATGCCGGGCAGGCCGTCATTTACAGTCCTCCGATTCCCGTTGATGACCTGCACGCCTTCGAATTCGAGGGAGCAATTCGCGTTTCAGGTCTCAAATCGGGCGCCGCCATGCTGTCGGTGTCTCTGTTGAACGACCGACGGGATCGCCTGGTTCGACAGTTGTCGCAGCCGGTCAGTGATACGGGAGAGGGTTGGTACGCCGTCCGGCTGGGGCCGATCGCACCGCCTGAGGGAACAAGGTTTGTCGTCATCGGCTGCCACCTTCTCGAAGGAGCGGGTCCTGATATCGGCGGCCAGGTCTGGTTCGACGACTTGCGCATGGCGCAGCGGCCGCGGATGGTCATCAAATCTGACGCACCTTTATCGTTATTCGACGAAACGTCTCCTTTGTCTGTCACCGCACGAGTGTCCGGGCTCACCGCCGAGACCCCTTTTGAATTGCGCCTGCAGCTCTTCGATCTTTCCGATCGCGAGCTGGAAACCATCACCTTTCCCCTGGGCAGCATGTCCCCGGATGATCCGGGAATCAGCTCCTGGCGGGAGACGAAGTGGGAAATCCCCCGGCAGCCAACCGGCTACTACCGAGTTGTCGCCAATCTACTAGTGGACCAGACAACGCTTGCCGTCGTGGAAACGACGTTTGCAGTGACCCAAATTGCAACAACAACGCGGCCTGCTGGCGAGTTTGGCTGGTCGCTGGAACAACTTCCGCCGCAGGCCCAGTTCACCGAACTCGCGATGCAGTCGGGATTACATGCGGTCAAGATCCCGCTCTGGAATCAGGGGGCTCGACCGCGGGGTGATCAGGATGCGGCCACGCTGATTGACGAACTGCAACGTAAGAACATTGAGACGATTGGACTGCTCGACGTCCCTCCTGTTGCCCTCCGCGAAAAATTTACACAGGACTGGCGGGGTGTTTCGGAGCTGTTTGTTCTCCCAGCCGAGTTTTGGGGGCCATCGCTCCGCCCGGTCATGGCCCGCTACGGAGCGCACGTGCGGTACTGGCAGTTGGGAAGCGATCGCGACCGCAGTTTTGTGGGCGTGAGTGACTTCATGGGGCTGTTGCGCAAGGTTCATCATGAATTCGGCAAGGTCGGCGTCGTGGCCGAACTGGGCGTTCCCTGGAGTCTCGATTCGAGCGACCGGTTTCACTATCCCGCCGGAACGTCGTTTGTTTCGATCCCGCTCGCGGAGGAATCCGACTCGGGCACCCTGATCGACCAACCGGTCGCCATCTCCGTCGCGCCCCTCGATGTCTCGGTGACGGGCAATACGTTCTGGGCGGTCGTTGACGCGCGCGATCTGCTCAAGCGGCCGCGCGAACAGCGCGCCGCCGCGCTGGCGCGGCAGACAATCCGCGCGAGAATCTCGGGAGCCCAGAAGGTCTTCTTTCAGGGCGCCTTCGATGCCGACGCTGGCCTGACCACGGAATCGCTGGCTCCCACTCCGCTTTACTTGCCGTGGCGAACGCTGGCATTGTCACTCCAGCAGGCCGATTACCATGGAGAACTCGTGTTGCCAGGCGGAAGCCGGAATGCGGTCTTCGTGCGGGACGGTGAAGCGATTGTTCTGGTTTGGAACGACGTTCCCGGCGAGGAACGCTGCTGCCTGGGCGACAAACCGAGGATGGTCGACCTGTATGGGCGCCCGGGAAAACTCGTCGCCGATCAGGACGGCGTCGAACACCGCTTCGCGGTCGGGCCAGAGCCCGTCCTGCTCTTTACGGCCAATCCCCAACTGGTCAAGTGGCAAGTCGCCATGCAGTTTGCCGCCGGGAAGATGGCCAGCGAATTCGGCGGACATCGCGATGAACTGATTGGCGTGAATGTCTTCCCCCAGGGGGCGAATGGTTCCGTCACGTTTGATCCGCCGCACGACTGGACGATCGAGCCGGGACGCGTCGAGTTTCAGGTCGCGGCGGGAGAAGCCTACGCGCGGCCCTTCACCATGGTCATTCCCGCGCAGGTGACTTTGGGAGAACACCTGATCGCCATGAACGTGGAACTGATGACCGACCGACTGCACAAGTTCCGCGTCTATCGCCGCTACCAGGTCGGCCTGGGTGACGTCGAGATCGAAGTGATTGACCGCCGCTTGCCCGATGGTCGTCTGGAAATCGAGCAGATTGTCACCAACCGGACGAAGCCGCTTGAAGTCCTCGACTATCGCTGCACGCTCTTCGTCCCCAACAGCCGCCGCCAACGGCTGACCATCACGCGCTTGGGAGACGGCCAGGACCGTAAGGTCTATCACCTCCCCGATGCGGATGCCCTGCGCGGCAAGGAACTCTGGCTGCGACTCGACCAGGAAGGAGGCCGCCGAGTGATGAACTATCGCTGGACGGTGGGACAGGAGTGGTAGGGGGGGAGGCGAGAGTGGTTGGTGGTTAGTAGTTGGTGGTTGGTGACAGAACGGATTCCCGTCCTCGCTGGCCGCTGGAAGCTGGCGGCTGGCTGCCTCTTCTACTGATGGCTGACGGCTGACCGCTGATCCCCCCCGCGCTACTGCGGTCCCTTCAGGCGAATTGGTTGATCGTAGTTGACAGGCAATTGGACCGGCGCGGTCGGGGTGATCGTTGGGTTCGCCGTCGACTTCGGTTGCGAGACGGTCGACGCGCCGGGAAGACTGCCGCGGCCCGGTTCGATCGGTTCAATGCCGAGCAGGACGCCCGCGGGACTGGCAGACGGCGTGGTTCCTGCCAGCGAGGAACTGTCCGAGCCAACGATCTCGCGGCCGGGTTGCAATGCGATCATTGACCCTTCGTAACGGATGAGCGCCGGCACGTAGGCGACGGTGGTACGGCTTCCCCCGCGCCCGACCACGGTCGAGGGGGCAAGCGTCAGCTCCGTGGGATCCTGTTTGCCGGTCCGGAAGGCAATCGTCAGTTCGGGAAGTTGCCCCACGCCCGTCCAGGGGCTGCCCCAGTCGGCGACCGCCGGGAACGTGGCCGTCCAGAGTTCAGGAGACGCTTGAACGATCGGGCGGTGGTGAGACCGTCCGTCGACCATCAGCACCAGCTCCGCGTTCGCCAGTTCCCACGAAGGACTGAACTGCACGACGACGTCGTCCGCCCCGAGATTGAACTTCGGCGTCACGTAAACCGAGGACGCGAGTTGACGGCGAACCGCTTCCGGAAGATCGTCCGATTTCAACTTGCTCGCGCATCGCAGCAGAATCGCCGGAGGAACCATTTGCACGATCTCGGCGTCTGCCAGTTGAGCGGAGAGCTTCGCGACATCGCCCCGATGATAGTACAGTCCCAACAGGCTCAGTCGGCTGTGAGTCGACTCGAGAGCGACATCGAGGTTTCTCAGGATGGCATCTTCGGCTTCGTTCGACTTGCCGTGTTTTTCGAGAACCGCGGCGCAGACCAGGTTGGCTTCCCAGGCGTCGGTGCATTGCGCGAGGGCACGCTGGGCCGTCGCCGGGGCTGTTGGACGCGCCAGGTGCGCTTCAATGAGCGCCAGATTGGCCAGCCCGGTTGCCAGCATTTCATCGCGACGGAAATGGCCGTCCCCCAGCGTCGCCATCTGTTCGTAGGTACTCGCGGCGGCGACAAGATTTCCCCGTTGCTGTTCGGTGCGGGCCACGTAATACCAGTACGGGGGATAGCACTCCATGAAGGGCTCCATCCGCCGCAACACGCGCAACCGAACGTCCGGATCTTCTTCCTTCCAGGCGTTGTCCAGGCGGTCGAGATCGTCTCCGCGGACCAGCCAGCGGTCGGGAATCTGCTTGCTGCGGGCCAGCTTCCAAGAGACATCGAGAAACTGGTTCGATTTCTGAACGACCGCGTTCCAGCGGTCTTTCTCGACTTTCCAGTGCTCGGTTTCTCGCGTGACCGCGATATTCCGGTAGTCCCACCAACTGCCCGCTCCGGTGCGCACCGCCCCCACGTAATCCATGGTGGCCATCTGCGCCGTCAATGCGAAGGCTGTTCCGGTCAGCATCGAGCGGATCGCGCGGCGATGCTTGCGGCGAACCATTTCGCGTTCCTGCTCCGCGATCTGAATCTGCGCGACCTCGTCCAGCACGCCGGAATACAGGCGAATCACTTCTTCATCGGTCACGCCATTCAGATTCAGGTGGTTCAGGATTTTTTCCTGCTCCTCCACCAGGACGGCCAGATCGGGTTGATGGCGGATGCGGTGCAGGGACGCTCGGCTGTAATTGAGCGCGACAGCCGTCATCTTGCGCTGGTCGTTGTCGGCCTGCGGGTTCGTCGGCCCTTCGCCGAACGCCAATGACGGACCCAGGGCCGTCAACGCGAGCAGCACCGCGACCCAGGTTCGCGAAACAGGCCGCGCCGGGAGGGCCAAGTCGGACCGTCGGCCAGCGTTCATTTTCAACACCATCATCGTTGGCCCCTCGTTCCTTCAACTCTCATGCTCGACTCTATCACGCGGGCGTGGCGCGCATCGGGGAGAGTTCCGGACTTGAGTCCGAGTTCGGCCAGGTCGCGACCAGGTACGAAAACTGCGAAGAGTTGTCCGGTTGTAGGGGCGTTGCTGGATTTATTGACCGAGTAAATAGCGCGATCGTTGCGGTCGCTAAGTCTGACACGATCGCCATTGCAACTTCTGTCGCACCGTTGCCTCGGGGAATCACGCGAGTCAAGTCGATTCGACCCGCGCTTTCGCGCGGGCTCGATGAATGGAGTTATGTTCAAGGAGCCATGTCCTCCGTCCCTGGTGGCGGACTGACCGATCCCGAACGCCCCGTTCGCGAGTCATCTTCATGCCGACAGCGATCGAATCTCTCGACTTGACCTGGGTGCTGTTCTCGGCTGCCCTGGTCATGCTGATGCAGGGCGGGTTCTGTGCCCTGGAAACGGGCCTGGTGCGCGCCAAGAACGGTATCAACATCGCGCTCAAGAACGTGGTCGACTTCTGTATTTCGGGCCTGATTTTCTGGGCCATCGGCTTTGGCCTGATGTTCGGCGCGTCCTGGGGAGGGTGGGTGGGAACGTCCCGCTTCTTCCCCGATGAATCACTGCCGCCTAACTGGCAGGCCTTTATTCTGTTTCAACTGATGTTCTGCAGCACGGCGACAACCATCGTGGCCGGAGCTGTCGCGGAACGATTCCGGTTTGGCTCGTACCTGCTGCTGGCCTGCCTGGTGTCCGGCATCATCTATCCGGTCTTTGGTCATTGGGCCTGGGGGGACGATGGACAGACAGTCGGCTGGCTGAAGGAACTGGGCTTTGTCGATTTTGCCGGGTCGACCGTCGTGCATGCGATTGGCGGATGGGTGGCGCTGGCCGGCTGCATCTGCGTCGGACCGCGTGTCGGCCGATTTGTCGCCGGCGCGCCCACCATTCGCGGCCACAATCTTCCGCTCGCCACGCTGGGGGCATTCCTGCTGTGGTTTGGCTGGTTCGGCTTCAATGGCGGCAGCACGCTCGCGTTGACGGCGGACACGCCCCGAGTCCTGCTCAACACCAATCTGGCCGCGGCCGCCGGCGGCCTGCTGTCCATGTTCGTCGCCTGGCATGTCACCGGGCGGCCACTTGCGGAACCCATGATTAATGGCGTGATTGGCGGACTGGTGGCGATCACGGCGGGCTGCCATCTGATGTCTCCGGCCACGGCGATTCTGACCGGCGCGGTCGGCGGGGGACTGGCGTTCTGGGGGGGGCAGTTCCTTGAGAATCGCAAAATCGACGATGCCGTCGGCGCGGTTCCCGTGCATGCCTTCGCCGGGGTCTGGGGGACTTTGGCAGTCGGACTCTTCGGCGACTCCGCGGGATTTCTGCCAGGAATGACACGCCTTGAACAGATTGGCGTTCAGGCGGTGGGAAGTCTCGTCTGCATGGCATGGGGCCTTGGGATGGGACTGGCGGGGTGCTGGCTGATTGGCCAGTTTCTGAAGGTTCGCGTTCCCCTTGCCGACGAGATGGAAGGTCTCAATCATGCCGAGCACGGCGCGTCGACCGAATTGATCGAGCTCATGCGGCAGATGCACGAGCACCGCGAGCAGGGGGATTTTTCGACCCCCGTGGCTGTCGAGCCGCACACCGAGGTCGGCCAGATCGCCACCGAGTACAACCGCGTTCTGCAGCGCGTGAACGACGAAATTCACCGCTGCGAATCGGCGACCGAGACGGCCCGGCAGGCGGAACTGAAATATCGCAGCATCTTTGAAAATGCGGTCGAAGGGATATTCCGGACAACTCCCGACGGGCGCTACATCGACGCGAACCCGGCGCTCGCGCGGCTGTATGGATTCGACGCTCCCGAACAGCTCATGTCCGAATGGACGCGGATCGATCGCCAGTTGTACGTTTCGCCGGACCGGCGAGCCGAGTTCGTTGATTTGATCGAGGAACAAGGCTCGATCATTGGCTTCGAGTCTCTCGTCTACCGCCGCGACGGCGAGATCATCTGGATTTCGGAGTCGGCTCGCGCGGTTCGCGACGATTCTGGCAAGACGCTGTATTACGAAGGAAACGTCGAAGACATCACCCGGCGCAAGGAAAACGAAGAGCTGCAGCGCCAGGTCGAACAGATCGAAGCGGCGAACGAGGCCAAGAGCACGTTCCTGGCAAGAATGAGCCACGAGATTCGCACGCCGCTCAACGGCGTGGTCGGCATGCTGGAGCTTTTGTCGGCCACGACGCTCAACGAGAAGCAGCGGCAATACGTGCGGATCGGCCATTCCTCGGCACACGCCCTGTTGAGCCTCATCAACGACATTCTCGACTTCTCCAAGATCGAAGCCGGAAAGCTCGATCTCGAGGAACTGGAGTTCGATCTGCCGGAACTGCTCGACGACGTGGTCGACATGTTCGCTCACCGGGCCGAAGCCAAGGGAATCGAACTGAACTGCCGAGTCCCGACGGAAATTCCACGAATCATGGTGGGTGATCCCGAGCGGCTGCGGCAGGTGGTCATCAACCTGGTCAACAACGCGCTCAAATTCACCGAACAGGGCGAAGTTCGCATCGCTTTGGAAAAGATTCGCGAGTCGGACGACACGATCGACGTCTGTTTCTCCGTCACGGACACCGGCTGCGGCATTGCCGGGGAGAACCTGGACCGGCTGTTCAAGGCGTTCTCTCAGTCGTCGGCTTCCGTTTCCCGCACGCATGGTGGAATGGGACTGGGCCTCGCCATCTGCAAGCAAATTATTGAGCTCATGGGCGGACAAATCGGCGTTGAAAGCGAGTTTGGTCTGGGCTCGACGTTCTGGTTCCGCATTCCGTTCGCGAAGTCTTCGTCGCCGCAAGACAATCTCGCGGGGGTTCCCGCCGAGCTGAAGGGGTTGCGAGTGCTGGTCGTCGACGATACGGACAGCAATCGCCAGATTCTTCGCGACCACCTGACCGGTTGGGGCTGTGAAGTCACCACCGCGATCGATGCCGAGTCGGGGCTCGAACTGATGCGCGAAGCAGCCCACAGGGAGCGGCCTTACCAGCTCGCGCTTCTCGATCATCACCTGCCGGGCATGAACGGGATGGCGATGGCGCGAGCCATCCGGGAAGACTCGTCGGCTGCCGACACATCGCTCGTCATGCTCAGTTCGATCGACATGAACCGGGAAGATACCGAGCCAAATGCTCCTTTGGATGGCTTTCTGTCGAAGCCGATCCGTCAGTCGCGGCTGCTCGATCTCCTGGCCCAGGTCTGTCGCAGGAAACCGGGCGGGGGAAATACCCCGTTGCCCGAGGTCGCGGATGACTCTTCTTTCGTCCCGCGATCGGGGCGAATTCTGGTGGCGGAAGACAACGACGTCAATCAGATGGTGATCGAGGAATTGCTGACCAGTTCGGGCTACGAATGCCACCTGGTCGAAAACGGCAAACAGGCCATCGAGAGGTTGGAAAGCGAGACGTTCGACCTGCTTCTGGCGGATTGTCAGATGCCCGTGATGGATGGCTACGAACTGGTCCGCGAGTGGCGGGCCCGGGAACGGGAACTGGGGCGGCCGCGTCTGCCGATCATCGCGCTGACCGCGAACGCGATTAAAGGCGACCGCGAGCGATGTCTGTCCGTCGGCATGGACGACTACCTGACCAAGCCCATCCATCGCGAGGAACTGCTGCAGATTGTCGGTCGTCGTCTTCCGGAAAACGGTTCGAGTCAACCTCATGTGAGTGCCGCAACGGGCCTGGCGCAGCCCGAGGCCGTCGACATGACGGCTTTCACGGAGCGCTGTGGCGGCAATCAGGAGTTCATGGCCAGGATCCTAGCCCGTTTTCAATCGAGGCTGTCGGCCGACGTGCGTC
Source organism: Planctomycetaceae bacterium (assembly GCA_019636285.1). Taxonomy (GTDB): domain Bacteria; phylum Planctomycetota; class Planctomycetia; order Planctomycetales; family Planctomycetaceae; genus JAHBXV01. The sequence goes on from JAHBXV010000012.1 coordinate 17,318, forward strand.
AACTGGAATTGCTGAGCGTGGCCGGAGCCTGGGGACGTGTCGCCGAGATCGCGCACTCGCTGAAAGGGGCCGCGATGAATATCGCCGCGAATGCCGTGGGTGAATCGGCGTCACGCATCGAACGGGCGGCAAAAGAAAATCGGACGGAAATCATTGAATCGGAAATCGGAACGCTCCAGGGGGCAGCCCAGGATTGCGAACGCTGGATCACCCGGCAAATGCGGAAATGGAAGCCCGAAGGAGAAGACTCCCGAGGGGAAGAATCGACACCTGGTCGATTCGAACGATCGCGGTGATTGAAGACGGCATCGCGGTAAAGCGGATTGCAGCCATGCCTGGAGGCGAAGTGCTCGCGGGCCGGATGACATGACGGTGGAAAGCTCGATTGGCGAATCGGCGTCGGTAAGTGCTCGACGACGTTACTGGAAAGCCACGTGATGAAGATCCTGATTTCAGACGATGACGACATCTGCCGCGACATGCTGGTCGAAATGCTGTCTCGCGCCGGCTACGACGTGACATCGGCCGCCGATGGTGCCGAGGCGTGGGAACTGCTTCAGTCCCATGCGTTCTCGGTACTCATCAGCGACTGGGAAATGCCCGGCTTTTCCGGGCCGGAACTCTGCCGACGGATTCGCGACGACTTCGACAATGGCTATATCTACTCGATTCTTCTGACCGGTCGCGATTCCTCGGACGACCTGGTCGCCGGTCTTCAGGCCGGAGCCGATGCTTTCATCAGCAAGCCGGTGACTTCGTCGGAACTTCTTGCCCAGTTGCAGGCCGCCGAACGGATTGTCTCGCTGGAAACCCGCGAGGTCGCGATTTTCGCGCTGGCTCGGCTGGCGGAGTCGCGCGACCAGGAGACCGGCGAACATCTGGAACGGGTTCGCAATTATGCCCGCCTGATTGCCCAGGAACTGGCGGCCAGCGGCAACTACACGGATCAGATCGATACCGAATTCGTCCGGCTGCTGTACCTGACTTCGCCATTGCATGACATTGGGAAGGTCGGCATTCCCGACCAGGTGCTGCTCAAGCCGGGACGACTCACGAAAGAAGAAATGTTCGTGATGCAGCAGCACACGCGCATCGGGGCCGATACCCTCGACGCAGCGCTGGCGCGGTTTCCGAAAGTCCGCTTTCTGTCCATGGCTCGGGACATTGCCGCGTCGCACCACGAACGCTGGGACGGGACCGGGTATCCCGACCGCATCGCGCGGGAAGCCATTCCCCTGTGCGCCAGAATTGTCTCCGTCGCCGATGTGTACGACGCGCTCACCACGAAGCGGTGCTACAAGCCCGCGTATGCCCACGAAACAGCCGTCGAGATCGTTCGCGCGGGAGCCGGAACCCAGTTCGACCCGGTGATCGTCGAAGCTTTTGCCCGAATCCACGAGCGAATCCGCGGCATCAACCTGCGGTTCCAGGCACCGTCCGAAGAAGTGCCCGCGAAGTCATGTGTCGAGCCGATCGTCGATTCCGAGAGCGGCAACCCGTCGACGAACACCCGCGACGCGGTCCTGACACGCCGGTAACGGCAGCCCGGAGCCGTGGGTCGCATCGAGATTGCTGATATCCAAGGCCTTTGGGAAGTTCACTCTGGGCTGATTTTGCCGCCGGGTTGAGAGTCGAGTGTCCAGAGTCGAGAGAACAGAACGGCCGAATTCCTCGGCATTTCTCGACCATCAACCATCGACCATCAACCCAATCGGCATGCCGTGAATTGAAAACGGCGAAGGCCCTGGCTGATATCTGACCTCTCTTGCTAAATAACCCGAAGCGTCAGCGAGGGCTGTCCTGTTCTCGCCCTCGCTGACGCTTCGGGTTATTTAACGAGAGTTCGCGGGCGCTAAAAAATCGAAGACCCGGGCTCTGGGAACCCGGGCCTTCTGATTTTGAGCCACCTCGCGGAAAACGAGGGGAGTTCACGGCGTCCCGAAGGACCGACGACGACCCTTAATAAAGGTCGTTGTCGTGGCCGCCGCCCTTCTTGTCGTCGTCTTTCGGCTTCTCGGCGATCAGGGCTTCGCTGGTGAGGAGCAGGGTCGACACGCTGGCGGCGTTTTGCAGAGCACTGCGAGCCACCTTCATCGGATCGATGATGCCGGCCTTCACCATGTCGACGTATTCGCCGGTCGCGGCGTTGTAGCCCATGTTGCCCTTGAGTTCTGAAACCTTCTCGGCAATCACGGCACCATCAACACCCGCGTTGTTGGCGATCTGCGTCAGCGGAGCCCGGCAGGACCGGACAATGATGTTGTAGCCAGTGACCTGATCGTGGTTCAGGCCGGTCGGCTTGAGGTCCAGCGAGGCACGCAGCAGGGCGACGCCACCGCCGGGCAGAATCCCTTCTTCCACCGCGGCACGGGTGGCGTGCAGGGCGTCTTCCACGCGGGCCTTCTTTTCCTTCATTTCGCTTTCGGTCGCGGCACCCACGTTGACCTGGGCCACGCCGCCCGACAGCTTCGCGATCCGCTCTTCCAGCTTCTCGCGATCGTAATCGCTGGTGCTGTTTTCGAGCTCGCGGCGAATCTGTTCGATGCGCGACTTAATGTCGGCCGACTTGCCGAGACCTTCGATGATCGTCGTGTTGTCCTTGTCGATCACGATCCGCTTGGCACGGCCGAGGTCGGACAACTGGACGTTTTCGAGCTGAATGCCCAGATCTTCGAAGATCGCCTGGCCGCCAACCATGATGGCGATATCTTGCAGCATCGCCTTGCGACGATCGCCGTATCCAGGTGCCTTCACGGCGGCAATCTTGAACGTGCCCCGCAGCTTGTTGATGACCAACGTCGCCAAGGCTTCGCCTTCAACTTCTTCGGCGATGATGAGTAGCGGCTTGCCCGAGTTGACGACCTTTTCGAGGACCGGAACCAGATCCTTGATGTTGCTGATCTTCTTTTCGTGAATCAGCACGTAGGCGTCTTCGAGAACGCATTCCATCGACTGCGGATCGGTCACGAAGTAAGGCGACAGGTAACCGCGATCGAACTGCATTCCTTCGACGACTTCGAAATTGGTCGTCAGCGACTTGCCTTCTTCAACGGTGATGACGCCGTCCTTGCCGACCTGCTCCATCGCGTCGGCGAGGATGTTGCCGATTTCGGTGTCGCCGTTGGCGGCGACGGTGCCGACCTGGGCGATTCCCTGCTTCTTGTCGCACTTGGTGGCCATCGCCTTGAGCTTTTCGACAACCTGCTCGACGGCGAGGTCCATGCCACGCTTCATGTCGATCGGGTTGACCCCGGCGACCACGGCCTTGAGGCCCTCGCAATAGATGGCTTCGGCAAGGACGGTCGCGGTGGTCGTGCCGTCGCCGGCGATGTCGTTGGTCTTGCTGGCGACTTCGCGCACCATGCGGGCGCCCATGTCTTCGAACTTATCGGGAAGTTCGATCTCGCGAGCAACGGTCACGCCGTCCTTGGTCACCGTCGGCGAGCCGAAGCTCTTCTCGATGATCACGTTGCGGCCGCGCGGCCCGAGGGTGACGCGAACGGTTCGCGCCAGCTTCTGAACGCCCCGCCGCATGGCTTCCTGGGCTTCCTGATCGAATGCAAGAATCTTGGCCATGTTTCTAGTCACTCCGGAGAACGAATGTTGCGCTGCCGGCGGTCAGCATGGACCGATGGCAGAAAACTCAATGATCCCTCGCTGCTTCCGGCGGGTTGCTGGAAGCTGGCGGATGGTCAACTAGGCGATGACGGCGAGAACGTCGCTCTCGCGCATCAGAACGTACGTTTCGTCGCCCACTTTGAACTCGTCGCCCGCGTACGAGCTGAAGATCACCTGGTCGCCAGGCTGAACGGTCAGGGCGACGCGGGTGCCGTTGTTCTTCACATGGCCTTCGCCGACGGCGACAATCTCACCGCGCTGCGGCTTGTCGGTCGCGCTGTCGGGCAGGACGATGCCCCCCGCCGTCTTCGTCTCAGCCGCGGCTCGCTTGAGCACGATCCGGTCACCCAGCGGTGCCAACTTGACGTCACCCGAGGCTTTCGCTGCCTTCTTCGCCATGCAAATTTCCTCCCGAACGGAATCTCAGCGATGCGTCGCCTTGCGGCGGAATTTCGTGTGGCTCAGTCGGATAGCGAACCGCGTGCCAGCAGGGGTTGAATGCTGCAACCGTTTCTTCAGACAGTCTTTGCGGCATGGCGGGGACAGTCGTCACCTGCCAAGCTGACTTGTCCGACCTCGCGAACCGCCGCGATGTCTGCCAAACTGGCAGCCCAGCCCCGGCATTTCGCGTCCCGCGCGCTTCTACGTCGTCGACCCCAGACGATTTGACAGGTCATTCCACGGCGTGCGACACTGCGGGAATCCAGTCAATCAACCGACTTCGATGCGTTCGTGAAGGATTTCCGCAGCATGGCTCATACGATTTGCCGCTACTTCGTTCTGGCCGCGCTGGTCATTTCGGTTCCAGCCGCCCGCGGCGAAAACTGGCCCAACTGGCGCGGTCCGCACAATAACGGCGTGTCAGGCGAGAAGAATCTGCCGACGAAGTTCGGACCCAGCGAAAAGGTTGCCTGGAAAGTGCCCCTGCCCGGTCCGGCGGGGGCCACGCCGGTCGTTTGGGACCAGCACCTCTTTCTTACGTCGGTTGACGATGAAGGTCAGTTGCTACTGATCGCCTATTCCACCGAAGACGGTAAAAAGTTGTGGCAACAGGCCGTCGGCGTGGGCAACAAGACCGCTCGCGGCGACGAAGGAAACTCGGCGTCGCCAAGTCCCGTGACCGATGGCAAACACGTCTGGTCGTTCATGGGGAACGGCATGTTGGGCTGCTACGACTTTGCCGGTCGCGAAGTCTGGAAGTTCGACGTGCAGGATCGCTATGGGAAGTTCATTATTCAGTTTGGGATGTCATCGACGCCAGTCCTGCACAATGGCGTTCTCTACCTGCAACTGATCCACGGCGAAGGAAATGCCGAGACACGCGAAGCGGCTGTCGTCGCGCTCGATGCCGCGACCGGAAAGGAAGTCTGGAAAGTCGGCCGACCCAGTGATGGCTACGCCGAGAACGAGCATTCTTACGCGTCGCCGGTGCTCTATACCGATTCCGACCGGACTTATCTGCTTACCCACGGAGCCGATTACATCGTTGCTCATGACCTGTCTGATGGCCACGAGATCTGGCGTTGCGGGGGTCTCAATCCCAAGGGGAAGTATGACCCCACGCTGCGTTTCGTGGCATCACCGGCCTGCGTGCCCGGACTGATCGTCGTCCCCTCCGCGAAGAAGGGCCCGGTCCTCGCGCTCAAGCCGAATGGCCAGGGCGACATCACCGATCAGCCTGAGTTCCATTTCTGGACGCACGAGCGGACTCCCGACGTGCCGTCTCCGTTGATTGTCGACGACATCGTTTACCTGTGCATGCAGGACGGGAACCTGCAGGCACTCGATGCCGCGACGGGCAAAGAGTTCTATTTCGAGCGGACGCACCGTCAGCGGCATCGCGCCTCGCCCGTCTATTCCGACGGCCACATTTACCTGACTGCACGGGACGGGAAGATCACCGTCGTGAAGGCCGGCCGCGAATTCTCGATCGTTGCTGAAAACGAACTCGGCGAGGACATGTCGTCGTCGCCGGTCATCTCCAACGGCACGATCTATTTGCGGACGTTCAACCACTTGTGGGCGATTCGCTAACGGTTGATCCATTCTGTCTTGCGTGTGCCACTGGCTTTGCCAGTGCGCTCTTGCAATCCGGCTTGAGAGCATGGGCACTGGCATAGCCAGTGGCACACGTTCGTTATTGGCACCCGATCGGCGATTGAGTGAGCCATCCAAACCCCTCAGCGGCCCGTCGTGCAGACGTCGAGCACGTCTGGCATCCCTTCACGGCCATGCAGGCGTGGCGGGAGGAGAACGCCCCCGTCATCGTCGCGGCTGAGGGTTTCCATCTGATCGACGAGGAAGGTCGCCGCTATCTCGACGGCCATTCGTCGCTTTGGTGCAACGTCCACGGCCATCGGGTTCCGGCAATCGACGAGGCCATCCGACAGCAGATCGATCGAGTGTCTCATACGACACTATTAGGTCTCGCGAACGATCGCGCGGCGGAACTAGCGGCGGAACTGGTTCGCCGCGCGCCAAGTGGGCTCAACAAAGTTTTCTATTCGGACGATGGGTCCACCGCGGTCGAAGCCGCGATGAAGGTTGCCTGGCAATATCATCGGCAAAAGCCTCGTCCCGAACCGCGGGATCTGTTCGTGGGACTTGGCAGCGCCTATCACGGCGACACCATTGGGGCCGTCAGCGTCGGCGGTATTGATACGTTTCATGCGATCTATGGAGGCATGACGTTCTCCACGCTGCGGCTCCCCTCGCCAACGGCCCTGCGTCGACCGCCCGGAACGACTGCGGATGAATACCTCGCCCATTGCGGCGAGATGATGGAACGAACGATCGAGGAACATGCACAACGCATCGCGGCCGTGATCGTGGAGCCGCTGGTGCAGGCAGCCGCAGGAGTACTCGTTCATCCGCGTGGGTATCTCGCGCGGTTGCGCGCGGTCACCGCCCGGCATGGCATTCCACTCATTGCCGATGAAGTCGCGGTGGGGTTCGGCCGGACGGGGGCCCTGTTTGCATGCGAACAGGAAGACGTTGCCCCCGACCTTTTATGCCTGTCCAAGGGAATTACGGGGGGCTATCTGCCGTTGGCCGCGACATTGTGTACCGATAAAATCGAATCGGCCTTTTTAGGGCATCCGTCCGAAGGCCGCACGTTCTATCACGGTCACACGTATACCGGGAATCCGCTGGCATGCGCGGCCTCGCTGGCTTCGCTACGGCTATTTGACGAGAACCGCGTGCTTGAGAATGTCGCCGTGCTTGCCGATGAGCTTCGCCAGCAACTCGCACCCCTAGTCGCGCATCGTCATGTGGGCGAAATCCGCCAGTGCGGCATCATGGTCGGCATCGAATTCGTCGCCGATCGCGAAAAGCTGGAGCCGTTTTCCGCAACGCGGCGACTGGGGCACCAATTGACTCTGGCCTGCCGGCGGCGGGGAGTCATTCTGCGAAATATCGGCGACGTGCTCGTGCTGTGGCCCGCTCCGGCGATGCCGCGCGAACTCGTTCGTCAATTGGTGGATGTCGTTCGCGCGTCGGTCGAGGAAGTGCTCGGCAAGAGCGAATAATCCGCTCTAGGTGCCTGTCGCGTATTTATGATTGGGTGCCGCTTGCTCTGCCCAGAGTTCTCGACATTCAGAATCTGAAGTGAGCAGGACGGACTCGAAGCCTCGAGACAGTCATCCTTCTCAAACCATCGACGCTTCCTGGATCGTGATGGTCTTTTCAAGGACGTCTTTCGGCTCTTGCGGAGCATGTTTTCTCGGGTTCAACATCGTGTCGATTTCGAGTCCTCCGATGCCGGAGGCATCGAAGAAGGTAGCCGTGGGTCGCGCAGCGCACCCACGGTGAAATGAACATCTTTTGGGCCCTCGATCCCCAGCGGGGGTCGCAGAAACGCACCAATGTCTGCGACCCCCGTTGGGGGTCGAAATAAGAATAAAGAGAAGAATAAGATGGTCGATTCCATACCGTGGGTGCGCTGCGCGACCCACGGCTACCCTCTTTGACCGCTTCGCGGTCAGGAATTCGCGCGGCGAGATCGAATGTTGTGACCTATTGGTTTCGAGATGTGTCGAGACCGAGGGGCTCTGCCAGTGTGCCTTGCGTTGTTCGCACAGAGCACGTTGCACTGGCGGAGCCAGTGGCACACGCCAGTCTATACGATCGAAGAAGCACGGGTTGTTAAGTCCCGCCTACGCTCAACTACCCGTATAGCGCTGCTTCAGCCAGTCGAGACATTCATTCCGCGCGGGGAGAATTTCGCGCAGCGACCAGCTTTCCTGGGCGGCTTCCAGCAGCGGGCGAACCTGCTCGGGAACCTGGCTGGGATCGACCGGGCCGAGGGGGATCTGGCGTGAGGCGCTTTTCGATAAGGCGATTTCGACGTTCGCGGAAGCGAGATAGTCGATCAGTTGTTCGGCTTCTTTGCGGTGACGTGATCCACGAATGATGGCCGCCGTGTTCGGGATGCAGATCGTTTTGCCCTCGATGCGGATCGGAACCATTGCAACCGGTTTGCCCGCGTCGAGCGCGACGAACGCATCGTCGGTGTCCGTCCAACCGGCGACACACGTTCCGGCGCTGACGACTTCCTGCACGACGCCATTCCCGTTGACTTCAACCCAACCGCGCGACAGCCAGTCGTCATGGCGCTGCTTCAGGGCCTCGGACCCGAGTACGTGCCAGAGAAGACTGTAATGCGTGAGCGTGGTCCCATACAGTGGCTTCGCGAAGGCAAAGCGTTCCGGCGATTTCTGGAGTTCTTCGCCGAGGGCCGTATCGTCACCGGCAATGTCGTTCGGGCGATAGATCCAGACGCGCAGTCGTCCGCCAAAGCCAACCCAGTCCCCCTCGGGATCGCGAAACTCATCCGGCAGCCGCTTCCAGCCTTCGCCGCGATACGGTTCGAGCAATCCACCCTGCTCCAGCGAGAGCATTCCCAGCAGCTCGTTGTTCCAGAAGACATCGCATTGCGGGCTGTCGCGTTCGCTTTGCAGACGCTGGATCAATCCGAGCGACTTGGTGGCTTCCGTATCGAAGCGAATGGAGACGGGGATGCCGGTCTGGGCTTCGAACTGTTTGAGGATCGGTTCCGCATAAACGGCGTCGTGCGCGCAATAGACCACCAGCGATGGTTGTCCCGAATGCCTGTGCGGGCTCGTCATCCACCAGACAACCGTCAAGAGAACTGCCGCCAGCAGCCCGATGATCGGAACGGTTCGAGCGGGCGGCTTGGCGTCCATGTGCTAATTCCAGCCCCAGACGGGAATGATGACGAATTGCACCCACGCCCAGAGTAACACGGAACCGACAATGTTCAGAACAAGGCCGGCCCGCAGCATGGCCGACATGGGAACCTGACCGCTGCCGAAAACGATGGCGTTCGGCGGTGTCCCGATCGGCAACATGAACGCGCAACTCGCCGCGATGGCGGCGGGCAGCATGACGACGCGCGGATCCAGTTCCAGTTTGACGGCAATCCCGGCCAAAATCGGCAGGATGGCATTCACCGTCGCGACATTCGTGGTGAACTCGGTCAGAAACGTCATCAACAGGCAGACGCTCAACAACAGCACCCACGGGGGAAGGTCGTGCCACGACGCGGCGACGCTCGCTCCCACCCAGTCCGACAGACCCGTCGACGTGAAAGCCCCCGCGATGGCGAAGCCGCCGCCGAAGAGCAGAAGAATTCCCCAGGGCAATCGTTCGACGGTCTTCCAGTCCATCAGCCGGTCGTATCCTCCGGCCGGTCGGGGGGTGACGGGAATGGCAAACATCACCAGCGCCATCGCCACGCCGACGGTCGAATCGTTGATGTAGTCGCCGAGGCGTTTCGCATCGGTGTTCAGGCTGCCAAGCCAGGCGATGCTCAATCGATCCCAGCCCGGCAAGATGGTCGTCTCGCCAAACGAAAGCCCGGTCCGCGACAGCCAGAGGATCGCCGTCACGCCAAACACCAGCATCATCCAGCGTTCGCCGCGATTGGACGGCCCCAGGAGTTTCAGTCGCTGGCGAAAAAACTGGATTCCCAGCTTGCGGAATTCGTCCGGCGTGGGGAGTCGCCAGCCGAGCAGCACCCAGACGATTCCCGCCATTAACAGTCCGTACGGAAGCCACATCAGAATCCATTGACCAGCCGAGAAACGGGGCTGATCGGGAAACTGTTCGGCCCAGATCTGCGCGGCGGCAATGTTCGTTGGCGTTCCGACCAGTGTCGTCAATCCCCCCAGGCTCGCGGAGTAGGCGATTGAGAGCGCCACCGCCAGCCCCAGCGAGTCGAGGCTTTGCCGGGCTTCGGAGCTGATGCTTCCGAATTCCTCTTCCAGTGTCGAGGAAACCGCCGACAGGAGGGCCATGGCGATGGGGAGCATCAGCAGCGTGCTGGCGGTATTGCTGATCCACATCGAGATGCCGAATGTCGCGACGATAAACCCCAGCACGATCCGGGGTGGGCTCGATCCCAATCTGGAAATAACGTGCAGCGCGATTCGGCGATGCAGCCCCCATTTCTCGATCCCCAGCGCGACGATGAACCCTCCCAGGTACAGAAAGGAACTGTCGGTCATGTAGGACCGGCTGACATCGGACGCGGATTGAATCCCGAGGGCGGGAAAGGCGACAACCGGGACGAGGCTGGTCGCATTGATGGGGAGCGCCTGCGTCGCCCAGAACACGGCCATCAGCATGGTGACCGCCGCGAGCCGCTGAGCCGGCGGCGACAATCCCTCGGGAGTCGGCCCCAGCCAGATCAAGAGAAACAGAACCGGCCCAAGAATTCGCCCCCACGTGCCCACCCAGCCCGATGAGGCCTCTTCTTCGCTCGCCACGGAATGGACCCATCTTGGTCTAGCGGAACAACCTACGAACTTATCGATGGCGGTCTGGTCACGCGTTCGCGTGAAACCGAGCGGTTTGCGCGTTGCCGTCTATTCGGAGACGAACTGATGGCCTTCTGGCCGGACCGTCAACACGGGGCAGGGGGCGGTGCGCGTCACGCGTTCGGCGTGAGAGCCCATGAAAAAACTGACCGTCGAGCCGTGTCCGTGCGATCCCATGATGATCATGTCGACATCGAGTTCCTCGGCCACCTTGACGATCGCGTGCGAGGGGCGTCCATGTCGCCAATGGTAGCGCACCACGACGTTGCCCTGGTCCTCGGGGAGGATCCAGTTTTCGAGTCGAGTCTTCGCGTACTCCTCGAATTCTTCGCGAGACGGCAGGGGCTGACTTTCGAACATCGGCAGGTAAATGACTGGGTCTTCGATCACGTGCAGCAATTCGATCGAGGCCTCGAACCGCCGGGCAAACTCGAGAGCGTACCGCGTCGATTGCAGGGAACCGGGGCTGAAGTCGGTGGGAACCAGAATCGTGCGGATGGTAATCACGGCCGGTCTTTCGGATGACGTCTCGGATCGAGGAATCAAGTCGGTCCGCCATCTGGTCAAAGAGACGAACGGACCACCTGGGCGAGGCTACCACGCGGCCGGTCCCGGCTCAATTGCCGCGTTGAGTCGGGAGTCGAGAGAACGAGAGGGATGATGCCATTCGTCGATCGGTGCTTGCTCGACTCGCGACCTTCGACACTCGACTTGGCACTCAAAATCGCGGGGCCTGAATCTCCGAAATGCCCTCCCCCCAAACGCGGGCCGGAACGTGTGGTTTCGGGAACCGGAGAAACCCCCTACAATTCCCGATTCAGTCCAGCCCCCGCGCGAAGCCGGGATGGGACTGCCCGTGTCAATTGGATGCCCTGGCCTCCTCGTGAGTGATCCCGATGAGTCTGCTCGTTATCGTCGTCGTGTCGGCCGTTCTACTCACCGTCGCGTACTGGACGTATGGGCCGGTCCTCGCCCGCCTCTTGCGGCTGGATCCAACCGTCAAGACTCCAGCTTACGAGTTCCGGGACGAGGTCGACTATGCCCCGCTTGAGCCCAATGCCCTGATGAGTCAGCACTTCTCCGCGATTGCCGCCGCCGGGCCGATCGTGGGACCAATTCTGGCCGGAATCACGTTCGGCTGGGCTCCGGCCATGATCTGGATTCTGTGCGGGTGCATTCTGGTGGGGGGCGTCCACGATTTCACCGCTCTGGTGGCCAGCATTCGTCACAAGGCCCGGTCGATCGCGGAAGTGGTCCGCGACCACATGAGCCGCCGCGCCTTCCTGCTGTTTCTGACCTTTGTCTGGCTGGCGCTGGTCTACATCATCATCGCCTTCACCGACATCACGGCAGGGGCCTTCGTGAAGGATGGCGATCTGGGGGATGGCCGCCCCATCCTCGGCGCGGGGATCGCCTCGTCGTCGCTGATGTACCTGGCACTTCCTATCATCATGGGCATCCTACTCAAGTACACGAAACTCACGCTCGGATGGGCGACCGTCATCTTCCTACCGCTGGTGGGCGTGGCGATCTGGGCGGGTCAGCATGTGCCGTTCGATGTCGCCGCGATCGTTCGCTCCTTCAACCCCGGCCTGAGCGAAGCCGAGTCCAAAGATGTTGCCCACAAAGTCTGGGACGTCGCGCTCTTGGTGTATTGCTGCGTCGCGTCGGTGGTTCCCATGTGGCTGCTGTTGCAACCGCGCGGCCATCTGGGGGGCTACTTCCTGTACGTCGCCCTGATTGGCGGGGCGCTGGGGCTGATGCTGGGCGGTGGCACGGTGCAGTATCCCGCGTTTCGCGGCTGGACGGCTCCGACCGGCGAAACGCTGGCGCCGTTCCTGTTTATCACCATCGCCTGCGGTGCATGTTCGGGTTTTCATGCCCTGATCGCGTCGGGGACGACGTCGAAACAGTTACGGTATGAAACCGATGCGAAACTGATTGGCTACGGCACGATGCTGCTCGAAGGCATGGTGGCCATCATCTCGCTCTGCTGCGTGATGCGGCTGTCGCTCGACTCGCCCCACCTGGCCCGGCCAACGCCGGATTACATCTACGCGCTGGGAATCGGTAGTTTTCTCCAGTCGCTGTCGCTGCCAGCCCACCTGGGCGTTGCCTTTGCCCTGATGGCGTTTACGACGTTCGTTTACGACACGCTCGATGTCTGCACGCGCCTCGGCCGGTACATCATTCAGGAACTGACCGGCTGGCAGGACGCTCGCGGCAAATGGCTGGGAACGCTGCTGACGGCTGGCGTGCCGATCTTCTTCGTCACGCAAACCGTGACTGACGCTGCCGGGAAGCCCGTTCCCGTCTGGCGAGTGTTCTGGCAGTTGTTTGGCGCCAGCAATCAGTTGCTGGCCGCCCTGACGCTCCTGGGGGTCACCGTCTGGTTGTGGAAGACCCGCCGCGCCTGGTGGGTCTGGCCGGTCGTGGGAATTCCCACCGTGCTGATGTACGTGATGAGCCTGTGGGCGCTGGTGCTGATGATTGGCAATACCTGGCGGCAGATTCAGGCCGCCGATCACTTCGTTCTGGTGAATTACCTGCTGTTGGGAATTTCGTCGGCGCTGGTGCTGCTGGCGGCGATGATGCTCGTCGAGGCGTTCATCGCGCTTCGCGGATGGCAGCGGGACGACGACGGTTCGGCGAGGCCGCTTCCGGTCGCCGCCTCGGCGTGAATCGGGCGGGTCTTCAACCAGGGGGCAACCCTTTCCAGGGAAAGACGCGATCATGGTGAAGCGGTGGCTGGTCGGGCTGTTGTGTTTGGGATGGGCGGCAATCGCTCCGGCCGCCGACGTGTTTGATCGTCATACGGCCGATCAGCTCCGCCAGGCGCTCGAGTCCGGGACGGCGATCGAATCGCTGACCGTCAATGACTCGGCACGCATCAAGCCTCTCTCGGCCACGGTCAGCACCCCTTGCGTCGTCTTTCAGACCGACGAAGGAAACCTGACCAAGGCACTCGTAGCATGGGGCTTGCGCAAAGGGCCCGAAGGACCGGTGCCTGTCCTGCTCATCGAACGCTACGTCACCTACCGTTCCGATCGACCGGACCTGACGGCGGCTGCCGGCAAGGAAGTGCTGCTGTTTCCCGGCTTTCACTTCAATTTTGACATTGGCCAGGTGGTGCCTGCCGGGCAGGGCGAAGACCTTACCTTCACGGCCGATTCGGTGCTGGCTGTGGCCGAAAAGGCCCGCATGGTGCCGCTCAACGGATCGCTGCTCCTCGCGACGGACGACGGTGAAAAAGGACCATCGTCGACTCGCGAGGGGGTTGATCCTCGAGACTTTGCCGGCACGTGGAATGTTGATGCCGACGGCCGCTGGACCGGTGAATGGACTCTTCGCGTGGCTCCCAATGGCCGGGTTTCCGGTACCTTCGTCGCCACCGAAACACAGAACCGCTATGAAATTTCCGGCCAGGTGGCCCAACTGCCGCATAACGCTCACTTCGAAATCTTCCTGGCAAACGCCCAGATGTCGGTCGACGCGTTTCTCTGGACGACCGATCGTCAGTCGATGGCGGGGACTGTCACGCTGACGGGCCGTAAGTTTGGCTTTCTCGCGAAGCGGGCTCCCCAGGACGAAGCCCCGAAACCGTGACGATGGCGAAGTCCTGCCCTGAAGCCGCGCGTTCCCGACAATCCCTTTCGACGAGAACACCTCATGAGCCGCCACGGATTCCGGACGCCCGCGCTGATTGCCATTCTATCCTTCGCGCTGGGCTGCGATCGTTCTCCGAAGCTCGAAGAGTCGACGCTGATTCCCAGCGATCGCGCGAATAACGACCTCGGCATGGAGTCGGAAGACGGGGAAGTCGTCAAATGGGAACCCGATACGGGATTCCGGCGGCTGGCGATGGCCGACTTCGATCTGTTTGGCACGACGCCGGAATCGTGGAGTGAAATCCGCGATGGGTTTCATGTCACGGGCAAGCCCAAGGGCTACTGGTACACGCGAGAATCGTTCGGCAACGTGACCGTTCGCCTGGAATACCGGTTGCGACGCCCCGTCGATCTCTCCGACGAGCCTTCGTTCAACGGCAACACGGGCTTTTTGTTCTTCATCACCGGAGAACCCAAAGTCTGGCCCATGTCGGTCGAAGTCCAGGGCAAATACTCCGAGATGGCGACCATCAAGGGGAATGGGGGCGCCGAGAACCCTGTCTGCAAATTTAACGAAGCCGCCCGCGATGGCGCGCGTGCTCCCGTGGGTGAGTGGAACGGTCTCGAGATCACCACCCGCGATGGCGCGCTCACCGTCAAGCTGAATGGAGAACTGGTCAACGAGAGCGAGCCCGTCTTCCTCAGCGAGGGAGCGTTCGGCATTCAATCCGAAGGCTTCCCGTTCGAAATCCGCCGCATTCAGGTCCGCGACGACACGATGCCGGCGACCGAGGCATCGGCCGGAGATCAGGCCAAGGAATAGCGATGGAGGAAACGAGCCGACGCTTAAGAACGCTTGGCCCGGCTGGCCTGTAACTGCTCGATCACCCGAGCAAGTTCGTTCACCATCTCCAGCGACGTCTGCGGACGGCGTCCCGGATCGACGGCCGTGGCTCGGTCGATAACGCGCGCCAGTTCGAGCGGGACTTCCGGAACCTGCTGGCGGATATCGGGCACCCCAGTTTGTAAAATCTCGTTCTTCAGCGCATCGCCACCGAGCCCGGCGAAGGGTTGAGTGAGAGTACACAATTCATACAGGGTCAGGCCCAATCCGTAGATGTCCGAGCGCGCATCGGCCCAGCCATTGATCTGTTCCGGAGCCATGTACCGCAGCGTTCCCGCGGCCCTCTGGCGTTCCGCCAACTGGCCGCGCTCGCATTCGAGGGCCAGCCCGAAGTCGGTGACCCAGACTGAACCGTTCCGGTCGATCAAGAGATTCGCCGGCTTGATGTCGCGATGAATGACCCCCCGCTGATGGGCGTGCCACAACGCCGAACCGACCTGGGCGGCAATCTTGGCGAACCGGATCCAGCTCTGGCGGCGCAAAAGCCGCCGCCCCGATCGAACCGGCAACACGGGAACCAATCGTTCCGACCCGAACGCCCGTTCGATATCGAGACCGGTGACACCGTCGGCTGACGCCCCCAACAGGCGAATCACGCGATCGAGCCCGATTCCATTAACAAGGCCCATGGAGAAATAAACAACTCCGCCCTGATCGCCAAAGCTATAGATCGGCACGATGCGTGGATGATTCAGGCCCGCCGCGATGCGCGCCTCGCGATGCAGCCCGCCAATCGGCGCCGCCAACCCCGGCCGCCGCCGCAACACCTTCACGGCCGCGGGGGTGCGTGTGGTTCGATCGACCGTTTCGTACACCACGCCCATGCCGCCGCGGCCCAGTTCGCGCAGCACGCGGTAGGGGCCAACGTCTTCGCCCGTGCGAAAGGGAGACCAGGTCGCGCCGAATTCGTCGCTATCTCCCCGTTTGCTCTCTTCGAGCAATTGAACGAGCGGCAGCAGCTCGCGCAACTCGCCCGACAAATTGGGATACCGCGTCAGAAAGTCATCGCTCGACGGATTGTCGCCGCGGCGCACCGACTCAATGAATTCAATCACCAGATCGTCGAAATCGACGGCTTCCTCATCGTTGGAGGAGGCCATTGCAAGAGGTTCTCGCGAGGCGTGACTGCCATGCGGTTCCACGCCGGGAGAATCAGAGGAAATCACGTCGTCCGCCAAGGTTTCAAGGACCTCCAACACAACCGGTTGTGCCTGCCAAAAATCCGCTGAATGCTGAGCAAGCACTTAATTGCACAGAGGTTGTGTTGGAATCTCCAGGCCAGTCGATCCTTCCCCGCCGGCACGCTGCCTGCCGACTTCCATGACGTCGGCCTTCCTTCAGCGGGATCCATCAGCCAACAGAAACGCCAAGTCGACAGGAAATCATCACATACGTTTGTCGAGCTGGCCAGAAATTCGGCAAATCTCCACCTCCCTTTGTGGATGACTCGGTCCTCGTTCCGTTTGCCCGTTCAGCGACATGAACTGATCAATCCGGTCGCATTTCGCGGGCAATCCCTTCTCTTTGGCCCCGGTCGGGGCGCTTCCACTCACATTCTTGTTGACAGCGCCCGGCCACCACCGAAATGGTGATCTGATGTCACTTGATACCCCCCTTGCGCGCCGATCTCCGTTACGAACCTGGTTTCGACTCGCGATCGTCCTCGGGCTGGCTCTGCCGGCGCAAGACGCGACCGCGCAGTCGTGGCGAGACTGGTTTTCTCGCCCCGCCCCATCGACGGGGCGGCCCATTCGACTCTCGTTGACCGGCGTTCGCGCCATCGACGGATCCAATGGCAGTTCCGGAGGCGGAACGGCTGGCGAAACGCTGCGCCGCGTGGCCCCCGTGACTTATCCGGGCGATGGCACCGGAAGCACCATGCTCGGCCTCCCCGACCGCGCCAATCCGCGTACCATCAGCAACGCTGTCTGCCGCCATCCCGGCGAGGCAATGCCCAATTCTCGCGGCTTCACCGGGTATGTCTGGGCCTGGGGACAACTCATCGATCACGATCTCGACCTGTCCGAAACGAGCCCATCGGCGGGAACGGTTCCCATTCCGGTTGAAGACCCGGCCGATCCGCTGGGGCCGCGACCCCTCCCCTTCACGCGCTCGGCGGTCGCGCCTGGCACGGGAACCGCCGGACGTCCCCGACAGCACACGAACGTGCTCACGGCCTGTATCGATGCGTCGATGGTCTATGGCTCGGATGACGTGCGAGCCGCCGCGCTTCGCACATTCTCCGGCGGGCTGCTCAAGACCAGCGATCACGACCTGCTTCCGTTCAATGTCGATGGCCTTCCCAACGGCACGCTTCCCACCGGCGGCGGTTCGCCGGCCGAACTGTTTCTCGCGGGCGAAGTCCGCGTCAACGAGAACGCGGTTCTCACGGCCATGCACACGCTGTTCGTCCGCGAGCACAACCGCCTGGCCGGCATCCTCGCCGTGGTCGACCCCACGGCCGATGACGAAAAGCTGTATCAGATCACCCGCAAAATCGTGTGCGCCGAGATTCAGTTGATTACCTATCGCGAGTTCCTGCCAGCACTGCTGGGGCCCCTTTCGCCCAGCCTGGAACTGGGGAGCGGGCGTGCACGCGGCGTCCCCACTGTTGCGACCGAATTTTCGACCGCGCTGTTCCGCGTCGGCCATACCCTCCTGGCCAGCGAAATTCCGCTGGTTGAGAACGGTCAGGTTCAAAATGCCCTGCTGCTGCTTGATGTCTTCTTCCGCCCGGACGTGCTGACCTCGGATCCCGCCAATTACGACCGTTTGCTGGAAGGTCTCGTGCATCAGCGATCCGAAGAAATCGACCTTCAGATTATCGACGACGTTCGCGACTTTCTGTTCGGACCTCCCGGCGCGGGAGGCCAGGATCTCGTCAGCCTGAACATTCAGCGCGGCCGCGACCATGGCATTCCCGATTACAACACGGTGCGCGCGGCCTACGGTCTATCGCGCAAGACCAGCTTTTCGCAGATCACGTCCAACAGCACGGCCGCTGCCGCTCTCGCACAGGTTTACGGCTCGGTGGACAATGTCGACCTGTGGGTGGGCGCTCTCGCCGAAGACCATGTCTCCGGCGCGGGAGTGGGGGAACTGCTGGCCGTGGGCATCGCCGAACAGTTCGCCCGCGCTCTCGAATCCGACCGCTTCGCGCTGGGGCGCGACCGCGATTTGCGATCGCCCGGCGTGGCGGCGGCCATCAAACTCGAAGACGTCACGCTCTCGAACATCATCCGCTGGAATTCGACGGCCACGCTCCTGCCCAAGAATGTGTTTCAAACGGGGACCATGCAGGGGGGGCATGTCACCATTCAGCACGATCCCAAAGCGGGCCGTTATCACATCACCGGAAACTGCGCCGCGAATCATCTGATGTTGCTGGACGTCGGCATGGGCGTTCTGTGCATGGGGGGCGACGGAACGACAATCGACGGCCAGCCGGCGGTCCTCATCGACCTGGGGCCAAAAGACAAGCTGACCATCGACCTGGGAGCCGGAGACGATTCGCTCACTCTCATGATGGTCAAGGCCAGCGAAGTCCTGGTCCGGCTGGGAAGCGGGACGAATTCGCTGACAACCGCTCTCTGCTCGATCAAGACAATGCGAGTCGACAGGCCGTGATCGAGTCGGGGAAGACAAAGGAATTCGTCTGTCTTTCTTGCTCGACTCTAGACCCTCGACCCTCGACACGGTGCGCATTACAGTCGGTAAATCCGTCACGCCCGACCCCCGGAACGCCAAATTCGGAACAGTTTTTCAGGCAGTTCCTTCGCCGGCCAAATTTCGACTTAGGTTCTGAATGGTGGAATTCTTCCCGGATCTTTCGGGAGCAGGTTCGCGGCAGGGGCCTTTCCAGAGCCGGAAGCCGTCGCGAGACCGAGGATTCCCGGAACCTCCGGCTTTGGTTCGAGACGAGGTGTGTCATGCGGTCATTCCTGAGCTTTGTGCGCGAAGAAGACGGCGTGACGAGTGTCGAATACGCGGTGATGCTGGCGGTGATTCTGCTGGTGGTGATTAGCGCCATTTCGGCATTCGGCGATCGACAGAACTCGATGTGGACCAACATCCACGGCGAAATGCAGGCCCACGGGATCTAGGTGAAGCCGATGGGCCGAATTGGAACAAGGCGTTCGAATTCCTCGGCCCCGAACCGCCCCTGCGGAATGTTCGGACGAAACCTCAATGGCGCCGACTCGCAGGCTCAAGAAACGAAGCGTTCGGTTTCGCCTAGTGCGAGGTCCGCAGCAGTATTGACGAACGAATGACGACTCGTTGATGCGGCGAAATCTGCCGGTTGGAATTGACCGCTTGAAGGCCCCTCAACTAGAACTCGCGGGCGATCAAGGAGGATCGACCGTGCTGCGTGTTCACGAATCTTCGGTTGCGCCGCTTCAGAACCGTCTGGTCTTGCCGCCGCGACTTTTGCTGCGGTTACTCAATACCCAGGGGCTCCCGTATGGATCGCGAATCCTCGTTGTCGGGTGCGGACGAGGCGAACTGATCTCGTTTCTGGACGAGATGTCGTTCGACGTCGAGGGGGTCGACGATTCGGCGGAGGCTGTCGCGGTTTCGCGGAAAATCCTGCCCCGTTTCGACATTCGCTTCGTGCGGCTGTCCGAGGCGCTTCCGGTCAACGACCACCAGTTCGACCTGGTCCTCGTGCAGGATGTTGCCACTTACCAGGGTAACCTGCTGGACGGCGGCGCCCGCAAGGCGACGGCCAATATGTTGTCGTGCCTGAAGCCGCGCGGCCGGCTCGTCTTTATTCGCCGTTCGCTGGGCCGCTGGGAAGAACTGACGCCGCACGAAGAACGCTGCTGGACGCGCCACCTGGCCTGCTTTCCCGGCGACGTGCAGGTGAGCCATTATCCCGATTCGTGGCTGGCACGAATTCCACAATGGCTGGTGCGCCGCCAGACTCCGCAACCGGGCTACTACACGGTCACCATCGAGTGCCCGCTGCAACTCATCACGCGGGCGGAGTGGATCGACTATGCCCGGCGGGGTGCCATGACGGGCCGCGGGGCTTGCTGCGACTCGGTGGTCTGCGCCCCGGCGCAGTCGCGGGCGGCGTGAAGAAGGAAGCGCTCCCCGCTGGGTCGCGGCTAAGGGGCGGGACTCCCTACTTGGCGACGCCGATGACGTCTCCCAGCGCGATTCTTTGGTCGTCGCCCAGGTCCAGAATCGTTTTGCCGCCCTCGACGATCGCCCGCTCGACGGTGCCAATGACTTCCTTGCCATCGACTTTCGCGGTCACGGTTTTGCCGATGAATGCAGTGGCGTTCGTTAGCTGCTGGCCAAGCGAGATCGCCTTCAGCGTTTCTTCCAGTTCCAGGTTCGCCGTCAGCGTGCGCATCTGGCTGATCTGGTTGAGGAGAGCCTCGTTGTCGAAGGGCTCGGTCGGATCCTGATTCTGCAACTGCGTGATGAGCAGCTTCAGAAAGGTTTCCGATGTCAGACCCGCGAAACCGGTCTTGTTCGGATCGACCGTGGCCGTCTTTGAGTTGGACGAGGTACCGTTGACGTTCATGTCGCTTCCTTGGCGGGATTCGATGGGCTGGCCGAACCCTGCAACCGGTCGTTTCCTTAGACGCGAATGTTCAATGCCGATCCGTCACGCCGCCGGGGCGTGGCAGCTTCGGCCCGTGGTTGCTGGGACGGTGGTTCATCCGCCGCCGGTTCCGTGATGTAACTGTTCTCGGGCTGCTGGCGCTGATCGCGAGCCTGTTCGCCAAAAGACTGTGAGTGCTGACCGAATGCCGCAGCGTCGTCGCGCCCGCGCACCTCGACCCGTTCCATCACGGCTCCCTGTTGCTGCAACGATTCGCGCAGGGCGGGAAGGTGCTCGGTAATCAGTTGCCGGGCCGCGGGCGTTTCCGTTTCGAACCGAGCGACCAGCCCCGCTTCGCCGTGCCGCAGTTCGATGCGAATCCGACCGAGTTCGGGTGGTGTCAGGTCGAACACCAATTCTTCGTTTCCGACGATGGGCTGGGGCCAGGAGGACTGAATCTTCCGGATCGCCGGTGGCATCGCCGCATCCGCGACATCACCGCTTGCGTTCACGATCCGGGACGTCGAAATGGCGTCGAGTGACTGGAGGAATTCCGGATTCTGCAGATCGGTGGATGGAAGCGGCTCGGAGGTGGCGGGAACAGTCGGCTCTGTCGCTACCGAATTGTTTGACGTGGTCGTTATTTCGATGGATTGGTTGGCGATGCGATCCATGCCACGAGTGGCAAACTGGCCTGGGTCGACAACTGCCTGCGCGGGCGTGACGGCGGATTCCTGACGGGACCGCTGCTCCGCTCGCCGCTCGGATCGGTCGCGCCGGGAATCGGGCATCGCGGGCGGGACGAAGTCGCGTCGTTCATTCGCTTCAGGTCGCTCGCGTGCGTCCTGGTCGTCGTGTCGCGTCCCGGCGTAGACTTCGGCCCGAGGGGTGTCGATCTCTTGCGTGTCGCCCGCGGAAGAGTTCTCGTTGGAAGAATCCGCGGCACCTGTGTCGTTCGCGACCGGCGCGAGCGGGACAATTTCGTCGATCGCGAGTTCGTCCGAGGGTTGATCGCGTCGTGTCTCTGTCGCATTCGGGATGGCGGCGGGATGTCGAGTCGACTGCAAGGGATTCATTTGTGGCGCCGTCTGGTCGGCGTCATCGGGAAGATCCCCAGCGACGGGAGCCCGATTCGCGGATGGCTCGCTGGCGACCTCGGCGGGAATTTCATCGACGATCGTGGAGTTCGGTTGATCGACAGGCGCGTTGTCTCCGATCTCGATGGGCTGTGATGGCGCGACGAGAGTTTCCGCGGGTACGACAGCAGCCGCGTCCTCGCCCCCGGTGATTGGAACGGTCGCGAGCAAGGGCTCCGGTATGACCACGGGAGTCTCGCGAGCAGGTCGATTGTCGGTTTGAACCTTGGAAACCGCACTGATGGCCTGGACCAGACCGGGCGGAGCCGAAGGAGGGACGTCCGACGTTTCGTCGTTCCCGTTAACCACCCGCGCGAGCGTGTGGAGCGCCGTTTCCTTCGGGAGCGACGCGTGTAGCGATTCTGTCAGCCCCCTGGGGGCGGGAATCGATTCGGTCGCGCGCTCGGACGGGTTCGCCGGCTGGTCGGTCACGTCGACTTGCGGGATCTCGGGAACCGCGGCCGAGAGAGCGACAAGCGACTGTTCAATGGGGGCCAGAATGCCGACGGACTCATCGCCAACATCCTGTTCCGAAGAAGGGGACGTCTCGCTGGAGACCTCGACTTCGATCGTCGGGACGATGATGGTCGATTCGGCAACGCTCGCATCGTCCTGCTCGTTCGCGCCGCTGCTTGATGTCGGCTGGGAGGGAGTGGACGACGACGGCGGCGAGGATGCCGGGCCGGATTTGCTCGCCGACTTTGAGTCCGACGGCGGCTGCTCGCGCCGTTTTGGCGGCGCGGTGTTTGAACGCTGCTGGCCGAGCGCGTCGCGAAAGCGGGTGTCGTCGGAGGACTCGCCCGGTTGACGACCGCGAGGTGACGGCGCGGAGGGACCGCGCTGCACGGGGGTGACCAGCGGAAAGACGTTATTCAGAGCCGGCTGATCCATGACGAGTCTTCCGTGACAGCGCGTGCGAACCAGCCGGAAGCGATGTTGGAGCTTCTAACACAATTTCTGTGCAAGGGTCTGTTGGCCCGGCGTTCCACCGAGTTTTGACAGGCACAACCGTTGTGTCAGGAGTTCTTAGGGAGTCGCATTCGGACCGTTTGGTTCTTCCATGGCATCGGCAGCCTGACGCAACAGGTCGGCGCGAAGACCGCCGCGTACAAGCTCCTCGAACAGTTCTTGCCCTCGTACCGCCATTTGCTGATCCTTACCAAACGCCTGAAGGATTTTAGCGATCGACTTTTCCGGCATCCCCGTAAGCAGGCGAACAGCATCGCCTGGATCCAGCCCCATGAGCCGTGCGGCGGCATCCGCCGGCTGGGAGGCGAGCAGAATTGCCCGAGTTTGCCTGGTCGACGCATCTTCCAACTGAGTTTGCAGGTTTTGCAGTTCCTGACGAAAGGCCTTTACCTTTTCATCGAACTCCTGGCGATCGGAAATCAATTCATTTGCGGTTTCGGAGGTCATCGTCTTGAGAACGTCAAGTTCCCGGGCGCGCGTCTCCAGGTCGAGTACGCGCGTCAGGCGCGTTTCCTGAACGTCGCGATAGGACTGCTGTTCCCGCTCGAGCTTCTCGTCTTCGAGCAGGTCGTCCCTGGGCTGCTGCCCGGCCAGAATGAGGCGGATTTCGCGAAAATTGGCAGCGGTGAGGTGACCGCGCGACCAGAGAGCGCCGACCGCGCAGACTTCGGCCACGACGATCGCGAAGCAGAAGAACCCCGCCAGCGAGAGGAGCGCGCGAATCATCGTCGAAAGTCCTGATTATGAATCGCCAGCCAGGCGTCTTCCTGTTCCCGCTGCTCGCGCCGAATTCTTTCCTGAGCGATGGCCGCTTCCTGCTGCTCGCGCAGTTTTTCGAGCACCTTCACTTCTTGATCGGCCGTCACGAGGGACTTGAGGACAATTTCCAGGTTTTGTTCCAAGATGGCGATTTGGCGATCGACTTCCGCCACGTCGCGATCGAGCTGTTGCAGACGATAGCGCCGGCTGGCCGCCTGTTCGACGGGCAGAGTCGCCGCGTTGTTCAGTTGTCGGAGCTCGACCTGGTTCTGTTCGCGTTCGGCAAGAATCGCCGCTTTACGGCGTTCGGCCGAGTCGATACGTGCCCGTAACTCCGCGACGGCGGCGAGAATCATGTCTCGCTTCTGGCAGCGGAGGTTAAGGACGGGCTGTAAGCGAAAGGCTGGACTGGGCATTGGGCGTCGAAAGTTCCAGTTCGCGTGGCGTTCGCTTGTAACCCGAAGCGTCAGCGAGGGAGTCTCTCTTCTTTCCCTCGCTGACGCTTCGAGGCTGTGATTTTTTCAGAAACAAGAGCAGGCGATCGCTACATGTAGGGTCCGCTGTGCGGACCAGTTCCACAACCAATTGTGGTCCGCACAGCGGACCCTACAAAAATTCATAGTCTCTTCGGGTTAATTAATAACAGGACTACGCAGCGCCCGGCCGGGCGGCGAGCGTTTCCTTCATTTTCACGAGTTTGAGCAGGGCCGATTGGGTTTCGAGCCAGTTCGAGCGATCCGTCGTAGCCTGCTGGAGAAATTGCTGAATCATCGGCCGCAGCGCGATGGCCGCGTCGACCGTGGGATTCGACCCATTCTGGTACGCGCCGATCGAGATGAGGTCTTCGGACTGCTGGTACGCGGCCAGCAGTTGCCGCAGCGATCCGGCGGCCGCCCGATGTTCCGGGGGGGCGAGATCGGACATGAGCCGCGACAGGCTGGCGAGGATGTCGATGGCGGGAAAATGATTCTGCTGGGCGAGTTTGCGGCTAAGGACCACGTGGCCGTCGAGAATGCCACGCACCGTATCGGAGATTGGTTCATTCGTGTCGTCCCCTTCGACGAGAACCGTATAGAGCCCGGTGATGCTCCCCGCCGTCGTTCGACCACTGCGTTCGAGCAAACGTGCCAATAGAGCAAAGACACTGGGGGGATAGCCGCGCGTGGCGGGGGGTTCGCCAGCCGCCAGGCCAATCTCGCGTTGGGCCAGCGCGAACCGGGTCACGCTGTCCATCATCAGCAGGACGTTCTTTCCGTGGTCGCGGAAGTATTCGGCGATGGCGGTCCCGAGAAAGGCCGAGCGCAACCGGAGCAATGCCGGTTCGTCTCCGGTGGCGACAACGACCACGCTACGGGCCAGCCCTTCCGGTCCCAGGTCGCGTTCGAGGAATTCGAGCACTTCTCGGCCGCGTTCTCCGATCAGCACGACAACGTTCACATCGGCATTCGAGGAGCGGGCCAGTTGCCCCAGGAGCGTGCTCTTCCCGACGCCGCTGCCGGCGAAGATCCCCAGGCGCTGCCCCTGCCCGAGCGTGAGGAGTCCATCAATTGCGCGAACGGTGGTCGCGAGCGGACGATCTATTCGCGGACGATCGAGAGGCGAGATCGGCTCGGCTCGCAGATCAACACGATGGGGCAGATTGGGAGCGGGTTTCTGGTCGATCATCCGACCTCGAGCATCAATCACTCGACCCAGAAGAGCACTCCCGACTCGCACGGTCGGTACCGATTGCTTCAATCGCACACGGGTGCCACGCCGAATGCCGGCCATCTCGCCGTATGGCAGAAGAATGGTCTCTTCGCCGGAAAAGCCCACGACCTCGGCTTCGAGAGGAGCTTCGCGATCACGGAGCATCTGCACGACGCTCCCAAGCGGGACAGGCAGCCCCGAGACGGCAGCCGTCAATCCGACCAGTTTGGTCACCCGCCCCGTGATGCCCAGGGGAACCACGCGACGGACATGTTCGACCAGGGGCATCATCAGGAGGGCTCGATCAAGGGGATAGAGATGGAAGGGAGTGGTGGACATTCACCACGCCCTTCGAAGACTCAGGGCGTGCCACTCGGATCGGGCCGCCGTCATTGTTCATATCAGGGGACAGTCCAGTTCTTCGGCGATGCGCTCAATCATGGTCGGGATGGTCGCATCGAGTTCGCCGTCGATGGTTTCGAGGCGGCAACCGCCGGGAGCTATGGTGTCGTCTTCGACCACGACGGCCTCAAGCACACCGGCAGCACGGGTGATGGACTGTTCGATATGCGGCGCGAAGGCTTCGAGATCGCGGGAGTTCATGGTGACACGGACAGATTTGTGACCGGCCACGAAATGGAGCGCTTCGCGGATGGCATCGCGGGCCGCGGTGGGATCCGCCTCGAACTGGCGGCATGTCAGTTTCTCCGCGATCGCGAGAGAGAGTTTGATCCCCTGCTGTTCCCAGTCGGCAATCCACCGCTGCTGCTCGGCGCGAAACTGTTCGAGCCAGTTGTTCCACAGCGGAAGCAACGCGGCCATGCGTTCGACGACGAGGGCCTGTGCCCGTTCTTCGGATTTCGCGGCTATTTGTGCATCCGCGTCGCGTAAACCCTGCTGCAACCCTTCTTTTGCGGCAGCACTTCGCGCGGCTTCGCCGACTTGCTCAACGGTCTGTCGAGCCTGCGCCAGCAGTTGCTCGGCTTCCGACCGGGCGGACTCGACCAGTTGGCTGGCCTGATGCCGCAAGTCGGAAAGGTTGAGCGCGCGCCCGACCTCCTGGGTCGCGAACTGATGCGCTTTCACAACTCGAGGCGACTCACTGAGGGACATGATACTCCTGCCGCGACTTTCTCTTTGGGTGCCACTGGCCAGGCCAGTGCGATGCAAACCGACTACCGCTGAATAGAAGACACTGGCGGAGCCAGTGGCATACGGAAATCTACCTCTGACAATTCACTACAGGTGGTTTCAAAACCCTCTGGGCGCCGGGACTGTCGTCAGTATTCGAGACGTTTTCCCGCCGCCAACCGGGTCTTGAAACGTGTTCTAGGCGATCATCTGCTCGCCGGCATTTCCGCCGGCCACCACGATCTCACCAGAGTCTTCCAGGCGGCGGACGGTATCGACAATCTGCTGTTGCATGGCTTCCACGTCGCTGAGGCGGACTGGCCCCAGGTATTCCATTTCTTCCTTCAGCATTTCGGCGGCACGTTGCGACAGGTTGCCAAAGACCTTCTGCTTGATCTCTTCGTTAGCCCCCTTCAAGGCGACGGACCACTGGCTGTTGTCGACCTCCTTGAGCAGCGTCTGAATGGACTTGTCGTCGAGCTTGAGCAGGTCGTCGAAGACGAACATCAGGCGACGGATTTCGTCGGCGAGCTCGATGTCCTGTTGCTCCAGGCTTTCCAGAATTCCTTTATTCGTCATACGGTCGGTCACGTTGAGGATCTGGGCCACCATCGGCACGCCCCCCGCCTTTTCCAGCTTGGTGTTAAAGCTGCTGTTGAGGCGGTTGCGCAGGGTTTTTTCGATATCGCTGATGACCTCGGGGCTGGTTTGCTCCATGTGGGCCACACGACGGATCACATCGAGCTGCTTCGTTGACGGGAGTCCGCTAAGGACATCCGCCGCCATCTGGGCGGGAAGGTGCGACATGATGAGCGCGATGGTCTGCGGATGCTCTTCCTGAATGAACGTCAGCAGGTTCTCCGCGCCGGTCTTCTGCAGAAACGCGAACGGGACGGCGTTCATCGTCTGCCGGACGCTTTCGAGGATCGAACCGGCGTTGTCTTTCCCCAACGACTGTTCGAGGAGTTCGTTGGCGAAGTTGAGTCCGCCGCGTTCGATCGGCGTCAGCTCGGCGAGCTTCCCCTGAAACTCGTCGAGGACCGCTTCCTGTTGTTCGCGCGACACATCATCAATGCGGGCGATTTCGAGCGTCAGTTTTTCGACCTGCTCGCGCGGCAGTCCCGCCAGCACCTCGGCGGCCAGGGCCTTATCGAGACTGAGCAGCAGGATGGCTGACTTACGGAGCGGTTCCATGTCACACGACTTGAACAGGGCGGCAAACAGGAATGGATAACAACTGTCGACGCGTGGGCGAAATCTTGAACGAGCCTTACTTCGCGGTACTCAGCCACTTCGCGATGACGCTCGCGGCCGCTTCGGGGTTATCGCGAACCATCGACTGAATCTGGTCTCGACGGTTCATGGGTTTGGTCAGCGGTTCCTCGGGACTGGCCGAAGCGGAGGCCCGCAATCGCTCGAGAGACAGGTCTGATTCCTTGATCGACGCGGAGGTCGAGTCGGTAGCCCCGCCCTGCCGTCGCAGCATGACAAGGGCAAA
Organism: Planctomycetaceae bacterium; assembly: GCA_019636285.1. Lineage (GTDB taxonomy): Bacteria > Planctomycetota > Planctomycetia > Planctomycetales > Planctomycetaceae > JAHBXV01. The sequence continues at coordinate 45,029 of JAHBXV010000012.1, forward strand.
CAGCGCCAGCACGGCCAAGGCAGCCGGGCCGCCCCACTCTCGGACCAGACCGTAAGCCGAATCGACGATGGACGGCTGCAAGTCGTCCACGGCGCGAGGCAGCAGGTCGACCGACGTGACCGACACGGCTCCCGGAGGTGAGCCGAATGGGATGAGCTGTGCGACCGACTTGCGGATATTGGCCAGGACTTCGGTCTCGATCGCGACCGGGTCGAGCCGAGCCGTATCCTTCTCGCCAGCGGCCGTTCGCGAAGCCGCGACGCTGCGATAGTAGTCGCGCGGAACGGTGACGCTGACCTGCACCGCGCGCGGCATGGCGGCAATCAGCTCTTTCTCGGCAACTTCGAAGGAAACGCCGTTGATGGCCGTGCTGGCTGAATCGTTCAGTTCCCGGCGGCGCTCGGGAGAACCGGCGGGAGCGACCGAACCGGGGCGGTTCGCGACCTGTCCGGGCTCCGTCCGCGGCGATGTCTGCACCTGCGTGTCGTTGACCGTATTTTCGGTCGTGTAGAGGGCGGCGATCTTCTGCGGATCGATCGTCTGACTGCGGACGACCGATGATTTGAGGTTGTCGACATCGACGTGCACGGTGACGCCAACTTCCGGGATGTAGCCGAGATCGCGGCTGATTTTCTGCTCATAGTCGCGCGTGAATTCGCGAACGCGCCGCATCAGTTCCGAGTCGAACGGATCCTCGGCCGGGTCGCCGGCATGCGTGACGCCGTTAACGACGTCAAACACCGTGACCTCGGAAGGTTTCAAATCCGGCACCATGCTGGCGACGGCCAGCCGGATGGAGGTGACCAGTTTGCGGCTCAGTTCATGCCCGCCGCGAGGACGGACGGCGACGTTGGCCGTTACCTGCTGCGGTCGGCCCCACGTCTGCCGCGACTTGGCACCCGCCACGACGACACGGGCGTCTTCGAGGTCGGGGACGGCCCGCAAGACACGTCGCAGCTCCTGCAACAGCATCGCCTCTTTCAATTCCTGCCGCTGGCGATCGGTGCTGAAGGGGCCAAGCGACTCGAACTTGGCGAGCATCTGCGTGCCGAGATCATTCGGGATGGCGTCGAATTCCAGCAGGGCCGCGTTGTAGCGGTCGGCCTGGGCGACGGGAACCATGATTCGTTGGCCTTCGCGGCGAAAGTCGGTCAGGCCAGCCTGAATGAGGGCCTGTTCGGCCGAGATCAGTTCCTCTGTCGAGAAGACTTTGCCCCACGAAAGAGCGGTATCCGTCGAATTCGCACGCGACCCGAGCAGAAGCGCGAAGCCACCAACAACCAGAAGCGGCGCCACGACGAGCGTGAGTCGCTGACTGGGAGACATCGAGCGATACAGCTCGAAGAACTGCTGATAGATGCGCTGCAGAATCATCATGGCCTGGACTTTATGATAAAGACCGAGACTTCAACTCGGTGTAGTCGGGTGGTACGCCCTGAAGGCTTTGCGAAAGGGCGTGGGGAGTTGTTCATTCGCCACGCCCTTCGAAGACTCAGGGCGTGCCACCCTGACTTTTCTTACGAGTCATGAAAAATTCACTTAAAGCACACTGGCAGAGCCAGTGGCACACGAGGATTCAGCTAATACAAAGAACTAATACGTCATGTTCTGCATTTGCTGCCAGGCATCGACGAGCTTGTTACGAAGTTGAAGCATCAATCGAAAGGCGAGATCGGCTTCTCGGACAGCCGTGAACGTCTCCACCATTCCCGGTTCGCCAGAGGTCAATCCCTCGGCAATCTGTTCACTGACCTGGGCGTTCATCTGGCTCACGTCGCGGAGCGCCCGTTCCAACGAGTCCTGAAAGCCGGAACCGTTCGCGACCGTCGGCGCAGGACGAGCCGCTGGTTGTTGCAACAGCGGCGCATTGACTACCGATATGGGTGGCATCATGGCCGTTGGCCTATTTCCTAACTGGGCAAGAATTCCGGCTGACTACAATCATCCAAGAATCTTGAACGCACCCTGGATCATTGTCTTGGTAATTTCCATCGCGGAGAGGTTGGCCTCATAGGCCCGGCTGGCCTCGACCGCGTTCACGAACTCGGTGATTACATTTACGTTGGGAAAGCGGACATTCCCTTCCGCGTCGGCCTGGGGATGGCCCGGCTGATGGACGATGCGAAAAGGTGTCTGGGTATCGACCTCCACGCGCGCTTCAACCGCCTGTCCGCCCGGCGCGGCCTGGGAATCGCGCTGACTCGACTGGAACGTGACGAGCCGTCGCTGAAACGGCGAGGCGTTCCCATTTTCATCGACGGTCGTGTTGGCCTGCGCGATGTTCCCGGCGATGGTGTCCATGCGCAAACGCTGGGCCACCAGTCCGCTGGTACTGATATCGAGGCTGCGAAACATGACGTCTTCTCCGGAGTACTCTGATCCCGGCGGCATTTCCCTGATGACGAGGATGGCTGTTTGATGGGTGTCACTGGCTCCGCGAACCGTAACCCGAAGCGTGAGCGAGGGTGAAAAGAGAAAGCCCCTCGCTGACGCTTCGGGTTACTGAGTCCTTCAGCCTATGGCTGTTCGCTGATGGCGGCGTGTAGCTGGTCGTATTGCAGTCTCAACAGTTCCATGGCGTAGTTCTGATACAACGCGTTCTTGGACATCGTCAACATCTGCGATTCGACACTTCGATTGGCCCCGTCCTGGAAGGTGATGCCGGGTTGGGTCGATGGATCGATCGGTCGAAACAGTTCTTCGGGAAACGGGTCGGCCGAGGGACGAGCCATTCCGGCAAGCGATTCGGGCTGACTGAGGGCGAGTCCCTCCGTCGGACGTGGAACCGGCTGGCCGCGGGTCTGGGCCACGGCTTCGCGCAAAGCTTGCTGAAACGACTGGACCGGCATGTCCTGCATGCGATAACCGGGCGTGTCGACGTTCGCCAGGTTTCCCGCCAGGACTTCCTGCCGTTTCTCGGCGAAGCGGGCTGCATTTCTCAGCCAGTCGATGTTTCCCGAGGTCATGAGTCTCGAAAGCATCGGAAGCGTTCCACGAACAACAGGCTTTTGGGATCGGAGTGAACGTGTGCCGCCGGTGGTCGCAGGACGACCACCGGCGGCGTTTTTTTCTACGAGTCGCCTGTCAGGCGGCCCGGGCTTCGACACCATGCTCATCGCCATAGCTGGCGACAACCGGCGTCCACGCCTTGATGTTCGAACCGGGACCCCCACGCGGCGGGTAGCCGTACTCGCGGAGTTTTCCGCACAGCGTGCGAATCCCGATCTGCAGAGCCTTGGCTGTTTTCTCACGATTACCGGCGAACCGGGTGAATGTGGCTTCGATGAGCTTACGTTCCATTTCCCGCAGCGTCAGACCTGGCAGAGAATCGACATCTTCCGTCGATTCTTCCCGGGCGATCCACGACTCGACGAGCGCGGCATTCAACCGCGTTCCCCAGTCGGTTCCGCACGCCTGTTCGATCACGTTCTGCAATTCGCGGACGTTGCCCGGCCAATGATGGCCCTGCAAGACCTTGAGGGCATCGAGCGTCAGGCTGCGAGCCGGCTTTCCTTCGCGGGCGGCCACCTTTCGCAGGAAGTGTTCGGCCAACAGGCCAATATCTTCCTTGCGGTCACGCAGGGCCGGCAGGTTGATGCGGCAGGTCGCGACCAGTTCGAGCAGGTCTTCGCGGAAGAGGCCGCGGCCGACGAGTTGTTCCAGGTCGGACGAGGTTCCCAGAATCACCCGCAGATCGATGCGGACCCGTTCGCCGGTGATCGGATGCTGGAAGGCACCATCACGCAGCACCTGCACCAGCCGCCGCTGCATTGGCAGCGCGATCTGATGGGCGTTGTCGAACAGCAATGTTCCGCCATCGGCCAGTTCGAATCGTCCGGCGTGGCGAACGCTGCGACCGGGGCCGGTCACTTCGACTTCACCAAACAGTTCGGCTTCGAGAGCTTCGGCCGAGAGCACGCTGCAGTCGAGCTTCACGAACGGTCGGTGAGCCCGACGACCGGCATCGTGTAGGGCCTGCGCGACGAGGTCGATTCCCGAGCCGGCTTCGCCGACCAGGAGGACGTTGCCGGTCAATTCGGCAATCTGATGAACCTGTTGCCGCAACTGGTTCATGGCGGGACTCTGCCCGACCATGTCACGCAGGTTGCGGTTTTGCAGTTGTCGCTTCAGCCGACGGTTTTCGGACTGAAGCCGTGCCCGCTGCGCGGCGGTTCCGAGGAGTACCGAGAAAACGTCCGCCGAGTAGGGCTGCGGCAGAAGGTCAACATCGGCCGCCGGGGGCAGCAGACTGGGGGCATCCGCTCCCGGTTCGGGCAGCACGCAGATGATGCGCGTCGGGCAGCCCCGCTGGCGAACATCGTTCGCGAAGCCGCCAGCGGTTTCGCCGTCGGCCAGCGAACCCACCAGGCAGACCTCGCAGGGTGTTTGCGAGAGGGTCTGCAAGGCGGCTTCCACGGTGGACGCCAGGCGGAAGCTCCAACCCGCCGCCTGGACATCGGCCGCGAGCCGATGCGCCTCCGTGGTTTCGCAACATAGGATGAGGACAGGGCCCGCAACGTCACTTCCCGCAAAGGGACGCGCGGCCAACGAAGCGATCGGACTCGCTGCGCTCATGCGTTGGCACCGTGTAGAGAGTGGACGGAATGGTGAATTGACAACATCGGAAGAAAGGCAACCGGCGCGATCGGCCATTTGACGACACGGCTCCGGCATAATGCCGGCAGGGCGGGGGAGAAGTTGCCCACCGTGCGACCCGCATGGCGACCCGTCGGGTTGAAGACCGCATAACACGGCCTTCGGAAAAGTCGTCACTCATCGACTCGAACTGGCCGGTACCTCTCGACGAGGTAACCCGGTTTTGTCGGGGCGATCAGCGACGGCCTCTCCATGAACAGCCCGGAAACCCGGAATGTTCGATGCCTTGCCGAATGCCTTTCCTGCAACAGGACTGGCTGGTCGAACAAACGACCAACCCGACAATCGGCCAGACACCTAAAGCTGAAAATCAAACTGACTCGAAGACGTACGCTCCTTCAACTCGTGATAGGCGCTATGCACATTGACGCCTTTCGAGATCGCCGCCAGTTCCCGCTGGGTAGCGTCTCGAGAAGCCGTCAACTGCGTCGTGCCCGTTCGCTCCAGATCCATCAGCTCGGACATCAGCAACTGCGTTTCCCGCAGCGCCTCTTCGCAGGCCGCCCGAACCGGTGGACTCAGATGTTCCCGCATCCGAGTCCAGTCAGCCCAAGGGGCGACCGTTCCATCGGAACCATCGACCAACTGATCGATCAGTTCCTGTTTCTGCCGCAAGAGCGGCAGAAGTTCGTCGTACGCTTCCGTCGCGATGAGATCGTTCTGCCCGTGCGAAAGACCGACCAGAGCGCGGCAGCACTCGCGTCGACTTCGCAGGGCGATCAGAAGCTCATTCGGCGACATGGCGGAGTATCAACTTTCGACTTGGTTAAGGTGCCGTTGTTTCACTCAGGGCTGAATCTTGCCGGCCCGATCGAGCCAGGCTTCCCATTCGGTTCGTGACAGGCTGCTCGACGTGGCCAGGAACGCCGACTCGGGAATCTGTTCGTGTTGCAAGATCACGCGGGCCTGTTCGAGCAGGCTGCGCGACTCTGCCGGTTTGCCGAGGTGGTTGTAGCAGCGGGCCATTTGCAAGTAGGCGGTCAGAACCTGCGCGTCCTGGGGGTAGCGATTGACAGCCGTGGTGTAGGCGGAAATTGCCTCGGAATATCGTTCGAGCAGGTAGAGCGTATGCGCGGCTTCGAAGACGCAGTTGCGGACGAGGCTTTGTCCCGATGGCTTCAACTGGTCGCGTTGGGCCGCCAGTTGCAGGGCCTCGGTGAGCTGCTGAAATTCTTCATAAGCCAGCGAGAGCAACTGCCGACGACCTTCTTCGAGTTGAGCGCGTCGATTCGCGGTTTCGGCGGATTTCTGCTGCCACCGCATCCACTCGCCCAGTTCCTGGCGGGACCGTGCGAGCAGAAATCTTGCTTCCGGAAGATCGTCGGAGGCCGGATACCGTGCGACGTACTCTTCCAGCCGCTTGATCGATTCAGTCCAGGCGCCGGACGCCTTTTTCCAGGCATCGGCGGGCAGGTCGCCGCCATCCGTCTGACGATGAGACTCCGCGAGACGTCGTTGCACGCTGCCCTGCTCAAACAGCAGCCGACCCAGGGCAAACAGCGAATCGCGCCATTCGATGGCCGAAGGATTCAGCACCGTGGAATCGAGGACTTCCCGCCATGCCGCGGCGGCCGCTTCGGGCTCGCGGCGTTCGAGGTGGCACAGGCCGATGAGATACCAGGCCGCGAAGACGGCGGGATCGGTCGGGTATTTTTCGCTGACACTCTTGAGGTCGGCCATCGCCTCGTCCAGCCGATCCAGATCCAGCAGCAGGCTGGCGCGGCGAACCAAAATGGTTGCCGTCATCGCATCGGGCCCATCGGCCAGAAACGCATCGAGCTGACTGATCGCGTGCTCGTAGTCACCGCCACGGAAGTAGTTCTCAGCCGACAACCGCAGAGACTCCCCGTACTGGTCGGACCCGCGTCGCGACTCGGCGAGACGGGCATAGGCTTTTCCCGCCTCGCGGTAGCGCAGTCTCAACTCACGATCCCGTGCCTGACGGACCGTCTGTCGAGAATCGGCCAGTTCGGATTCGATCTGTGCGGCCCAGCGGCGTTGGGCCAGGGCAGCCAATTCGTACCCGCGATCCCGGGTGTACAGGGGCGAAAGCTGCTCGGCGAGCGCGATCGCTTCGGCGAAGCGTCGTTCGGCGACCCAGTCGTTCCAGGCGGCGATCATCTGTTCGCGGAATTCGTCGAGGCTGATCCAGCGGTTTTCGACTTCCTGGGGGCGATGAATGGACCTCAGGACCGCGGCATACGACTGAAGAGCCTTTTCCGCACTGTCTTCCAGCCGCCACAGCCGTGCCGCCAGAAGCCGTGCCGCCATGCCTTCATCGGTCTGGTCGAAGCGGTCGATGGTTTTCTGGAACCAGGAGACGGCCGAGTGACGCAGTTCGGTGGCCGTAGCCGGGCTCGACTCCCGGAGTGTTTCGGATTCGCGTTCGTAGGTCAGCCCCATCAGGAACGTGGCATCGCGGGCACTGGGGCGGTCGATCTGGTCGGAATTGACAAGCGGTGTCAAAACCTGCCGCGCCTCGGCGAATGCACCGCCAGCTAGCGCCACGCGGGCTTTCAGAATTTCGAGTCGGCCCGGGTCGCCAGCCCCCAGATCGATTCCGGCGATCAGCGAACTCGCCGCATCAAGGTCTCCGTCGTGAATCAGCAGTTCGCATTTCTGCACGAGCAATCGTCGGCGATCTTCCGGTGTTTCGGCCAGCTCGATCGCCCGTTCGTTGAGCGTGCGGGCCGACCTGAGACGTTCCTGGGTGCGATAGTTGGGGCACTGATAAATGTCGGCCAGCAACTCGGCCACCACGCCGGCGGGCACGCCGGAACGATTGAGGCAATTTTCCAGACGGGGGCGGGCGTCGGCCTTTTGATTGAGGCGGTGCATCAGCCGGCCCAGCATGTACTCGACGTGAACCTGCATATCGGGGTCGAGGGCATGCTGCTCGGCTTCGCTGAGATAGCCGATGGCGACGAGGGCTCGCGTCCGGAAGACCGAGTCATCGGCCTTCACGCTGTCGTCATAAGCCGCCGTGCCGAGAATGTACGTGAGCCCGGCCGGGAACTTCAGATCCTGATAGCCTTCATCCAGGAGGACCTGGGCGATGTTTCGCGCCTCGACGTGTTTGCCGCCTTCCATGAGGCGGAGCGCCTGCTGGAAGCGATCCGGAGCGGGAGTCGTGCCCGGGAACATCCAGTAAACGACGCCTCCCACGGTCACGCCCACCACCGAAACACCGCCGAGCAGGACCGGAAGACGGCGACGGGCGCCGTTCCGGCCTTTCGGAGCAGTGGTGGGAGTTGAGTCTGCCATGGGATTCTGCTGAGCCGCGAAAAGACAGTTGAATGTTGTCCGAACCAGGAATTGGCCCGGTCTGATGGGCTCATCGGCAGGGTGTGCCGCTGAGCGAGATGAGTCGTCGTCGAGGTGTCTTACAGGAATCAGTGACCGGCGATGTGTGGCGGTGATGTAGCCGTGACCGCGCGAGAGTGTCAACGGGAACTGGCCGCTTTTGCCGATGAACTTTACGGTTCGGCGCGAATCGCGCGTTCGACTCGTTTCACGAGCGCATTTCACGCGAAAACCCCTGAAAAACCGGCATTTTCAGCCGTGCCAAACGCGAGGAATCGGATCGCTTTGCAAAGGCTACAGAGGCCGCGCGATGGCACGGCGCGCGGCCTCCCCGAGCGCGGCTCGAGAACGGCCAAACGGTGCCAGTGAGCGCTCAAAAAAAGAGAGCGTCCGCTTCCTCGCGATGAGGAAACGGACGCTCTCGGGTTTCTGGCCAATGGCGGCTACGCTCCGCCGAAGTGGTTCATGCCTTCTTCGCGGTCTTTTTGACGGCCTTCTTCGCCGCCTTCTTGGCAGTCTTCTTCGTAGCCTTCGCGGCAGCGGCCGGTTCTGAAGTGGCAGCCGCCTTCTTCTTGCCGCCAAAGACCCGGTCGTAGTTTTCCCAGAATTTCGGGGTCGTCCCCGTCCGCACGATTGGTCCGCTCATGATCGTGATCCAAGTCAATAAGTTCAGGCAGCCGAAACCCGGGATGGCGACACACTGACCATCAGAACCGGGCCTTCAGTACAACGCGCGTCGCGATTCTTGGCACCGACCCGGTCAGTGTCAAGGTCGCAGAGGATTTGCGGAGCGCTCCCCTGCGGGTCGCGGCTAACTCTAGACCGAGCAGATGCCGTCCAATCCGTCACGCTCCGACGTCGGTCTTCCGCGAGATCGTCCACGCTTCGTGCTTCACGGTCGCTTTGCGAACTTCAAATCCGTTCGTTGACGCGAACTCGTCGGCGATGCGCTGGAACCGAGCGGGATCGCAACCGCCGCCGTGCGCCAACAGCAGGTAGCGAACGGTCAGCGGGTTCTCGCGAGTCGTCGTTCGCGGCTGATCGAAACACAGCGACGGCCCCATCCAGCCGTCTTCCCGCACATGCCAGTGCGAGGGGAAATTGGGATTCGCGGGATGGTCGAACAGCGTGATCCCCTCGGGAGTCCCCGGAAGGATTTCGCCGCTGTAGTCCATCCATCTCGATCGCGTGCCAAAGATGGCCGGCTCGCCGACGCGACCTTCGGCATCGGTGAGTTGCCCCGACCCAAAGTGGGCCGAGATCGCCTTTGCGACCCGCACGGCCACGATTCCAAAGTTCGTCTTGCCGAATTCGAGCGACTCGGCTCGGGGCGTGAATGTCGCCTGCAATTCCAGAAATGTCTCGTTGGGACCGGCGGGGCTGACCCGCGCGACCAGTTGCTGATCGAGCAGCGGCGCCGGATCGTGTCCATCGAGCCAGTGCAGGTGGACGGCCATCAGGGCCGCATCGTCACCATCGTGATAGGCCATCCATTCCTGCTGGCGAATGACGGCCGGCGAGTTCATGCCCCAGAAGTCGACCCCCGTGACTTTATGGTGCGCGAACCAGACCGACAGGTGATGGTCATGGTTGGGCGCGCCGGGATGCCCCATGCGGGTCAACGATCGACCGGAGGGACCATTGAGCGGATAGAAGAAGGGACGCGGATGATCGGAACCGTGATGCCAGCGCAACCGTTCGACGCCATCAATTTCAAACGAGACCTGGTGATGGGGGAGCGGCAGGATCTGGCAGCGCGGCACGGCGTGGCTCCGAAGGAATAAACGTCACTCGTCGTCCCGAACACTGAATTCGAGCTTCCAGCGTCCCGGTCCGCGGACATTGGCGCACCAGAGTTCCAGCACGCCAAGTTCCGTGATCCTCGCCTGAAAACGGACCGGAACGTAATGCTCTTCCAACGTATCGTCGGGCGGCAAGGTGGCTTCGAGGGGAGCGGTCTCTTCCAGTTCTTCCTCGTTCCAGGCAGACAGGCGCACGCCGGGTTGGTCGTCCTTGCGGATCGACGAACTGAAAAACCGGAACTGAGCGGGCTGACCGACTATCAGGCCGATGGGCTCGGCGGGAACATCGAGTTCCGTCCCTTCCTCCATGCCGTGCGGGACGACGCACAACGCGCGAAGCGGGCGCGGAGCCCCGGGAATGGCCAGCCCGGCGGTTTCGATGCCGATGTAGTAGCCCCGAGCCGTCCCCCCGCGAATCCGGACTCCGCCATGTTCTTTCGCCCAGGCATAATAGGCGGCGCCGCGAGCGACAGCGTGATCGAGATCGTGCAGACCCTCCAGCGGCTGGGGGGGCGAATCGGGGAACCAGTCTTTGAGGACATCCAGAATGCGCGATTGCAATTCCGTCGCCTGAAACACCCCGCCATTGAACAGGACGTGCGTTGGGCAAAGGGACTGATCTTCGGTGCCGTGATGTCTGAGAAACGCCGCCAGATGGCGGGTGATCGCCGTATCGGCTTCGTAGGGAAGTCCGATTTCCTGAAAGCCGGAGACGCGATTGCGGGAGGGGCGATCGTCCAGTCCGCAACCGGGAAAGAACCCGTCCGAGACAGTGCGCAGCGCGAGGTCGCGTTCCAGGTCGACGGTCACGGTTCCGCCGATCAGCTTGCTCCCGCGACCCAAGACTGAAATGGGATGCTTCTTCGGACCATCGGCGGTCAGCAGCGTCTCTTTCGCGGTCCGGCAGGCATGCCACAGCGAGACCGACTGCCACGGATCGAGGTTGACTCCCTTCTTGGCGAACAGCCCGACGACCGCGTACGCGAGGGCGAGGTCCATGTTGTCGCCGCCGACCAGCAGGTGATTCCCCACCGCGAGGCGCTCGAGCATCAGTTCGCCGTCTTCTTCTTTCACCTCAACCAGCGTCAGGTCGGTGGTGCCCCCGCCCACGTCGACGACGAGCAGCGTTTCCCCGACCTTGAGCAGCTTTCTCCAGCGCTCGCCCATCGCCGTCAGCCAGGCGTAGAGGGCGGCCTGCGGTTCTTCCAGCAAAATGAAATCGGCCGGCAGCCCAGCCTGCATCGCTGCCTCGCGCGTCAACTCCCGCGCGCTGGCATCGAACGAAGCGGGAACGGTCAGCACGACTTTCTGCCGTGCCAGTGGCGATTGCGGGAAAGCGGCATTCCAGGCGGCGACCAGGTGTTCGAGATACCGCCGCGTCGCCGAGACGGGAGAGATTTTTCCCACCTCGTCGCCCGCCCCCCAGGGGAGTAGCGCCTGATGACGATCGACCCGGCTGTGACACAACCAGCTCTTGGCCGCCGTCACGGTTCGATCGGGCAATTCGGCAGATTGTCGTCGGGCCAGTTCCCCCACCGCGAAGTCGCGATCGGTCGCCCAGGGAAGGTCGTACACCCCGGCGCTTCGGTCGTTGGCGGTCCCCAGCGTCACGAACGAAGGAAGCGAATCTCGCGATTCGACGGTCGAGGGGGCCACCAACTGCGGAATCGGCAACAGCGAAACATTCGCGACATCACCCGCCAGCGGCGCGTAGGCGACGACGCTGTTCGTGGTGCCCAGATCAATACCGACAACAAAATCGCTCATGTTCCATCCACTGGAAGTTCACGCAGGGGCCGTCGGAAAGAAATCCGATCGCGCCCAATCCGTTCTGCCGTTGTTTCGTCGGCTTTGATCGCGATACCAGAGTTCCCGACACTGCCCGACCAGGGCCGGCAAGCGTGGCCGTCACTTCATTTCCACTTCAGCCGGCGACACCACGTGCGCGGCGGCTTCCGTGCCGGTGAAGGTGGGCAGATCGCACCGCGTCGCCAGCCAGCCATGATGCTGAACAATACCGGCTCCGCCCTGCGGGCTCACCTTGCCCGTCAATCGATACCGCGCGGGATCGAACCCGGCGGGAAGCTGCACCGCTGCCCCTTCACCTTCGTCTAACAGGGGGCGGATGCCGAACAGACGGTCGAGCACGGAGCGCGAGTCACGATGGACATCGCGGACAGCCGCGCCAATCTGTTCATCGGTGTAAGGCGTCAGGTCTTCCTGCAGGAAGTCGATCAGCCGGGCTTCCCGCTGCAAGGTGGCCACCAACGACAGGGCGACGACCTTGGGCGAAGGTCCGGCGGGAACAACCGGAGCCGGGGGGCTCAGTTTCGGGGGTGCCTCGGAAACCGGTTTCTCGGGCTGGGGCTGTAGCGCGGCGGCGACCCGGTCAGCCACCGCGGAATCCATGAGGCTGCCGAAAAATGCCCGAAACGCCGTGCCAACCCGACTCACCATGACACTCCTGCTGGATTCCAAATGGAAGCGGCTTCAAAACCATCGGGATGATGGATTTTCCGCGTTCGAGGGGAACTTGTCCGAAACGCCCATCCCGTTTTGCAACGCCCTCCACGCAACGGAATTACCTGGCGCGACGCGATTGTCCCCCTGCCGATTGTTAGTAACGCCGTGGCTTCGCCAAATGTCAACCGACGAACGGCCTGCCGTCGGAAGTCGAGAGCCTGGAGACGAGAGCCGAATGAGAAATCTGGAAGAATTTCAGCCTCTTCCTCGGCACTCGAATCAATTTGCCGCCATGACATGCCGCGAAGTGGGAAAAGCGATGGCCCTGGTCACCGCTCCGACCCCACTCGACTTCCGTCCAGTCTCGCATCCAGAACCCCTCGCCGATCGGCCCTGTTTGTGATTTCGGAGCGGCCCGTGGTCAGGTGGGCCGTTTAACGCTACAATCACAGCCACTGTCGGCGCGGCGGGCGCCGGGATCGATCACGGGATTTGGGGAAAGTGGTTTATGGCCAAAGAAGAGGCCATCGAGGTTGAAGGAGACGTCGTCGAAGCGTTGGCGAACACGCAGTTTCGGGTCGTGCTCACCAACGGTCACGAAGTGCTGGCGCACGTCGCGGGCAAGATGCGGAAGAACTTTATCCGTATCGTCCCCGGCGATCGCGTCGTCGTCGAAGTTTCGCCGTACGACCTGAATCGCGGGCGAATCATCTATCGCGAGCGGTAACCGCTTGTGGCTCGCGCCGTCGGGGTCACGGGCCCCGGTCGAGAATCAGGTGGGCGACTTCAAGTGGCGGTCGAACCATGAGAGGGTTCGTTGCCACATCGCCTCCGACAGGACGTGCCCCACGCCCGGCTCGATGAAGGCCGAAAAATTGTCCCCGGCCGACTGGTCCTTGTAGCTCTGCTCGATCTTCTGAATCGCGGCCGGCAGATCGGCGACCGGCGAACCACCATCGGTCTCGCCAAAGTTAAGCAGCAGCGGCTTCGGGGCAATTGCCGCGACGACCGCCGGTGTATCCCCCAGCCGTTCCAGTCCCGGCACGAAGTTCGGGAAACAATGGAGCATCCCTTCGCGGTGGATGCCCGCATAGGTTGGCAGGCAGCAGTTGCCGACCAGGCAGCGAATTCGCGGTTCCCACGGGCCGACCAGCCAGGTGCAGGTGCTCCCCATCGAGTGCCCGTAACATCCCAGTCGCGCGGCATCGACCTCGGCTCGCGTGACCAGGAAATCGACGGCTCGCCGCATGTCGAGAATGTACTTCCAGGCCAGGCACTTTCCGTCGACGACGTACTTCAGGAACTCGAAGCGCTCGTAGTTCCCGCCGGCCAGCTTCGGGTGTCGGCGGTCCTCGAAACAGAGTGCGTCCGGACAGAGCGTAATGTAGCCGCGCTTCGCGAGGGCGAGGCCGGTGTGATGCATGGGGTTGCCAGCCAGGCCGGCTGGCTCGCTCTTGCCAAGGTGCCATTCCCCGTTGTGCTGATGCCAGACGAGGACTCCCGCCCGCTTCTTGTTCTCCGCGGAGTCGGGAGGCAGCAGCAGCCAGGCACTGACCCGTTCGCCGGGCTCGACCTCATACGACCAGAGCTGCAACGTGATGTCGTCGATCTTGCGGGTTTCGACGAGCGCCGCGTGCAGCGGACCGGGCTCCGGCCAGGGACCGCCTAGACAGGTTTGCAGGGCATTCAGAAAGTCTGTCGCCATATCTTTGCCCTTCGTGTTTTTATGACGGCCTGAGCTTAATCCTCGTCCTGATGCGAGCGATGCGGAACGAACATGGTCGGCGAAAAGGCATCGGGATCGCGAGCCGCTTCCACGGCCCGGCGGTAGAGCACTTCCTGGCTGCGGATCGGCTCCTGCGTCGCCGAGCGGGTCGCGGGAATATAGCGGCCGTCCGACTCCAGACGCCACGCCCGGACGTTGTCCTGCAGGTGAATGCGGAGGATCGACATCAGCTTCTGGCGCGCGGTCGCGTCTTCGACCGGAACCAGGAGCTCCAGCCGTCGATCGAGATTGCGGGGCATCCAGTCCGCACTGGAGATGAAGAGCCGTTCGTCGCCTCCATGATAGAAGTACAGGATGCGGCTGTGTTCCAGGAACCGGTCGATCACGCTGGTGACGGTGATGTTCTCGCTGAGTCCTGGAACGCCGGGTTTCAGGCAGCAGATTCCACGGACATTCAGGCGAATGCGAACGCCAGCCTGTGACGCGCGGTACAGCGCCTCGATCATGCGTTCATCCAACAGCGCATTCAGCTTGGCCAGAATCTTGGCCTTCTGCCCCTGCTTGCGCCGCTGGGTCTCCGCATCGATCATTTCCAGCAAGCGGTCTCGCAATCCGAGCGGAGCCGCATCGATCTTGCGGAATCGTTCGGGTTGAGAATACCCCGTGACCGCGTTGAAGAACGAGGTGGCGTCCGAACCCAGGTCTTCGTCGCACGTCAACAGGCTGACGTCGCTGTAGAGCCGCGACGTCATCTCGTTGTAGTTACCGGTTCCGAAGTGGACGTAGCGCTGTATGCCGTGCGGCTCGCGACGAACGATCAGGCAAAGTTTCGCGTGGGTCTTGAGCGATTTGACCCCATAAATCACCTGGACATCCGCCCGTTCCAGATCGCGAGCCCACTCGATGTTGCGGGCTTCGTCAAATCGTGCTTTGAGCTCGACCACCGCCGTGACGTACTTGCCATTCTGCGAGGCGCGTTTCAGGGCGGCCACGATCGGGCTGCGGGCACTGGTGCGGTACAGAGTCTGCTTGATCGCGAGGACGTCCGGGTCGTCTGCTGCTTCCTCGATCAGCCGGACCACCGGCTCGAACGATTCGTACGGGTGATACAGCAGAACGTCCTTGCGGGCGATCGTCTGAAACATGACTTCCGACGGATCGACCTGCGGACTGGAAACCGGTGGCCACGGTTCGTCCCGGAGGTGCTCGAAACCGGACAGGTCGGTCAGCCGCATGAAGGCCGAGAGATCGAGCGGCCCCTCCTGCCGGAAGATCCAGTCGTCCTCGACATCCAGCGCCTCTTGGAGAAATGCGAGGAGTTCCTCGCTGGCCGATCGATCCACTTCGAGGCGGACGCAGTCACCCTGCCGCCTGGCATCGAGCACTTCCTGCATGCCGGCCATCAGATCGAACGCCTGGTCTTCCCGCAGCTCGACGTCGGCATTCCGCGTGATCCGCATGGGAACGCATTCGAGAATCGTTTCACCGGGGAAAAAGCGATCCAGGTGCAACCGGATCAGATCTTCCGCCAGCAGGTAGCAATACCCCGAGTCGGCCGGCAATGTCACGAACCGCAAACGCGACGGACCGAACGGAATGAGCGCGATGCGATGGGCTTCGTCCGGTTCAACCGGCTGCAAGCGGACCGCGAGGCACAGTTTGAGGTTTTGCAGGAGCGGCAGGTCTTCTGGTCGCGGGATGGCGATTGGCGTGAAGATCGGCAGGACTTCTTCCAGAAAGACCTGCGACGCGATCCGCCGCTGCGTCTGGTTGAGTTCCTGGGGATTGAGACGGCGAATGCCGACCTTGGCGAGGGCCGGCTCCAGTTCTTCGGACAGCATTCGATACTGCGTTCGCATCAGCTCGCGCAGGCGGACGGACAGCGCCTTGAGCTGATCGCAGGGGAGCAGTCCCGCGGGGTCGGCCCGGTGGCCGTCGGACCGGGCCAGCAGTTGCAGGCTGCCGATGCGGACCATGGTGAATTCGTCGAGATTCGAGGCGCTGATGCCCAGAAACTTGAGCCGCTCCAGGAGCGGCAGGTTCTCATCGCCGGCCTGGGCGAGAACCCGCTGATCGAATTCCAGCCAGCTCAGTTCGCGGTTGAAAAAACGGGTACTTGGCTCGGACATATCGACGTGGCGCGATCGCCCCCTCCGAAACAATTGAGATGACTGACAGCGGAACCCACGAATCGACCGACCCGCGAGAACCCGTTCAGTAGCATAACCGTTCGGATCGGCCCCGTCCCGCGAACGGTTCGGGGCAACTCATACTCGTGCCCCGGCTCCGCCTGGGCAAGCCAGGCCACCGAGGCTCTGTCTCGTGCAAAGTTGAGTGAGACGAAGCCTCAAATAGAAACGATCCCAGGCGGAGCCTGGGATCGAGAGACCAACTTTCACCTCACGCGTTCGCGATCAGCGGCGCCGTCAGGCGCGAGGCCGTTCGTGTCAGGATGCGGTAGCAGAGTTCCAGCGAGTGGATCGCTTCGTCGCGGGTGATGGTGAGGGGCGGGCTGACTCGCAGCACTTTGCCGGCAAGTGCTCCCAGGAAGTGAATCCCCACGCCGTCTTCACCCAGGTAGCAATCCCGCACGATCTCGGCAGCGACATCGGCGGCGGAATGGTCGCCGATCCCCTGGCATTCGATGCCAAACACCATTCCTTCGCCGCGCACGCGGGCGATGAGCCCGGTTTCCTTGAGGCGGTCAAGTCCCTGGAAGAACAGTGGCGTCAGTGTCGCGGCGTGGCCGAGGATGTCTTCGCCCTCGAACTCATCGAGCGTAGCGAGCACGGCTGCCGACGAAATCGGGTTCGCGCTCCACGTGTCTGAGGCTTCACCGTACTTGAGCGCGGCGGCCACCCCACGATTGAGAGCCACGGCGGCCACCGGAACGCCGTTCCCCAGGCCCTTGCCGAGAATGACCATGTCGGGTTCGACTTCGTACTTTTCGAAGGCGTACATCTTGCCGGTGCGGCCGAAGTTCGCCTGCACTTCGTCGAAGAGGAAGAGCAGGTCGTTTTCGCGGCAGAACGACTGCAAGAGATGATGGTAGGCGACCGGCGGATGATAGCTTCCCCCGCCCCCCAGGTAGGGCTCGGTGATGAGGCAAGTCAGCCGGCGTCCGAACTGATGCTTGAGAGCCGCCAGTTCGTTGGCCACGTACGAGAAATCGAGCCCCGAGAAATCGAAGGAATGATCGGCGATTTCGGTCATCGGGAAGCTGATGAATCGCACGCGAGGATCGCGTTCGGCATCCTTCTCGGAGCCGGTCACCGCGTTGGAAAGCCCCTTCTTGCCATGGAACCCAAAGCGGGTGGCAAGAATCATGTCGCGGGTACGGTCGCGGGCCAGCGATGCCCACAGGGCCTTCTGAATCCCCTCGGAGCCGGAAGCAGCCCACATGATGGTGTCCAGCCGCTTGCCGCCCTTCGCCTTCTGAAGACTGCTCACCAGACGTTCCACGGCCCGGGTCTCAACCGGGGTAACGCCGTTGTAGGCCGTCATCGTGACGGCGGGAACGTATTCGCCAGCCTTGGCCGCTTCACCGCCAAAGAATTCGGGACGCCAACCCATGTAACGGCCGAACCGCTGCATCCAGCGCTTGGGATTATGACCGAGGTTCGCAACGAGAACGCCGGACGAATAGTCGTACAACCGGCGACCTTCCGGTGTCACGTGAAAGGTACCCTCGGAGTGGTCGAAGACCGCCTGGGTGGGCGTGTAGGTTCGCAGAGCCAGCGGTTCGTGTTGGCGAACGACCGATCGGGCCGCGTTCGAGGCGGTTTCGCCGGCAAACTGAATGGCGGGAGAAGCATCGGCACCGGGAACAGTCGTCGCGGCCATGAGATTCCTTTGAAGTCGCGGTTTCACGCTTTCGAGGAGCAATTGTGCCGAGTTCAAACGATTCGCGCCCGGCACAACGGCTGAAATGGTATTGGCCAACGTCGCGCACGACTAGCGCGTCCGTTGACCAATACTGATACTTTTCTGATCCGCCAGCCGTCAGGACCGGCGAATTCCGCACCAACTTTCCCGATCAGGGAACCGGCGTGGCGATGAGGTCGATCGAGATCCGGACGCCGTCACGGCCGGTTCCCACGACCATCGCCTTCGACGCTGCTGGCGGGCGTTCCGGGTCGTAAAACTCGGGACGCACGGCGTTGAACTGCTCGCTCGCCTCGTCAGTGCTGACGTAATACGTCCCCTTGGCGAGGTGCCCCAGGTCGCCGCCGGCGCTCTCAACGACCGACTTCAGTTGCTCGAACACTCCGCGTGCTTCAGCGGCAGCGTCAGCCTGTTCGACAAAAAGGCTCGACGTGTAGATCGTGCTCGGAGCGTTCACGACCGTTACTCGGGAATAGACATTCGGCTTCGACATTCCTGGCGGAGTCAGGAATTCGAGCGCCGGCTTGTCGGGAACGGATGGACCGGACACGACCATTTCAATTTCGATCGGCAGCGACGAATTCCAGGCCACCAGACTGATCGGCGGAGTGGTCGCTTCGCCGAAGGCGGCTCGGATGGCGGCAACAGCCGCATCGGCCTCGGTCATCGGACCGAGAAACGCCTTGACGTGCGCGACATCGGCGGGCTTTCGCCCCAGGTATTCCAGCGACGCGAACAGGCTGGCCATGGTCTTCGCCGTCGCGTCGGCCATCGTCTTGTCGCCGGCCTCCGCCTGACCCGAAATAAAGATCCGTGATCCGACGGGCATCACCGAGGCAATCGCCGACTGGGTTTTGCTGTTGGGGGGAATAAACGGGACCACGCGATCTTCCGCCTTGCGGTGAGAAACGGCGACCGCGTCGAAGGCGACGAGGGTTTCCGGAGAACGCAGCGGCGTCGTGACGAACGTGACGGTGGGTTGATGCGTGCCCGTATACACGGTCGCCAGCAGGGCCTCCACTTCACGCGCCACGGCCGGAGTCGCGACGTAGCAGTTCAAACGCGCCACGTCCGCCAGTTCGGCTTCGGCGGCCTTCAAAACGGTTTGCAGACGTCCCCAGGCGAAGCGAATCTGGTCGGCGGGAGGGGTGGGAGAGGTACTTTTTCCGGAAGCCTCCGGGAAAACCTGGCCGGTATGCACGAGTTGGGCCGGTCCGACGACAACGGCGCGTGCCTGGCCCGTGCGGGCATCACCCCCGACCACGCGGATCGTCGGTGCCGACTGGGCGAATAACAGTCCGGACTGGGAGAGGGCCAGTCCAAGACAGACGGGGAGAGCAAATCTCATAGTGCGGAACACTCCTTTTTGAACTCCGAACTCGATCGGCAGCACTGGCTCAAGGCCCTCGTTTGACCGAGATTGGGCCAGGCGCTGGAATCGTGTTCGAGTCACTGTTTACGCGAGCCCACGTGGGTCGCGCCATCAACGGGCCGTCCGTGGAACATCGACCGGAACCTGATGGACTCACACAACCAGTCGTGCCTGATCGAAGCCTGCGGAAGACTCGGCAAACGCCTCGTCGCACAGGTGGTGTGAGACTCTTTACGGTTCCTCATGACGCATGGGCGTCGGTCGGCGGGTCATCGGCTGTTTCTTCGCCGTCCGACTCCGAAGCGATCTCTTCGTCGAGATCACTGTCGAAGTCTTCACTCGCATCGACTTCTTCGGCATCGGCTTCCGCTTCGAGCATTCCGGCGCCATGGCCGAATGCGCGGGGCGGAGCCTCGAGCGTGTAAATGGTTACTTCCTCGGCCAGCATCTTTCGCAAATGGAGGGGAACCTGCAAAAGGCCCAGCAGCGTTTCCCCATCGAACATGCGGAGCTCGCCTTCCACATGGCGAGCCAGACGACGATCAATCGCATTCGGATCCGGACGATTCATGAGACCACGATCGCTCGCCAGTGCCAGACCCCACACCGATCCATAGGTGGGGACCGGGGCGGTCATCAGGTAGGTGTGTTCAAAAACATTTCCAATGGTGTTCACAACCCGACCCAGCAGCGACGCCAGCGGTGGGGCGGTTGAACCAGCCTGGTTGACGAACACTCCGCCCTGATCGAGAGCCTTCTGACAGACCTCGAAAAACTCGCGCGTGAACAGCTTGAACGCGGGGCCGTCTTCCAGCGGGTCGGTCAGGTCCGCAATGACGACATCCCATTCGCCAGGCGTACTTTCCAGGAGTTCCCACGCATCGCCGACGACCACGCGGGCGCGGGGATCGTCAAACGCACCCTGATGAATTTCGGGCAGCAGTTCGCGGCACAGGTCGATGGCTTCGCCGTCGATGTCGGCGACAACCGCCAGTTCGACAGTGTTCCATTTGAGAACTTCACGAAGCACGCCCCCATCGGCTCCGCCCGCGATGAGCACGCGCGAAGGTTGACCATGCAGCACGCAAGGCGCGTGGGCGATCGGCTCGTGATACAGAAACTCGTCGCCAACGGTCGTTTGAACCTTGCCGTCGAGAATCAACGCTTTGCCGTACGAACCCAGCTCGACAACGTACAACTCCTGAAACCGCGTGCGCCGATGGGTCAGCACGCGCGTGACGCCGTGCTGCCACACGTCGTACGGCGAAAAAGCTTCATTGATCCAGAAGTCAGTCGCGAGCTGCGATCCGGGCATGGTACGGGAACGCCCTTGTGATGAAAAAATGACCGTTCGCGATTCGGCAGGGGCGAAACAACCCCGCCATGAGAAAGGACTGCCCGCGAGAGTGCAAGGGATCGACCGACCCCGCGACGCGTATCGGCCCCGATAGACGTCGCCGCACGATGCATGTGGATTTGTTGATAAAACGCAACTTGGGGCAGCTTGTACGGACAGTCCGATTGGTGGGTGCCGCTAACCGGCAAAACTGATTGGCAGAAGCTGGACGCGAGGGAGCAGGCGGCGGGTTATTTGTCCGGTCGACTGTTCATCGTCCCAGACTTCGCGCCATTCGGTCCATTCGATGTGATGCGTGAAGAAGGCGAGCTGGCTGAGGAGCAAGGGCTCAAGATTCGCCGCGCGGGCCAGCGGCCGGGGTCGCGGCTGCGACAACGGAGATTCGCGCAGCGAGTAGTGGACTTCGCTCTGAAAGCTGGCATCCGGCCAGATGACCAACCCCTGTTCGGAAACGTCGTAGGCGGGCGCCGGCGTCCCGAATTGACTCTCCACCTGTTCGCGGACGAGATCAACCGCCGACAGGGTGTAGAATCCAGCCAGAGCCGCCCGAAAAACTTGGGCCTGTTCGTTCGACAACTTCGACAACCAGCCTGGCCGGTCGATTCCCGCGACAATCCAGCCCGATTGCTCGGCGAACGAAACTTCCAGGTCGTCGTCCGGAAAGCGCTCGCAATGAAACCGCACCCCGATGCGATTGGTGCACAGATCGACTTCGGCGACTTCCAGCGGTACGTCGCCCAGACTTCGCGTCCGCCGCAACAGTTCCACGAATTCGCGCTCGGCGAAGTGCCGAATGGCTTCCGCCTCGTGGTGCAAGCGTTCCTGGAACTTGGCCTGCCGATTGTACTCGGGGGTCAGGCGGTACTTTCGGGCGGCGCGGCGGCGTTTGGCGAACAACTTGGGAATGGTGCCCGAATGAAAACCCGGACGCAATAGCCGCAGGACGGTCTCGCCGTGGTGTCCGATCTGCGAAGGCTTCAGGCTGGTCGACCGATTGGCCGCATACAGCTTCCAGTTCTCTTTGAGTTCCCAGGCAAGAAACCCGAACAGGCCGGGAATGCAGGTAATGACGACCGTCATCGAGGTGAACGCGAGCCCGTAGTCCATCCCCGCCGCCGCCAGTTGCCGGGCGAACGGAACAATGAGCGGGACCAGCAGCTTGTGAGACACCGTGACAACGGGAAAGTGCTTAATCGGGTTCACCTGCGGCTCGATGAGCAGCGTCACGCAAAACCGGACGATGGCCTGCACGATCGACCAGATGAAGGTCAGCACCGATTTGACGGCGAGCGTGAGCGAAGACTCGCCCGTGCGGAATCGCAACTGTTCGTCGACCGAATAGAGAACCCGTTCGACGAAGTCCATGATCTGCCGGAACGTGTCGACGATCCAGTTGAACAGGCCAAATAGAATGTGAACGCGAAAGCGATACCAGGCTCGGCCCAGCCACTCCCAGGTCAGCTCTTCCGTGTCGCGTCCCAGCCGCGAATTGAGCGCCGCGAACGCGATGATGAAGATGCCGGCGGCCGCCCAGGGGGTACTCCGCGACAGCCAGCCTCCCTCATAGGGAAGCAGGATCCACAGCAGGAAGGTGAGAATCAGCGGGCTGAGCAGGTGACGGCGAAAGAGTTTCATCGGCAGGCTTTTGAGGGCCTGTTCCACCAGCGGAATCCGTAAAAGAGCGCGAGGCAGGTCGAAGGCGATCCCGCGGAGGAACTTCCAGGCCGCGGTCAAGCCTTCGTACAAACGGGCCCGAAACTGCTCGAAATTCATGATTGACCAGAGGATGCACCCCAGCCCGATCATCGCTTCGTTGCTGTAAAGATGGATCGGCTCGCCGAAGGAATACTCGCTGATCGGTTCGACCAGATGCGCGAGCCCTTCGAGAATGACGAACGCCCCGCCGAATGGGAGCAGAAAGTGCCGCGTCAGAAACCGCCCGGAGGGCATGCCGAACGCCAGCGAGCTGAGCCGCTGGATCGTCAGCAGGTAAAACGGCCCTTTGCGATAGACTCCATCCAGGACCGCGGAAAGACGGCGGTCGGCTTGCAGCAGGTTGTCGCCGAACACGAACTCGTTCAGGCTGCCAAGGTCCGGAAGTTTGAGCTGGTTGCGGGAGATGCTGTCGCGAAGATCGCCGAACGTCAGAAATCCCTTGTTGACGATCGCATCGAGCAGTTCGTCGATCAGCTTGCTGAAGGCCACGCGTTCCACGAGGGACGTCGGGACAAGTCCCGACTGCGGAAGGGCCTCTTCCAGAAGGGGGCGCAGCCGTTCGCGCAGAAGGGACTCGGCCGCGGACTGCGCCTGATGCAGCAAGCGGTCGAGTTGCTCGCGCGTTTCGGGGGCCATTCGCGCGGCGGGAAGCCGGGCGGCAGCCGTCCGCAGATGCTTTTGAATCAGAACCACGCGCTGATTGGGAAGAGGCCGTTTGAGCGGCCACCGGCCGAGCGTGAAGGCCCAGCGAACCAGATCGGTGCGATAGCTTTCCCGCTCCGAATCGATGCAGACTTTCTGCAAGTCGTACAGCAGGCGCGCGTTGGCCGACCAGTAGGAACTTCCGATGCCCTCGAGGACGGTGCGCATCAGCGCGACACCGGACTCCGCGAAAGAATCGTCCAGGCGCAGAGCCGCCCGCAGCCGATCCGCGAGCGATTCGAGCGCCTCGGTCAGCAGATGGTCCATTTCGACCCGCTCATCGGCGGGCGAACGTGCGGCCGCGTTTCGCAGCAGGATCGCGGCGCGCACCGCGTTTCCCTTACGGGCCAGCACTTCGGCACGGCGAAGAATACTGCGCGCCTTCCGGGACGACAGGGGTGAGATCCCCGAGGAATCGGCCGCGGCCACCGACATCGCCAGTGCTTCGGTCCGGTTGGGAATCACGGCCGGGTCGACGCCCGACCATTCGGCGGGGCGCGTCTCTTCAAAGATCGCGTTCGCCCCGACAATTTGCGCCAGTCGATCGATAATGCCTCCCGATTTTTCCAGCGAGGGAAAGTAGATGGGGAGCAGATCGGGCGCGAAGTAAGCCAGTTCGAGCGACACCGCGATGACTTCCGCGACCACATGGCGAATGTCGTTCGGGCGCGAAAGCATTCCTTCCTGCTTGAGGACGGCCCGTGCCTCGTCGAACTGAGTTTGTCCAAATTCGTCGATCAGTTCGCGCAGGCGGGCGGTTGTCAGCGAGCGGGACGAGAGCCCGTCGAGAAGCTCGCGATCGATGCGGAGGTGAAACAGCAATCGCCAGTAGTACCGCAACAGGTCATCCCGATTGAACCGGACGAGGCGGTCTTCTTCGGGGCGTGCGACGAGCAGAACTTGAGGGGGAAGTGTCTCTCCGGGATTCGCGCCAAGTTCATCAAGGGCGACCAGCCACAACAGGCGGTCGCGGTCGATGACCACGCCTTTGCGATGAGGTACGCGAAAGGCGACCTTGGTGAGTTCCAGTTCGCCCCGAATGACACGGCGAACAATCCGCGGAGCGGCGAAGTACGCTGCGGGAACACGGTCGCGAAAACAGTGTTCGACGTCGGCGGCAAGCTGCTCCGCCGCCGCCTTCGCCAAGTCGCGATTCGTGTTCGCCACGTCTGGGACTTCCGTGTTCGATAAAGCCGCCCATTCCCGCGATCCCTGTCGCGTGGTCGCGATTCTACCGGACTTGGCAGGTTGGCGGCAGTCCGGGGAAGTGGTTGGTGGGTAGTGGTTGGTGTCAGAGAGGGAGACGCGGGGAGAGGAGTTGGGGAGAGAAGAGCTATTCGGAACCGCGAACTGACTGATTGCTGATTCCTGATGGCTGATGGCTGATGGCTGATGGCTGATCACTCTTCGCTGGCTGCTCGCGGCTGGCCGCTGGCGGCTCCTATCTCAACACCCCTCGTTCGATCGACTGCGGATTCACGGCGTGGCGCAGCTTGGTGTAACGCTCGGGGTTGGCTTCGAAGCGTTTGCGCGTTTCGGAACTGTTGAAGAGAAAGAGCTCGTCCCCATAGAA
Organism: Planctomycetaceae bacterium; assembly: GCA_019636285.1. Classification (GTDB taxonomy): domain Bacteria; phylum Planctomycetota; class Planctomycetia; order Planctomycetales; family Planctomycetaceae; genus JAHBXV01. The sequence continues at coordinate 69,584 of JAHBXV010000012.1, forward strand.
ACCGCCGTGCCGAATGTTTCCGGCGATGGCACGATCGGTTTCCCAGAGAATCACGGGATCGCATCCCAGGAGGCGGGGGGCGAAGGTCTCGGGAGACTCGCGAAACTGCTTCCATTCCGTCTCGTTGGCGAACTGGTAGACGATTCCCTTGTGCGTCCAGCGGTAACGGGGATCGCCGCGCGTCCAGCGGCGTTCGCGGACCAGGGCGACGGGGCTGAAGCCTTCGAGCCCCAACATGGGCCGCGACTCGCCGAGTTCGGGGCGGAGGACGAGGTCTTTCAGGTCGATCTCTGGCGACAGCCCCGAATTCACGCCGTTGCCATCGCGCTCCTGCCCGCCTCGCGCCAACGGACTTTCGCTGGCAGGCGGTTGCATGGGGCTCGGCTGGCGGTCAGTCGGGGGCTCCGCTGGAGGACGGTAACGGCTGGCCGCGAGATCCAGAAAGTTTCGATATGCGTCAACGGTCTTGCCCCCTTTTGTCGCCGCGATGAGCTGGCCGGTCTGGGGGTCGAGAACGACGTCGCTGGGAAGACTGTTGATGCCGTAACGCAGTCCCCACTCGGGAAGTTTGTCGGTATCGATCTTCACCGCGACGAATCCGGCCGACAGGCGACGGCTGATATCGGGATGCGGGAAGACATTCGCTTCCATCGCCAGGCAAGGGCCGCACCAGACGGCGTGGAAGTGCAACAGAACCGGCCGTCGCCGCGCCAACCCTTCGTTGAGGGCCGCGTCCGGATCGTCCCGCCAGACGCGCGGATCGGCCCCATGCGACGCCCGCACGCCCGCTACCAGCGCGACAGCGAACAACAGGACTTTCAGGACGGGGTAATTGACGATCCTCACGAAACTCGCGCTCCTCCGTAGGCAGCCGCGCACCAGCACACTGGTGGCGTGTCAGTTTGCCCTACTGGAAGTGTGCGCGCCGGCAGACAGAAGGTCGGCAAAAGGGACCAGCCAAGACCGGAATTTCGGCGGCAGTTCTCGTGCCGAACGGAATGTTCCGTTGAGGCAAACTCTGCCAGCAGGAGAGAAGGGTCGAGCAGTTACTCGACGATGACCACCGTGCAGGTGATATTGTCTCGAGACCCGCCCTGTTCCGCGCCACGGACGATCGAGTCGGCGATTTTCTGGGGGTCGGAACCGGCGGCGAGCAGCTTGCCGATGCTTTCGTCGCTGAGTCCGCCGTTCACGCCATCGGTACATAGCACGAAGCGATCACCCGACCGGGCATCGAGCTGCCGGGGCTTCGTCGCGCCGCCGCCGTCCTTGGAACCCAGATAGCGGTACAGAACATTTTTGAACCGATGGTTGGCGGCTTCCTCGAGCGTGAGGGTGCCGGCATCGACCAGGGCCTGCGTGAGGGAATGGTCGGTCGTGAGCTGTTCGAGTTTCTGATCGCGCAGGCGGTAGACGCGGCTGTCGCCGACGCCGCCGCAGTAGAGGGTGTTGCCGACCGCCACCAGAAATGTGATGGTCGTCCCCATGTTCTTGAGCTGCGAATCGAGCTCTCCGAGGGCCATGATCTCGGCATTCGCGTGGGAGATGGCGTCGTCGATCAGTTGCTCGACGGCGGACGCCGACCCGTTTTCGAAGTCGATGGCTTTGAGACGCCTGGGGATCAATTCCATGGCGATCGCGGAGGCGCGTTCACCAGCCGACTGCCCTCCCATTCCATCGGCGACCAGAAAGAAGCGATGCTGGGGATCGGTGTAGAAATTGTCTTCGTTGTTTTCGCGGAAATTACCGGTGATGCTCAGGGTGCCGACTCGAAACTTCATGGCAATGTACCAGGCTTTTCCCCGAGCCGGCGTGGGCGCGACCGGGGTCAATCAGCGAGCGAATCAGAAAGGTGTAGCTCGGTTTTCAACAGTTGGAATTGGGAAACGGATCGTCATCAACTCGCGGGAAGCCGAGAAAACGCGGAAACGAGGCCGGAACCGCCGCCGACGGTCACGGTACCAAGGGAGGAAATGGTTTTTCCAGAGCGGGTGTTTCCGTGAACAGTGCTCCCATCAGGTCGCTCAGGCCGAGCAACGTCGTGCTGATCAGCAATTCGCCCGCCTCGAAACCAGCGGCGGACCCAAAGTAACGGTTCTGCGATTCCACGAGCCGGAAGACGCGCTCTTTCCCCGGCGGAAACTGCGTTTTGTAAGCACGTATCGCGTCCAATTTTACCGCGAGAGTGTCCGAAATATCCATCACGAATCGGCCCCCGCCGTCCGGTTCGTCCAGACTGTGCAATCCCAGCGGATACCAGAGCTGACGGCGGATGGTATGCACCGGAAGACCGCCGAATTCGTCATCCCACTTGGAGAGCCGCGAGTAAAAGACGGCGGCATCGGTAATTTGGGAAGCCTGCCAGTGGTCGGGCGACGCCATCGGGGTCTTGCCCGCGATCCCAAGCACCAGTTTGGGGCGATACCGGCGAAACAAGCGGGCGAGCGTGAGCCGTTCGAAAAAGCCGTCGAAGAGACAGCGGTTGGGGAGCGTCAAAGTCTCACGGACCTGCACTCCCAGAATCTCGGCGGCGGCCCGCGCTTCCTCCAGCCTCACGGGTGGACCCGGGCTCCCAGGCGTTGGCTCGCCGTTGGTGAGGTCGACGATCCCCACGCGGTAGCCCTGCCGTACGAGTCGGGCCAGGGTTCCGCCAATTGCGATTTCGACGTCGTCCGGATGGGCCCCGACGGCAATGACATCGAGCGGTTCGGGAAGCGTCTGGCTCTCGGAGTGATCATCCGTCATGGGACTCGTCCTGGTTGACGGAGAAGAACTTCCGGCGGACCCCGGCCGATCAACCGCCCAGGCGCTGATCGGCTTCACAGATCAGCCGATACGCTTCGGCGGAATCTGGAGCCTCGCGCAGCGATTGCAGGAACTCGGGCGACTGGATCATACGGCCCAGGCGCGCCAAAACTTGCAGGTGCGTCTTCGAATCGCGACAAAGAACCAGAAAAAACATATCGGTCAACGCGCGGTTGGGAGCCCCGAAGGCGATCCCCGAAGTGCACAGCCCAAACGCGATGACCGATTCGCCGAGCGCGTCGGGCAATGGATTTCGCGGGTGCGGAATCGCGACGCCGTTCTCGAACGCGGTGGACAGAACCGACTCGCGTTCCTGAATCGCATTGAGCAGCACCGCGGGCTGCCAGATTTGCCAGCTTCGGCCGGCGACTTCGATGAGCGATTCGAGCACCGATCGCTTGGTACGAGCCGGCAGGGGAACCTGAACGGTTTCGGGACGCATCAGGCTGGCGACGGGGGTTCGCTGATCGACTTCCGTCGAACGCTGGGTCTGCTCGACGATGGCAAGTTCACGGTCCGTGTACTCGCGCATCTCCTGTTCGAGCCAGTGGGTGATCTCGGTGGGATGAAACTGCCACTCTCCGCCGATGCGGCGACCGGGAATGCGACCGCGGTTGACGAGCTTTTCAATTTCCAGCCGGGATCGCCCCAGATGATCGGCGAGTTCATCGAGGGAGTACCAATCACGGCTCATGGCGGGTCGCTCGTGGCGGGGCGGACGCGAGGAAATCTAGGCAGGTATGGTCGAATGGCAAGGGCGGGCGTCCAGCCCCTGAAGGAACTGCACACATCGCGGAACGAACGCGGCATCGCCGCGGCGCCACAGCGCCTCCGACCAAACGTGAACTTCAAAATAACCACGATACCCGGCCCGAAGAAAGCTTGGAATGATTTCGTCGAGCGGAATCAGACCATCTCCGGGCAGAATGCGGTCGTATTCATGCCGCGGCTCCCCGCGCGAATCGGCAATCTGGACCAGCGTCACGAGCGGGGCGAGTTCCGGTATCCGGGCGATCAGGCCCGGCTCCTGCCAGAGATGATAGATGTCGAAGACCAGTCCGATTGCCGGATGCCGAGCCGAGTGGATGATCTCCAACGCGTCGTGCGTGGACTGCTGAAATGTCCACCGGCGAGCCAAGGCGGCATGCATGGGCAACAGGCCGAGCCGCACGCCGCGCTCGGCGGCTTCATCCGCGACGGCAAGCAGGCCGTCGCGGACCAGTCGCTTGGCGTGGCGGGTGGTGTGGCCCGAGCGGGTTCCGCCGATCATCACCAGCGTCTCGGCCTTGAGGGCCGCGGCGCGGCGAACGGCGGCCCGGGCATCATCAACGGCTTCGTCGAAACTGAACCCGTGCGAACCGGTGAAGGCGCCCGCCCACGACAACGACGAAACCTTCAGGTCGAAGTCGTGGAGGACATGCTCGGCGCGGCCGTGGCCGAAATCGGCGAGCTTCATCCGCCACAATCCCATCGCCTCGTATCCCGAAGCCGCCGCGCAGGCGACCTCTTCGGGCATGCTCCACCGCAAGGTGGTGAACTGGCTCAGCGAGAGTCGCAATCGCGACTCGGCTCCCTTCGCGCGGGCCGCACAATCCGCCGCGGTGTCGGCAGCGTGCGTGGTGGTGACTAGCCCATCGCGAGGAATGGCTGTTCGTTTCTGCGTCACTCTGGAACCCGGTGTTGAGGGTATCTTTCAGATGACACGGGATATCGGCTGCTGCCAAGATCGCGCGATCATCTGCGGGGATTGTGCCCACGTTCAAACGGTTTGCCAAGAGCATCGCCGCCATCTGGCGCACGGACTCTGTTTTTTTCCCGGACTTTTATCCGCGAAGAGCGAGAGAGATCACGCCCGGAAAGTCGAACGTACCTTTCCCTAGCCGCGGGCTTTTCAGGTACGTACGGATTCTCAGCGGAATTCTGTCGCCGGAAGAGGACTGAATTCCTCTCCGAAAAAGAAACCGCCGTGGCGAAGATTTGTTTCGCCACGGCGATGATTGACGGCCGCTAGCCGCGAGTGGTGATCTTCGGGTCCGCCGAATTCGCCACGTTCACCCAGACATGCACGTGCGGCGCGCCGCGGTAATGCCAGACGAACGACGGCCCCTCGAGACGCCAGTTGTCCCAGACCTTGTCGTCGCCGAGGTCGCCCGACTGGTAGAAGGCGAGGGTACAGGCATCGAGTCCCCCCTGGGCTTCCAGGCATTTGCGGGCCTCTGCCTGATCGGCCGCGCGATAGGGTTCGAGCAGATTCGCGAGAATCGACTTGGCGAATTCTTTCTGATCGGCCGACAGTTCGGTGACGGGGATTCCTTCTTTCTTCGCGGTGCCGCGGAAATGGACCATGCTTTCTCGCGGTGCCTGCGGAACGAGCGCCATCTGCTGCTGCTTGCCATCGAGCATCTTGTAAAGCTCGTTGGCCTTGAGAGCCTGTTCCCAGTAGACGTTCCCGGGATGGTTGGGTTCCTCGTTGAACTCGCCCGGATCGTGACCGTAGAAGATCGGTCCGCCGAAGGCGAAGTTCTCGGTGCTGTCGCCATCGCAGCGGATGGTGAGGTGGCGACCGGTCATCACGAATTCAAATTTGCCGGTTCCCGGCTCGCCGAAAATGGCGATCGACTGTGCCTGCCCGTAGCCCCCCGCATCGTCGTCAAGCTGCTTCTTGACGCGATCCTTCCACTCGGGGTTGTACAGACCCCAGTAAATTGCCTCGATGATGTCCTGCTGCTCTTTCGAGAAGAACTTGCTGCTGACGGTGGGCTTGGTGATGCTCCAGTTGTTGGAGACATGCAATCGCAACAGGCCCCGTTCGTCCTGATGATCCCACGGAAAGCAAATGGCCGACTTCTGCTCGGGCGTGATCGACTGGTAGAGCTTCTGGACCAGCGTCTCTGATGTTGCCGTCGAACCGGATTCGGCTCGCAACCAGGTCGGGCCAAACGCGGCTGCCGCGGCTACGCCTCCAACGGCCGTCACGAATTGCCGCCGCGAAACGACAGGGGATGTACTGGAATCGGCCGCGGCGCGAACATCGTCCGGCTGGCAGTCAGGGCATCGAGTCATGATGAGTCCTCGCGCAACTAGGGATCGGAACGCAGACTGTGCCTGCGCAGTATGCCCCGCCGCGAGGTGATCGGCAATGGGGAAGTTGGAGGAGGAAAATTCGAAAAACGAAATTCGAAGCTCGAAATGCTAAATCCGAAATTCGAACAAGGCGGGAATCGACGGCGTCCCCGTGATCCTGGCTGGCCGCTGGTTGCTGGCGGCTGGCCGCTCTTTATGCCGCTTCCGAAAGGCCCTGGATGCGGCCTTCCGCGAGGCGCACGGTGCGATCGGCCTGATCGGCGATCTTGGGGTCGTGCGTGACCATGACGATGGTCAGGCCGACCTCGGCATTCAATTGCCGCAACAGGTCGATGATTTCCTGACCGGTCTGCGCGTCGAGGTTTCCGGTCGGTTCATCGGCGAGCAGAATGCGCGGCTCCGCAACGAGCGATCGCGCGATGGCGGCCCGCTGCATCTCTCCGCCCGAGAGTTCCGACGGTCGATGCGTGAGCCGATGTCCCAGTCCCACGCGTTCGATCATCCGGCGGGCGCGGTCGACATATTCGTGGCGGTGTTTCCAATAGCCCCACAGGTTATGCCGGATCATTAGCGGCGAAAGCACGTTTTCGAGCAGGCTCAGTTCCGGGAGGAGATGGTAGAACTGAAAAACGAAACCAAACACGCGGTTCCGCAATTCGTCGCGCGTCCGCGCGGGCAAGTCATCGATACGCTGCCCGTCGAGATGAATCTCGCCGACGTCGGGCGCGTCGAGCAGACCGAGGAGGTGCAGCAACGTGCTCTTGCCGGAACCGGACTGGCCGATGATCGACAGGAATTCGCCATGTCGAATTCGCACGTCCACGCCACGCAGCACGGGCACCTCGATCCGCCCCTTGGCATAGGCTTTCTCGATCGCGATCGCGGCAATCTGGGTGTCGGACATCGGCAGGGTCTCGATCGGGAAGGTCTCGTCCGGACCCATCCCGGGAAGCGAATTCGGTTCAAGGACGGATTGACGTGTCACGGATCCTCCGGTCACGAAACGGCCCAGGCGATGTTGGCGAAGCGACTGTCGGCGTCGCATTCGATTTCATTCGTAGCGTGTGCCACTGGCTCCGCCAGTGCATCTTGTTCTTTCGATCAACTGACAGCGCACTGGCAGAGCCAGTGGCACTCGAACAGGAAGCCGCGACATAACACAGTCGGTCTATTCATAGCGCAGAGCCCGCACGGGATGCAGCCTCGCGGCACGGCGAGCGGGGAGCACGCTCGCCAGGGTCGCGATCGCGATCGCTCCCAGCGCCACCCAGATCACCATGCCCGCGTTGACCTGGGTCGGAATTTCCTTGAAGTAATAAATCTTTTCGTCGAAGACTTTGCGGCCCGTCAGCCAGCCGATCGCGGCCTCGATTTCGTTGATGTAGTAGACGAACAACAGCCCCGAGATGACCCCCACGCCGCTGCCGACCAGGCCCAGCGACAGGCCGTAGCCCAGGAAAATGCTCATCACGCCCCGCGACGAGGCTCCCAGCGCCTTCAGAATGCCGATGTCGCGCGTCTTCTCCACCACGATCATGAAGAAGATGGCGAGAATGCCAAAGCCCGCGACGGCGATAATCAGGAACAACAACACGTTCAGAATGGCGGCTTCCACTTCCACCGCTTCCAGGAGCGGCCCCTGCTTTTGCTCCCACGTCCGAATCGAATAACGGCTCGCGGGGAAAACGGCCTTTAAGCGTTCGACGACTTCCAGGGCATCTTTGTAGTCCTTGAGCTTGATCTGAATCGACGTGAAGGACCGGCTGACCGCCGAGAGAGAGGCCAGCGGAACCGTGACGTCGCCGGAGACCGGCTCGGACGCATCGGGCTGGACGGTGGCGGTTCCGGACCTGGTGTCGATGGCGGTGACGGTGCCAATGAAGCTGGCCCCCTCGCCGGGAACAATGGCCTGTACCGAGGTTCCCACCACGACGGGGGTACCGGGTTCCGGATGAGTCATCGCGCGGACCTTCTGCAGATACTTCAAGTTGCAGAAGATCAGGCTCGAGTCGTACTCGCTCATTCCGCTCTTGAAGACATCGACGATGGTGCCCGACAGGTGTGCTTCCTTGGGCGGACGTCCCGAGGTGACGGTGGTGATGCGAACATCGTCACCGGGCTGCACCATGTATTCGGTGCGCGAGGCGCCGGTTTCGGAGTCTTCATACGGAAAGCTGATGAGTCCCGCCCCGACATACAGGCGACCGGGGAGCGGATCCGCCAGATCGGGCTGATGTGCCGCGAGATCGGTCCCCACGCCGCTGTTCGCGAAGGGATCTCCCGCGAAAGGATCGCCATCCGTGACGGCGTCCGCGGGCTTCTCGGCCGAGCCTTCCTGAGCGGGTGCCGTGGCAGCGATGCCCGGTTCCAAAGGGCTCAGCCCCCCATGCCGCTTCTGTTCTTCGCGAAGCTGTTCGAGAAACCATTTCTGACGGCGAGCCCATTCGGTGCGGTAGGCCGCGGCGGAGGGGGTCATTTCCCAGGTGGGGGGAGACGTCTTATCGCGCTCGGGGGGAAGCGTTTTACCGGTTTCGTCGTCGGTCCGCGTGTGGTAGCTCTGCAGGTAGTCGACCAGCGGGCCAACGTCGGCCTTGGTGCCAGGATCGATTCCCACGAGCGTGACCGGTCGCGTCATCCATTGACCGGCGTACTGAAAGCTGAGCATCCCATAGATTTCGACCGTGGCGGTCATTCCGTCAACGTATTCGCCGGCCACTTCGCGAATGAGAGCCATCTGGGCCTCGGGATTCTTCTCCCCATCGAGGTTGATGGCCTCGAGAACCAGGTCCGAAAGAATTCCCTGAAGCCGGTTGCGCATTTCGCCGCTGAAACCGGCCATCACGCTGTTGACCACGATCATCGTCGCCACGCCCAGCGTGACACTGATGATGCTTGCCAACGCGATATAACGGGTCCGCAGATAGCGGCTGCAAAGAAGCAGTTTGTACATCAGACCATCCATGGCCGAAGAGACCGAACCGGCGAAATTTGCCGGACAGTATCGGATCGACGACAAACTGCCAAGAGCAGGTTGCGACCGTTGGTTGCCCGGCGACCGTTGGTTGCCGGGCATCACACGGGCCGTTTTTCAGGCATTTTTACCATTTTCAAAAGGAGGAGGGAGGGGGAGACGCGGCGATGGGACGAAATTCGGATGAGTCAGTCCGCGAATTGACCCTTCTCGACCGGCTGTGCTATGAGCCGCTGACGATTTCCGTCAATCCCCGGCCTTTCTCTTTGCCAGCGAGTGTGCCTTCCCATGTCGCGCGCGGTATCCCCTTCCGTGAGCGCCAATCGACTCCGCCAGACCGGCGGGTGGCACCATTCGTTCGCGATCCTCGTTTGGGGCGCGCTGGTTGTCGCCCCGATGTCGACAGGCGTCGCACAGGACGAAGAGACCTGGGTACGGCCCGCCTCGGCCGCCAACTTCTACGAACCGCAGAACGAACCGTTCTTCGAAGACGCGCCGGACAACTACCAGACGCTGCCGCAAGACGTCTTTCGCGATGAAGAAACGGAAGTGGTTGCGGAACCGTTCATCAAGCCGGAAGGCCATTGGGTGATTCCCGTGGCGCCACGGGTGCAGCTTAGCGTGACGCCGGGCGACGGGGACGACCTGGGGATGGTCGACATCGACACGGGCCTCACCCTGCTGTCGCTGCGAATTCCCGGGCTGATCATCTCGCCCAACGTCGGCGTTCACTTTCTGAACGGCCCCCAGCGGACCGACCTGCCGGGCCAGTTGTACGATGTCTCGTTCGCGATCAACTATCGCCGGACGATCAACGAACGGTGGAGCTACATGGTGGGGGCCACCCCCAGCTTCTACACCGACGGCGACAACACCAGCAGCGACATGTTCCGCATGATGGGCCTCGCCCTCGTCTTCTGGGAATGTACGGACTACTTGCAGCTCTCGTTCGGAGCCATCTACCTCGACCGCGAGGATATCGCCGCGTTGCCAGCCGTCGGATTGGTCTATAAGCCGTCTGACGAAGCCCGCCTGGAACTGATGTTCCCGCGGCCGCGCATCCTGCGGCGGATTGCCGACGACGGCGAGCGCTCGCACTGGATCTACCTCGCGGGCGAACTCGGCGGCGGGTCGTGGGCCATCGAGCGATCGAACGGCCAGGACGACATCTTCACCTACGGCGCCCTGCGAATGCTGCTGGGCTACGAAGTCCAGCGAGCCAGTAAGCGCGGCTTCGCGCCGCGCGTGGAACTTGGCTGGGTTTTCAACCGCAGTGTTGAATACAAATCGGGCGTGGGCGACTACGACCCCGGCAGCGCGGCGCTCATTCGCGTCGGGGCGACGTTCTGAGATTTGGCGTGATACCCATTCGCGCGTGACTTCCAGAGTGCCGGAGTCACTTCCAAAACTGCCACCACGGTTTTGGGCCACGTTTGAGCAATCTGCTGGCCTCTTCGACTACGTCAGTGGCAGTCTTGCACTTGGCCAATTGACCTGTCACGAGGAGGCGGTCACTGAAAATCAGTAGATAACTGTCCGGGATGTTCTTCACTCCTAGCCCCCATCCCTCAAATTGCCGAAGAGTTTCGGTCATCGCGGCCAGCCAGTTCTCGGTGAGTGGATCGTCACCGTACAGTTCGGCATAGCAATACCGCTCGTGGTTGAACTGGTCGTCAAGGATGAAGTACATCGGATCGGGATCACCCGGTTTCCAGACGCTGAAATCCCTGGCAAGCAGCGTCATCACGTCTTCGGCATCCGCCACGATCTTGATCACGCCCATCGGACCGGTCGGCCCATGTCGGCGACACGTCTGAACCAGGGCATTGCGAACCGTATGATACTTTTGCCACGGGAGAACACCTCCGGGTTCGGGGTTCGGCACGCGGTCCGATTTGAATGCCTTCACTTTCAAGGTATCCAGATTGTTTGCCACGCGTCCCCCTTTCCGACTCCGAAGACCTCAGAAGTGAGTGATCCCTACTTATCTGCTGAAATCCCGCGTTCGGCGGCTTCCTGCTTGCCTTCCTGCAGAATCTCCCGCGCGTCTTCGGGATCGTTTCCTTCGGGCTTGGGCTCGACGCCGACAGTCGGATTGATGACGGCCAGTGTCGCCAGGATCGCGAAATGGTCCGAACCGGGCATTTCATGCCGCGACATTTCCGCGACGGCGAGTCCTTCCGACACGAACACGTGATCGATCGGAAACCGCAGCAGCGGATAGTCGGCGTGATAGGTCCCGAGAAAGTGGCGGCCGATGCGGGGATCACTGAGCCCGCTGAGGCGCTGGAACAATCGCGTGGTGTGTGACCAGGCGACGTCGTTGAAGTCGCCCGCGACGATCCAGCTCTCTTTCGGACGCTTCGTCACCTCGCGGGCTACCAACACGAGTTCAGCATCGCGAGCACGGCTGTCCCGGCGCTCCGGACCCGTGGAATCCTCGAGCCCCGGCGGCGTGGGATGGACAGCGACAAGGTGAAGCGTATCGCCCTGGTGCGATAAGGTGGCCCAAATCGAGGGTCGGCGATCTTCGACCAGGAACCGCGTTTCCGCGTGTTGCAGCGAGAACTTGCTCCACAGGCAAAGGCCGAGCCCTTCGTCGCGGGGTTCGTCGTGAAGACCCTGAAACTCCTTTCGCAGGCCGGAAAGGCCGCGGGACCATTCCTCGTTCACTTCGATCAGGATCAAGAGATCAGGATCGAGCGCCCGAATGCTCTCCGCGACCGCCGCGTGCTGCCGGTTTTCATACTTGAGGTTGACCACCAGAAGACGCATCGCCTCGACTGACTCCTTGGCGGTTGGGACTTCCTTGGGCCAGACGGGAGTAAAGGGAACGATGTACGACCAGTCCCACAGACAAGCCGGGGCGAGAACGATCAGCCACACGGCCAGCTCGCGGCGGGAACGAAATGCACGGCGAAACACGCAGATCAGCAGCAGCACGCCCAGAGACAGGTAGGCCAGTTGAAATCGCGGGAAGTCCCAGACACGGACATACCACTCCCCCGTCGGCAGCAGCGGGATGAGGGTGCCCACCACACAGAAGACCGCGAGCAAGCGCATCAGCCAGACCGCGATGACCTGCAATCCGGCTGGACGATTTTCTTCAGCAGTTACGGCCGTTACGGATGTTCTCCCCGGTGCCGTAGGGCTCTCAGCCGATCGTGTGTGATCGCCAGCAAATCAATCGCGATATCGGCAAAAATCAATTGGCCTTTCGTCAACCAGGCAGCGGCGAACGACCACAGGGCGACCCACTCCAGCCAGAACAACAGGTTGTAGCGATTCCAGATGAGCTTCCACTCGGCAGGCAGCAGAAAGAGGTAGACCCCCATGGCCGACATGCTCAAGAGGATAACCAGTCCGCTGAGGCGATACACGAGGTCTCGCTGGGCCTCGTGCGGCTGTTGCTCGAATTCGGACTTCCGCGAGTTGGGAAAGTAAAACAGCGAATACAGCGACAGAGTGAGAAAGAATAAACCGCCGCCGAACATGTGGATGTAGCCGCTGATCGAGCTTTGCACCATCGGGTCGCTGTCGGGGTCCAGCGGGAACAGCGCGATCGCCAGCACGGCCATTGAACCGACATTCGCCGTCCAGTTCTCCACCCAGTCGTAGCCTCGGTAGCAGAACAGGAAGATTCCCAGAGCGCTGAGCGTGCCGACAAAGATGTCGCGCAGCGGCGTGTGGTAGTAGTTGCTCATGTTGTCCTGGATTTCGACCCCAAAGACGAACCAGCCCACCGGCCCCAGGAGCAGCGGCAGCAGAAACCCGATTATTCCAATGGCACGGCGAATCTCCGAGTAGGAGACCACCAGATGCCGCGTCGCCTGCGGTAAGTCGGAAAGCATGAACCTCGTCCCGGCACGGATGCCTGTCGAGCAGTACGGCACACAACATACTTTCGCCGCCCGACAATCTTCCGTCGAGAGACTCGATGAAAGTTCGAGTCTGTTTCCGAGGCCGGCGTTGATTGTGTCCGTTTGCGATCTTCTCCATCCCCAACTACCGTGGCGGATGTGCTTGCCTGGTGCTGATGGGGTCGGCGGCTGACGGGGAGAGCGGACAATGAGTCGAGCGTTACCAGCGGTGTCGCGGCGGGGGTTTCTCGGCGGAACGGCTGCCGTGGCGGGGGCCGGGCTGACCCGCTCGCTCGCCGCCCAGGAAAGTGCGGCGGCCGCCGCGCCTGCCGCGAAGATCACGCGGGTCGAGACGTTTCACTTACGGACCAACCTCAAGAAGCCGTTCGGCGTCTCGGTCTCGGTTCCGCTCGACAAGACCCGGTCGACGCTGCTCGTGAAGATTGAGACCGACACCGGTCACGTCGGCTGGGGCGAGACGGCTCCCGTCAGCGGAGCCCGGGGAGCCATCGAACAACTCACTCCCCGGCTTATCGGGCAGAACCCGCTCGATTATCGCATCCTGTGGCGATCGCTGTGGGGAGCCAACTTCGGGCATGCGCTCGCGGTCGGCGGGCTCGATATCGCCCTCAACGATCTGCGAGGCAAGCTGCTGGGGCTGCCCGTGGCGGAACTGTTCGGCGGACGCTTCCGCGAAAAGGTTCCCGCCTATGCCTCGGCCATGAACTATGTCGAAGGGGAAGAACCGGAGTCGCTGTTTCCCCGCGAAGCCGAGCGATTGGTGAAGGAAGGTTACCGGGCTCTCAAAATGCGACTGGGGCGATATCCCGTCGCACGCGAAGCCGAGGTCGCGCGGGCCGTCCGTAAGGTCGTCGGTCCCGATGTCCGCCTGATGGTCGACGGCAACGCGGCCTATACCCTGGGCAGCGCGATGCGCATGGGAGAGGTCCTGCACGAGCTGCACTTCGACTTCTTCGAGGAACCATTGCCGCAATCGCCCAAGTACGCCGGCTACGAAGAATTGCGCGAGAAGCTGCCGCTGCCGCTGGCCGGGGGGGAGGGCCTGGACTCGCGCGCGACGGCCAAGCAATTGATCGACCGCGGGGCCTTTCACATCATTCAGCCCGATATCAGTCTCTGCTGCGGCATTGGCGAGACGCTGTTCATCGCCGAAATGGCGGCCCTCTCGGGTATTCCCTGCATCCCCCATTGCTGGGGCAGCGCGATTCTGATCGCCGCGACAACGCATCTCGTTTCGCTGCTGCCGGAACCCCACTGGGGCTTCCCAACCGATTCTCCCATGGTCGAATACGACCTGTCGGAAAACCCCTGGCGATTGGAAATCGCCGCGAACCCGCTCGTCCCCGAGGATGGCTTCCTGACCGTCCCCAAAGCCCCTGGCCTGGGACTGGAGATTCGGGAAGACATCATTCGGAAGTATGCGATCTAGCGCCTCTTTTTGGGTGGCTGGGGTCGGCCGTCTGCGGCCGCCCCCAGACGAGAAGGCGGTGAATCAGCACTATCAAGCCTGGGGGCAGGCGAAGACGCCTGACCCCAGCACCCCTCCGACCGATAGCTGAATGAAGTCTGGGTAGGTCCGGTGATTCGAGCGACGAAATGGAGGCGAAGATCAGTCCGCTGGTACGAGCGGAACAGGTTGAGGGGAGTGCCAATTGAGTATGCGGCGTGAAGGGGCAGAAACCTCGTGCGGCGTTGCCACACTGGTAGGACGCGGACGTCCAACCGGTGCCACCCAGCGCTGGATCGAATGATTGAAGAACTTTCATCGCAAGCTCTAGGCCACCCAAGTTCGGTGGAGGTGACGATCCATCGTCGGTCTCCGTGACCGTAGCCGCAGTCTCAAATGCGTTTGCGGCGAACTCTAGATCGTAGTGAACCAGCGCTAGGCCACCTGCCTGACGTCCTTTCGGTGAAGTGGCTATCTTCATGGCGAGCGGCGCTGGAGTTGGGCGAACGACACGGTTAACCGGGCCGCGGCCCACCAGCTCTGATTTCAGAAACCGCGCGGCCCGCGGCTCCGGTTGAACCGATTGTTCGGCAACGATTGCTAGACTCCGAGTTTACGCTTGTTCTCGGAGCGGTAATCCTGAAAAGCAGACCATGTCAGCGAACTGTTCGCAAGCATGTCGTCCAGCACGGAAACGCAATATGTTTGAAGCTCGCGAAAAAGTGCGCGACGTTTCATTCTATCGGGAACAATGTCTTCCAAATATCGACCGTGGTGGACAACCAAAGTTCGAATTCCTTGTTGCTTGCCAGAGGCGTCTTCAATAGATGTAAGTTCTCTGAATCGCTCACACAGTTGATGATACGCGTCCTTTGTATTCGCGCAATGGCATGCGATATCACCCTTCAACTTCTTCCAGTTCTTGTATTCGTCGGGACTCGCGAGAAACTCCAACAGCGTCATCACCCTCGTGAACTTGATGGTGTCGTTGCTCGATTGCATTGCATCCGAGAATAGTGTCAGAGCGTGAACAGCGACCGCAGCCACTTCGCCATCCGTAGGTCTCGGCAAAGGCTCCCGGATATCGAGATCGAGCTCTAGTCCAAGGCCCTTTGCGACGATTGCGCATTCAGTTGCGTCACCGGCGATCATGTAGCTTTCGTGGTCTTCCGGCGTGTATAGCAAAGCTCCAAGGTATGGACCAGACCCGTCCCAGGATCCAACGACTCCCGGAAGTGTGTTTGGCAAATCAAGGCGACAGAGATGATACCGGACCATGTCGAATGCGCGTTCAGCCCTTCGCGAAAGGCTGAGCAGCATGTTGATATCGTCGTCATGGCTGGCGGAAAGAAATGCATCCCAATCGAGACTTGCGGTGAAAGCGACGAGCGGGGAAGTAGAGAGGACGCCGATTCCAAACCCTGTTAATGATGTTGCGACTTCTCGAAGACTTTGACCTGTCAATGTAGTAACGCCGGATTCGTTCGGCGCATCACCGAGGGTCTGATTGCAAATGGGTCTGAGCGATGTTAGGTCCACATATCCTGGCGGAAACACATGAAAGTCACCGAGAGTTCGAGGCTCCTCCACCAAGAGGCGGGATACTGGCATCAAGATCAGTTTCCGGTCCTGTGGCTGCTCGGAAAGCTGCAGAAGTAATTCGTCCATGTTTTTGAATTTTCAGCCTAACGACCCAAGCTCAGCGACCCGGCGCTCGGGACGCAACGATTGCAAACCACGACGCCATGCCGGGTTCGCTGCCGAGCATGGTTAGGTGACTGCTGGGTCAACGTTCTTGATCTCATCGCAAATCTGCTCGAAGCGGTCGAAATACTCCTTCTGGAGCTTCCGCTGCGAAAGTGAAAAAGCCTCAAGCGTCGCCGCGAGGCCAAGCCGTTGCGCAAACTGCGCGGCGTCGCTCTGAAAAGTCGGATACATGTCCACAGCATTCGCAAAGTCCCCGGCGTTCCGCATCATGTAATCGGCAACCCAAAGACAATAGACCAATCGCTCCCAGTCGCTCAGTCCAGTCACGCCAACCTGTGCCTTCCTCTCGACGACCTGTCCGCCTCTCTTCACAACCCAACTTTCATTTTCAGAGTGCGCGTTCATAGTCGCCTAACTCTGTTTATCAGAATCAACTGCATCGAGAATACCCGACGGCATTCGGCCGTCAAACCCCAACAGCCTCAGTGAGATGCGTCGTGTTTCGCCGCGCGAATTGACCGAGCATTTCTTGCGCGGGGTGGCCGAGGTTGGATGCCCTCATTCTACCTGCTTGGCCGTACCAAGGCAGGCGGCGGATGGCATGCTTTGGGTCGGCCGTCCTCGGCCAGCCCCAAACGGGTGGGTACAGTGAATCAACACGATGAAGCCTGGGGGCAGACGAAGGCGCCTGACCCCAGCCACCCATCATTAACGAAACGATTGGATCGGACTAAAGCCGATGGCGATTCTGGAACTGGATGTCAAAGGCTATCGCTCGCTGCGCGATGTGCGGCTGCCGCTTGAGCAGTTGACCGTTATCACCGGGCCGAATGGGTCGGGCAAGTCGAATCTGTACCGCGCGTTGTGGTTGATCTCGCGTATTTGCGAAGGGGACTTCGGCCGGGCGATCTGTCGGGAAGGGGGGCTGCTCTCGGCCATGTGGGCCGGGCCAAGAACGAATGCGAAGAAGCCGGTCCGCATGACGCTCGGGTTTCGTGCGTCTGACTTCTCGTTTCACCTGGAATGCGGCTTCCCGGTGCCGTCGGCAACGCGGTTCCTCTATGACCCGCAGATCAAGGAAGAGGCGATCTGGGTCGGCAAGCCACGGAAGCCATCGACCACCCTGCTGGAGCGCTCGGTCGGCTCTACCTGGATGCGCGACATCGATGGCAATCGCGTCGAGTATCCTCTCATGCTGGGGGAGAACGAATCGGTCCTGTCGCAGTTGCGCGAACCGCATCGCTTTCCCGATCTGTTCGCGATGCGGGAGGAAGTTCACGGCTGGCGGTTCTATCACACCTTTCGGACCGACGAATCATCCCCCGTGCGGGCTCCCCAGGTCAGCGTCCGCACGCCGGTCCTCAGCCATGACGGCAGCGATCTCGCGGCGGCGCTCGCGACCATCTCGGAAATCGGCGATGGCGAGCGACTGCAACGGACGATCGAAACGGCCTTCCCCGGCCGATCGCTGGTCATCGAGTCGAATGACGAATTCGCCCAAGGGAAGTCGCCACGGTTCACGGAACTGTCGGTCGGCCTGGAAACCGAAGGCTGCATCCGCCCGTTGATGGCTCGGGAACTTTCCGACGGTACGTTGAAGTTCCTCTGCCTCGCCGCCGCGCTGCTGAGTCCCCGCCCCACGACAATGATCGCCCTGAACGAACCCGAAGCCAGCCTTCACCCGGATTTGCTGGCCCCGTTGGCCGAACTGATCGTCCACGCTTCGCGAGTCTCGCAGGTGTGGGTGACGACCCATTCGACCGTGCTGTGCGAGGCGATTCAAAACCTGTCGGGCGTGAAACCCGTGGAACTCGCGCTGGAGAGTGGCGAGACAGTGATCCTCGAAGAATAACCCGACGCGGCCGAGGCTCATTGGAACGCGTTCCGCCATCGGGAATCAGGACCGCGAGTGATCCGATCGATTTCATCCCTGCAATCGCGCAGGTCGGCATATGCGTCATCTGTGGATTGGGGTTGTCCCGAACCAAGGTGGGATTTTGGGAACCCGGATTTCCTGACGACCTAGACTCAAAGTGTGAATAAGTATACGGGCACCCCGCTAAGTGGCGGGTCGGATCCAATCGGAGGTGACGGAAGTCTCATGCAGCGCGTCAAGGTGCTTCTCGCCGACGACAGCCCGGCAACCCGCATGATCTTGCAGCGGCTGCTCAAGAGCTGCGAATATTGCGAGTTCGAGGTTGTTGAAGCGACGAACGGCACCGATGCGCTCGCCGCGCTCTGGGCGCCCGATGGCCCACGGCTGGCTCTGCTTGACTGGCAAATGCCGGGGCTCAGCGGTGTCGAAGTCTGCTCGCGCATTCGGTCACAGCCCGACAATCCCTACATCTACACGCTCCTGGTAACCGCTCGTGAAGAT
This sequence comes from Planctomycetaceae bacterium, assembly GCA_019636285.1. Classification (GTDB taxonomy): domain Bacteria; phylum Planctomycetota; class Planctomycetia; order Planctomycetales; family Planctomycetaceae; genus JAHBXV01. The sequence goes on from JAHBXV010000012.1 coordinate 87,856, forward strand.
CGCAGAAGCCTCCTTGAGGGTTTAGGAGCCGGGGCCGACGACTACCTCGTCAAGCCGTTCGATTCGGAAGAGTTGTCGTACCGTCTGCGAACGGGGCTCCGAATCATCAACCTGGAAGACCGCCTCCGCAAGACTCAAACGCGGCTCGAACACGAAGCGACGCACGACCAGCTCACCGGGCTGTTGAACCGCGGTACCGTCATGGAGGCCCTTAAGCGGGAACTCGACCGCGGACGCCGCGGCGGCAACCAGACCTCCGTCGTTCTGGCCGACATCGACTACTTTAAACAGGTGAACGATACGCACGGCCACGTGGCCGGCGATGGCGTGCTGCAGGAAGTCGCCGGTGTGCTGCGTCAGAACCTCCGCTCCTGCGATTGGATCGGACGCTACGGCGGCGAAGAGTTTCTGATGGTGCTCCCCGAGACCACCACAGAGCGGGCCGAATTGCTCGCCGAGCGATTGCGGGAAACGATCGCGGCTCATTCGATCACCGTCGGCGATAAGCACCTGAACGTCACGTTGAGCCTTGGTATCGATGGTACGAACGCTTACGAGCACTCCTTTGTCGAGACCCTGATCCTGAACGCCGACACGGCTCTCTACGAAGCAAAACGCTGCGGCCGCAATCGTGTTCAACGGTTTGGCCAGCCGACAGAACAAGGCGTGATCTCAAACGCCGACACCCGGTGCGCGCTCTCCGCGCACTGATCGCCGAGCGCGGACCGATCGCTCGCGCCGGCCGTCCGGTGAGGCGGGCTCCGCGTCCCGAACCAACTCGCTCACTTGCGGAATCCTTCGCCCAGCGGAATTTTAGGGGCTGGGGCAAAAGCAAGATCGATTCGCGGGACGGCGATACGGACGGAGCAATCGGGGCAAATCATGTCGGGCGTGGTGGCCATGTGTGGTGCCTGTCTGACGTGGATCGAACCGCGCGGCGACCGGTGCCATCACTGCGGCGAGCTGTTCAGCCTCTACAGTGACGACCCGCTCGATCGGGATGTCGCCGAGCGCCTGGGGGAACCGTTGGTCGATCTGGGGCCGGTCGTTCTCAATCGTCCACGCCTGCCGGTGGCCGGGCGTTTGTACGGAACCACAACCGGCTGGGTGTTTCGCCCGGTGTTCACCCTCGACGAGTCGGGCGCTCTCTCGCAGTTCCCCATCCCTCGGCGCGATCGGTCGTGGTTGTGGCGATTCGTGCCGTCGTCTGCCACCTCGGGAAAGGCGCGCGCGGACCTCGCGGAATGCATCGGCCAGAAAGCGGTTGATTCCGCGGAACAACCGTTCGCGGAACTTTACCTGGCCGCGCCGGGCGGGCTCTTCGTCCCCATCGCCTGGATCCAGAAGATTCGTCGACAACGATCCGTATTACGAGTCTGGTATCACCAGGTCCAGCGCGTCGAATTTGAACTGCTCGCGTCAGAGAAAGTCGTCGACGACGCCCTGAACAAGCTGGACGAACACGATGCCTGGCGCGCGATCCTGTCCTGATCGGCCCTCAGTCCTTCAGGAATTCCAGCGCCAGGTCGTCGTCGTCGGGCTTGTCCGACGAAGGCTTCGGAGGTGGAACAGGACGCGCCGAGGGGGGAAGCTTCAGCTTCTCCTGTCGCCGCGACGGCGGACGCTCGAGGCCCGCCTTTTCCATGAGGCTCAGCGCGAACGGATCGTTGGCTTCCACCGGCACCGGCGCGGCGGGATCGGGCGTGTAGGCCACGTCAAAGCGATGCTTGGCGACCTCGAGCGTATCCCCCGGATGGAGAAACTTTTCGACCACCCGTTCGCCATTGACCTTGGTGCCGTTGCTGCTCCCCAGGTCCATCACGTGCCAGTAGCCGTTCTTGAATTCGAGCTCGCAGTGATGCGACGAGACATTGGGGTAATCGAGACAGATGTCGCACGACGACCGCCGACCGATCGTCAGCCGCTGCTTGAGGAGCGGAATGGGGTCGCCGCCGCCCAGAGGATTGAGGGTTCCCAGCATCTGGTCTGTATTCCGAATCGACTCGCCGTGTCCTCGTTGACGCGCGGCGAATCCTGATGGTCATCCGATATCTGTTTGACACACTCGATCGACGCGCAACCCACGGCGGCCCGTGCCAACCCTCCCTGACGGCAGCCGCGCATCGCACCCGACAAATGTATCGTAGCAAGCTATGGTCCGTCGTCAATTTCTGTCGACATCCGTCAGGAAACCGCCGGGCGACAGATCCGCTCGCAGCGCTACAACCGGTCGAACCAGTCGCTTGAGGGAATCACTTCGCTCAGAAACATTTGCTGGGCCACGAGAATCGACGTGTGGAGCTGCTCGGCCGTCACCGCCCCGCCGGCGTTTTCGAGGTCCAGCGTTCCCGTTGCATCGCGGAGGAATTCGACCGTCAGCCCGCGATGAAAGGCCTGCCGAGCGGTGGTGTCGCAGCACATATGGGTCATGTACCCGGCGATCGTCACGGTGTCGGCCCCGACCGACTTCAGCCAGTCGTTCAGGTTGGTGCCGGTGAACGACCCCGGCAACTGCTTGTCGATCAGGCAATCCCGCGGCCGCTCCTCCACCTCGGGATGCAGTTCCCACATCGGCGACCCTTTGCGGAAGATCGGCGACTCGGGGTCTTTCTGATGATGCCGAATCACAGCCGTCGGCACCCCCTTCCGCCGTGCGGCATCCATCACCGACAGAATCGACTCCAGATGCCCCACCGGATGCGTAATCGGCAACGCCCCCTCGAAATACTCCCGCTGCACATCAATCACCAGCAAGGCACGCGTCATGGGTGGGGTCTTTCATTGGAGAACGGAGATCTTCCTGCTCCCAAGCTCTGCCTGGGTGCAGCTTGGCCGGAGGCTCTGCCTCCATTGAGGTTGAGTGGAAACCGTGAGCGACGCAAGACCGACTGAATTGGCGTCAACAGCGGAACGCCATCAACGCTGCAACACATTCAGTCGTTACCGTGCATCAGCGACGGCATCGTGAAAGTCATGCTCATGAACCAGAATGACTCGGCTTCCAGCTTTTCGAAGCTCTACCGCCTTCTCAACCTTTCGCCCGTAACATGCAAACGCCCAACATGGATTTCCGTCCGCGCCGATGATTAGGTATCTGACGGTCTTCGTGAGACTCCGTGAGAAGACCCCGCCAAGTCGCTCCACGGTGGCTGCAAGAGTATCCCTGGTGTATTGAGAAGACGCCCCGGTAAAGCAGAATGTGGACTGCGAAAACTCAATCTCCGGACAGACGGCGCACAGCCCGATAATGGTTGCCCCTTCATTGAGGACCGGGTTACTGATTGTCCGGCCGTCGCCAATTGCGGTGAATTCTGAAAAGAAATCCTTCAGCATCGACTGTTCCCGGTCATCGATCTTCCCGTCCTTCATGACACCGAGGATCAGGCTGTCGATCTCATCGTACGGCCAACAGGTTTTCAGGTGTTCATGATCCTGTAGCCAAGTCGACAGACCATTCAGCTCAAGTTCCGTAATTGTTCCATCAGCGATAATTCCTCCCAGAATGGCATGGAGCCGCTGGAGATCGGCCGTGGTTTTGTCGTAGTACTCCGTTGACCTCAGGCGTTCGCACAGCCACACAATGTCATCGTGTTCATCTTGCGTCACGACGCCATCCGCAACGGCTGCCTGCACAACAGGGATTAGCTCATTGAACGGATGGAGATAACGAACATCGGCGTGCTCAGACAACCAAAGATTGAGAAAGGCGATCTCCGACGAATTGATCGCGCTGTCGATCGCGATTCCTTCGATCAATCCCAGCAGAGAATTGATCGATTTGTCGAGCCGCGAACGCCCCGTGTACCCGTAGTAACGACGATGGTCAGGATGCATTGACTCTCCAACAAAACGGGGTAGCGTTTTCTACGTTAGCCGCCGCCCCACTCGGTCACGCTCGCGACGGTCCTCCTCGTCACCTCACCATATCAAGGTAATCCATGTAAAGCTGATAATCCTCACCTTCAAAACAACAGAACACCACCCGTTGCGGCAGTTTGTTGGCTTCTAGCCATGCCAAAGTCGACGTGACCGCGATTTCACAGGCTAGTGGCCTCGGAAAGAGATAGACGCCCGTCGCCACGCAGAGAAAGGCGATCGACTGAATTTCCGTATCGGCTGCCAGTTCCAGCGATCGCCGGTAGCACGACGACAGCGTCTCGGCTTCGCGATAGCCTCCGCCGTCCCACACCGGCCCCACCGTGTGAATGACATACCTGGCCGGCAGCAGGTAGCCGTTGGTGAGTCGGGCTTCTCCCTCGGGACAGATGCCAATGGTCCGACACTCCTCATAGAGCGCCGGTCCCGCCGCCCGGTGAATCGCCCCGTCAACGCCACCCCCGCCCGAAAGAGCCTCGTTCGCCGCCGTCACCACGGCGTCGACACTGAGCTTCGTGATGTCCCCCTGAACGACTTCGATGCGGTTGTGCGGCATGACGGAGACTCCTCATCCTGTACTCAAGGGCCACTCGAGCACGTATCCGAGAAAAAACATCACTCTCTGCTTTCGTCCCACAACTTAAGTTCAATCGTGAGTCCAAGGTCTGCCACTCGTTCCCCGAAACGACTCACATCGATCGTACTGGCCCGAACACCTAGCGGCACAATTCTTCGGCCGTTTGCCATGATCTCCATCTTCTTCAACTGAACGACATTGTACTCCGGTACGAGTCGTGAAAGCCGGAGGAGGTAGTCCGGCGTGCCATCGTTGATCGCGATGGCCTCGAATTCGGACTCATATTCGACGGGTCCGTGTGGAATGTCGCACATTTTCGCGAGTGGAATTGTTCCGCAACTCGGACATCGCCCCATCTCCGTATCACCACGCAGCCAGACATGGCCGAGCGCCGCATGACAATGAGGGCATTCGCGATAGCCGATAATCTGCTCCTGTCTACCGTGATGAACTTCAGAACAAAGCCATTCCGATTTTCGAGGCCTTCCCGCGATATCAGCCTCGCCGGGCCCCAAAGCAACCTTTGCTATTTGTCCGCCGAGATTGAAAACAGGTAATCGTCACTCTGTATCTGTTTACTTCCAAGGCGCTGTTTCTTACTTAAAGCGCGCACCCTTGCAGACACTCGATATTCGCCAGGGGATTCACCGATTGAGAAACACTGTTTCAGGTCGAGATCCCACGTATAACTCTCCCCTGCCGGAATGCGATGAAAATGGCCAGATCCCATGTACCAGTGGTCCCCTTTCCAGTCGCTGGACCAACCCTCCAGCACTCGTTCTCCGTGTTGTGTCACGTCGACAAAATCGTTTTGCGGGTCGTATATCCGAATGCCAAGGCTGGGGAATGGATAGGACCAAAGAATCATGAACTCCTCAGGGCCGGTGTTTGTGAGCGTGATTCGGACTTTGAGCGGATCCTTCTCGAGACCCTCCTCCGCTTTCTCGACCGTAAGAATCGCGCCTTTGCTTTTCCGATGCTCATCCGATGCGTTCCGAACCTCACTACCCGTCACAAGGTCGATCGAAGACTGGCTGACCTGACTACCCCATGCGACGGCTGCCAGAACTCCGCAGCATGCGACGCCGACCAGCGACTGAATGATTCTTCGCTGAGATAGCAGCATTGAGCAATCTCCAGACTCTCATTTTTCCACCCCCCAGATTGGGGTGTATCTCACTTGAGTTTCCGCTCCATCAGAACCGCTTCACCCAGTCCGGGAACTGGGCCAGGTAGTCCGGGTGTCCTCCCTGGATCCACACGAACTCTTTCTCGATTCGCGACGCCGACACGATGGAACTGGTAATCACCCCCACGATGGCTCCCACGACGATGGCGAGCAGACCGCCGATGAGAAACCACGCGGGAAAGTCGCGGGCTCGCCCATCCTGAAACGCGATGGCCGCGAAAATCAGGGCAATCCCTCCCAGCACCAGCCCCCAGCCCGTCCAGATTCCCCGCCACCGCCGCCAAGAGGCTTCGCGGCTCAGGGGAATCTGAATCGTCGCTCGCCGCTGAACGATCAACGCGATGAGAATGTAAAACAGGAGGCCCGGAAACAGGATCAACAGATAGAGCCAGGGGGCATGCCAGACGAACTTGCGACGCAGCCAGAGATCGGCGGCCTGATTCGTCTTCAGGCAGCGATAGGGCAGCTTGGCCGTCTTGTGCATGACCAGCAGCTTCCCATCGCGATAGATCTCGCCTTCCGTCCCCAGCAGCGATTCACCGCACGTCGCACAGTGACTCACACCACTCGGCGACGAAGCCCCGCACATCGGACAGGTCTGCGTTTGACCGATCCGGCTTCCCGGTTGATCTGTCTCAACAATCGTCGCGATCTGCCTCGTCCAAATTTGCAGAACTCTCTGTTCTGTATGGATTGCATACCTCGTATGTTCGCCGTCGTGGTCCTCATGAGCACCGAAGAGTGACTCCATGCAGTCGTCATCCCGATCGGACCAATCGGAATCGACTTTCATCACATCGGCAAAATTGATGAGCTTCTCTGTCGCGCCAATTTCGGGGTGGTGCGTCAGCCCGATTCGAACCGTTTCCGCAGCCTCATTGACTTCAACAAACGTAATCCATTGGGCTAAGCCCCGAGTGATTCGGTCTTCGAAGTTGTCGACCATCTTGATGCTCCTCTACGGGGCGAGTATCCGCTGGCAACAGTCGGTCCTCGCGCTCCGAGTCGTCTTATTTCAGAGACGGAGCAATGAGACGAGTCGACTTCCAAAGCATAAGAGTCGGTTAGTTAAGCCGCACCCACTGCCCTCAGTCACACGACATGACCTTCACGCTGTCAGGAGCTACGAGGAAACAGGCTTCGATTGATCGCCGGCCACTCATGTCCTTAATCACCAGCATTCCGGACTCGTCAATCGCAACACCCATGCGAATTCCACGCACATCAGAGGACATATCTAAGGTGGTCAACACGTTCCTGTAAATGGAGTTCTTTGACAGATGGAAAACGGCTTCGATTTCAACGGGATTGACGAGCGTCCATTTGTGGCGGGCTATCACCTGGACTGTCACACCTGTTGCTGTGACATCTTGAAACAGAACTTTCTCCCTTGGAAGAAAGAGCCAACAGACAACCACTCCGCTGACAACTCCAGCCGAGAATACTCCGAATGTCAAAAAGAGCTTCATTTCCGAGGTTCTCGCATTCCGAGGCCACATCTCGTTCCACGTTGGAGGCAGAGCCTCCGGAAGAGGCGTTCCCAGGCGGAGCCCGGGAACGAGACAAGGCGATCACTCGGCCCGCGTGACGACCACGTTCTCAATCTTCAAGCCGGGTTCCTCGCTATCGCGGTGCTTGGCTTCTTTCAGCAGCCAGAGGATGTCGTCGTGGATCTGGAAGTCGAGATGGATGTCGAAGTTTCCGCTTTGGAGACGGAGTTCGAGCGGGACCATGCCGTCGGCCAACGGGACATAATTGGTGAAGGTTTCGATCGACTCCTCACCCAGTGGTCCGTTCGACAGGCGATGCTCGCGGACCGTGGCGGACTTGGTATCGATCGTGAGTTGTCCGGCTGAAAAGCCTCGCGAGAAGAAGCCGTTCCAACTGGGTCCGACCCCCACGCCGGCGGAGAAGCCGCGACCTTCCTTCAGGCGGTAATGCAGGACCGAGGTCTCGTCACCGATGTCGACACCCAGGAACTCCACATTGTCCGGCTGCGAGAACAACCACCGCAGCGGCGGCATGTAGGCGAAGCCGCGGATGCGCGAGATGTCGTTCCATGACGGGCCGAATGATGAGTTCTGGTCGCGTTCGACGTGTGTTTTCTCACCGTCTTTCATGACGGCATCGTACTGGTACGCGGCAATTTCCTTGGCCGGCTTGCCATTCCAGGGCCGGGCGGCTTCGCTGACACGAGTCAAAAGAGCAAGTGCCTGTTCGCGAGTCGCCGGGTCAACCGGTGAGCCGAACATGGGGTCGGCTTTGACCAGTTCCTGTGTCCGGTCCTGCCAGAGAGCATCCTTGATGGAATCAATCACCAGCCGGGGCGTGCCCGTCTTTTCGTCCTCGATCAGGCTGGCACGAATGTCATAGCGCTGGGGGTCGACCAGCACGAACGGGGGCGAAATGATCTCGATCTGTTTGGGATGCTCGCGACGCTTTTTGTCAGCGGGGACGTCATCGAGCGTTGCCGGAGGAATCTCTTCGCGGACGATCACCAGATGCGAATCTTCATTTCGCGGGAGCAGCGGAAAGTCCCAGTATTCCCACCCCGAGACTTCGGTGCCGCGCTCGGGATAGCGATGGACCTTCGCGGAGCGACCTTGGCGGACTTCGATTCGCTGCTTCCAACCTGCGGGGACGGTCGCCGTCAGTCGCACCGTCGCAGCAGCCGGTGTTCCCAGCACGAAGTCGGCCTGACGCGGCGTGTCGGTCGCTTCGTCGGTCAACGCCGGTCCTATCTGCGTTTGCGAGACCTTGTACCGGCCGGGCATCGAGACATCGAGCAGCGGCCAGTTGCGGAACGGCTTCGTCAGGAAGACATACCGGCCGTCGGCTCCGGTCAGAACGGTCTTGCCCCCCAGGCAGGTACCGATGCAGTCATGCACGGTCACGCTGGCCCCCGCGATGGGGCGCCCCTCTTCATCGGTGACCGTTCCCTGTAAAAACGGGTCGGCCGCAAGACCCACCTCCGTCAAACATCCCGCCCAGAGAGCCAACAGACACGCCGCGCGCATAACCCCTCCGTGTAATGATCGAAGTTCACGTTTGTCGACTGTCTCCGGCCAGCCATTGGACCGCGCGGACTGCGAGATCGGCAATAGAATTCTTGGTTTCTTGCACCGAACGTTCGACTCTTAGGACGGAAGACGAGGCAGAGCCTCATAAAGAGGCGAATTCTTGCTGATACCTGATCGCTGATCCCTCCCCCTAAAAACACAAACGGGCCGCGCTGGCGCGCGACCCGTTCGCAGTTGTCGGTAAGATTGTCGAAAGCGCTAGTCGCGGTGGACCAGCGAGGTCAGCGAGAACGGCGTGCCGTCGTCGCTGAACCGGAACTCGATGAACGTCGCCAGGCGCTTGCCGGTAGGGACCGGAGCTACACCCACGGCCGCTCCGTCTTTCGAGTCGAGCTTCTGGCTGGTCCAGGTCGACTCGCGGAAATCCTGCGTGTCGGACGTGGCAGTCCAGATGTGGATCGAATCGGCTGCGGGTTTGGAGCGAACATCGAGCTTCACCCCTTCGGCGACCTGGCTGGCCTGCCATTCCACCTGCGGCATGCTCTCGCCCCGGGCCGCATGGCGGAAGAAAACGGCCAGCGTGGCGAGCGCCTTATCTTGCCCACCCTTCAAATTGTGGCCGGCATTAGGAACATGCAGCGCGTAACGAGGACCGACCAGATCCTTCCAGTAGATGTTCATCGCGTTGACGATCCAGTAGCGATCGTTCGTACCCACGATCATCAGCTTGGGAAGCGTGAGCGTTTCGCGGTAAGTATACGGGTCCATCATCGCCCAGAGAGCTTGTTCCCGCTCACCCTTGGGAATCCCGTCCTCCTTGACCAGTCCTTTGCTGGTGTAGTCGGCGATCTGCTCGCTGTAAACGCCCCACGTCTCTTTCTGCTGCTTCATCTGCTCGGGAAAGTTGAGGACGTCGATCACGATCGGCGCGGTGGCGATGATTCGCTTGTCGACCACCGGCGTCAGCCAACTCGTCCACCCGCGCTTCGAGGCCCCGGTAATTACGAAGCCCTTGACCGGCCGCTCGCGCTTTTCCGCCGAGAACTGTTGCAGCGCGTCCATCGCCCGGACGGCGCTCTTCACCATCGGAAAGAGCAGTGGCCAGGTGTCGTCGCCCGTTTCCAGGTATTTCAGCCATGTTTCGGTGATGAGGTCGTCTTCGACGCGATCGCCAAACAACGGCTGATTGGGTACCTGGTGCAGCGTGGCGACCGGCGCGCGGCAGAGCATGGCGAGTTGCAGTTGCCCGAGCTGATCCCCTTCGCTCGGCTTGCGGCCGTGGCTGCCGCCGGTCACGAACAGCAGCATGTGCTCGGCATGGTCGATCTTCGCCGGCTCATAGACCATCAGGACGTGCTTCCAGACGATCGACTGCCACGTCTGCGAGGTCAGTTCGAGTTCGGTCACCTTGCCGACGCCGGGAACGTCCTTCTCGGAAATCACCTTCCAGCCAAAGACCGGATCGGGGAGAGCGGCATACTTGTAAATCGACGCCGGAAGACCATCGGTCACCGGGCGAACATTCGTCTCGGCCGCCATCCCACAGGATGCGACCGCCAGAATCAAGAATCCTGCTTCACGTACAAAACGCAACATATCGATGAATCCCTTAGGAGAAACCAAGAACGCAAAACGTCGAGCAAACGCCTACTCGGACTTTTCCTCGCCCTTCGTCGTCAGCTCAATCGTACCCAGATCGACCGGTTCCGAACCCACGGTGACCTTGATCGTTGACTTGTCCTTGTCTTCGTAGCGGCCGTTCAACTGATCGGGTCCACCGAACGAGTTAGAGAATGCATTGAATGCCTTCCAGGTGAAGGTGACCACATAGTCTCCCGGAGGAACACCGTCTCCAGACTCATAAGTTGAAATCTCGAAGTTGCCCAAGAGGTCCGCCACCCCGTGCGACAGCGTGGGCATACTGTTATCCATGCCAGCCAGGTTGTGAAACTGAATCTGGACGGCTGAACCCGGCGGCCGACCGTCGATCACGATTGTGCCACTGACTTTCTGCAACTCCTTGCGAGGAGGGGGTGACTCTCCGCATCCGGTAAATGACAACAGACAGGGCACGACAGACAATAACCACAAAGCGCGATTCATGCGAAGTAAGTCCCTTTTTCGGGGGCCATGAACGCGGCCCCCTCTCGGCCGAAATTCATTCTCTAGATGGTCGATCAAAGTCGGAAAGCCCTGCAAATGAACACGACAAGGACGCGCCAAGACACGCCCTTGTCGATCCGAACATTCCGCAGAACCAGCGTGAACCGCGATCACTCCGGAGTGACGGTTTCGCCGCCTTGCCGTGTGGTGATTGAGGCAAGAACCAGGTTCGACATGTTCTCGCTGAAGAAACGAACGGCTCCGTCGGCCATCAGCATGTGCACGCCGCCGGTATGGAACGAGTGCCAGCTTTGGCTGCGGATGTTATTGCAGTTGATCCCGCATGGTCCGCCGTTGCTACCGGGAGTACCATCGTACAATGCACCCGAAACCCAGTGCTCTCCGATCAGGAAGTCGCCCCAGCCGCCGCCGTTACCGGGCCCGTAAGTCGCGGTCAGGGTCGCATCAACCTGAAGCTTGCGATAGATGTTTGAACTTCCGGTACGTTCCCCCAGCACTGCCGTATTCGAGGTGCCATCGGTCACGTCACGCAGCCGACTGACGCCTCCACCTCCCAAAGAAGGGTCTGTTGCCTGTTGAAGGACTCCGCTACGAGGGCGGCTGGTTCCGCCGGGATAGCCAGTGTAGGCCAACGTGGAGATGTCGCTACGAATTCCCGAACTCGGCGAATAATCACCACGGGCAGCCGTCCAGGTGAGCGTGGTCGGAGAAGTGATTTGGTAATTGCTTTCCGTCGGAGCCGAGCTAGACGGGCACTGAAACACGGTCAACGGCGTACGGATCACAGCCAGGTTCTGGGTGACGGCCGATGCCGGAAGCGCTCCAAGCGCCGCTCCTTGATTGACCGCCGGAACCGAGGAGTTCCACTGGTTGTAGAGTGGTGCCTGGTCCAGATAGGGAAGGATCATGATTGTCCAGGCAGACAGGTTCACGTTCGGAGAAAGGGACGCCATCCACGAGAACGGCATCGTGTTGTGCGTATCGTGGTAGTTGTGAAGCGCCAGACCCATCTGCTTCAAATTATTGCGGCACTGCGTCCGCCGAGCCGCCTCGCGTGCCTGCTGGACCGCCGGCAACAACAGGGCGATCAAAATCGCGATGATCGCGATGACCACCAGCAGTTCGATCAGGGTAAATCCCTTGCGGGAATGAATTCTCGTCTGAAGATGCATGCCAAAAGTCCCTATGCGCTGCGATTGCCCCGGGGGATGAACTGGTCTGAACGAACCAGAAGAACGTTTCCCCGTATTGAGATACGTATCTACCCTACCATTCGACAATGTTCATCGGCAATGAGTTGCTCGATGGAATTTTCGTGAAGACCTGCCCGAAGGCCGGTGTCCAAGGTTCCGACTGTGCGAGGTGATGCGCCGTCCGGCGGACTCGCACACTGCCGTCACATTGCCGCGAAGAGGTTCGAGCGGAAACGCTCAGCAAGTCCGTTCTGGACGTCACTCCTTCGTGCTGAAATCGAGCGGAGTCAGTCCCTGGTCGCCGGAGGAAACCGTCATCTTCATCGGCGACGTGCTCGCGGAGACATACTTCCCCTTGAAGAGATCGGGGCCGGGCTCATCCGTCCCCATCATCTTCTGCTGGGGAGTGGGCACCACGCTGGGATCGGGATAGACGGCCGTGACAGTGTAATCGCCGGGAGAGATTCCCTGGTTCGTCCCGGTCGTCAGCCGATACGTTCCATCCGCATTCGAGACACCAGAGGCCGGGTTAATTGCCGGATTGGCCGGATGGAAGATGACCTGCACGCCACCGGTCGGCGTGCCGTCGACCAGGAGCAATCCCTCGGGATTGACATAGGTTGGCCCGCTATTACAGCCGGTGAACGAAAGCGCTACCAGAGAAACGGAAACGATAGCCCACCGAGAACCAACCAGGGTCCGCATACGCGCCCCGGCGGTGAAATGACGTTTTGCCATGAAGCTGGATTCCTCGAGCATAGCGAGAGAGAGATGTTCGCCCCGTGGAAATGCCGCGATCGACGGTCAGGCGGTCGACTCCGCGAAAGACAAAATGCGCGCGGCATTGGCCGCGCGCATCGAGCGAAGTCCCGACCAACGCGATTACTATTGCTGGCTGACCGTTTCGCCGCCATCGCGCGAGAGCAGACCGGCAAAGACAATGACCGACATGTTTTCCGACAGGAACGAAACCGAACCATCGCCAAACAGGGCATGCACGCCGCCTGTATGGAACGAATACGGGTTGTTCTCGTTGTAGATGTTGATGAACCCGCATCCGGCCTGCCCGGGATCAGCAATCGTCGCCCCGCTCAGACCGCGGGCATGACGCGCGACGTTTACGTCGCCGAAGAACGAATTCAGCCCGAGCCCGCCGTCGAGGAGCGTGCTGCCGGGAGTCGGAATGCCCCGAAAATAGCGCTTCTGTTTGCCCGCCAGTTCAACAAGGCAGATCGTGTTCGACAGGCCGTCGGTCACTTCGGAGAACTTGACTTTCCAGTTGTCTTCCTTGTTGGTGGCATTGTCGACGCGACCAAAGAACGCGTTGTTCGTGCTCGTGGCAGGCAGTCCAGCGCACGCTGCCAGCGAGCTGTGCAGGCCGCGGAGCGGAACATAATCGGTCCGCGGCGTGATCATGGGAGCCCCGCTACCAAGACCGACAGACTGCAAGTAAGGGCCATAGTCCGAAGGGGGACTGCCCGGAGTCGATGGGCAGAGGAATGCGGGAATCGGCGTTCCCATCATCTGGGCGTTCTGCGTTCCATAGGGAGCCGGCATGTTGACCGGATCGAGATAGGAGCGCTTCATATCGAAGTTCTGATAGTACGTCGCCTGATCCATGTACGGGAGCAGGTGCCACAGCGTGCCGAACGTCGTTCGCTGCCCATAGGGGTTGCCCGCCGGCCAACCGCCGGGATAATCCGCCTGCTTGATGTCGCGCACCCAGGACGGAACGTAGCCGTATGCCTGCTCATGGTTGTGAACAGCCAGGCCGAGCTGCTTGAGATTGTTCCGGCACTGCGTTCGCCGGGCCGCCTCGCGCGCCTGCTGCACGGCCGGCAACAACAGGGCGATCAGAATCGCGATAATCGCGATGACCACCAGCAATTCGATCAGGGTAAACCCCTTCCGGGAACGAATTCTCGTCTGAAGATGCATGACAATGTTCCTGTGCGATACGAAGAGCGCCCGGGGATGTGCTGGTCAGAATGAACCAGCGGGATTTTCCCCGTTTCGAGATGCGTAACTACCCTACCATTCCTGAATGTTCGTCGGCAATGAGTTCGTTGATGGAATTTTCGTGAAGCCCGGCTGGAAAGTCGGTCTCCCCGGTCGCGACTTTCTGAGCGTGCGAGCAGGACACCGGCCAACCAACCAGCCGGTCAACTGGGTGGCACGCCGATCGACGGGCTGGCACACTGGGAGTTCGTCGCTGGCACCTGACAGGCACGACCGGTCGCGTGCTGGCCACCCCCTCAGCACGATTCGCAACGTGACGACCTTTCCGTATGCCGCCATCTCACTCGCTTGCCAATGTCGACCTCGCCGTCCTGATTGGCTACCTCGCCTTGACCGTGGGGCTCGGGTGTCTGTTTGCCCGGCGCGCCGCCAACAGCGAACGCTTCATGGCGGCCGACCGAAACCTCCCCGCGTGGGCCGTCGGTCTGTCAATCTTCGGCTCCTACGTCAGCAGCATCAGTTACCTGGCCAACCCGGGAAAATCGTTCGCGGACAACTGGAACGCTTTTGTCTTCAGCCTGGCGACCCCGGTCGCCGCCTGGTGTGCCGTCCGCTGGTTTGTCCCCTTCTACCGCCGGACCGGCGAGGTCTCCGCGTATCACCACCTCGAACACCGATTCGGGCACTGGGCCCGAACGTACGCCGTCGTCTGCTTTCTGCTCACGCAACTGGCCCGCACCGGGACCATCATCTACTTGTTGGCGCTCGCAGTCGCCCCGCTCACTGGCTGGGATCCACTGGTCCTCATTCTGGTAACGGGAATCCTGATGACCGTCTACACGGTTGTCGGGGGGATGGAAGCCCTGATGTGGATCGGGGTGCTACACGCCGTGGTGCTGCTGGCCGGGCCGCTCATCTGTCTGATTGTGCTGGGAATGCTGCTACCGCATGGATTGTCGACGGTAACCGAACTGCCGGATGTTCGGGAGAAGTTCAGCCTCGGAAGTCTTTCGCTCGACCCGAGGGAATCGACGGTGTGGGTCGTGCTGATCTATGGATTCGTCATCAACCTCACGAACTTCGCCGCCGATCAGGGATACATTCAGCGCTACCTGACGGCGAAGTCGGAACGGGACGCCGCCCGTAGTGTCACGTACGGAGCATGGCTCTACGTCCCGGTGGCTGCCGTTTTCTTCCTGATCGGGACCGAGTTGTACGCCTGGTCGATCTTCCAGCCCGACGCGCTCCCCACGGGAATCGCCGCCGATCAGGTCTTTCCCTGGTTCATCGCCAACCGCCTTCCGATTGGTCTGGCCGGGCTGGTGGTGGCCGGAGTCTTCGCGGCCGCCATGGACCCCAGCCTCAACAGCATGGCCACACTGGTGCTGCGCGATCTCTACCAGGGCTATTTGCGACCCCAACCGACCGAGCGCGAAGCCTTGTGGGTTCTGCGTTCGGTGACGGCACTTTCCGGATTGCTCGCCATTGCCGTCGCTCTCGCCATGACGCGGTCCCGCAGCATTCTCGAAGCGTGGTGGATGCTCGCGGGAGTTTTTAACGGTGGCGTGCTGGGGCTGGTGATTCTTGGCCGTTTTCCCAAGGAACGCGTCGGTCGCGCGTCCGCTGCCCTCGCGGTGGGCTGCGGAATCATGGTGATTCTGTGGATGACCCTGTCGCCCTCGATCCCGCAACTGCCCAACTGGGCGAAGAACCCGCTCCACCCCTTCTGCATCCCCGTGGTCGGAACGGCTGTGATCCTGGCAATTGGCTCGCTGGAAGCGATCTTTAAGCCACGAACGCGGCCACAGAACACAGGCGAAATTCAATCCTGAGAATTCCCGCGCGTACACGAGTCCCTCTCTGTTGGAACACTTCCCGATGACGACTCGCCTTCAGCCCCTGACCGGTATCGTCCCGCCGCTGGTCACGCCCCTCGCCGCGCCCGATCGCCTTGACTACGCCGGTCTCGAGCGGTTGATCGAGCATGTGCTCGCGGGGGGCGTCCATGGCTTGTTCCTCCTGGGAACAACCGGCGAAGCGCCGAGCCTGGCGTACAAACAGCGATGTGAACTGATTGAACGGGCCTGTCAGCAGGTGGCCGGTCGTGTTCCGGTTCTCGTCGGCATCACCGACACGTCGTTTCAGGAATCGGTCTTCATTGCCGAGCAGGCCGCCGATGCTGGGGCCAACGCCGTGGTGCTTGCCCCTCCCTATTACTTCCCGGCTGGACAGAATGACCTGTTCGCCTCGGTCGCACGGCTGGCACAGGCCGTTCCGCTTCCGCTGTTTCTGTACAACATGCCGAGCCATACCAAGATCAGCTTCGAACTCGAAACCGTCCGCCGCTTGATGGACGTCGACAACATTGTCGGCATCAAGGACAGCTCGGGGCAGATGGTTTACTTCCACAAGCTCCGGGAATTGGTTGCCCGGCGCGAAGGCTTCTCGCTGCTGATGGGTCCGGAGGAACTGCTCGCCGATGCGGTCCTCTTCGGAGCCCATGGCGGCGTCTGCGGCGGCGCCAACCTCGCGCCACGGTTGTACGTCGACCTGTACGAAGCCGCCGCGACGGGAAATCTTCCCGAAGCCCGCCGGTTGCTCCAGGTCGTCCTGCGGCTGTCGTCCTCGATTTACACCGTCGGCGATTCGCAGTCGAGCTACCTCAAGGGTCTCAAGTGCGCCCTGTCGCTCGTCGGCTTATGCGCCGACAGCCTGGCAGAACCCTTCCAGGCATTCACCGGCGTTCAACGAGAGCAAATTGCCCGCGCCCTCGACGAATTGCCAGCCGACTACGTCCCCCGGCTTGCAGCCGCTACACCCTCGTGAGCCATTAGTCTCAAGAATCCAACGCTTGAGCGCAGATCCTCTTTCATCACTGATCGCTGAAGACTGATCCCTGAAAGCTGGTGTCACAACTCCTTGCTGGCGGCTGGTAGCTCGCCGCTGGCGGCTTCAACAGCCTTGTCGTCGATCTTCGCGGACCGCTTCTGCAGTTCGCGGCGCAGGTTCGCCATTTCGTCCGGCTTGCCCGCGCTGTATTTCCCCTGCACGACGCCGTGTTCGTCGACCAGCAGGACATAGATCGAGTGGATCACTTCATAACCCGGCTCGACATCCCCGGTCGCTTCCTGCACCGGCAGCTTGAAGCCCCGATGGATGAGCCCGTAGATCTCGTCGACGTTGCCGGTCAGGAAGTACCACTTGTTGAGGTCCGCTCCGTGCAGCTCGGCATATTTTTTGAGGACGGCCGGCGTATCGCGTCCGGGGTCGACCGTCAGCGTCACCAGGCGACAGTCGTAGCCAGCCAGCGCGTCCTGCAATTCCCGCATCGCCCGCGTCACGGCCGGGCAGGGGCCGAGGCAGTGGGTGAACACCGTCGCGACAGCCCACGGCTTCCCGAGCAAATCCTGTTTCGTGATGGTCCGTCCATCACAATTGCGGAACGAGAAGTCTTCCAGACCTTCGGGATCCCAGATGGAACCGCCCGGCGTCTGACTTCCATGGCCGGACATCAGTTGCCCGATATCGATCTCGCCAGTCCCGTCGGACCGGAGCGTGAACGCGCGATCCGCCGCCGCGCCTCCTGATTCCGGTGCCGCCTGTCGGGGAGCGCGCCCGATCTGCCCAAAATAAAAATTCGCCGCCACGACGCCTACCAGCACCCACATCGCGGAACCCATCCAAAAGAGGGGGCCAAACCGGCGGCGCGGCTTGTCGCTGGTTGGGGGGGGACCGTCACTCATCGCACTCGAACCTTCTGAGGAGCCTCCGTCAAAACCCGGTTGGCGGCTCGGAAACGCCCGCAAATTCAGGAACAAATCACATGTCCAGAGGGTTTTGACGGTAGGACAGTGTCTTTCAAGAGCCCTGGAATGTCTGGCGCTGGCTCCCAGCGTGATTCCGACAACCTGAATTGTAGGCGGGGTGGCGGGCTCAGGCACGCGGTAACCCGTAGATAGTCGCGAGCGTGAGCGGCCCTACGCGTCGGGATCGCCCAATTCGCGGAGGCATTCCGCCAGTTCGGCCGTCAATTGAGCCAGCCGGCTCCAGGTCTCGCCTGGACAGACAATTTGCGTGTAGCCGGAATTTTCACCGTCGCCGGGGTGGACCGTCGACTCCAGCAGGACATCCCCCATCCGCTCGTGCATGTAGGCCAGGAGGTCGGTCAGTCGGGCTCGCTGCAGCGCCGTCAGACGCTCCGGAAGTTCGGGACGTGAGCCATTAAAGAGCAGCGAGCGTTCTTCGCCCCCCGGCGTGGGTGGATCGAACAAACCGAGGTCGTCGGAATCGCTGCCGGAGGCTTCCAGGTCGTCCCGAGTGCGGAACGCGGTGTCCTCGGTCAATTTACCACCACCCTCGTTCCCGCTGCACGAAACTTCCTCGTACAACAATAGACACCGTCCCAGCGACAGGACGTCGCCGGTCCGCAGGACATGCATCTGGACCGGATGGCCGTTGACGCGAGTCCCGTTGGTGCTGTCGAGATCGGTCAGAATGACGTTGCCCTGGTCGTCCTGCAGCTTGGCATGAAAGCGACTGATGCGATCGTCGTTCAATTGAATGTCGTTGTCTTCCTCGCGGCCGATCGTGACCGGCGTCGGGAGGTCCAGATAGACCCGCCCCCGCTCCAGCCCTTCGAGAACTCGTACCGTGATGGTCGCCATGTTCGATCCGTTCCATCCGTCCGATCGCCAGCCAACCGGGACATCGCGCTGATTCGGCCGGCTTCGAGAAGCCTGCGTCGTTCCGAGCGAATTCAGCCCGGCGTGTCTTACGATCACTTCCCGTTATCACTCAGGTAGGGTTCGACACATTCGCGGACAACATTCATTCCCAGATCGGCTTTCCCAAAACCGCGAACCCCACCGAGAGCCACCGCGCTGTCGTGCGCATCGGGATAATTGCTGACCAGCATGACCGCTGCCGACGCCCCCTCCGACCGCTCCCGCAACTGCCGCAGCAGTTCCAGGCCCGATGAGCCATCCGCATCAAGAATCCGGTTAATCAGAATGAGATCGTATCGCTGACTGGCGGCCGCGGCGAGCGCCTGGGAGGCGGTGTCGACGCCATCGACCCGCACGTCAAACGCGGCTGCAAGTTCCCGGCTGATCCGGCCGTGGTCGTACTGACACTGCCCAACACTCAGGACGGCTCGCGACATCGATTCGGCTCCCGACCGAACACCCGACGGGACGGCCGCTGCTTGTCTTTGTGAAAAACGGTCACGACTTACTGGTTGTCATCGAGTCCAAAAGCCACATGTCGTGCGTGGAGACCACTCGCCTTTTGTCGCGATCCCCTGAAGGAATTGACAGCCAATCCAGGCCCGAGACTCTGCCCCGCAGGTTCCGGTGCCGCTAAAGTATGACAGGTTTCTCATGCATCGCCACCCATGTTCGAACACGTGATCGACCGGGCCGCGGAATCCGTGTTCGGAGGATCGTCTCGAAGAATGACACAAACCTCTCCCCGGATTCTGGCCTTCGTCGACGACCTCTACGAAGACCTGGAACTGTGGTATCCCAAGCTGCGACTCGAGGAAGCCGGGTATCAAACGGTCCTGGCTGGCCTCAAGGCAGGAACCCGGCATCCCGGCAAGCACGGCTATCCCTGCACCAGCGAGGTCGCGATCGCTGACTTGCGCGCGGAAGACTTTGCCGGCGTGCTCTGCGCCGGTGGCTGGATGCCCGACAAACTTCGCCGCGATCCCCAGGTGCTCCAACTGCTGCGCGAATTCGATGCCGCGGGCAAGCTGGTTGCCGCGATCTGCCATGGCGGATGGATGCCCATTTCGGCTGGCATTTATCGCGGCGTTCGGGTCACGGGTTCACCGGGAATCCGCGACGATCTCGTGAATGCGGGAGCGCTGTTCGAAGACGCGCCCCTGGTCGTGGATCGGCATTTCGTCAGCAGCCGGCGACCGGACGATCTCCCGCAATTTGTGCAGGGAATGTTACAGGTGCTGGAACAAAAACCGGCCTGAGTAGACACTGAAATAAGCCCCGTCGAGCCCTCTTGAGTGCAAGTGATCGATCGCGTCCCGCGAGCCGGAACCATGAACATCCTGATTATCGAAGACGATCTGGCGATTGGCCGTGCCCTGGTCCAGGGCTTCACCGAACAGGGTCATCGATGCGAATGGCGGACCGATGGCGAAGCGGGCGTCACCGCCGCGCTGACGCAGCAGTCCGACGCGATCGTTCTCGATCAGATGCTTCCCAAGCGATCCGGCCAGCAGGTGTTGAGCGAGATCCGCGCCCGGGGCGTGCTTTGCCCGGTGGTCCTGCTGACGGCTTTGGGAGCCGTGGACGACCGCGTGACCGGGCTCAACCTGGGGGCCGACGACTACCTCGTCAAGCCGTTCGAGTTTCCCGAGCTGCTCGCCCGACTGAACGCGGTGGTCCGCCGGACCAGCGTGCGACCGACCCCGCTGCTCCAGGTCGGCGAGATCGCGCTCGATCTCACCACGCGCCGCGTGAACCGCAAGGGTCGCGACATCGACCTGACGCCCATCGAATTCAGCCTGATGGAACTGCTGATGCGGTTCGCGGGTCAGGTCGTCACTCGAAAAATGCTCTGCGAGCATGTCTGGGGGTTCAACTGGGATGGAACCACCAACGTGATCGAAGTGCATATCAATCGGCTGCGCGGCAAGATCGACCGCGGCTTCGATCACTCGGTCATTCGGACGATCCGCGGACGCGGCTATATGATCGGCGCCGCCGGGACAGACGAAGAGCCGGAAGCCTGATCTTTTTGTGGCGTCACTCGTAGTGACGGCAGATTCGAGACACCAGCCACGGTTTGAACTCAGCCCAGTCATCGCGCGGGAACCGGCCAGGTGAGACATCTCTCCCTCATGCGATGGCTCCGCACGCTGAGCGTTCGCCTGACGTTGTGGAATACGCTCGTCGTTCTACTGGTGCTGCTGGTCGCGCTGTTCGCCGTTCGTGAAGGTCTGCGGTACTACCTGTTGCTCGAAACCGACCAGTTTCTCAGCGACGAAGCGCACCTGGTTTTGCTGACGATCGAGGCCCTGCATCCCGACCGGGAGGAAACGCTCGCCGAAATCGGTCGGATCGCCGCCAGTCACTCCGAGCGCGGCTGGTTCGTTCGCTGGCTCGACGAGGATGGAAAACTCCTGTTCTCCAGCCGCAACGCCCCGAGCGAACTCCTCACCACGGGAACCCCATTAGGGAAATCAGCCACTCTGTATGTTTCGGCCGACGTTCGCAGCGTGGAGCACACGCTCCGGAAGCCCGGTCTTCCGAAATACCGGGCACGCGTCGGCGCGCCCATGGCCTTCGTCAACAACGATGTCAGCCGCCTGACGCGCGTGCTGATCCCCGTTGGCGTGGTGTTGTTTCTCCTGGCCCCCCTGGGCGGAGCCATTCTGGCCCGCGCCGCCACGGCCCCCCTGCGCGACATTATCGAGACCACTCAGCGACTGCGGCCCAGCCACCTCGACGAGCGACTCAAAATTCGCGGAACCGATGACGAGCTCGATCAGCTCGCCGGGCAGATCAACCACTTCCTGGATCAGATCGCGCTCCACCTCGCCAAGCACCGCGATTACCTGGCCAACGCCGCGCACGAACTTCGGTCACCCCTGACCGCGATCCAGAGCAATCTCGATGTCGTCCTCGAACGGCCTCGCTCCACCGAGGAATACCGGGAAGTCCTCAGCCTCGTGGAGAACGAATGCCAGCACCTGATCAGCCTGGTTTCCCAGCTCCTCAGCCTGGCCGAAGCCGACGCGGGCGTGACCACGATCGAATGCGTTCCCGTCGATCTCGCCGCCGTTCTGAGGAGCTGCTGTGAACTGTTCGAACCCGTCGCCGAGGTCAAGTCGGTCGTGCTAATGCTCGCCTCCGGCGACGGCGCGACGGTCCGAGGCTGTCCACAACAACTCCGGCAGTTGTTCACGAACCTCATCGACAATGCGGTCAAGTTCACCCCGCCGCAGGGACGCGTGAACGTCGCGCTCACCACCAGCATGGTTGACGGCAAATCGTTCGCCCAGGTCACCGTCGACGACAGCGGACCCGGAATCGCCGAGAATCTGAGGGTGCGAGTCTTCGACCGGTTCTACCAGATCGATCCCGCGCGGCAGCGCAACGTCAGCCGCGGGAATGGCCTGGGGCTTTCGATCTGCCAGTCGATCACCGAGTCGCTGGGAGGGACGATCACCGTCCTCACGTCCCCCGGAGGGGGAGCGCGCTTTCAGGTTCTCTTGCCCGCGCAACAGGATCAGCCGGAACGCTGATTCGGGCCGATTCAGCTCTTGGCGGCGGCCAGAATCGCCTCGTAGTTCGGCTCCTTGCTGATCTCGGAGACGTATTCGACATACGTCACCTGGCCCTCTGGATTCACGACGAACGCCGCCCGGCACAGGCAACGGTCCAGCGGGCCGCCGCTGATCAACACGCCGTAGTCGCTTCCGAAGTCGGTGCAGCGGTGCGCGCTGAGGGTTTTGACGTTTTCCACCCCTTCCGCTCCGCACCAACGCTTCTGGCCAAACGGCAGGTCCATGCTGACGACCAGCACTTCCACGTTGGAGAGATTCTTGACTTCGTCGTTGAAGCGCTTGGTCTCCATGTGGCAGGTCGACGTATCGAGCGACGGAATCGTCGCGATGATCCGCGTTTTGCCAGCCGAGGACGCCAAAGTGACTTCGCCCAAGCCGGTATCCTGCAGCGAAAACTCAGGAGCCGCGTCCCCCACCTGGAGCGCCCGCCCCTTCAGATCGACCGGATTCCCCTTCAGCGTGACGGCGGCAGTTCGTTTCATCTTGGGTCAACCTTTTGGCAAGGGGTATCGAAAAGAAGTTTCGGCGGTCAGTCCCGCAGCCGCGTGCGGCCAGTGAACGATCGCGCACGAGCACTATCGCACGAGCGACTTCCAACGCCAAGTGTCAACAGTGGCCGCGAATTCACCGTGCCCCGAGATCCCAGTCCCGATGGCGGGAATTGCCCCGTTTGATGGCCGTCATAGGCTGTCCTCGCCATGCCGAATGGAGAAAAACGCTGGCTGGACGGAATTTCGACCTTGTGGTCGCAAGCGGGGGGTTCTGGCGGGGTCGCGAGTCTTCTTAACCTTCGTAAACCATTTTCTTTACAAGGTTTGTGGAGTTCTCGGCAGTCTGGCCGCGCGAATTGGGACGGCGGAGTTTGCCCAAAGAGAATAATGTTGACCGTTTTTCGGGACTGGCTACAATCGGCACACGCGGAAGTTTTGGTAAACTCCGCAACACGTGCAAACCTCGACTTCTCCGAAGAAATGTTCCCCAAGGGTTCGTTAGGGATGGCAGCCCTCGGTCCTCGCCGATTCTGCACCTTCCGCGGCAGCCTCTTGCTGACCGACGATTGGCTTTCCCTTTCCCACCTGCCAGGCATCTCGTCGGAAATTCGAGACTCTCGTGAACGGACGTCCGAGAGGTTCCGAGTCGAGCCCGTTCTCTCGGGAACTGGCGGCAGCAAAGGATGGGATTGCCAATGAAAACCGTATTCACGACGGGCGAAGCCGCCAAAATCTGCAAGGTCAGCCAACAGACCATCATTCGTTGTTTCGACTCGGGTCAGCTCCGTGGTTTTCGCGTTCCCGGTTCCCGGTTTCGCCGGATTCCCCGCGACATTCTGTACCGATTCATGAAAGAAAACGGCATCCCCACCGATGCCCTCGAAAGCGGTCGCCGGAAGGCGTTGGTGGTTGATGACGACGAGGAACTCGTCGAACTGATCCGCGACGCGCTGGAGCGGGACGGCCGGTTTGAGGTGCGCGTCGCCAACAACGGCTTCGATGCGGGGATGATGGTCAAGGAATATCGTCCCGACATCATCGTCCTCGACATCATGCTGCCCGACATCAACGGCAAGGAAGTCTGCCAACGCGTCCGTAGCGATTCGTCGCTCGACGAAACTCGCATCATCTGCATTTCGGGGATGGTCGAGCAGGACAAGATCGCCGATCTGCGGGCCTCGGGGGCCGACGACTTCCTGCAGAAACCGTTCGAGGTCGACTCATTGATCGAGCGCATGTGCAAACTGCTCGATATGGAAGCCTCGGCCCGCGTTTAATCTGTTGAATGTCCGCGTGTGCCACGGCTCTGCGAGCCGTGGTGTATTCGGTGAAAGATGCTGGAAAAATCGCACGGCTCGCAGAGCCGTGGCACACGGATTTGCGATCAGACCTCCTGATCGCGAAATGGGCCGCCGAGCCAATCGGCGGCCCTTCGTTTTCCGGGTTGACCGATAGTCGATGAGCGAGCCGTCATCCTCTGCTGACAACCACCCAATAGACTGGTCTCCCGATCCGGACCGTCTGGAAGCCCTCGCGGAATTCGCGGCCGCCGCCGGTCACGAGATCAACAATCCCCTGGGAACCATCGTCGGCCGTGCGAGCCAGTTACTGCGCGACGAACAGGATCCCGCCCGACGACAGATGCTGGCAATCATCGGGGCGCAGGCCCTGCGAGTGCGCGACATGATCGGCGACGTCATGCTGTTCGCCCGCCCCCCCGCGGCACATCCCCAGCGCCTTCATCTCAACGAGGAACTTGAACGCTGGCGGATGACGTGGCAAGCCGACGAACAAAGGGCCTCGACGCCCCTCGAAGTAAAATGTGAGGGAGAGCTCGTCCTCTGGGCCGATCCCGCACAGTTTGCTGTCATTCTCGCGGAACTGACACGCAACAGTCGCGAAGCGCTGCTTCCCGACGGTGGACCCATTCGCATCGAGGCAGTCCCCAGCGATTTCCCCGACCGGGTTCGCCTGAGCGTGATCGATCGCGGCCGTGGATTCACTGACGTCGAACGCTGCCATGCCTTCGACCCGTTTTATTCCGGTCGGCAGGCCGGGCGCGGACTCGGATTCGGCCTGTGCAAAGTGTGGCGGATTGCCCAAATGCACAATGCAACGATTGTCGTGACTGGCAAAGCTGGCGAAGAGACGCGAATTGTGCTGGAATGGCCGATACGAGCGGCCGATTCCAGCTCTCCGGCGTGAGCCCCAGCGGCAGATTTGGCCAGCTTTCCGATAGGTTGGCGGTTCAACCGCTACCCGACCGCGATCGATGCAGGTGAAGGCGGTGGCTGCCGAAAAGTATCCGGGCGGTCGTCGACAGCGCGGTCACCCGGCCGATTCCGCCCGCCCGACAAAACGAACGTCCGCAACAGAGAACTCTCCATGGCCTCGACGAAGCTTCAGGGAATTTTCACCCCCAACATCGTTCCCCTGGACACCCGAGGCGAGATCAACGAACGCGAACTGCGCCGCTATGTCGACTGGCTGATCGACAAGGGGGTCCACGGTCTCTACCCCAACGGGTCGACCGGTGAGTTCACGCGATTCACGGCCGACGAGCGCGTGCGGATCATGGAGATCATTACCGACCAGGTCGCGGGCCGCGTTCCCGTGCTGGCCGGAGCCGCCGAAGCCAATGTTCGCGAGACCCTCCGCGCTTGCGAAACGTACTACCAGTTGGGGGCCACGGCTGTCGCGATCGTCGCCCCCTTCTACTACAAGCTCAGCCCCCGCGCGGTTTACGCCTACTTCAAAGAGATCGCGGACAACACGCCTATCGACGTCACGCTCTACAACATTCCCATGTTTGCCAGCCCGATCGACGTCCCCACGGTGCGACGGCTGGCCGAAGAGTGCCCCAAGATCGTGGGCATCAAGGACTCGTCAGGCGAACTGCCCCACATGATGCGGATGATCGCGGCCGTGCGACCCAGCCGTCCCGAATTCAGCTTCCTGACCGGTTGGGATGCCGCCCTGATGCCCATGCTGCTGATCGGCTGCGACGGCGGCACCAACGCCACGTCCGGGGTCGTTCCCGAGCTGACCCGCAAACTCTACGAATTGACGATGTCCGACCAGTTGGATGATGCGCGGACGCTGCAGTACGACATTCTGCGGCTGTTCGACACGATGATCTATTCGTCCGAGTTCCCCGACGGCTTCCGCGCCGCGGTGCGGCTGCGCGGCTTTGAAACCGGCATCGGTCGCCAGCCCCTTTCCGACGATCAGCACCACGACCTGGATTCGCTGGCGAACACTTTGCAGTGCATGCTGGCCGAGCACGGTTTCACCGACGAACCGATCTGCGGCTGCCCCATTCCGACCACCGGCGAGGCCCCGCAAGACGTCACCCGCATCGTCGAAGCCGTCGTCGCCGCCCTCAAGCAACGCGGCCTCAACTAATTCACGCACAAGTCAACCTCGTGAGTGCCATGCTTGCCCAAAGGCAAGCATGCGCCTTTCTCCGCGTTCTCTGCGATCTCTGCGGTAAGATCCTTTCGTCACCGCAGAGACTCCGAGAGACGCGGAGAAAGATCTGCTGCGATACTCTCCCCGTCTCCCCCTCACCGCGTCCCTCTTCCCCCGAAGGAATTTGAAAAATCGCCCATTGACACTCTTGGTCAACACTGTACTATCGAAGTAGTACAGAGGGCGCGATCATGCTGTTTCACGTCGACCCCGGAAACGGGCATCCTATCTACGACCAGATTGCCCGACAGCTCAAATTTGCTGTCGCCAGCCAGGCGATTCGAGCCGGCGACCTGGTTCCTTCGGTGCGGGAGATGGCCCAGCATCTGGCCGTGAATCCCAACACCGTCGCTCGCGCCTATCGCGATCTGCAGGTCGACGGCGTCCTGGAGCCGCTCCGCGGCGAGGGCCTGCGAGTCACGCGGGAAGCCCCCGATCGTTGCCGTCTGCAACGCCGTCAACTGCTCGGCGATCGTCTGAAAGCCGCCATTCTTGAATGTCGTCGCGGCGGGCTCTCCCCCGACGAAGTCCGCGATCTCATCAATCACGTCCTTGCGGAAACAGCCTCCTCGGAGACACTCCCATGACTTCCGTCTGCGACTTTCGTCATGTCACCAAACGGTTTGGCGACGCATTCGCCCTTCGCGATGTCAGCTTCAGCGTGAAGCCGGGCCAGGTCGTCGCCCTCCTGGGTGAAAACGGAGCCGGCAAAACCACGGCGATCCGCATTCTGCTCGGGCTGTTGACGGCGGATGACGGCGAGGCCCGCGTCCTCCAGCTCAACAGCCGGAAATTCGGCGACGAGATCCGTCGTCGCATCGGCTATGTCCCCGATCGCCCGGCTCTGTACGACTGGATGACAGTCGATGAAGCCGGCTGGTTTGCAGCGGGATTCTGTCCGCTGGGAACATTCGAACGCTTTCTGCAATTGGCCCGGAAGTTTGATCTTCCCGGCAACCGGCCGATCAAGGCGTTGTCCAAGGGAATGCAGGCCAAGGTGTCGCTGAGCCTTGCCCTGGCGCATGAACCGGATCTCCTCATTCTGGATGAGCCGACCTCGGGGCTCGACCCGCTCGTGCGCCGCGAGTTCCTGGAGAGTATGGTCGACATCGCCGCGACCGGCCGGACCGTTTTTCTTTCCAGCCATCAGATCGCGGAAGTCGAACGCGTCGCCGATACCGTTTTGGTCCTACGGCATGGCCGTCTGGTGCTCAACGAACGGTTGGAATCGCTCAAGAGTCGCGTGAAGCAAGTCCAGGTGACGCTCGACGCCGTCGACACGGCACCGCCGCCGCTCCCCGATCCCGCCCGTTTATTGGCCTCGGAGTCGTTCGAGCGCCGGTGGCAATTGCTGGTGCGCGACTTCGGCGACGCTCAGCAAGACATCTTGCGATCGCTGCCCGGCGTCCTCGATGTGCAGTCGCGCACGCCGTCGCTCGAAGAGATCTTCGTGGCTTGCATGCAGGACTCCGCGAACGCGACCTGGACGATCGATGAACCGGTCGCGATGCCGTAATCACTCGCTCCCATCCAAAGTCTCCTGTCCTCGTCCCCTTCTTCAGGACGCGCGATCATGTTCGGCTCACCGGCGCTCGGACGACTGGTCTGGAAGGAATATCGGCAGCTTCGCACGCTGTGGCTGGGCTGCTGCCTGGGCACATTCGGCCTGATGCTGATCATCGCGATCTTCCTGATCATGAATCGCAGCACGTTCGCGGAACAAGCGGCCAGCCTCACGTTCTGGATTCCGTTCGTCTATCTCATTGCCGGCGCTGCGATCCAGTACGCGGGCGAGACCGAGGAACGAACCGCCTTCCATCTCATTCAACTGGCGCCATCCCTGCGGGTGCTGCTGGCGGGCAAAGTTGGCTTTCTAATGGTCAGCGCGACCATCCTGCAGATCGCGCTGTTTGCCTTCGCGGGCGTCCTGGCCTTGTTCGATCGACACTCCAATCCCGCGTTTGACCTTGCACGAGATGCGGGATTTCTCATCGGCGTCTTTGTGTTGATGTATGTCCACGTCACGATCTGGTCCATGTTCTGGTCGCTGCTGGTGGATAAGGCTCTGGTCGCGGTGGTGATCGCCGCGCTCCTGTTCTTGCCGTTCGAGATTATTCTGCAGTTGATCGCGACTCCGTGGACCCACGGTTCGACGAGCGATTGGGGCTGGTTCCTCTCCGTTTTCGTGTCGCATTTCGTTGTCGATTCGATCTTGCTGACAATCGTCGTCTTTCTCGCCAAGGGATGGCTGAATGGGCGGCCGGCTCCGCTGAGTCTCGTGCCGATTCGTCTCCCGCGGCCCCAACGCCGACTCACCGAGCGAACTCTGGTTCGGACCGAAGAAGCCCCGCAGGGCTGGCAGCGCACGTGGCATCGCTTGCGATGGCTCGAGTGGCAGTCGCTGCGAACCTTCCTGTTCTGGTCGGCGATCCTCGCCATTCCCGTTGTTCTGCTGATTCTTGTGCTCGGCCCCGGGAACTCGCGGAACCTGGCGGCCCTGACGCTCATCCTCCCGTGGTTGTGCGCCCTCCTGGGTGTGTTCGCGTGGCGCAACGAGCAATTGAATCACGGCTACCGGCAACTCGTCTTCCGCGGAGCATCGCCGCTGGCGCTATGGCTCAACAAGCTTCTTTGCTGGGGGGTGTTGCCCATCGGCGTGGGAGCCCTCATCGCAACAGCGATCTCCTGGATGGGCGACGACGTTACGCAGGTTCTGCGTTTCCAGGACGTCGATCTGAAACGAATCTCGGCTCACTGGTTCTTCGCCGCCTGCCTGTCGTTCTTGATCGGCTTTTTTGGCGGATCGACCCAGCGACGCTCGCTGCTGGGGTTGGGGATGGCGATCGGATTCGGGTACGCGGCATTTATTTGGGTGATGGTTGTCACCTACGCCCCGCTCCCGGCGCATCTCTTCCTGTGGCCGCTGCCAGTTCTGTTTCTGTATGTCTCCTGGCGGCATCTCCCCAATTGGTGGCTGGAGCGATCGGGCCCCTGGGTCTGGCTGCCCCGCGCGGCCGAAATCACCCTGGGCTGCCTGGCGCTCTTGGGAGGCGGAATTGCCTGGCGAATCTACGAGATTCCCGATCGATCGGCCGAGGCGAATGAGATTATCTCGGTCTACATGGCTGGCGCACCCAACTCTTCATCGAACTGGGTGCGTTTCGAAGAACTGGTCAAAGCCATCATGGCGGCACCCGATCGTGATGCCGCTGAGGGCCCGGTCACTATGGACGATGCAAAGCGAGTTGCAGCCAATCAGGACAAACTGCGGGAGCTTCGCGACCTGCTCTTAAAAGATCCCGCGTTGTGGCGACAACCCAAGCGAGCGCAGATCAATGATGATCCCGCGCGACTCTTGCTGTTAATGGCCATGCTGGAAGTGGAAGAAGGTCGGCCGGAGGCTTCGACCGACTGGATTCGCGCGGCGTTTAACGATCTCCGCGTTGTTCAGGCCCACGCCCCGCTGGGTGGTTATTTTTCAAAGCAAGTCGTTACCGATTTCGCATGGCACCTGAACCAATGGGCGCGAGACCCGCGCGTTTCCCAGGAACTGCGTGATGCGACGTTCGACATGGTTAAGCGGGATCAGCAACAGCAGCCAGGCATCGGGTTGCAACCGTTGGTGCATGACTATGCCCTGTATCGAATCAACAAAGACGCGGAACTCGGTTTCTGGACGACACGATTCAACTGGGAATGGGCCCGAGATCGGCGGCTGTCCCAGCTTGCTCTTTCCAACCAGTGGAATCAGTTGAGAAGCCATCCCCTTGGCCCGCCTGCTGGCATGGCATCGCTCAAGCGAGTCGATAATTACCACTGGGCGTGGCGAAGCAATTCACCGGTCCCACCGGAGAAGTACGGCCTCAACGATCTGACAACCGCCACGATGTACGAGTGGGCGTTGACCTGGCAACGTCTCGTGGATGATGCGCGGAATTCCGGTCGCTGAGCAGTCCAGCGAGCAGGAAACACCAGCCGGGCAGAGCGCGACATCGCCCCGTCGCCCTCTCACCCCATCTCCGTGTCGCCAACTACGCGACCACCCGGTTCCGCTTCGGAATCTCGCGCAGCTCGACCAGATCGTGAATGTTCCCGCAAACCGGTTGCGCGCCAAATTTGCCGGTGGGTTCGCCGAGGTGAACCATGATGCGCGAGGTCGGACTCAGCATGGTCGAAATGACCTTGCCGCTGACGTCGATACCCGGCACGACGTTGACCTGAAAGCGCTGCAGAATGGCGGGAATTACCATCTTCAGAATCAGCATGGCCAGGGGCGCGCCGATGCACATCCGAGGACCGGAACCGAAGGGCAAATAAGCGTACGGCGAAGGCGTAATTGTCTCCCACCGCCTTGGCAGGAACGCATCGGGCTCGGGATAGAGTTCCGGCAGGTGATGCGTGATGAACTGGCTGAAGACGATTCCCTGCCCAGCCGAGAGCGAGAACGGCCCGAGTTCGGTTGGTAGAGCCGTAATGCGCTGCGAGTACGAGGATGCTGGCAGGACGCGCATGCTTTCCTTGATGCACCGCTCCATGCACGACAACCGTTCCACATCGTCGGGCGAGGGAAACTGGCCGTTCAGTTCGCGCGTCAGTTCCGCATGCAGTTCCCCCATCGCCGAGGGATGTTGCGCGAGCAGGAACAGCGTCCAGGTCAACGAGTGCGCGGTCGTCAGGTGAGCCGCCGCGAAGAGGAGTGCCGCCTGGCCGATTAATGTTTCATCGCTGATGGCTCCCTGCTCGTCATGCGCGTGAAGCAACAATGAGAGGAGGTTGGTTTCGTTTTGCGAGCCGTCGCGGCGCAATTGAATGAGGCCGGCGATTTCGGCTTCCAGCCCGCGCGAAAATTCGAGGAGTTCGGGATAGCGGCTGGAAATGTCGGGATCGGAAACGAACGCGCCCATCCCCATTTCGTGATTCAGATGGACCCAGTGATCGATCTTGCGGCCGATCGTGTAGGCGAGTTCGGGATCGTCCAAGCCAAACAGAATGGTGCTTGTCAGCCGCAACATGAATTCCGTCATCTCGCGATTGAGATCGAACTCCTGCCCCGGCTGCCAGCCGTTGATCATTTGCTCGGCGAGGATGCGGATGGTGTCGGTATAGCCCTGAATGGCTTTCTTCGACAGCGCTTCCATCATCAAACGGCGGTTGCGCTTATGCTCGTCGCCATTCTGGCTGAGGAGCCCCGAACTGAGGCGACGCTGGGGCGACTTGCGCGGACCACGAACCGCAAAGAACCGGGAATGGAAGACCGCGGTGTTCGTAAGAACCTGGTGGTTGTAGTCCTGGCCGAAGACAAAGTGGATCCGCTGACCGTCCTGCTCGAGGGCCGAAGCGTGTCCAAATTGACGTAACTGCCGACGCATGCACGCGATCGGGTCGTCTGGAAAATCCAGAAGGCTTCCCTGCAAAACGGGCAACGGTCGCCCTCCGGTCAGCGAAACGACGTCGGCATCCATGAGTGAAACACCCTTCCATGGTCTTTCAAAGTCGCCAAGGGCCGATTCTAGAGGGGGTGCCGGAGCGCGAGCAATCCTGGTTTTCCGACACTCCGCCGGAAACTTCGTGATCGAAAGTCCCCTGTCCGACGTATTTTCCGAGTGATACCCTGATCGCAACTCAAGTGCCACCAACTCCTTCATTTCCAGCACGGGAGAGTGCAGCCATGCCGTCGTTCTTTTTCTGGCTGACCATGGCCGCGGCCATGGGGGCACTAGTGGGGACTCTCATGCGTCCAGGATTCCCGGAAATCGTCCTTTCAGTCATCGCGCTGAACGCGATTTTTTACGGTTTCCGGAACGCCCTGCGAGCACGTCGCCGCCGCGCGGCTGTCTGAACGTCGCTGAGGTGTTCGTTCCCCATCAGGCGTCAGCCAACGATTTCAAATCGGCCAGCAGGGCATCGCGTTCCTGAAGATCGGTGACCCCCACGGCTTCGGCGTGGGCCAGGCCGAGATGTTGCTCGGCCGCGGCATGGTCGCCCGCCACACGCGCCGCGCGGGCGAGCGCTTCGTGCGCGTAACCGCGATAGAAGGGCGCTTCATCCTTCGCGAATTCGAGAGACAACAGGCTGAACCTTTTGGCTTCGCTCGCGTTCTTCAGAATGGCCTGTACCCGCGAGGCCAGCCAGTAGCCGATCGACAGGTTTCTCGGCGTGCAATCGTCGCGGTCCATCCAATGACACAGCGAGGCCATCGCGAGGGCTTCCATCCTGCGGTCGTCCGCATCACTACGTTCCGGCTGGTCGAGCAGATCCCAGGTCTGATTGAAGTACCGGGCAGCGAAATACTTGTGCGCGACGGCCAGATCGAAGGGAGGCGAGGAAGACATGACAAGAGCCCTCAGCAGTCAGGGATCAGCAATCAGCCCAGAGAGTCCCACTTTCGAATTTCCGATTTCGAATTTCGAGTTTTGGTTTTCACCATCAACCTTCAACCATCGACCCTCAACCCAATCGGTTCCTTTCCCATCGGGTGACTGCTAGGATCACTCTCCCAGGGATTCTTGCCTGCCGCCGATCTCGCGGCAATCGAAGGAGTGATGCAACGATGCGACCGAGGCTGTCCCTCATTGGAAGTCGATTCCCACGAATCGGGGTGTCGTGGAACCGCCGGCCAAGTCCGGAAGGGCGTTCCCGACCCGAGTGGTCCGAACCGTCGGCGACATCGCGCGGGCGGGTCAACGCCGGCTGGCGATGGATGTTCGGCCTGTCTGTTCTCACGAGCCTTTTTGCTTCGCACGCCTCGGCAGCGGAAGAGCCCATGCTTGTCACCAGTCTCGAAGGGATTTCCGAGTTTCGCCTGGAAAATGGGTTGAAGGTTCTTCTGTTTCCCGATTCCTCCAAGCCCACCGTCACGGTGAACCTGACGGTCTTCGTCGGTTCGCGGCATGAAGGCTACGGCGAAGCGGGAATGGCGCATCTTCTGGAGCACATGCTCTTCAAGGGGACGCCCGATCATCCGACGATTCCCAAGTCGCTGCAGGCCCGCGGGGCCGAGTTCAACGGCACGACCTGGGTTGATCGCACGAACTATTACGAGACCATGCCGGCCAGCGACGAAAACCTGGAATTCGCCATTCGGCTCGAAGCCGACCGAATGATTAACAGCCTCATCAAGCGGGAAGACCTTGAGTTCGAGATGACCGTGGTCCGCAGCGAGTTCGAACGCGGCGAGAATTCGCCCCGCTCGATTCTGGGACAGCGGATGATGTCGGCCGCGTACGAGTGGCACAACTACGGCAAAGCGACGATCGGCAATCGGGCCGATATCGAACGGGTGCCGGTCGAGAACCTGCGCGCCTTCTATGAAAAGTACTACCAGCCCGATAACGCGATGCTGGTCGTTGCCGGACGGTTCGATGAAGAACGCGCCCTCGAACTGATCGGCAAGTACTTCGGCGCGCTGCCCAAACCCGATCGCGTTTTGCCAAATACCTACACCGAAGAACCCGCCCAGGATGGCGAACGGACGGTCACGCTGCGCCGCGTCGGCGAAGTCGCGGTGGTGGGTGTCATTTATCACATTCCCAGCGGCGCGCATGTCGACTATCCCGCGATCGACGTTCTGGAATCGATCCTCACCATGCAGCCGGCCGGGCGATTGTATAAGTCGCTCGTCGAATCCAAGAAAGCCGCCAGTGTCTCCGGAGCCGCGTTTGCCTGGCACGACCCGGGCGTCTTGCGGATTATGGCCGAGGTCGCCGCCGGGAATACGCCGGAAACCGTCCTCGACACATTGCTCGATACGCTCGACGGAGTGGTGGACGGCGGAGTGACCGACGCCGAGGTTCAGCGCGCCAAGCAGCGGTTGCTCAAGCAGCGTGAACTGTCCGCGTCGGATTCGGCCGAGATCGCCGTCGAGCTGAGCGAATGGGCCGCGCAGGGCGACTGGCGACTCTACTTCCTCTATCGGGACCGCCTGGAACAGGTCACCGCCGAAGACGTGGATCGCGTGGCCCGTGCGTACTTGCAGCCGACCAATCGCACGGTTGGGCTCTATATTCCCACCGACCAGCCCTCGCGGACGGTCATTCCCGGAACGCCCGATCTGGCCGAGATGATCGGCGATTACCAGGGCCGCTCGTCGGCCACCGTCGGTGAAGCATTCGATGTCGCTCCCGATAAGATCGAAGAGCGGACGAAGCGAATGAAGATCGGCGGGCTGGACGTGGCCCTGCTTCCCAAGAAGACCCGCGGCAGCACGGTCAACCTGCGCTTCACGGTGCGGTTTGGCAATGCGGAAACGCTCAACAACAAAGCGATGGCGTGCGAATTCGTCCCCGCGATGATGACGCGCGGCACGAAGTCGCTGACGCGCCAGCAGTTGCAGGACGAGCTCGACAAGAACCTCGCGACGCTCAGTTCCAGCGGACAGGCGGGAGTCGCCACCTTCAGCATTCAGACCAAGCGTGAAAATCTCGCTCACGTCCTGGAACTGCTGAAGCAGGTGCTGCGTGAACCGGTCTTTCCGGCGACCGAGTTCGATGTCCTCAAGCAGCAGCAGCGGACGAGCCTGGAGCAGATGCTCGCCGATCCCCAGTCGCTGGCCGTGCGTGCCGTCCAGAAAAAGCTCAGCCCCTATCCGGCTGGCGACCCGCGGCATGTGCCCGCCATCCAGCAGGAACTGACCCAGCTTGGCGATCTGACGCTGGGAACGGTGAAGCAGGTCTATGACCAGTTCTTCGGTGCCGACCAAGGCCAAGTCGCGGTGGTCGGCGATTTCGACCCCGAGGAAATCGTTCCGATCCTGGAAAGCATGATCGTGGGTTGGTCGTCGCGGCAGCCGTATGCTCCGATCACGCGCGATGGCAACCTGGACGTGGCGGGCGACGTGGTCCGCATTCTGACTCCCGACAAGGCAAACGCGGTCTACTTTGCCGGCCAGGTATTGCCCATGAACGATGTCGACGCGGATTATCCCGCGATGGTGATCGGCAACTACATCTTCGGGGCCGGGGCGCTGTCGTCGCGACTGGGAGACCGCATCCGTCAGAAGGAAGGGCTCTCGTACGGCGTCGGATCGTTCTTCCGCGCCGGCGTCATCGACAATCGCGCCTCGCTGTCGATCTATGCGATCTGCAATCCCGACAACATCACCAAGGTGAAGGACGGCATTCGCGAAGAGTTGACGCTGATCCTCGAAAAGGGCGTGACCGAACAGGAACTGACCGCGGCGGTCGACGGATACCTGCAGCGGCAGGAAGTCTCTCGCACGGAAGATCCGGCGCTGGCCCAGATGCTGGAAGAGTCGCTGTATGTCGGGCGAACGATGAAGTATTACACCGAGCTGGAAGCCCGCATCCGCAAGCTGACCCCCGAGGACGTACGTCGGGTACTCGATGAACACCTCTCGGTGGAAAGACTGTTCATCGCCC
The DNA here is from genome assembly GCA_019636285.1 of Planctomycetaceae bacterium. Classification (GTDB taxonomy): domain Bacteria; phylum Planctomycetota; class Planctomycetia; order Planctomycetales; family Planctomycetaceae; genus JAHBXV01. The sequence continues at coordinate 123,441 of JAHBXV010000012.1, forward strand.
TCGCGGGTGATTTCAAGTCGGAAAAGGCGGACGAGAAGCCCGCCACCGGCACACCGTCTCCCAAGCAGCAATAATCTGCTTCAGACACGTCGCGTCCGTCGTTCATTCCCCGCAACGCATTTCGCTTCGGGGAATGAACGGGCCGTCAGATGCGCGCCGGCAGAAGCTGCAATTCAGGCACGACGGCTCGCGCGGGGAGTCGGGCCAGGAAGAGAACCGTCTCGGCGACATCTTCCGGATCGAGCGCGCGACTCAGAACCTCTTGCGGCGTTGGAACCGGACGGGCATTGAGGATTTCCGTGTCGCACAGTCCGGGAAAGACGACGGTCGTGCGAATTCCGTGGGCTTTCTCTTCCACCCGCGTTCCGTGCGCGAGCCCCACCAGTCCATGTTTGCTGGCTTGGTAAGCGACGCCGGAAACATCCGGCATCTGCACGGCGGCCGACGAGAGGTAGACAATCAAGCCACCCCCTTGTGTCCGCATCGTGGGTAAGGCGGCCTTCGTGCAGAGGAAGGCTCCGGTCAGGTTGGCATCCAGGAGGCTGCTCCAGATTTCCGGGGTCACGCGATCCAGAGACCGGTCGGGCGTGTTGGCTCCGGTGCAGTAGACCAGCGTGTCGAGCCGTCCGTTCTCGCCGCTCGCGGTACTGATGACCCGTTCGACATCAGCCGGAATGGTTGCGTCGGCGACGATCGTCGTCAACGTGCCGGCCTGGCCGGCAGCGTCCTTAGCCAACGATTCCAGGCGATCGGCTCGGCGGGCCACCGCGAACACCCGCGCACCAGCTTTCACGAAGGCGAGTGCCGTCGCTCGGCCCATTCCGCTGGAGGCGCCGACGACCACGACTGTCTGTTCCGCAAGATCGATCGACACCGCAGATGCTCCGTGAGTCCCTGTGCCCGCAGAACACGATCGTCCCGCATGCGGCACAGATCCTCAAGCGACGATGTGCGATTCGCGCCAGACACGATCTCGCCCCCCACAAACGTCCACAGGGCGGGCAGCCGCAAGTCGACTGTCCGCCCTGGAAAGGGGGGGTTCGATATCACCGTGAAGGGCGCTTACTCTTCGCTGTCCTTGTCCTTCTTCTTCGAAGGCTTCTTTTTGTTGTCAGGCTTCTTCGTCTTCTTCGGCGGAATCTTGTTGGGGACAGTCTCGACCTTCGATGGTTCCAGCGTCTTTCGCGAAGCGTCGATCTGTTCGCGAATAAGGGCTGGATCGGTATCGGTCACTCCGCACAGTTCGGCGACGGCTTCCTGAACCGGCTTCTGGACGAAGTACGAACCAGCCGACCACGCGCGGCAACTGGCGTGTCCCTGGTAGGCGTAACTCTGGTCGAGGCTGCGGATTGCCATCCCGAACTCCTTGAGTTCGGCATCAACCGCGTCGCTGGCCGCACTCAAACCGACAACAGCTCCCAGGACGCCCACCGTTCCCACGGTCACCGCCTCAGCCGACAACACCAGCCCCGCTTCGTCGTTCCAAAGTGATTGCAGCAATCGCATCACAGTCTTCCTGATCTGTTTCGGCTGCTTGACAGTCTGTCAGCCGAATTTAACGGTCGCACCAGTTATTCCGATCTTATGGGGCTCCCCGACCTGTGTGAAGATAGGTAATTTGAACAAAATGAAAAGATCTCCGATCAAGCTGTAAAACAGCGTTCAAACGATCAAAGTATCGCTCCGAACGTTTCCCGGACCGTGTCGACGGGGCTAGCATGACCGGCACTTGTCTTCCGGTTTCTCCACGGAGAGAGTGCCATGCCCCGCGCCGTCGATCGTGCGTTGAAGCTGTTTGTGCTGGTAGTCCTCGGGCCGACCTTCGCCGCGGCGGCCTCTCCTCAAGCAGCGGATGATGCCGCCCAGCAGGCCGTCAAACGGGTTCCCACGTCGATCTCGGGAACCTATGAGGGGGGCGAACTTGTCGAGATGCATGTCCGCGACCGCATGGCGTATCTCGTGAAGCCCAGGGGCGAGGTCGACGCTGAACGCCGCTGGGTCTGGATCTGTCCGTTCTGGCTGGGGATCAACAACGGCTTCGGCAATGTCGAGCATCGGTTCTATGTGGAGCAGATGCTGGCGAAGGGATTTCATGTCGCCGGGATTCACGTCGGGACCTCGTGCGGCAGTCCCGGAGCCGCGGCCGTGTGCCACGAGTTCTATGAGCGGCTGATCGACGAACACCGCCTGAACTCGCGGTGCCGGATTGTCGGCCAGAGCAACGGCGGGTTGATCGCCTACGCGTGGGCGTTTCGACATCCCGACTGCGTGGAGCGCATCGGAGGGATCTGTCCCGCCACCGACTTTCGCAGCTGGCCGGGTCTCTACAACACGGTCAATTTCCCCCTGAAGGGGCTGGACTTCGGCGTGACGTATGCCGAGATCCAGGAACGCGCTTCAGAGTTCAACCCCATCGACAACCTCGCGCCGCTGGCCGAGAAGAAGGTGAAGATCCTGCACATTCATGGTGACAAGGACGAACTCGTCCCCATGCAGGCGAACTCGACCGAGCTGGCCGAACGCTATCGCAAGCTGGGAGGCGATGCCCGAATCGTGGTAATCGAAGGCCTCGGTCACGGCGGGCGGGAACTGTACGAATCGCAGCCGCTGATCCAGTTCCTGACGGAGAAATAGCGAGCGTCTTGCTGCGAACGGGCCAATCGATCGGGAGTTACGACAAGTCACTTGCGGCAGGGGGGCACGGCGGGCATCATCGGAAACCGCTCATGGGTCTCCTTCGATCTGGCCAGAAAGGCTGCTCCCTCATGCGGTCGACGCTGCTCTTCAAACTCTCGGCGATGATGTTTCTCGAGTTTTTTATCTGGGGGTGCTGGCTACCCCCCAGCTTCGGGTTCTTTGGCGAGGGAGCCCTGGGCTTTGGACCATGGGAACGGTACGCCCTCAACATCGCGTTCCCCGTCTCCGCGATCCTGGCGATGTTCTTCTCCAACCAGTTCGTCGACCGCAACTTCTCTGCCGAGAAGTTCCTGGCCTTCAGCCACCTGGTAGGCGGCTTGGCCATGCTGGGGTTTGGGTATCTCGCGTGGACCGCGTTTCAGACAACCGAGCCGCAGGTCCCCAGCTATTGGCTCTTCTTTGCCTGCATGGCCATCCACTGCCTGTTCTATGTTCCCACGATTTCCGTGACCAACACGATCGCCTTCGCCAACATTGAAGACGCGCAACGCGATTTTGGATTGGTGCGCTTGTGGGGCACGATTGGCTGGATCGCCGCGAGCTGGCCATTCATCTTCATTCTGGCCGACTGGTCCAAGGTGCCGCCGCTCGCCGATGTCGGGTTCGTGAATTGGCTGGGAACGGCCCTCGGCAGCAGCCTCGAAGGATCGGCCCTCAACCAGGGGAAGAGCTGGGCCTTCCTGACAGCCGGGATTGCTTCGCTGGTCCTCGCGGCCTTCAGCCTGACGCTGCCGCATACGCCGCCCAAGCCGGCCGTCACTTCGGAAAGCTCGCTGGCCTGGCTGGAGGCGATGCGTCACCTCAAAAAGCCATTCCTGTTCGTGCTGTTCATCGTGACCTTTATCGACGCCACGGTGCACGACGGGTTCTTCTTCTACGCCTTCACGTATCTGGGCACGGTAGGAGTGCCGTCGAACTGGATTCAGCCCGCGATGTCTGTCGGGCAGATCGCCGAAATCGTCACGATGGCGATGCTCGGGATGGTTCTGAAGAAACTGGGCTGGCGGACCACGATGATTATCGGGGTTCTCGGTCACACAGTGCGGTTCGCGGTCTTCGCGTTGTATCCGGATCCGATCGCGGCGGTTGCCGTCAACATTCTCCACGGCATCTGCTACGCGTTCTTCTTCGCGACGCTGTACATCCTGGTCGACGAGTTCTTCCCGAAGGATGCCCGCACCAGCGCGCAGGGTCTGTTCAACTTCCTGGTGTTGGGGGCCGGTCCGCTGGCGTCACGGTTAGTCTGGGAGAAACTGCAGATTTACTACACGAACGCGGAAGGGGTGATCAATTACCGCGAGTTGCTGCTCTATCCGTCGGGAGCCGCCCTTGTCGCCGCGCTGTTGCTGGCGTTCTTCTTCCATCCGCCGAAAAAGCCAATCGAAGAGGAACCCGTCCCGACTGACATCGCCGCGCCGTAAGCGCGGATTGGACTGCGCGGTCGCACCCGCATTTTGCCCCCGGTTGCCCTCAACCGGGGGCATTTTCATGGATTCACTTGCCAGCCGGTCGCAAGTTCACCGGCTGAACGGCATGGACCTCAATCAGGTCCAGCTTGAGCTGCTGCTCGAACCCACGTGGTCCCGTCACACCAATCGGCCGACCGATCCAGGGTGTGAGGTCGACACCAGCGCCGGGCTGCACGTAGCTGAGCACCCGGCCTTCCGGGGTCACCAGGACGAACGGCGGAAGGCCAGGGACCGGGTTCGTCCGCTGGAGAATTCCCGCCCCGGAAAACTTCACCGGGGCCGCGGGTGCCGTACCAGGGCCGGTTGCGGGTGCTGGCGGAATACCGTCAGGAGGAAGCGGGGTTACCGGAGCGGTGTCGCCGAACGGCTGACCCAAACCATCGCCCGGCTGAGTAACCGCCTGCTGCTGCATCGAGAGGAGCTTCGCATCACGCTCGCGGGCTTCAGAAGTCAGCCGGTGCAGATCCGAGAACTGTTCCTGCTTTTTCAGATAGCGATCAACGGCGGCAAACCGTTGATCGAGCTGGTTCGTGAACTCCGGATGATCGGTCGCCGCGGCCACCTGCTGGTAGCCGGCTTCAATGTCACGCAGATTCCATTTGAGCGGATCTTCCTGGATCATGATGGCGAACCGCTTGTCGATGGCTTCCATCTGCCGGCGGAGTTCTTCCAGTCGCGGATCGTCGGGCGGGGCGTCGGCCGGAACCTGCGGCATCGTGCGGGCGGTATCGGCGACAGGCCGCGATGCTTTCGTGCCGTTCGTGACGAGTTCCTTGGCCGATATTCGAGGCGGGCCAGAGAAGGGGTCATCGGCGACTTCGGGCGTTGGCTCACCGGGAAAGCCGCGCGGACGACCGGCAATCGGACCCTCTACGGGCGACTCAGGACGCGCCAGGGCCTTGCCCGCGATCCAGCGAAACTCGTGCGACGGGGGACGAATCTGGTACATGGCGACCGGACCCCGGTCGGAAACGAATGATTTCTCGGCCAGGATTTCGACGGTATCGCCCTGGGACAGCGTCCTCTGAAACACTTCGCGGTCGTCGCCGAAGGAACTTCCGACGCGAACAATGACGTTGCTGGAGGTCACGACTCCCGTGTTGGGACCGGTTCGCTCGACATAGGCGACCTGAATCCAGCTAAAGCTGCCTGGAGGAGGGGCGATCATGTACCACCCGCCAGGATCGTGGCGATGCACGGTGACCGTGTCGCCTCGCTTTAACTTACTGGTGGGATAGTACTTCGGTCCTGGGCCGCTGCGGGCAAACTCGCCGTCCGTTTCAATGACGGCCTGGTACGGAAAACCGCGTTCCTGGCCCGACACCGGCTCTGTCGCGGCTGAAAAGATGAGCAGCGTCAACACCGCGAGCGGTGCGCTCGCGCTGACGAAGTTCGTTCGGGACGGAATTGACCCACGACGGTCCCTGAACATCAGCCCAGCCTCCTTGCCGGCAGATTTTCCCGATTCGGGCGACTCGACAGGCCGTCGTGTAGCCAAATTTGCCGATTGCGACAAGACCGCTGTCGCGACCCAGCGGGGGACGCTTCTTCGAGCGTCTTCACACGACCGATACAAATCGGTCCTGAATCCGCTGCAGGATCTCCTGCGGCTCGGCCATTCGCCCCGCCCCAATCCGGCCGCAACTCAGCCAGCCGCTTCCCGGCTCGACAATTTCGACGCCGTCGCTGCGAAGGGTGGCGACGTTCCGCTGGACGGCCGGGTTTTCCCACATGTCGGTGTTCATCGCCGGGCAAACGAGCTTCGGCCCCGCATAGCTGAGCATGAGGGTGGCCACCAGGTCGTCTGCGAAGCCATGAGCCGCTTGGGCCAGGAAGTGAGCGGTGGCCGGCGCGACGACCAGGAGTTCCGCCCGTTCGGCCAGTTCGATGTGGGCACCGCGAGGGTATTCCACAGATGAGAAAATTCGCGTGACAACCGGACGGTTCGAGAGGGCAGCAAAGGTCGCGGTGCCCACAAACTTTCGGGCTGCCGGCGACATGACGACGGTCACTTCCAGACCGGCCTGGACGGACTTGCTGCACAGATCAGCCGCTTTGTAGGCGGCGATTCCGCCCGTCACAGCCAGCACGATTCCTCGCCGTTGCATCTCAAAACCCGCGGTAGCGCTCTGTGATTGTGGAATGATTTCCAAGCGAATGAACGACGTTCAACGAGGATTGAGGGTGGCACGCCCTGAAGGCTTTGCGAAAGGGCGTGGGGTCTGCAACGTTCACCACGCCCTTCGAGGACTCAGGGCGTGCCACCCACTGGAGGCTCCTGTCAATTCAGAAAGATTGGTTTTCACCGACGAAGCTACCCATTGGCAGGGGGGTTCCACTAGTCGGGATCGGCGAAGATCTCATCGACCGGGATTTTGAGATTCGGCAGGAGGGGCTCGCCCTGCAAGATGTCCCCAGGCCGACGTTCCCGAGTAACGCCGACACGAGGAATCTGCCGAATGAGGCAAGTCGCTGTATCGAACAGCCAGACTTCCCGCACACCCAGCTTTTCCCACTGGCCTTGCCGCAGGACATGGAACTGCCGTCGATCGGGACTGGAATGAATTTCGATGACTAGTTCCGGAACCCTATCGGTCAACAGTTCGTCGCAGAAGGCGAAGCGGTTGGATTCGCGAAAGAACGAGACCGCCGGAGCGGCGATTTCCAGGGGCTCCCTGCGCAACTGGATCGCCAGGTCGAACGCGGAGACAAGCTCGTTCTGAGCGGCCACCCAGCGAGCGACCGGGTTCATGATATTGCGGACGACGTTGCCGTGCAGGTCATCGGGGGGCTCGAGTTGCACCAGGCTGCCGTCGACCACCTCGATCCAGCGATCGCCGTCCTGCAGTCGTTCGACAAAATCCGCAGGGGTCATGCGACATCTCCCAAGGCGGAGCCTTGGTTCAAGGAATGACATTCAGCGAAGTTTGAGGGTGGCACGCCCTGGAGGCTTCGCGAAAGGGCGTGGGGCTGCTAAGTTCGCCACGCCCTTCGAAGACTCAGGGCGTGCCACCCACTTTACTTCCCTGGATTTTACTCCGAAGGAGGCCGTTTGGCTGCCTCCTGTCGGCGAATCAATTCGATCGGCGACAAAGGTTTTTCCGCGGGCGGCGAATCCGTAGGCGGCTCGGGCGCGGATTCCGGCACTTTCTCGGCCGTCGATTCGGGAGTCGTTTCCACCGGCTTCGCAGCAGCTTTGGCGGCCTGCTGGCGGCGGATCAGCTCGATCGGAGACAGCTTTTCTTCAGCCGGGAGTTCCGGATTGGCGGCTTTCTTCGCCTGCTGCTCTCGGATCAGCTCGATGGGAGACTTCACCACCGGAGCGGCGGGTGCGGCGGTCTGGGCCGCTTTGGCGGCTTGCTGCTCACGAATGAGATCGAGCGGCGACTTCTTTGGGGCCTCGGCTGCGGGAGCGGTCTCACCCGACTTCGCAGCCTGCTGTGTCCGGATCATTTCAATCGGGGACTTCGGTTTGGAACCTTCTGCTGGTGCCGCCTTGGCCGCCCGTTGGGCGCGAATCTGGTCGAGCGGTGAGAGGGGCTTGGCAGCCCCCTGGGCGCGGGCCTGCTCCAACGGACTCGCTGCGGCTGCGACCGGTTCCGGCTTCGCCGCTGGTTTGGGAGACGGTTCGGCGGGAGCGGTCGTCCTGGGAAGCGCCGGTGCCTCAACCACCTTCAGCAATTCGGGGTCGATGTCGTACCAGGTGATGTCGCTGGTGCCGAGGAACTCGACAAGGGCCCGACCGTTCATGTTCACGGTCTTCACCTGGCCGGTCCAACTGGCGAACCGCCGCAATTCCGGATGTCCTTCATCCAGAACCTGGACGTACTTGTCCGTCAGCAGGCGTTTCAGCTTCTCGGCAACTTCAATGGACAATTTCGCCCGTGCCTCCCTACATCGAAACCAGGAACTTCCGAAGAGCGTCCGTCAAAAACCGGTTCGCGGCTCGCTGTCCTCGCGAAGATCGATCCGCCTCGGACGCCCGGCAGAATCTGATGATCCCGCAAAGTTATCTTCAGATGTCGGACGCACCAAATCAACTCGGGTTCGCGGGTTTGACGATCTGGAAATCCGGGCTACGTTTTCAGGAGGATGGCTGTCGTTTGGCAACGAGAGATGTCCGTCGAGCTTCGAGGAAGCTCCGGGATTTCTTTCTGCCATTCTAGAAAAATTGAATCAGCAGTCGTTGTATTAGAGGGCCGCGGGAATTGTGGAAAACGAGTCCCGGCCAGAGACACAACTGGTTCTTTCAGAACGATTTCAATCGTTTCGCAACACGCCCTGCGGTTGTGGAAAACCGGTCTGAAGTCAGTCCATGAAACGTGTGAATCGCGTCGGCTGAATGATGCTTATCCACAACAGGGTTCGGCGACGAACGGCGTTGTGGAGAACTGCCACGCGGAGAGACCGGGGTTTCCACCGGTTATCCACAATTCTTGCGGTCGGCTTCCACGCGCGAACGGATCAGCTTCAGCCGATTTCGTAGTGCCGGAGATCGGGCCAGCCGCGTCGAAAACTGGCGGGTGCCGCGTGTCACGGTCGCATGCAGCCGATTTCCGAGGGCGATGCCGATGCGTTCGGCCGGTTCTTTGGCGACCTCGCGGGCCATGTACATCGCGCATTGGCGGGCAAGCACGATGCTGTTTTCCCGCGAACGGGATCGCAGGTCTTCCAGCGTGACGCCAAATTCTTCGGCTACCGTTCGCAGAAGTTCGTCCAGCGGTGACCGGACAGGAACCTGCTTCCTGGAGCGTGGCTTGGCGGGGGGGCGGGATGCACCGGCTCGGGCGCGCCCACCACTTCGTTCCTGAATCCGAGCCGCGCTGTCTTCGGTCAGGGTGGGAATGCTGGCCAGGAGCCCGCCGTGCAAACGGCTGACCAGGCGAGGCGTCGACACCGTGAACCGACCCGGAAATTGCCGCGACGTGATGACCACCTGCGTGCCGGCAAGAGTCAATTCGTCAAACAGATTGACGAGCACCAATTGGGCGTCGGCATCCCGGGCGACATCGTGCAGGTTTTCGCAGATGACGACACCCACACCGGCGAGCGTCTGGCGAATGGCGAGCGGACATTGCTGTTCGGCGGCGAGGAGACAGGCCGCAGCGAGATCGAGGGCTTCGCAGGTGACGACAGGGCCCAGAATTTTCTGGCGAGCGACGGCGCGCTGCAGCCGCTGGCAGAGATGTGTCTTGCCAACGTCAGCCGGTCCGATGACCGCTGTTAATGAACCGACGCGACATCCCGAGTGTCTGGCGATACGCTGGAGAGCGGCGATCGCGAACTGCTGCTCGGGCAGCGAGACGTGCCGACGGGCAGGGGGGGTCTTTCCGTCGAACAGGTCGGAAAACCGCATGGCCGGGAATCCGGAAGGACCATGAACGACCTTGGCCACTGGTCCCTGGCCGGCATGCCCTCCCGACTTGGCATCTGCCGACGATAATCCGATGGACCCAACGAGGCAATCCTGCATGTCGGAAGAATCGGTGAGAGTGGGTCATTCATCGGACAACTGACCAGACGATGTGAAAATCTTGCCGTCGTTCCCCTAAAATGAAGAAGTCCGGCGGACCACAGCCGGGCTTGAGATCATCAACAGCAAGAAAGACAGACCATGACAGCGGCAACCCAACGGGCTTCGGCCCAGGTTCCCGACGCTCTCGGACGGTTTGGCGAGTTCGGCCGGCGCTTCGTCCCCGAGACGTTGATGCACGCGCTGGAGGAACTGACCGACGAATACAATCGCGCCAAAGCCGATCCCTCCTTTCAGGCCGAGTTTCATCGGCTGCTCAAGGAGTTCGTTGGCCGGCCGAGTCCGCTGTATTACGCCGAACGGCTGACGAAGCTGTGCGGCGGCGCGAGGATCTTCTTCAAGCGGGAAGATCTCAACCACACCGGCGCCCACAAGATCAACAACACGATGGGCCAGGTGCTGTTGACCCAGCGCATGGGAAAGAAGCGGGTCATCGCGGAGACCGGGGCGGGACAGCACGGTGTCGCGTCAGCCGTGGCGTGTGCGCACTTCGGTCTCCCCTGCGTCGTCTACATGGGCGAAGAAGACGTCCGTCGGCAGAACCTGAATGTCTTCATCATGAAGACGATGGGAGCCGAAGTGCGACCGGTGACCAGCGGCTCGCGAACGCTGCGCGATGCCATTAATGAAGCGATGCGCGACTGGATGGCGAGCGTGGAAGACACGCACTACATCCTGGGTTCCGTCGTGGGCCCGCACCCGTTTCCCGTGATGGTGCGCGACTTCCAATCGGTGATCGGCAGCGAAGCCCGGCAGCAATGCCTCGACCAGATTGGGCGGCTGCCGGATGAGATCGTAGCTTGCGTAGGCGGCGGCTCGAATTCAGCCGGTATGTTTTACCCGTTTATTGAAGACGAGTCGGTGGCCATCACGGGAGTTGAAGCAGGCGGCCGCGGTCCGAAGCCCGGCGATCATGCCAGCACGTTGTCGTTCGGCAAGAAGGGCGTCCTGCACGGCTGTTACAGCTATGTGCTGCAGGACGAAGACGGCCAGACTTCGGATGTGCATTCGATCTCGGCGGGTCTGGACTATCCGGGCGTCGGTCCCGAGCACAGCTACTGGCACGACACCGGTCGCGTGAAGTACGTGAACGTGCAGGACAAGGAAGCTCTCGAAGCGATGCAGAAAGTCGCCCGCTCTGAAGGCGTGTTGCCAGCCTTGGAGACTTCGCACGCCATGAGCTACGCCATTCGCCGCGCCGCCGAGATGGACAAGGACGACGTGATCGTCGTCTGCCTGTCGGGCCGGGGAGACAAGGACGTTGCCGAAGTGGCCCGGCTGTTAGGGCAGGGTTTTTAAGGGGCTGTTGCGTCCGCCACCGGCTTGCCCGGTGGGAACGAGAGTTAGGCTGTCGCCGTTGCGAATGAAGAGTTGTCTCCAGTTTTCGAATAAAAGCCCGGAAGCATCCAGCGCCAGTCGCCTGTTTTCGTGAGAGTTTGGGAGCAATTGCAATTTCC
>JAHBXV010000013.1 GCA_019636285.1 Planctomycetaceae bacterium
GTTTCGCTTTTGCCAACGCGATCGAGCCGATCCGCGAGAATCACCGCGAGCGCAGCCATGACGACCGTCGTCGACAGGCCCAGAACCGGCCCCAGTGTCACAACGCAAATGACCGCGCCGATGCATGCGGAAAGGCTCGCGATAAGTCCTTCCGCCTCCGAATTTCGATTAAAGAGTGAGCGCCCAGCCGTGGCCAGCACGACGGTCCAGGGAATGAGCGTGAGTATCGTGGCCGGTAAGACGACGGACCAGAGTGGCGCGGACCAACCGCGAGCGAGCGCTTCGACCAGCGCCGTGGAGGCTCCCAGCCACCACGGAAAACAGACAGCGACCGCCGCCGAGACGAGCATCGAGAACCGTAGCGGAAGCGGGACGAGCCCCTGACAGCGGACGGCTGCGACGAGGCCGATCAAAATTGTCGCCACGGCAAACGAGAAGACTTCCGGCCCGCGACCCCAGGTGTTGACGAATTGCAGCCAGCCGGCGGTCAGAAATGTCCCCCAGGCGGCTCCCCGGCAGACGGAAACCGTCACGCGGCTTACTGCCGAGAGAGGCAGACGTTTCCGGAACTGCCGCCAGGCTTCCCACCAATCCGCTCGTCGTGCGACCGAAGTAGCTGACACTCGGAATCCCTTCTTCAGGACTAGCCGGACGCGAGCTGCCGTCGACGGCAGATTATCAAATGAGGTTTCAAAACCCTCTGGCCGACGGAGGCTCTCAACGATTTTTTGAGATCTTCGAGACGCCAACCGGGTTTTGAAACGTGCCGTTGCTCCGGTAACACGGACGGGCAAGGCGGGCGGACGGAACACAACGATCCGGCGCGGGCTCGGTGACGCGCCGGATCGTTCATGCACTCAAAGAATTCGGGCTTGTTTCAGGCCCCGACACGGCCTGATTTTCGTGTGCCACTGGCTCCGCCAGTGTGTCTTTTCATGAATGAAAGATTTAAGGCACACTGGCGGAGCCAGTGGCACACGCCCGAAATCATTGACAATCACAGAGCATTAGCGACGGGCAGGAGCCGTCCCGCCAGCGTTGGTCACGCCACCATTCCCCAGGCGAACGGCCCCAGCGGGTTCCACCTTGCCATCACGGGCTGGAGGAGCGGCCCGTTCCGGACCGGTGGCGGTCTGCGTCAGGTAGTTGTCGACACGTGTCTGCGTCTTGACCTTCTCGAAGACGGTCGCCACGAGCTGCTGGGTCTTCTGTTCCTTCAGTTCGTCGTACAGGCCGTCTTTCACATCTTCGATGCTCTGCACGATCTGCTCGGTTCGGCCTTCGCACTTCAGGATGACATAGCGTCCGCTCTCGATCTGGACGATTCCCGAGATTTCACCAGCCTTCAACTTGAACGCGGCGGTTTCCAGGTTGTCGCTGCCGGAGAACCGCGGAATCGGCGGCACCTGGCCACCCAGCGAGCGGCTGCCCGGATCGATCGAGTACTGCTGAGCAAATTTTTCGAACTCGTCCGGAGCGCGGCTGACCTTTTCCCAGACTTCCTGAGCACGGCGGGGATTGTCGAGCATGATGACGCGGGCTTTCACGCGCGAACCATAGTTCCGGACGAACGCCCGTTCCATTTCTTCTTCGGTGATATCGACCTGCTCGCCCGCGAGCTTGCGCAGGGCCAACATGGGCCAGATCACGCTGTCGCGATACTGCTGCGGCGAAATGTTCCGCTCGGATTGCAGCATCTGATACCAGCCCTGCGTATCGAGGCCGAATCGCTGCGCGACGCGGGCGATTTCCGCGTCGACTTCGCCCTGGCTCACCGTCTGGCCGGCCTTCGCGCAGGCCTGCTGAATGACCAGCCGGCTGATGAGATCTTCGAGGACTTCCTTGCCATGGCGAGCCACACATTCCTGAGCCAGGAGGTCGTACGTGATCGCGTCGCGTTCGACGCGGGCCACGATTTCACCCTGGTTGCCGGAGGCACCGCGGCCTGGTTCCACGGCCGCTTCGCCGCTGGGTGCCCGCCACGACTGCATCATCAGGCCGCCGACGACGACCGCCGCCAGCGTTCCGCCCGCCACCAACATCCATTTTCGCTGTCGATTGCCGCTCTCGGCGGTCAGATGCGTCCCTGCATCCATGGTCACGGTACTCCGAACCTGTTGGCTGTCTCCGAACTTGATAGGCCCGCCCGCCGCGGAACCGAACCGTTTCACGGCGGTTTGTAGGTTTTTCCAAAAAACGGGTCAAGTTCGATTGGCGAATTGCCGACAGCCGAGGCTTGCACAACCCCGACAAGCCGGAAGACATTCTCTGGAAAACAGTTATGTCACTCAGGCTTCCAGCCCGGAACGGTCGCGCGAGCGACTTCGCGGGTCACAACGGCCTCCGCGTCTCCCGACTCCGCGAGTTTCGCATCGATCTGGTCGAGGAGCGACTCTCGCAGCCGTGTCGGGAGCTTCTGAAAGGGCCCCCCCGTGAGCATGGGAGACAACCGATAACGAAACAGCCGGGTTTGAAGGTCGAGGTCACGCAGCGAGCGGCCGCGTGGATCGCGAATTCCCTGCTGCTGATACTCCGCCGCGAACAGGCCGCTGGAGACTACCGGCCCTGGCAGCGGCGCTTCCTCGGTCATCAGGACATAGTCGATAAACGCCTGAATGGTTGCCTCGTTGAGTCGGTCCAACCGGTGTTCCAGCAGCAGGCGGTTGACCAGGTTTCGGAATTCCATCTGGTGATTGAAAACCAGATGCGCCACGAGATCGCTCCCTTCGGCCAGTCGCGGGCTGGCGATGGTTGGCGGTTCGTGAACAGGTTCGTCCGTCAAAGAAATTCGATCGGCCGGGCCGTTGGCCAGAATGCGATTTCCCAGGTGCCGCCCCTGTTCCATCCGCCCGGTCACCATCCACCCGCCCCAGCGCTTTTCAAACGGGGTCGCATGGGTCATCCCGGAATAGCCTTCCAGGGGATGTCCGGCGGCATCGGTCACGAACGATTTCAGCAGATGTCCGGGGACATTCAGGCTGAGTCTGCTGACATGGCAACTCGTGCAGTTCCGGGGCCGACTGAAAATTTGCGGGGCGTCATCCTGCTGGGAAACCAGGTAAAAGACCGTTCCTTTCCGCGAGTCGTGAGCCGTCACTTCCAGATCCGGCCCTCCCGCGACATACGCCACCGTGATGTCGTCGCGGAAGTAAAGGGCGCGCGGCGAGGACGGGGAGATCCGATGCTGCTGGACGGAAGTCTTTGACATGACCAGCAGTTGCGACGAAACGGGGATTTCCAGCTCGCGCAAGAGCGCCGGGAGTCGGCCGAATTGGGGGTCGAGGGCCGGTCTCGTGCCGGGAATTTCCCACCGCGAGGCCAGTTCGGCAATCGGATCGTGGGCCTCGTCGGAGAAGTAATCGATGGGCGGCGCGCCATACGGCAGCGGCGGAAAATCTTCGGCACGCAGCGTGCGCACCGCGGTCGCCAGAAGTAGAAGAATCGCCAGGGTCGCGCGGCACATGTTCATGACATCGCGTGGTTTGTGAGGTCGCCCACAGTTCCGGGCTTACAGCCGCGCAACACTTTTTCTACGATACGAAAAGCGCCAACGCCGCACCAACGGCGGGCGTCAAAAGCTCGTGGACCGACGATCTGGCACCGACTGACCGGGGTCGAAGGGACGCCAACCGGTTGTCGGTCCGCGTACCACGGCTCCGTAAGACCTGTGCCGCTCACCTGCCTTGACCCGCCTTTGATGAGAACTTGCCCATGCCATCTCTTTCCGGGCTGACACGTAAATTCCTTGTGGCCATGTTCCTGGTTTCCGCGGCGTTCGGCGGACGCATGGCCCTCGCGCAGGATGGTTCGGGGGCGGGTTTCAAGCTCGATGATCTGCTCGGAACGAAGCCCGGACGAGCCGGCAGGACGCCTAAGCCTCAATTCGACGTGTCGCTTGAACCGGCGCAAGTCGCGCCGGGGGGCGTCGTGACCCTGACTGTCGGCGTGAAGCTCCCCGCCGGGTTCTACATCTATGGAACCGACGGCGAATTCGGCGGACGAACGAAGATTGAACTCGCCAGCCAGGCCCTCAGCCCGGTCGATCCCGATTTCGTTCCCAATCATCCCCCCAAACGATCGTTCGACCAGTTGTTCAACGTCGAGATCTCGAAATTCCACGACGGCGTCGTCTGGAAACGGCGGTATCGCGTGGCCCCCGAGACGCCCGCCGGGATGCTTGACATCACCGGGACGCTGGAAGGCCAGTATTGCAGCGGCGGGGAAGGCGACATCGGCGGGCAGTGTATTCCAATCCTGCCGCCACACGAATTCGCTGCGGCGTTGAGGGTGACCGATGAACCTCCCGTCACACCCGGACCGGCCGCCCCTGCTGTCTTCGAGCAGACAGTTCGTCCCGAGCGCGGCAAAGACAGCCCCGTCGAGTGGACGTTCCGCCTGACGCCCGAGAACGCGAAGCCAGGTGACAAAGTCACGCTCGCACTTACCGCGAAGCTCGATTCCCACTGGCACACATTCTCCCTGACCCATGAAGGTTTGGGCGGAACGGCTACCGAAATCGCGATCGATGCGGTCTCGGGGCTCAAACCTGTTGGCAACGGATTCGTAGCCGACAAGCCGTTCAAAGTCGATAAGCCGCTGGATGACCTGGTGCTCGAGATTCATGAAGGCGAAGTCACCTGGAGCCAGCAGTTTGAAGTGCTGCCGAATGCGGCCAGCTACGGCGTCGTGGGAAGCGTCGCCTACCAGGTCTGCAAGAATGTCTGCCTGCCAGTGCATGTGCAAGAATTCGTTCTGGGAACCGTCGCGGCCAATGCGGCCCCTCCGGCGGAACCGGCAGACGTGGCAGCGGCCCCAGGCAACAAAGAGGCAGCGAAGCCTGAAGAAGCGGTCCCCGTTGCCCGTCCTCAGGATCGGGGTCTGATCCCGTTTCTGCTGACGGCGATCGGTTTCGGGTTCGTCTCGCTGCTCACGCCGTGCGTCTTCCCGATGGTTCCCATCACGGTCAGTTTCTTCCTGAAACAAGCCGAGAAGCAGCACCATCGTCCGCTCGCGATGGCCATCGTCTACTGCGTGGCGATCGTGCTGACTTTCACGATTCTGGGCGTCGGCATCTCGGCGATCTTTGGAGCAGGGAAACTCAATACGCTGGCTAACAACCCGTGGCTGAACGTCGCCATCGGCGGGGTGTTTGTCATCTTCGCGCTCAATATGCTTGGGATGTTTGAGATCCGCGTCCCAGGCTGGGTTTTGACGTTCACCGCAACAAAAGAATCGACCGGCGGGTTCGTTGGCGCGATCTTCATGGCCCTGACTTTCACACTGACGTCCTTTACATGCACCTTCGCGTTTGCTGGTTCCCTGCTGATGATGGCTTCACAGGGAGAGTACTACTGGCCGATCATTGGCATGCTGGCCTTCGGGACTGCGTTCGCCCTGCCGTTCTTCGTGCTGGCCCTCATGCCGAGCCTGTTGAAGAAACTTCCCAAAAGCGGCGGCTGGATGAACGCGGTGAAGGTGGTCATGGGGCTGGTCGAAATCGGGGCGGCGGTGAAGTTCTTTTCCGTGGCCGACCTGGCGTTCAACCCGGCCGGACCGGTCCTGTTCGACTATGTGATCGTCCTGGTGTTGTGGATGGTCCTGTGCCTGGCGATTGGACTGTATCTGCTGGGGGTGTATCGATTCTCGCACGATTCACCCGTTGACACGATTTCCGTCCCTCGGGGGATGTTGGCCCTGGGTTCTCTGAGCTTTGCTGGGCTGCTGGCCGTGGCGGTTCTCAATCCGCGAGCGGGCGGGGGCTGGCTGATGGATCAGGTGATCGCCTTCGCGCCGCCGAATTTTGCGAACCACGAAGCCGTCCCGGGAGCGCCGCTCCTAGGGCTGGCCCAGGAGGCGGATGGTCCGAAAATGAATCACCACGGTCTGGTGTTTTCGCTCGACATCGATAAAGCAATTGCCACGTCGACCAAGCTCAACGAGCCGCTGTTCATCGACTTCACCGGGGTGAACTGCGTGAACTGTCGGCTGATGGAAAAACGGATGTCCGACCCGGCCTGGAAAGAGGCGCTCGCGAAGTTTGTCGGCGCGCAGCTGTATGTCGACGTTGACGGAATTCCGACGATCGCCGATGCCGACTATGCGAAGACCCTGAGGAAGCGTAACGTCGCCTTGCAGCAGAACTGGTTCGGCGACGTCAGCATGCCGTCGTACGTGGTGGCGACGCCCGACGGGAAGACGATCCTGTCGACCTATGTGGGGCTGGAACGGGAATCGGGCGAGTTTCTCAAGTTCCTGAACGACGGCATGGCGAAGTGGGAAGCCCTGCAACAGGCGCAGGCGAGGGCTGATAAACCGGTCGTGGTGCGGTAGATCTGCGTGTGCCACGGCTCTGCGAGCCGTGCAGCATTCCACAATCAGTCTCATGGACGCTCGGCTCGCAGAGTCGTGGCACACTGCACACTGGCGAATCTCAGTTCGCGCCGCGGACGAACGCGGTGTAGTAGAACATCAGCCCGGTGATGGAGGTTGCCGTCAGGACCAGCGCGCTGGCCCAGCCGAGCGGTTTGTGCCAGCGACTGTGGGCGTTCGGTACTGGTGGATTGGGAAACTTGGTGAGTGCCAGCGTCAGCGTGAGCGCCCACAAAATGGGGGTGCTGATGGCGAAGACCAGGTGAATGCCGAGCATCCGCTGGACGAACGCCATCTCTTCGGACGTGAACGGCGGGTCGCGCTTCGCCACCACATTCCGCCACCCCCCTTGGATGTAGTGCAGGTCGACTTCAAAGGCCAGCACGGCCACCAGCAGGACGGCTGCCAGCAGCAATTGCAGGTTACGGTGGAGGGGAAACCGCTTCTGGAATTTCGCGGCGGCCAGGCTGTACAGCAGAATCGGCACAACCACCACGAGGGCGACAACCACGAAATCCAGCATGAACGACGTGCGAAAACCGAGGAATCCGTCCCGCATTTCTGGCCCACCTCTTACAGGTTCCCGCGGCCGACGTGGTCCGCTCCAGCAAATCCGGTCGTCGGCGCGCGGCTGTACTGTTCCAAGTCTTGCGAGTCTCGGCAAGTGGTTGAATGCGGATTGTGGCGATTTGACCACGCGCCGGTTGTGACCTAGCTTTCCGACGAAGCTTGTTCTCGCGATCGCGAATCGACGCCGTGCGAAGTGCGCGCGGTCTGGCCAGTCGACGGAGCGTAATGGGAGCAAGCTGACCAGTCGTCGGGGCAGACGCTCACCGCGCGTTGGCGGATGGCCGCGCTGTCCTCCAGCGAAGCTTGTCGGAAATTGCACCATGACGGGCAAAGATCGCGGCATGACGCCCGCCGAACTGCTGGCCGAGCTTAAGGCTCAGGCCAAGGCGAAACCGCGTCCGCCCGCGAAGACAATCGACGACACGCTTCAGGAACTCGACGAGCTCAATCTCGATTTTTCCGACCTCAAAGGAACCAAGTCCGGCGACGAGTCGGCAGCCAGCGACGAGTCTGCCGCCGTCGACGAAGTCAATCACTTTCCTCGCCGGGCCCTGCCGGGAATCATCGAGTCCGATGCCCATCTGTCGGATCTGTTCGAACGCGTCCAGGGACTGCTCAGCGGCAAGCTGACCGATGACGACGGCCTGTACGTCCCCCGCGCTCCCGAAGATCTCGATGACACCGGGCTGGGAGCCGAGGAAGTCGAACGGCTGATTCTCAAGTTTCTCCTGGTCAAGGGGAGCGCTTCGGGCCGGCAGATCTGTCAGCAGGTGCGGCTGCCGTTCGGCATCATCGATCCGCTCTTGCGGCAGCTCAAGAGCGATCAACTGCTGTTCTACGTCAGCACGGCCGAGATGGCGGACTATGTCTACGGCATCACGGATCTGGGCCGCGAGCGAGCCCGCCGGTTCGTCGAGGAATGCACGTACTTTGGAGCAGCGCCGGTCATCCTGAAGGACTACCTGAAAGCGATGGAGGCGCAAAGCATCGCGAAGCAGGTGGTGACCGAAGGCGACTTGCAACATGCGTTTCAGGATCTGCTCATCAATCAGGACATGATTGACCGCCTGGGGCCAGCCATCAATTCCGGTCGCGGCATGTTCCTGTTCGGCGCGCCCGGCAACGGCAAGACGAGTATCGCCGAGCGAATCACCCGCTGTTTTGGCTCAACCATCTGGATTCCCCGCGCGCTCAACATCGACGGCGACATCATTCGGATCTTTGATCCTGGCGTGCACGAAGAAGTGCCGCTCCCGCAGACCGAGGGATTGTTCGACCTCTCCGGCGTCGACCAGCGCTGGATTCAGATTGTCCGCCCAACCGTGATCGCCGGGGGCGAACTGACCATGGACGAACTGGAAGTGACGCAGAATCTCGCAACGCGAATCTGCGAGGCGCCGCTCCAGTTGAAAAGCAACTGCGGCACGCTCGTGATCGACGACTTCGGCCGCCAGCGAATGCCGGTGCAGGATCTGCTCAACCGCTGGATCGTGCCGCTTGAAAAGCGTTACGACTTCCTGAACCTGCCCAGCGGCAAGAAAATCCAGGTGCCGTTCGATCAGCTCATCATCTTTTCGACGAACCTGGAACCTCGCGATCTGGTGGACGGGGCGTTTCTGCGGCGAATCCCTTACAAGCTCCAGGTTCCCGATCCGACTCCTGACGAATTCCGCGAGATTCTGCGACGGATCTCTCCGAAGATTGGCTTCCAATACGACGACGAGGCCGTCGACTACCTGATCCAGAAGCATTACCTCGATGTCGACCGGCCATTCCGATCCTGCCAACCGCGCGACCTCCTGTTGCAGGTCCGTAACTTCTGCATTTTCAAAGCCCAGCCGAAACGCATGACCCCCGAGGCGTTCGACTTCGCCGTCGAGAACTACTTCTCGGTGATGTAACGCATTCGCCGCAATAAGCCGCTCCCTGCTACACTCGCCAGTTCTGGAATTGAGTGTCGCGACCTGGCATTGGTCGCAGAGGGAGCGGCGTATCTATGAACCGGCAAGAATTCGAGCAACTGTTGTCCGCCTGGAAGCAGGGCGAATTGACGGCCGATGAAGCATTCAACCGCTGGCAGGCGACCAGTAGCCCTACGGCGCTCGCCAAAGCCGCCCTGGTCGACCTCGATCGGGCGAATCGCTGCGGATATGCCGAAGTGGTTTACGGCCCCGGCAAGTCGATCGAGCAGCTTCTGGAGGTCTTCCAGATCCAGGAACTGGCAGGACAATCGTCGCTGGCAACACGATTGTCGACGGAACAACTGGATGGCCTCGAAGCGATGGTTCCGGGGATCATCATTAATCGCCTCGCTAGGACGGCCCGCCGACAGAAGGTCAGCACGGCCGAGGCACCGTCTGGCCAGGTGGCCATTCTGACGGCTGGCACCACCGATCTCCCGGTCGCGGAGGAAGCCGCCGAGACGGTTCGCTGGATGGGGGGGGCCGCCAATCTGGTGTTCGACGTCGGCGTCGCGGGACCGCATCGCCTGGTCGAGAAGCTGCCCCAGTTTCAGGAAGCCGACGTCGTAATCGTCGTGGCGGGCATGGAGGGAGCGCTGCCGTCAGTCGCTGCCGGCTGGGTGCGCGTACCCGTGATCGCGGTGCCGACCAGCGTCGGCTATGGCGCCAACTTTGGCGGGGTCTCGGCGCTCCTGAGCATGCTCAACAGTTGCGCGGCGAATGTCTGCGTCGTCAACATCGACGCAGGCTTTAAAGCAGGCTATCTCGCGGGACTGATTGCGGATCGGAGAGATGATTGACTGC
This sequence comes from Planctomycetaceae bacterium, assembly GCA_019636285.1. Lineage (GTDB taxonomy): Bacteria > Planctomycetota > Planctomycetia > Planctomycetales > Planctomycetaceae > JAHBXV01. Next base: position 9,705 of record JAHBXV010000013.1, read on the forward strand.
GAATAGTCAGTCTCTTATCACGGCCTGCTTCAGTATGCCACTGGCTCTGCCGGTGCGATTGGAGCCCTTTTTCGCTCATGAATACCACTGGCGGAGCCAGTGGCACACGATCCCCGATCTTGACCGCGATAACTCTCTACACGGCTTTGCGTGTGGTTTCGACGGATTTCACTCCCGTAGGGGCGCGGGGATTTGCCCGCTGTTCTGCAATCGCTTCGGACGAAATCTGATCGACGAGTTGCTGGGCGAGGCGGTCCATCTCGATGATCAGACCGTCGACGCGCCCGGCAAGATACATGTAGAGAATGAGTGCCGGAATCGCGATTAACAGTCCGACAGCGGTTGTCAGCAGTGCCAGGCCGATCCCGGCCGCGAGTTCCTCGGTACGCCCCCCGCCCTTCTGGACGGCGAGTTGATTGAACGATTCGATCATCCCCACCACGGTCCCCAACAGACCAATCAGGGGAGCGACTGTCGCCGCGCCGTTGAGCACGCGCAGGTGCTTTCGCAACTGGCTGACCTGGCGTTCGCCGCCGTCAATGATCGCCTGCTCGACCTCCACGCTGGGCTTGCCCCACTTTCTGAGGCCATGCAGAAAGATGCTGGCGATGGGGCTGTTGTTCTCTTCGCACAACCGAATGCCCGACTTGGCATCAAGCTGCCCCTGCTCCAACTGGTCGAGAAATCGTTTGACGAAATGCCGCGGAATCACACGACTGGACCGCAGCACCACGAGGCGTTCGATCGAAAACCAGACCACGATGATCGACGTGATGCCCAGCGGATAGACGAAAACGCCCAGCGCCAGGAGGACTTCCATGGGCTCGCGCGGAATGCTTTTCGGCGCGCCTGCTTTGGCAGCGTCAACCACTGGGACCGGTTCATCCTGCGCGCCGACGTGTATCGCGGTCGCGAGAAAGACCGCCACGGCAAGACAAGCCGACGACACCACACCCAGGTACTTCCGCTGGCCGCGTTCGTCGGACATGACACTCTCCCTCGCTGACCCGGTCGCCGCGTGAAGCCCATGGCTTCAGATTCAGGCCTCCGCCCTGGTCAGAATTGTAACGTGACAGTCTAGGTTCCCAAGTCCGTCACGCCCGGGAGCGCGGGAAAGGAAGGCACCGTCAGACCTTTCGGACTGGGCTCGACCTCGGCTTCGGTCAACGGCTTTTCGGGAAGTTCAATCGGGCTCGGCACGACAACATCGACGCCGGCGTCCGCGGCATTCTCTGGCTTTACGACGGCCGGGACTGATTCGCGATGTGCCGGAACGATGACCGGCATCTGAAAGTCGCCCACCGACGAAGCTGGCAAAGGCGAGGACTTCGAGCTCTCGATGACGACAGCGCTCCGTGGTTCAAACTGACGCCATGTCGCGGATTTTGCGGGCTTTTCGGCGACAGCCTTCTTTTCGGCTGGCGACACGACTGGACTCGCGACCGCGACGCCCTCACGCTGGCCACCCTTCGAGTGGTCGCCGTATTCCACGATTTCCCCCGTCAACTGCACGAGGAATTCGTCGACCGGCTCCGAAACATCCGAAGTCAGCAGCAGAAACGGGTCGATCATGGTGTGCAGGCGTTCCCCATTCGCCACTTTTCTGGTGTCTTGCTGGCTCAGGTCGGTCTCTGCGTCCACCTGATCCGCATGCGGCAGCGACTTCTGAGTTCCCACACCGGCGGTCTGTCCAACCGGCACCTGGCGACACCCGAAGACACTTCCCATCGCGAGGGAAGCCAATAGGCAGGCAACTGGGGGGAACTTCATGCGCTGCAACCTCCGTGCGGCCCGCAATCCGTGAGCGACTCCATTCACATCGAGAGATCGACCTCACCATCAGCGCGGTTCCAGCCTTCCGGAAGATTCGGCCGGTGCCAGGTGGAGTCGCCGCGCAACGAAACGGCCCGGAAGAGTTTGCAGGTCACGCAAACTCGTCCAGGCCGGAAAGCGGTATCAGTTGATCGGGCCAAACACGAGGCAGATTGGCTTGGAACAACCGCCCAATGCTTCTAACTCAACTGCCCGAGTTTGAATCAATCAATGTTCCATGATGTCTTTTTCCTTGGCTTCCACCAGGCTGTTGACCTGACCTTCGTAGTTCTTGGTCAGATTCTGGATGTCTTCCTTGGAACTCTCGCAAATGTCTTCGCTGATGAGCTTGTCTTTGAGGGCCGTGTCGATGTGTTTGTTGGCATCGCGGCGGATGTTACGGATGGAGACGCGTGCATCTTCCGCGAGTTCCTTGGCTCGCGAAACGAGTTGCCGGCGGCGTTCGGTCGACAGCGGCGGGACATTCAGCCGAATGACACGACCATCAGAATTGGGCGCCAGGCCAACATCGCTCGACTGAATGGCCTTGGCAATGTCGTTGAGCGTTCCCGCGTCGAATGGACGGATGAGAATCTGCTGCGGTTCCGGAACGCTGATGGTCGCGAGCTGCTTCAGCGGAGTGGGAGATCCGTAGTAATCGACGCGGATCGAATCGACCAGGCCAGCGTTGGCCCGCCCGGTGCGCAGGCCCCCCAACTGGTCGCGAACGACCTCCACGGCCTTTTCCATTCGCTCTTCCGCGTCGAGTAAAATTTCATCCGGATCCATGCCTGTTTCCCCTTTGCTGCGCGACGGAGCCGTCGCCAAAGTCCACTGACTCGAAGCTGCGCCCAGACCCGCCGAGCGACCTGCCGCTCCAAGGAGAGAGCGGATCCCCGTCAAGCCGCGTGGGTGCCTGGCGCTGGCATCCGGCGTCGCCGAAGCCATCGCCACTAGCCTATCGCGACCAGCGCGTCGCTCCTAGTGGTACGGCTGCCGAGTTCCGATTCCGGAGTCGAGATTCGACCTTGTTGACGCTTTGGCTAGCGCCACAACGTCGGCAATTCAGCCCTTCGCGACCTCGTCGCTGACGCGCGTGCCGAGTCGTTCGCCGGCAATGGCCCGCTGAATGTTCCCCGGCTTCTGATAGTTGAGCACGACGATGGGGATTCGCTGCTCCATGCAGTGATGAATGGCCTGCGCGTCCATCACCTGAAGATTCTGCGAAAGGACGTCGCGATAGGTGATTTCCGAATAGCGAACCGCGTGCGGGTTCTTGAGGGGATCGTCCGAATAGACGCCGTCAACACGAGTCGCCTTGACCAGGAGCCCCGCATCAATTTCACGGGCTCGCAATGCCGCGGCGGTATCCGTCGTGACGAACGGGCTTCCGGTCCCCGCCGCCAGGATCACGACACGGCCTTTTTCAAGGTGCCGAATACAGCGTCGGCGAATGAAGGGTTCCGCAACGCCTTCCATGCGGATCGCGCTCTGCACGCGTGTCGGTACACCGGCGTGCTCCAGCGCGTCTTGAAGCGCGAGGGCATTTACCACGGTGGCGAGCATTCCCATGTAGTGGGCGGTCGACGGGAGCACCACCGAATTCGATGCCGAGAATTCGCGGCCACGCAGAATGTTTCCGCCGCCGCAGACGATCGCCAGTTGCACGCCCTGGGACGTCACATCCTTGATCTGCTCGCAGATGCCGGTCAGTTCCGAGAGACTGATGCCTCCTTCACCGGGCCGCGCGAAGCTTTCTCCGCTCAGCTTGAGAAGGACTCGTCGGTATTTCGGTTCGACCGTGCCAGCGCTCATGGAGTGACGCCTTTCAGCAACAATGAGTCGGGAAATAAGACCGCCCGCGTCAATTGCTTGCCGCGGGCGATCGGAATCTCAGGCCAGTTGCGACAGGTTGATCTCAACTCATCGCAACCGGAGATTTAGCAAGGACTACGTTCCCAGCAGCCAGCGATGGAAGCCAGTCGCTTCGAGTCCCTTTTCGGACAACGCCGCGCCAACGGTCTTGCTGTCGTCCTTGGCGAAAAGCTGGTGGATCAGGACGCCCTGATCGGCGAAGAACGTCTTCATTCGACCGTCAACAATCTTCTCGACAATATTCGCCGGCTTGCCGGATGCGGCGGCTTCGGCCGTCAACCGGGCCTTTTCGGCATCGACCGTTTCCTGCGGCAGTTCGCAGGGAGTGGTCACCTGCGGCTTGAGGGCGGCGATGTGCATGGCGACGTCGCGCAGGATGTCCTGCTTGGCGTTTTCGCCCTTGGCAACGAACAGAACGCCGGTCTTGCCATCGTGGTGGACGTATCCGCCAGCTGGTCCTTCCACCTTCAGGACTCGGGCGAGCACCATCTTTTCACGAATCTTGTTGACGACTTCTTCCAGCACCTGGGCGAGCGTCATGCCAGGCCGACGCGGCGCGGGCTGCGCCAGCAGTTCTTCGGGAGTCGAAGCACCGGGGCCCTTCAGAAGCTGCTCGGCGCATTGTTCGGCCAGAGCGATGAAATCGTCGGCCTTGGCAACCGGAGCCGATTCGCACTGGAGTTCGATCATCGCGGCCGATTTGCCGTCATCGGAGACCACGACGCGAATCAGGCCTTCGGACGTCGCGTTGTCGGCTCGCTTGAGCGAGACCTTCTTGCCCCATTCCTTGAGCAGACCAATTGCCTTTTCCTGGTCGCCGCCGGCCTCGGTGAGGGCCTTCTTGCAATCCATCATCGGCAGGTCGGTCAGTTCCCGCAGGGCCTTGACAGCCTGGGCCGTAATCTCCGCCATCGCTCAATCTCCCCTGAATCGAACCTGTCTTGCGAGAGGGTGACGCATGCCCGGAAACGAGCTGGCCGCCCCGAATGCGCTTTGTTTCCGCCGGCGCGGAGACAACCGGAATCCTCCGGTTTCCACAACCCGTACGACGGTTTGCGTCGATGCGACGAAGCATGTCGGCTGGACAGCGCGAACTGCCAGCCGCCCGACATCCAGCCAACTCTCGATAATGTCTTTCCGTCCGAAAAGCCCTACGACTGGATGGACGGAATGGCTTTGTATTGTTCTTCCATCGACGGCTCGGCCACATCTTTTGTCGGCAGCATCCCCTTACCTTCCATGATGGCCGCAGCCAGATGGTGCAGCACCAGCTGGATGGAGCGGATGCTGTCGTCGTTGCCGGGAATTGGCAGGTCGACCATGTCCGGATTGCAGTCGGTATCCAAGAGCGCCAGCACCTTCACGCCGGTCAACCGCGCTTCGTGAACGCAGTTCTTTTCCTTGCGGGGGTCGATGATGACGACGCACTCGGGCAGGCGATTGAGCGACCGCAGACCGTTCAGGTTGCGGTGCATCTTCGTTCGCTCGCGGGTCAGGGCCGACTGCCGCTTCTTCGAGTAGTTCTCGATTTCGCCCGATTCGAAAATCTGGTCGATCTCTTCGAGCCGCTTCATGCGGTTACGAATCGTGCGGAAGTTCGTGAACGTTCCACCGAGCCACCGGTAGTCGACATAAGGCATGCCGGTCTGTTCGGCGATTTCACGAACCGCTTCGGCGGCCTGCTTCTTGGTGCCGACCAGGAGAACGAGGCTTCCCTGGGAAACGACCTTCTGCAGGTAACGCTTCGCCCGCAAAAGGCCGCGAATCGTTTCCTTAATGTCGATGATGTGAATGAGATTCCGCTTGCCGTAAATGTACGGCCGCATCCGCGGGTTCCACCGGCTCGTCCGGTGTCCGAAATGAATGCCCGCTTCCAGGAAATCCTTCACCACGATCTCTGCCACGGAATTTCTCCTGCCCCGTCCTTTTTGTCGCGGAGCCGTCTCTGCTTTCGATCTCGTTCAGTTGAAGCTTCAAAAAACGCTATGGGCTGGATGCTCGCGACAATGGTCGCAGCACCCGGTTCACATTGGGATCATCCTCACGACCGCGATGCAGGAATCGTGGCGAAGCGGGAGGCAGTCAGCCCATCGTGATTGTGACGACGACGGACCCTCTCCCACCGGATGAGGAATCGAGTAGAATAGTCGCCGACGCGAAACCCGTCAAACGAAACCGAATTTCGTCACCGCGCTGCGAGAAATCAACTCGCCTCGAGCAATGCCCCCCGGTTCAGCGGACGAGTCATTAAACACTCGATGTCAAACGTCTCACCGAGCCGTCTCGCGAGTTCGCGGGCGGCGGCTTCGTCCGGCAAGATGATTGCCAGCGTTGGCCCCCAGGACGACTGCGCGAATGCATAAGATGTTTCTTGCCAGAGACTTTCAGCAAGGTCTCGCATCGACGGATGAACCCAGGCTCCATCCTGAAAGCGGGCAAAGAAGTCGCCCACCGTTCTTCCATAAGTCCTGAGCCCCCTTGCGAATTGGTCGTAGTCGCGTTCCAGGAGCGCGGGGACGATTTGGAGAAACGCCAGATACGACAGAGCCTGTGTTGTCGCGAGGGGCATTTCTGGCATGGCATGAAAGACCGATCGCTCCTCCGCGCCGGAGAGGCCCGTTTCCCGGCGTTTCATGCACAGCAAAACGGGCCAGGACTCGGGAACATCGAGACGCTGCGAAATCAACCCCATGTTCTGATTGGGTTTGCGTCCTGCATCCACCAGAAACCCGCCGTTTGTAAATCCGCCAATCCCGATGGCGGAGCGTCCACCCCGCACGGTTCGTTCCGCCAGCTCTCGGACATTCGGGCAATCCTCCCCGATCTGCCAGGCATGAAGGCGGGCCAGTGCGAGTTCGAGCTGCGTCCCGGAACCCAACCCCGTATGGGGCGGTATCTGTTTGACCACTGTCAGCCGGCCTCGAAGCGGATGCCCGGTGGACGCCTTGAGGCGGCTCAGGGTGGTCGTAATCCGTTCGACCAATTCAGCGGGGGCGTTGATCGAGGTGGGTTCGTTCGTCTCGACGGTCAGCTCAACGCCGGGATCGGCGATCATCATGCCGAGACCGCCAAAATACCGGCAACTGGCGTTGGAAAGGGCCAGCGGACCGAAATGCAGCCGGGCGCCGGTCGTAATGCGACAGCGAGTCATCGAGTCCCGTAAGTCCATGGTCCGATTCCGTTCTCGTCCGGAATTCCAAATTGATAATCCCTGGTCGCGGCCAAAACAGGCAGCATGCCGGTTCGCGCCGAATCGGGCAATCGGCCGAAACATCAATTTTCGATGATTCAGGAATGGGATTCGCTCGTCGCAAGATTCCGGAAGGCATGTTGATTCGAGTGTCCGGTTTGACCGATATCCCCCGGACCTGAAGACGGCGTGAACTCTGCACAGTCAACCCTTGCGGGCCAAAGCTGCCGAGTCCATGAAAACACCGTAAAGCCCGAGGTTCCGCTCATTGACACCCATCAACGATCGCTTTCTAATTGCCAATCTCGGGCGGTGGTCATGAATCAGAGGGGATCGCCTTGTCCGGGCCCGGCGTGAAGTGGCGGGCCCCACCGTCGACTCGCGTAGACGTAAACAATGTTCGGAGGATGTTTCATGCGGAAGTCTCTTTGGTCGGTTGGCGCCGTGGCGCTGGCGATGTCGGTCATGTCGGCTGGTCAGAATGTTGATGCCCGCCCGGGCTACGCCAAGGTGTTCAAGGACACCTACGCGAATCTCGCCGAGAAGGCGGATGAAGCCAAGTGCGGCGTCTGTCACTTCGGCAGCAAGAAGACGGACCGCAACGACTACGGCGTTGCGATGTCGAAGGCCTTTGGCGATATCAAGAACTGCAAGGATGACGCCAAGATCAAGGAAGTCCTGACCAAGATCGAAGCTGACAAGAGCTCGACCGAAGGCAAGACGTTTGGCGATCTGATCAAGGCTGGCGAACTGCCCGGCAAGGCTCCTTAATCGTCTTTCCGAGCTGATGTTCACAGACATCGGAACGAGGCCGTTTTCGTCGTGGAAACGGCCTCGTTTTTTGTTTCCGGCCCATCGACGTGCAGTGCCAAGGCCCCCGCTGTGCTCCGTTATTGGCTGTTCAAGTCCGAGCCTTCCGCCTTCTCCATCGACACTCTGGCGGACTCGCCGAGCCAGACAGCCCCGTGGGACGGCGTTCGCAACTACCAGGCCCGCAATTTCCTGCGGGACGAAGTTCGCGTGGGCGACCGGGTTCTCTTTTATCACAGCCGCGAAGCCCCGCTGGGGGTGTTCGGAACCATGTCCGTGGTTCGGGCGGCTTACCCCGATCACACCAGTTGGAACCCCAACAGCCCTTATTACGATCCGGGGTCGACTCCGGAGTCGCCGCGCTGGTACATGGTCGATGTGCAACTTTTACAGAAGTTTCCGCAACCGGTGACGCGCGAGCAGCTTCAGGACGATCCCGTGACGAGCGAAATGATGGTCATGCGACGGGGAATGCGACTGTCCATCCAACCCGTCACGGCCGCGGAGTGGAAGGCGGTTCATCGGCTTGCTGGAGTCAAGCCGTGACGGCGCCCCCTTCAAAACGATCCAGTTGGCTGCACCACCGTGGCGTGCAATTGGCCTTCGGGATCAGCGTCTCGCTCGCCTGCTTGTGGTTTGCCCTGAGCGACCTGTTGTCGGATCGCGACAGTCTGTCGCAACTTCGCGGCGCGTTCGTGAAGGCCGACTACCGCACGCTGGTGCCGATGTGGATTTCGCTGGCCTTGTTTTATTGGCTGAAGGCCTGGCGGTGGCGACTGCTGCTGAAGCCTGTTGGAGATTTTCAACCCGTTCGCGACCTGATTCCGCCGACGATGATCGGGTTCGCGTTTAACAATCTGCTGCCCGCTCACCTCGGCGACTTCGTCCGCGTCTTTGTTTTCGCGCGCCAGCACGGGCTGACAAAAACCGCGGTTCTTTCGAGCGTTGTCCTCGAACGCGTGTTCGACATTGTGGCCATTCTTTTGTTCCTGGGGTTGGGACTGGTCTTTGTCCCGGATATGCCCGAATCGGTCCGGAAGTCGGCTTATGTCTTCGGAGCCGGAGCCGGTGCGATGGTGCTGGGCGGATTGGTCTACGTCGTCTGGACGAAGCCGTTCGTTCGCCTGTTTGAAGCGGTTTTGAAGCGCGTCCCCGGCGTACCCGAGGGGCTTCGCGGCAAGGTCGCCGGCATGCTGGAGACGGGAGCCGAGGGCTTGGCTTCTCTCAAATCGCCGACGCTGATCGCCGGGATCCTGTTCACGTCCATCCTGCAATGGGCTCTTAACGGCGTGCAGGTCCATCTCGCGCTCTGGAGTTTCGGCGTTGAGGTCAGCCCGCTCGTCTCGTGCATTGTCCTGGGGGTCGTCGCGTTCGGCGTCACGGTGCCCTCGTCGCCGGGCTACTTCGGGGTCATTCAGCTCTGCTTCATGACGGTGCTGGCGCTGTTCACCACGGATCAGGCAAGCGTTTTCGGAGCCTCGGTCTACTATCACATGTCGCAATACATTCCCGTCACGCTGATCGGGTTGTACTATTTCAATGCGACGGGATTGAAAGTGCGCGAGGTCGAGGAAACGGCTGAGCATGAGCGCGAAGCGGTCCCCCTCGCAGCGACAGAAGCGAACATCATTGAGCCGCAAGTCTAGTTGCGGAAAGAGGCCGTCTTGGCGCCGAATCCCGCAAGTTCCGACCGGCCAACGATCGCCCTCACCATGGGCGATCCGGCAGGAGTCGGTCCCGAAATCTGTCTGCTCGCGCTGGCCAATGCCGAACTGAACCAGGCATGTCGGCTCGTCGTCTTCGGCGACATCCGCATTCTCGAGCGCTGCGCCCAGAAATTGCAGCGTCCTTATCCAGTGAAGCATTGGTCGGTCGACGAATGGCAGAGCGCGGGTCGCCACTCAGCCGAGTCGGGTATTGTCCATTTGCCAATTCTGGATGAAGCGACCTTCGTACCCGCGACGTGCGACGCCAACACGGGCCGGGCATCGTTTGCCTACATCGAGGCCGCCATTGAAGCGGCTCAACGAGGCGAAATCGCGGGCGTCGCCACGGGGCCCATCAGCAAAGAGGCCCTGCATCTGGCGGGCATCGAGTTTCCCGGCCACACCGAAATCTTCGCCGAGCGAACCAATGCGGCGAAGTGGTGCATGATGCAGTTCGCGCCGGAACTGGTCTGCACGTTCGCCACCGTCCATATCGGGTATGCCGATGTGCCCAAGCAACTGACCAGCGAGCGCGTTCTGGATGTCATTCGATTGACCGACGCGGCGATGCGACGACTCAAGTCTCGCAACCCCACGATCGTGGTCTGCGGGCTCAATCCTCATGCGGGCGAGAACGGCCTCTTCGGCAACCGCGAAGAAGAGCACCTCGTCGTTCCGGCTATCGAAGCAGCACGAGCCGAGGGGCTCAACATCGTCGGCCCCTTGCCGGCAGACACCGCCTTTATCCCGCAGCGGCGGCAGACGACCGACGCATTCGTCTGCCTCTATCACGACCAGGGTCATATCCCCATCAAGGCACTGGCCTTTGATTCGGCGGTCAACACGACACTCGGGCTGCCCATCGTGCGGACCAGTGTCGACCACGGCACCGCCTGCGACATTGCCTGGCAGGGAATTGCCCGCCCCGACAGCCTGTTCGCGGCGATTCGCCTGGCGGCACGACTCTCCAGGCGGCAAGACGAGAATGGAGCCAACCCGTGACTGAACCATTGGCTTGGCTCAACGGCGAATACGTGCCGTTTCAGTCGGCCGGGTTGCCACTCTCCGACCTTGGCGTCGTTGGAGGGCTGGCTGTCGCAGAAATGATCCGCACATTTGGCGGACAGCCGTTTCGATTGGATGAGCACCTTACACGACTGCGGTTGTCTTGCCAGCGAGTGGGCTTTGAAACCCCTCTTGCTCATCAGTCCTGGGTCGAGGTCGTTGAGCACCTGGTACAACACAACATGCCGCTGGTTCCGCTGGGTGGGGATCTCGGCATTATTCTGTTCGTGACCGCTGGTCCGAACCCGACGTATGTCGGAGCGGGCTCGCATGGCTGCACGCACGGAGCGCATACGTTTTCGCTGCCGTTTGCGAACTGGGCCAGTCGGCTCACATCGGGAGTCTCACTGGTGACGGTCGACGCCCCGGCTGTCGATTCGCCGCTTCTGGATTTCCAGGTCAAGTCGCGAAGCCGCATGCTCTGGCATCTCGCGGATCGAATCGCGCGCGAATCGGACCCAGGCGCGGTTGCGTTACTCGTCGATAGCAATGGCTGCGTCAGCGAGACGGCCACGTCGAACATCGTGGCCGTCCGCGGCAGCCGACTGTCGACGCCGCGGCGAAACCATGTTCTCGACGGGATCAGCCTGCGAATGGTGGCCGATCTCGCAAAAGTGGCCGGATTTGAGTTTACCGAAGCAGACATAACCGTGGACGACCTGATCGCGTCCGAGGAAGTTCTGCTCACCTCGACACCGACCTGCCTCCTGCCAGCCAAGTCGGTCAACGGCATCCCGCTCAAGGAGTCGGTTCCCGGTCCGGTCTTGACTCGGCTCCAAGAACTCTGGAGCGAAGCCGTCGGCATCGACATTGTTCGGCAGTTAACAGCCGCCCCGTAGCCGAGCCTTTACGGCGCGAAGCCGGCCTTCAGTTCCTGCGGAGAAATCCCGCCGTCCTTGTTCGTGTCCAGTTGTTCGAAGCGGGCTCGCAGGCGCTCGCTGACTTCGTCGCGACCGAGTTTGCCGTCACCATTCTTATCCAGGCGCCGGAAGAATTCGCCCGGCTGAGAGCCACCCGATCCCTCGGACTTTGGTTCCGGCTTCTTTTCGGGGCTCGGCTCGGACGTGGGTTTTGCGGTCTCCGGTTCGCCGCGCGGCTGTCCGAACGGAGGACGTCCCGTCATTCCGGCTGGGGGAGCACCAAACAGTTCCGGCGGACTCAGTTGTCCGTCGCCGTCACGGTCCAGCTTCGCCAGCCGATCCGCGGCGGCCCGCAATTCCTCGGAGGAAAGTTTTCCGTTCTGGTCCTGGTCAAGCATTCCGAAGAAGAGAGGCATCGGGCCGCGCGGGCCTTCCATACCAGGTTGGCCTTCCGGACTGCCGGGCGGACGACCTTCCGGCGGTCGTCCCGTGAAATTGCCGGCGATTCGGACAAACTCCTCTTTGCCAACCTCGTCCTGACCAACGACGTCAAAGAGACGGCCGAGACGCGGACGCAATTCTTCGGGAATTTCGTCGCGGGCCAGTTTCCCATCGCCATTGCGATCAAGCCGATCGAACATCGTGGCCGGATCCGGCATCCCGCCGGGCCGATTGAAGCGTGCGAACTCGTCGAAATTTAGCGAGTCCTTCCCCAGCCGCGACAAGGCATCCTTGATGCGCTGGCGGAATTCTTCGGGCACTTCGCCCTCGGTAACGCTTCCATCCTTGTTCGCGTCGAGCATCTCGAACCGGCGGCGCAGCTCCGCGCGCATCTGTTCCATGTTCGGGCCGCCCCCCGCCCCAAATCCCATCGGAAGGACCGCTTGCGGGGCAGGTTCCGGTTGCTGCGCGGCGATGAATTCGTCGAGCGTCAGCTTCTTATCGCCGTTCTTGTCACCCAAACGGATGAGCCGCTCCAGAAACCGTTGTTTCGATTCGTCGACTTCGTCCAACTCCAGAACGTCGTCGCCGTTCTTATTGAGGGCAGTGAACAGAGCCTTGGGATCGTCGCCGTCAGCCGCGAGCAAGAAAGTCGACGGTATCAGCATCGCCAGTGGAAGAATCAGACGTCGCATGGGAATCTCGCTTGTGTGGCACAGATCGAAGTGCAGGTTGTGCCAGCTGGATTGGGGAGCCCGAGTCAGACAGGCGGACACTGGAAATTGAACCCCAACTTTTCAGAATCCGACCGCCCAAAAACACACAAAGCCAGCCCGGAGGTGATCCTCCAGGCTGGCCAGTGTGAAAACGCAATTCTCGCGGAAGGCCCGGCGAGCAGCTCACTGCACAGAGGTTATGTGAGACCTCGGCGTTAGTTGAGGGTCTTGTCGCCCTTCTTCCAGCCGCAGGGGGTCAGCTTGTCGGTCTGCAAGGCATCGAGAACGCGAAGAACTTCGTTGACGTCACGGCCGACGGGCAGGTCGTTCATGCAAGCCCAGCGAACGACGCCGTTCGGGTCGATCAGGAAGGTGCCGCGGAACGCGATCCCCGCATCGTCCTTCAGCACGCCATAAGCGGTCGAGAGGGCGTGCGACGTATCGGCGAGCATGGGATGCTGCATCTTCTTGAGGTCCGGATGCGATTCGCACCAGGCCTTGTGGGAGAAAACGCTGTCGGTGCTGGCCGTCAGGACGACGCAATTGCGGGACGTAAATTCGCTCAGCGACTCGTTGAAACGCACGATTTCGGTCGGGCAGACAAACGTGAAGTCGAGCGGATAGAAGTACAGACAGACCCACTTGCCTCGGTAATCTCCCAGGCTGATCTGCGTGAACTGCTGGTCAGTATTGTTCTTGGAGCAATCAAATGCCTGAACGGAAAAGTCGGGAGCGAGGTAGCCGACGCGGGCGGTCATGCGAGAGGATCCTTCTTGCAAAGGGGAGGGAGGCAATCTCAGCGGAAAATTGGCTGACCAACTCCGCGAATCTCGTTCCGCGCCGCCGGTCACCTGCCCGGAAGTATATCTGCCCGCCCCACTCGGGCAAGCGTCGCCCGCAAGTCTGTCGCGAGCGCCCGACCGGGCGCTCGGTTCTCTGGATGGACCAATTGCCGTATCGGAGCCAAACGATCACCCTATTGTGAACGTCCGATTCAACTCGTTTCCCGAAACTGGTGCAGGTGCTTTCATGCCGTGCGATGTACGAATTGCTCGCCCCATCGACATTCGATGGACTACCGCCGACCTCTCTCTCGTCTTCGCGCTGTGCTGTTCTTGTCTTTTGCCTTCATCGGGATGGGGAGCCGACCCGCTTCCCCTGACCGCTGCCGAGGCGGCGAAGCGGCTTGACCTGCGAACGCTTGCCGTCCCGGCCGACGCCGGAGACTCCCGGCAGCGCACGATGGCGTCGCTGTCTTACGAGACATCGGGAACGATCGACACCGTCTATCCCGCGCTGAAAGCTGAGTTGCAAAAGCGAGGCTGGAAGGAACTGCCGGAAGCGATGGTCACTCCGGCGTACGCCTCGGCAACCTACCAGAACAAAGACTCTCGGCTGTCGATCACGTTGAGCCCAGCGGGTGACAAAGTCACCGTCATGATGAATCAGCATGGCAACGTGGCGCTCGACAAACTTCCCATGCCCAAAGGCGTGCAGACGCTTTACGCAGGCCCCGCCAGCCTGCTGCTCACCGCGAGCGACACGCCCGAGAAGACTCACGAAGCTGTTGCCAAACTTCTCTTGGCCAAAGGCTGGCAGCCCTATGGTTCCGCAGGGGATACGCGGTTCTATCGCCAGAACGCTGTCCGACTGGGTGTGACCGCCTCGTCCGCCCCGGCTCAGGGCGGCAAGACGATGATTCAACTTGAGTCGACGCTGATGTCGGTCGAATTGCCGGCTCCCCAGTCGGCGGAAGGTCTCAGCTATGCCGATGTGACCACGACGATCTCGTTCGATTCGGCTGAACCACTCGAAGCGATCGACGCCTTCTACCGGAAGACGCTGGCACCAGCCGGTTGGCAGGCGACCACGGAAAAACCGATCAAGGTCTCGATCTACGACACGGTCATCTTTCGCAACCCCGCGAAGGATCTGATCGAACTTCGCATGCAGACGGTCGAGGGCAAGTCGCGCGCGATGGTCATTCATCAGTCCGCCGCGGAAGTGGCCGAGATTGAAGCCGCCGCCGAAAGGGCCGCGAAGAAGAAAACAGCCCCCATGGAAAAAGGAAAACTGGCGATCACACTTCCCGCAGGAGCCATGTCGGTTGAGGCGTCGGCCGCGACGATTGAATTCGCCATGAAGTCGGGGGCTGCGAAGTCAGCGGTCGCGGAAATGATCGCCGCCTGGAAGAAAGACGGCTGGACGGCCGAAGCGACCGTGAATGAAGCCCAGGTCGGCCAGTGGACCCTCAAGAAAGGCGACCAGGAACTGAGCGTGAACTACGTGGACCCCGGGTTCATTCCCGGCGAAATCACGATTCAGGCCACCGGCGTCACATTGAGCATTGCGGGGAAGCCGGAAGGCAAGTAGGCAAGATTGCTCGTCATTCGAAATTGCCTTCCGTCACAGGTCATCAAACACTCCCGAGCAATGGGGGCTGATGTCGTGTCGCTCAAAGACAAGGTTTCTCACTGAGACACAAAGGCACGAAGAATACAAAGAAGGACTTTTCAGCAAGGGCTGTAACGACCTGGCTGCCTTTCTCCGTGACTTTGTGACTTTGTGAGAACCTCAAAAAGAGAGTCAACGACTTTCTTAGAGTGAACCAAGCGGTCCAAGCACTACCCGCCTCCGTGTCCTTCGCATCCTCCTCGGTGAATTCGCCCGAGTACCGACCGCCGAGAACGCTGAGACACACGGAGATGAGGGAGGAACTGCGAATGATGGTTCGCGGGCGGAGAACTGCTCGGCCGCATGCCCGATTTCAGGAACTCCCGCTGCGGAAGCGATTCTGTTCCCCACTGCCGGAAACGCGCGTCTCGAACATCCCATCCAGACCGCTTGCGTTGCCCCGGCGCGGCGATCACCATGGAGGACTCTTCTCGAATGATTCACTGAGATGGTCACCCTGGAGCCGCCTTTCATGTCGCACGAGACTTCCACGCGCCGCGCGTTTCTGGAGCGGCTGGGTCTGGGGACTGTTGCCGCGACGTCGCTCGCCGGTTGCGGTCAGCCGAATGCCGGTGGTAGTGGGGACAGCGGGACGGCCGGTGGCTCGCGACCATTGCGGGCCTGCTTTTCCAATGCAGGGCTGCAAAGTACCTGGTGTGCCCTCGGCAAGACGACGGCCGAGTTGTGGGGCAAGCTGCTGAATGTCGAGATTGAGTGGGTCGACGGCGAATTCGACCCCGAGAAGCAGCGGAACAAGATCGACCTCGTGACCACCCGCGATTGGGACTTCTGCGCGTTTCAAGCCGTGCAGATTGACTCACTGGCCGAACCGGTGAAGCGGCTCAAGGAACGGGGAATCCCGGTCATCTCGATGGATACGCTATTGGTCGCGATGGACCAGATGCGGGACACCGGTGTCTGGTGCGAGGTCACTCCCGATCACGTCAACATGGCCGAGATGAGCGGCGGCTACCTCCTGGAAAAGATCGGCGGCAAGGGGAAGGTCATTCACATTGGCGGCCTCAGCTCGCACAGCGGGGCGATCGGCCGGCGCGACGGCTTCGAAAAGGTGGCGGCTAAATATCCCGATGTGGAAGTCATCGGCGGCGGCGTTCGCTGGTGCGACTGGAAGAAGCAGAAAGCGCGCGACACGTTTGAAGCCCTGTTGCAGCAGGAAAAAGAACCCATCGCCGGGGCCTTTTTCCACAGCGACGACATGGCATTGGCCTGCACGCCGGCCCTCGACGGAACCATTCACAAGGACATGGTCATCACGGCCGTGGACGGCCAGCGAGATGGGCTGGATGCCGTCGCGAAGGGCGTGCTGGCGGCGACAGCCGTCAATCCGGTTTGCCTCATCCATCAGACGGCCCTGGTCGTGGGCCAGTTCATCGTCCGGAACAAAGAAGCGGTCGACACCGTTCCGCTGGAAATCATCACGCCGGGACCGCTGGTGACGAAAGACAACCCGCGCGCGCTGGAAGCCATGCTTTATCTGGCCGATCCGGCGCATTGCATGGTGTAGTCATTCGTGGCGGCTAACAGTCACGACTAGTGTCTCTCCGGACCCATCAGGAATCGGGCCGCGTGTCGAACGATTCGCCCCTGCTGCTGTCGGCTCGTCGGATCACCGTCCGATACGGCGGCGTGGCGGCCTTGTCGGAGGTCGATTTCGAACTGGCTCCCGGTGAGATTCACGGGCTCGTCGGCTGCAACGGGGCCGGCAAAAGCACGCTGATGAAGGTGCTGGCCGGTGCGGTTCCGCATTACGAGGGAGACATTTCGCTCGATGGAACTCCCATCCGTCTCGATTCGCCGCACGGAGCGCTCTCGCGCGGCATCGCGATGGTCTACCAGGAACTGTCGGGAGTCGGTTCCCTGTCGGTCGCCGAGAATATCTGTCTGGGTCGCCAGCCGCGGACTCGTTTGGGAACCGTCGACTGGCGACGGATGGCCCGCGAGGCCCGCGCTTCGCTCGCGGAGCTGAATGTCGATATCGATGTCACGAAGCGACTCGATCGCTATCCGCTGGTGACTCGACAATTGGTCGAAATCGCACGCGGCCTGCATTCGGGCGCGAGAATTCTGATTCTCGACGAGCCGACGAGCGCGCTGAGCCCGCCGGAAGCCGGACGGCTGTTCGACCTGATGCGTCAACTGCGGCGACGCGGTGTCTCGATGATCTTCATCAGCCATTTTCTGGAAGACGTGCTGGCGATTTGCGATCGAGTCAGCGTGTTCCGGGATGGTCGTCACGTTGCCACGCGAGCGGTGAGCGTGTTCGATCGCTCGACCATGTTGCGGCAGATGATTGGTGACGAACGGGACGCCAGTGGCGCGGATGTTCTGGAAGCCACGCTGCCGCCACGAACGTCCGATCCGCCGCGACTGCGAATCGACGGGCTGAGCCAGCCGGGATTGTTCGAGAGTATTTCGCTTACGGCGGCGTCTGGCGAATGCCTGGGCTTGTTTGGATTCGTGGGAGCCGGACATCAGGACTTCGTCTGGAGCCTGTCCGGGGCGGCTCGGCCCGCCACAGGAACCGTGACGCTGGATGGCACACCCGTCTCGCTGACGAATGTTCGCGACGCCGTTCGCCGGGGGATCGTGTTCGTGGCCGCCGATCGAGCGAGGACGCTGGTTCGAGGGGCATCGATTTCGCGAAATCTCACGCTGGCGCATCTGCGGAGCGTTCTGGGAGCATGGCTGCGACGACGCCGCGAAGTGGCCGTCTCCAAACCGATGCTGGAAACGATTGGCTGCCGTCCGCCAAACCCGTCGCTGCGAGCGGGCTCGCTCTCCGGGGGTAACCAGCAGAAAGTGGTCTTCGGCAAGTGGTTGTTTGGGCCGATTGACGTCTTGCTCCTCGAAGAACCGACGCGCGGCATGGATGTGCATGCCAAGTCCGAAATCATGGCGCTGATCGCGAAGCAGCGTGAGAGCGGCGCGATCGTGCTTCTGGCGTCCACGGAACCCGAGCTCTTGCTCGCGCATGCCACGCGGATTGTCGTGTTCAGCCGGGGACGCATCGTGAGTGAACTACAGGGGCAGACTGTCACCAAGTCCGATCTCATGCGACTCGCCGAGGGTTGATCCGGCTCTCAGAAATAACACGCGAGCCCATTCGGCTTTGTGGATCGTCCGGACGGACCAGCCATCACATTCGCACCGCCTCGCCAAGAAAAACCTTCCATGAAGCTGCTGACCGAACGATTCCACGCCGCCGACATCGCGCCGCTGGTCACCCTGGCGCTTGTTCTCTTCCTGTTCGCCGTATTCGTTGACGGATTTCTCACGATGGGAACGCTGTCGCTGATCCTCCAGCAGGGAGCGGTCCTGGCGATCGTCGCGGCCGGTCTGACATTCGTTCTGCTGACCGCCGAGATTGACTTGTCCGTGGGGATGGTGGCCCTGCTGGCGGCGTGCGTGTGCGGGGTGTTGTGGGAGCAGGACTGGGCGGCGGGCGCGAAAGCAGTGCGAGCGAAAGAGGTCGGCTCGCTGACAACCATCATTGTCCTCGGAGTCCCGTTTCTCCTGGCATTGGGCCTGGGCCTATTGTCCGGAATGTTGACTGTTTCATCCGGGTTGCCGAGTTTCATCATTACGCTGGCCATGATGAATATCGCCATCGGCCTCGCGCGGTTTCTGACGCTCAGCGAGAAGTTCGCGGTTCCCCCTCTTCTCGCGACGCTGGGTAACGGAAGCTGGCCGCTGTTTGGCGGATTTCGCCTGCCATACTCCGCGATGGTCGCGGCAGGCGTTCTCGGACTTTCCCATCTGGTGCTGGAGCACACCCGATTCGGCCGCTACGTCTTCATGACCGGGGGCAATCGCGAGGCGGCCCACCTTTCCGGCGTCAGAACGAATCGCGTGATCGTGGGCTGCCTGGCCATCTCGGCCATGACAGCTGCTCTGGGCGGCCTGGTCAATGCGGGGCGGCTCAACAGCGTGAGCCTCGATCAGAATGCCGATCTGCTCCTGGATGCCGTCGCGTGCGTCGTGCTCGGTGGCACCAGCCTGTTTGGCGGCGAAGGGGGGATTGGCCGAACGCTGATCGGCGTGTTGACGTTTACGTCGCTGAAGGTGGGCCTCAACCTGATGAACGTCCAGCAGCTGATTCGCCAATCGCCGCTGCCGCAAAGCTGGAAAGAAAGCTGGCTGGATGCAACCTGGGTAACGCAATTCGATCTGTTGCGGCCGTTCCTGTTGGGGGTGGTCCTGCTGCTCGCCCTGGTCATTCACGGGCGACTGGCGTCCAAGCGGCCGTAGGTCACCGGTGCATGAAAAAACCCGGGACGTTTCCATCCCGGGTTTCTCACGCGATTGATGCCGTGAAGCTCGCCGCGACTACTTCGCCTTCTTCTTCGGCGTCGGCGTCAGCTTCTTCAGTTGCTCGGGAGTCAGGACTTTACCCATGACTTCCAATTTCAGAGCCGTAATTTCCTTCTGCACCTTCGCCTGCTTTTCCTTCTGCTCGGCGGTCAGGTTCAGCGCGGCATCGACGGTCTCGCGCAGCTCCTTGCCCTTCTTGCCTTCTTCTTTTGCCTTGGCGGTTACTTCCTTCCGCGTCGCCTTTTGTTCGGCCGTCAAAATCTCATTCATCTGCTTGGCCAGACCCGCGGCTTTTTCGCCGTATTCCTTCTTCAGACCTTCAAGCTTTTCCTTCTGCTCCGCCGACAGTTCGATCGTGTCCGGCACCGCGAAGACCTGCTCGCCGGGCTTCGGCCCCTGGCCCTTTTTCGGCTTGGCACTTTCGTCCGCGGCGTTCAACACGCCGACGCCCAAAACCAGCATTCCCGTCAAAACCCAGGTTGTCAGTCTCTGCATTTCCACAACTCCTGCCTATAACATTCGCGCGGCCAGACACATCGTCCAGACCGCCCCCTCGAATGATTCTTACTTGCGTTCAAGCGGCAAACGGCATGCCGCCGTTGAATCGCTGAGTTTTAGGTCGATTTCGCAAACGGTGTTGAGCCCCCGCCGTTATCGAGTCCGGCCAGTTCCGGCCACCGTGAAATCCCACGGTCTTCCTGTCCGAAAACCCGCACGAAAAAACGGACTGGCCGCCAGGTGGCGACGCAGTCCGTTGGCCCGCGGACTCTTAGATGTTCTAACACAACCTCTGTGCGATGAAGTGTCTGCCCGGTGTTCCGCGGGTTTCTGACAGGCACAACCGGTTGTGTTAAGGCTAACACCGATGTAGTCAACTTGTTACGCAAACAACTGCGGCATGACCTGGCCATCGCGGACGATCATCATCGGGCGGCCCGTGTTGGTGTGATATTCCTTCTTCGGATCGATCCCCAGGGCCGTGTAGAACGAAGCGGCCACGTCGTCGGGCTTGAAGCCTTCATTCGCTGGCCCCAGGCCCTTCTCGTCGCTGGCTCCCACGACCTGGCCGCCTTTGATGCCCCCGCCGCCCAGCAGCATGAACATCGCGCGGGCATAGTGATCGCGGCCATTGCGCGTGGTGTTGATCTTCGGTGTCCGGCCGAATTCCCCGGTGATGTAGACGATCGTCGAGTCGAGCAGCCCCTTCTCGGCCAAACCTTGGAAGAGGCCGGAAAGCCCCTGGTCGAGCGGGGGAAGCTGCTTCGTCTTCAAAACATTCCAGTTGTCGTTGTGAGTATCCCAGCCGCCGTTGGAAATGGTGACGAAGCGGACACCCGATTCGACCAGCCGCGTCGCCAAGAGGCAACTCTGGCCAAACGGCGTTTCGCCAAACTTTTGCGAGTACGCGGGCGACTCCTTGCTGGTGTCGAACGCTTCTTTCGCTCGTGGCGAGGTAATCACCGAATACGCCTGTTCGGCGAAACGATCAAGGCCGTCGACCAGTTGCGTTTCCTTTTCGTAGCCGCGGAATGTGGTGTCGAGCGACTTGAGCAGGTTGGTCCGCTTCTCGACATCGGTCACGGTCAGCCCGCCTTGCAGCGAGACACCACGCACGCTGAACGGCTGGCCGGCCTTGGGAGTGGCACCGGTATTCAGTGCGGCGTAGCGAACCCCCAGAAAACCCGGCTTCTGCTGGCTGTTGGGAACGGCCACGAATGGCGGCAAGTCTTCCGGCCCGCCCAGTTCCTTGGTCACGACCGCGCCGTACGCGGGATACTCCAGCGAGGGAATCGGCCGGTTGCCCGTGTTGACGTACTGCGTTCCCAGTTCGTGCGCCGCCAGCGTATGCGAAACCCCACGAACCAGGCAGATCTTGTCCATCGTCTGGGCCAACAGCGGCAGGTGCTCGGAGATCTCCAGGCCAGGGACATTGGTCTTGATCGGGCTGAATTCGCCGCGATACTCGCTGGGTGAATCGGGCTTCATATCGAACGTATCGAGGTGCGTCGGCCCACCCTGCAAATTGATGAAAATGGCCGACTTCGCCGTCGCTCCGGATGACAGACCCGACGCCTCCGCGCGCAGGTAGTTCGACAGCGTGAGCGACGAAGCGCCCAGGACGCCCACCTTCAGGAAATCACGACGGGCAACGCCGTCACAGGTTCGATGCAGGGCCATGGGGTTTCCTAAGAAGTGGTTGGTAGTTAGTGGGTAGTGGTTAAGCAAGACACGAAAACGATGGGTTGATTCGATCGACCATCAACCCTCAACCATCGACCAATCTCAGTGATTGATCACGAATTCCTTGGTGTTGATGAGCGCCCAAAGGAGATCGCGGACGCCTGTCCGCAAATCGTCGCTGGCGTTCAGGTAGGCGAGTGCCGTGACGCGCTCGTCGTCGCTGGGCAGTCGCGACAGGCTGCGGAGATACGCGCCTTCAATAATCTGTTCGACTTCGGTCGGCGCGGCGGGAGTGTCTTTGGAGTCGCTTACCGATTCACCTTCCGTCATGGCCAGTTGCTTCAGCTTCTCTTCGACGGCCGCTCCTTCTTCGCGAAGCTTGCGGGCTAAATCTTTGTCGCCGCCAGCTCTTGCCTTGCGGGCTTTCTCCTTGAGGGCGGCCAATTGTCGATCCAGATCCTTGCGTTCCGCGACCACGTCCTTCTGGCTCGCCGGCGTCCCGGCACGGACGATCTGGTCGACCCAGCCGCCTCGGCGTTCGATCATCTGCAGCGTCTCGTTGTCGTTCTGCAGGAAGACCGTCTGCAGCAAGCTCGCTTCCATCGAACGGTCGCAATCGCAATTGCTTTCGCGGATCGAGCGGCCGAAGACCGTCAGGGCGAAACCGAATTTTCCACCGTTGCCGCGAGCATCAACATTCGTGTCGGCAATGGCTCGCGAGGAACACTCGGAAACGAGCTTCGCCGCTTCAGGGTCACTGGCCGTTGCTGAACGGATCGCGTCGTAGGCGATTTCCGCCGGGAGCCGACGGGGAATCTGGTGGCTGAAATTGCGATCATCCAGCCGGTTCGTGTCGTTCGATTTCCACGACCGCTGATAGGTGTCAGAATTGCAGATTTCCCGGTGCAGCCACTTGATGTCGTAATCGTGGGCCACGAACTCGCGAGCCAGATAGTCGAATAGTTCCTGGTTGCTCGGCGGATTCGCGAGACTCAGATCGTCCGTTGGTTCGACGATGCCGCGATGGAAGTACGTCGCCCAGACCCGGTTGACGAACGCCTTCGCGAAGTAGGGGTTCTCTTCTTCCAGCAACCAGTCCATCAGGGCTTCCC
Source organism: Planctomycetaceae bacterium (assembly GCA_019636285.1). Taxonomy (GTDB): domain Bacteria; phylum Planctomycetota; class Planctomycetia; order Planctomycetales; family Planctomycetaceae; genus JAHBXV01. Next base: position 32,259 of record JAHBXV010000013.1, read on the forward strand.
GCGGGTCATCCATTTCCGCGATGGCGAGCTCTTCGCCACCCAGAATCTTGGCGGTGCGGCCGCCGACCACGCGCGGGTTCTTTTTGTTTTTGTTCTTGTCGGCGTTTTTGCCTTTGGGCTCGTTGGCGGGCGGAAGAACGAATGTTTCCAAGAACGGAATGGCCTTCCCGTCGCCGAGGGCGGCCTTCAACTCGCGGGCAAGCTGGTTCTGATTCTTCCCCTTTGAATCGAGGCCAATGTTCTCATACAGACCGATCATCGCATCGCGATCCTCGCGCGGCGTTCCGTACTGCACGCGGGTGAAAAAGTTCTTGAACCGATCGAAGTCATCCTTGGTCCACTGGTCAAACGGGTGCTTGTGGCACTGGGCGCACTGGATGCGAATCCCCAGAAAGCTGTAGGCGAATCCGAGCGATCGCTCTTCCGGACTACGGAAATTGGTTCGCGACCAGTACTGCGGCAGGCAGGGCTGATCCGCGAATGTTTGGTTGGAATCCTTCATGTAATACGACGACATCCGCTTCGAGTAATCTTCGAGGCTTTCGCCTTCCAGCCGGCTGGTCGCCAAGATGACCCCTCGGGCGATTTCGTCATAAGGCATATTCTTTTCGAAGCGGGCCCGGAACCAGGCGTACCAGTCATCCATCGCCTGCTGGTTGCCAAGAGTGATATTGTTGAGATACCGGCGATTCGCACCGGTGAAGTCGCTCATCTTGGTGGCCCACCAGGCGGCGTAGCCGGGGCGTTCCAGGAGTTCGTCGATCTTCTTCGCTCGCTTGCTGGACGATTCGTCCGCGAGGAAGGCTTTCACTTCGTCGGCGGTCGGCAGGGTTCCGGTGATGTCGAGCGACACCCGGCGCAGAAACTCCGCATCGGTGCAGATGTCGGAAGGCACGACACCCAGCTTTTTGAGCTTGTCGACGACGAGTGAGTCGACCGGTGTCGTCGTCTTCACCTGGGGATACTTGTCCGCGACCAGTTCGCTGACCGGCCGGATCACGGGGACGGGGACAACGCCGTTGTCGTAAAACGCGACGACATGGCTGTCGCCGGGTTCCATGGCGGTCACTTTGCCAGTTTCGTCGATCGTCGCGATCTGATCGTTGTTCGACTGGAACCGGCAGAGCGGCGTGACATCTTCGCGGCTGCCATCGGACCAGACGGCGACGGCCTTCAGCGTGAAGGTTTCGCCCTGCTGTTTCGCGACGATTTCGGACGGCGTCACTTCCAGGCGGACGAACTCAGGCGTCGACTTATCAACCGGCTTCGCACCGGCCGCGATCCATCCGTGCAGGACGCGATACTGCCACGAATCGGCCTTGAGGCGCTCGCCCCCTTCGTGGGGAATAATCATCAGCGGTTTGGTTAGAACGAGCGACTCGGCGGGTTTCTCCAAATTCATACGCGGCTCGTCGCCGGCAAGGATGTTCTGGTGATCGACCTTGAAGTCGTAGCCGAATAGCGAGAGCTGGAAGCCCCCCTGCCCCTGGAAAGAACCATGGCAGGCGCGGCCGTTGCAGCCCAGCTTGCCGAGCAGCGGAACGATGTGCTTGCGAAACTCGGGGACTTCCTCGACGGCTGACGCGAACCGCTGATCAATGCGTGAGACCTCGGGAGATTCGTCTTGACCGGGCTTGGATTCGCCAAGACCGACGGCGGTCGAACACGCCAGGATCCCGAACATCATTCCGCGAGCGAACAAGAATCCGTGCCGCATATCCACTTCTCCGCAGTCCTATTCGATGCCGCCAAATTTTATTTTGAGCGGTCTCGATCGCAGGTTTGGGGTCTTTATTCGGTCATTCAGCCGTTTTCGCGCGCTGTGAAGTCTCCCGAGAGAGATGCCGCGCCGGCTCAACTTATTCTTTCTTCGGCGCCACAACTTTCTTGGCGTCGGAAGTTGTTTGTGCACCGGGCTTTACCGGTTTCTTTGCATTCCCGCCGCCCGATTTCCCGCCTCCCAGTGCCGATTTGCGCAGGGTCGCGAGTTCCGTGTCTATGGACCCGTCGGACGACTTCTCCAGAGCTTCCAGTTGACGGTCGATGCGTTCCAATCGATCGCGCAGCCGGGCTTCCTCGTGCTTGAGAAGTTTCACCCGGATTTCGCGGCGTTCCTTCAGGGCCTTCCGAATCTGGTCTTCCAGCCCGTCGTCGCTTCCCATCGCCATGCGAGCCGCCAGGAGGCGTATACGCGATTCGAGTTGCCATTCCTTGAGTTCCAGCGGATAGCGATCGGGGGTCCGCTCCTTGGAACGAACGAGACGATCCCGCGTTTTGTTCAGATCGTTGATCGCCGACCGAAACTCCTTTGGCTGTGAGTCTTCGAGCGTCCGCAGGAGCTTTCCAAGTTCCGGATGATGCTTGTCGGCGAACGCCAGAACGTCTTTTCGGACTTCGCCGTCGACGTCACTCTCTCCCTGGGCCACGCCGGAAGATGTCCCGAACAGGCTGGCCAGCAGGGCCAGACAAACAACACGCACGAGGCGGCGGCACGGATTCCGTTGAGGCAGGACCACGATCAGTTGTCCTCCCATTCATCGTCGTTATGTTCCCCGTCGACGCGACGGGAGTCACTCTCGACGGCGGCCATCAACCAACTGGGAACGGTGATTTCGCCATCGAATGCGGCAGCGTCGTCTTCGGTCGCCAACTCGACCCGTACATCGGTCGCCCGCCACATTCGCAACAGTTCGGCCGCCTGGTCGGGAGAGTGTGTCGGCCGCAGCGACTGCGACAGAACGATCGCGAAAAGCCCAAGACCGGCAATCGACAGAGGCAGCAGCCATGTACCGCGACGACGGCGAGACCGGCGCCCCGATTGACCGCCGGCCGGTTGGACAACAGCCGTCCGCTCGCTGACAAGGATCGGGGCAAGGTTTGCAAACAGCACCGTGGCGGACGCGACCGCGGCACAGGCGCGTTCGTCCGTTTCCAGGCGGCGCTCAAACAGTTCCCGATCAGCGGGCGACAGCTCGTCGAGCACATAGCGTGCGGCCAGCCACTCGATGTCCCTCGCTTCGCGGTCTGTCTTCTCGGTCAACATGGCAAATTCTTTCGGCGTCATCTGTCAGCGTTATTCCGCGAGTTGCTTCCGCAACTTTTCGAGCGCAAGACGCATTCGGGTCAACACGGTTCCAATCGGAAGATTTAGGTCGCTGGCGATTTCCGCAAACGTCTGGCCGTCGTGAATTCGGCGGCGAACAACTTCCTGCTGCTCGGGGGGGAGCGTTCCAACACTGGCCCGCAACCGGGCGGCCATTTCCTCGCTCACGAGTGGATCGTTTTTAAACTCCTCGACGGTCGATTGATTCCGCCGTTCCCACCACCGACGGCGAGTTCGCTCCGCGGCGGCCTGTTTGCGTCGCAACTGCAGCGCTTCGCGGTACGCGACCTGGAACAACCAGCCCCGCCAGGACTCTCCACGGACGCTCGTGCCGTGTTCGAGAACCTGGCGAAATGTCGACTGCAGCGCGTCGGCGGCCGCGTCGCGGTCGCGTAGTACGCCCAGGAGGAAAGCGAACAACTCCTGCGAGTGCGCGCGGTAAAGTTCATCGGCGGTCTGATCTTTGGCGGAAGGGTCCGTCACTGCAAGATCCGCGTCGGCGCCGTCAAATGCTCGCGAGTCAGTGGTCGTCCTTGGCCGGCCGAATACCCGATGAGGCTGGTCCGTGACGACGATAGCCAGATTGGTCGCGATGTCCCTCAGGGAAACCCGCCGCAGTTCTCGACACTTCAAGATGCCGAGCGCCCGCCGATTATTTTCCCACAACCAGTCTCTGGCAGACAGAAATACCGCAAACGACACCCAGAGAACAGCTTACGGGTTTCCGCGAGATCCCGGTCGCGTCTGATTTTCGGCGGGAATCGATCGCCGGATCGGCTGAATCGAGCGGAGTTTCGCGGGACGTTCCTCGCTCTTCGGGCTTTCGAACTGGTTGAGCAGCTCGCGGAGTTCCGAAATCCGGGCCCGTTCTTCATCAGCGTTGACGTTGCTGCGTTCGAGTGCCCCGGTCCGAATTTTTCCATATCCAGGCTGCCCCGGCGCTCCGTACACCGGTTCGCCAGACGCTTCCGAGGGTCGATACAGACCGCCGCCAACGGGGGTCAATAGACCCGGCGCGGCAAAAATGGCGAGTTGCAACTTACCGACTTCGCGCGGTTCCTTCGACTCAACCTGGGAGACAGCGATCTGACCTACAGGCGAAATCGCCACTTCCGAGGCATCCAGCGGAAGACTGAGGGCTGGCTTCAGACACGATTCGGGACCGGCCGTGATGAGGTAAAGGCAACCGTCCGCGTTGAGACCCAGGCTGCCCGAGCGGGTGAAGCAGACGCCGGTATCATGCAACACCGGCAGCCAACCCGCCCCTTCGATGGCGATATCCAAAGGCAGCCCGGTTTCCTGGAGGGAACCCGGACGCGGATCGATCGTTAGCGGCCCCAGTTCACAGCCGAGACTTTCAGATTCGTTTTCCGAGCGCGGACGGTCGACCAGGAAAATCCGCAGGCGGCGAAATCCGGGTGTGTGAGCATTTGCCAGATTGTGCGCGTGCCAGCGAACGGCCTGTTCGATGGCGTGGCGGCTGTCAGGCAGGGTCAATTCGGCGGGAGCGATATTGGCTTCGCGTGGCTGATCAATTTCTTCCGGCGTTGGCAGGACGCGAAACCCGCCGAGCGGAACCCGCATTTCGCGGCGAACGGATAACAAATCTCGCACGATGCCAGCCGGGAGTTCCTTGAGCTGCTCGTACCAGATCTGCCGTTCTTCCTTCGAGGCGTCGTGCAGAACCTCGTCGATGACCGCCCGCACATCATCGACTGCGGAGGTGGGCTGAAGGGGACGCGGCGAAACACCCTGGGGAATCTTGCCGGGAGACTCTGTCGCCGTCGGGTTCGGCTGGGCCGCTGCCATCGTGATGCTAGAAAACGTCACGATAAACGCGAGGCCGGCCCGCAACATTCCCGATCGACCGAAATCCAGTCGGACAACCCGAGCATCGTCTCGGCGGCTCTCCATAACCGTCTTCTTTCCACTGCAAATCAGAAAGGCGTTCCAAGAGACTTCGGCTGACGAATTCGCGCCACCGCTGTCGCCGCCTCCGTGACAATCCCTGTTCGGACAGCGGAAACCCTATCGGAAGCTACGAGTTACGACAAGCTCCATTCCCGAACGACTCACGCGACAATGTCGTGAACCACGTGCCCGAAGACGTCGGTCAGCCGCATATCGCGGCCGCCGAACCGGACTGTCAGCCGGGTGTGGTCCATACCCAGGAGATGCAACATCGTGGCATGGAGATCATGCATTTCCAGGCGGTTTTCGATCGCGTGGTAACCGTATTCGTCGGTGGCGCCGTAGGTCATTCCCCCCTTGACGCCGCCGCCAGCCAGCCAGACGGAAAACCCGAACGGATTGTGATCGCGGCCATCTGCTCCCTGGGCCATGGGCGTTCGGCCAAACTCGCCCGCGAAGACGAGCAATGTTTCGCTCAATAATCCACGGGATTTGAGATCGGAGAGGAGCGCGGCGATCGGCTGGTCGACCGCGAGGCAATTGTCGGTATGACCCTTGACCAGATTGCCATGCTGATCCCAGCGGTCGTGGCCAACACCGGGACAGGTCAGTTCGATGAAACGAACGCCGCGCTCGATCATCCGCCGGGCAATCAGGCAGTTGCGACCGTAAATGGCCGTCCCGCGATTGTCGGAATGAACCCCGTACAGGTCCTGCGTGGCCTTCGATTCGGTCGAAATGTCGGCCAGACCGGGGATGACCGTCTGCATGCGGAAGGCGAGTTCATAGTTCGCGACCGCCGACTCGAGAGCATCGGGTGAACCCAGGCGCTTCACGTTCTGCCGGTCGAGCCCCCGCAGCAGCGAGAGTTTGCGCTGCTGAAGTTCCACGGTCGGCTCGGTGCGGGCGAGGTCAGCAACCGGAATCGCCCCCGACTTGAAGACTGACCCCTGATGGGTGGCGGGAAGAAACCCGTTGTGAAAACAGTCGAGCCCGCCCGGCGGAATCAAACCGCCATTGAGAACGATAAACCCGGGCAGGTCGTGGCTTTCGGTCCCCAAACCATACGAGCACCACGACCCCATGCTGGGCCGGCCCTGGAGTCCATGCCCCGTGTGCAGGAAGTAATTGGCGTTCGTGTGTTCGGAAAACGCACTGGTCATCGAGCGAACGACGCAAATGTCATCGGCACACTTGGCGATGTGTGGGATGAGTTCGCTGAACCACAGCCCGCTTTCGCCGTGTTGCTTGAACTTCCAGGGGGACTTGAGAACGGTCCCCACGTTGTCGAACTGCGTCGGCTGAACCTTCATCTTGATCGGCTGGCCGTGCTCCTTTTCGAGCAGCGGCTTCGGATCGAAGAGGTCCATGGACGACGGTCCGCCGTCCATGTACAGAAACACGATGTGCTTGGCCCGCGCGGGAAAATGGGTTTCGCGCGGGACCAGCGAGCCAGCCTCAATCGCAGCGGGTGGCGACTCGGCCGCTCCCGCCATGGCTGCCAGCGCGGTCATCCCAAATCCACAGCCGGTCCGCGAGAGAAAATCGCGACGCGAAACGGGGGGAGGCAGCAAGTGTCGACAGGCGGACATGGAAGATCTCAATGCAGTAATAAACCTGTGCAGGGTCGCATAACGCTAATGGCTGCCGCTTTCATTCGATGAACACGAACTCCTTGGCGTTCCATAGCACATGGCAGAGGTCGGCCCACGCCCGTGATTGTTCGTCCCCCTGGTAACTGGCCAGGAAGTCTTTCACCATTTGTGTTTCTTCAGCCATGGGCGGACGTCCATACGCTTCTTCGTAGAGGGCCGATAGACGATCGGGCGAAGCGGCAGAACGCGAGGCCCACTGGGCCGCCTGATCGACCACGAATGGATTATTCATCAACGTGAGCGCCTGAGCCGGGACGTTGGAACTTGACCGGCGGCCCATGGTTGTGAAGGGGGTCGGAAAGTCAAACGCCAGGAAGAAGGGCGAAAGGAAGTTCCGCCGGACCCCGATATACAGGCTGCGTCGACCGTCGCCGTTCAAAGGACCAGATGCTCCCGGCCGGCCGCGGCCCTCCATGAACGGCGTGAGATGCGGCGGAATGCTCGGGCCGCCGATCCGCTGATCGAGCTGGCCCGACAATGCGAGCATCTGGTCGCGAATCGCTTCAGCCTCCAGCCGTCGAATGTTTTGCCGATGCAGCAGAATGTTTTGCGGATCCCGCGCGGCAGCAGCGGCGTCCGTCGAGGAACTCGACTGCCGATAGGTGGCCGACGTGACAATCAGCCGTTGAATCCGCTTCAGCGACCATTCGCCGCGAATCAGTTCGGCAGCCAGCCAGTCGAGCAGTTCCGGATGCGAGGGTGGCTGGCCCATGTGACCAAAGTCATCCGACGTCGGCACGATTCCCCGTCCGAAATGGTGCTGCCAGAGCCGATTCACGATCACCCGCGCGGCGAGGGGATTCTTCTCGCTGGCGATGGCATTCGCGAGATGCTCGCGGCCACTGTTCTGACTGTCGGCTTTTGCGGGCTGATTGCCTTCGAAGACCTCCAGGAATCGCCGTGCGACGACGGCCCCTCGTTTCGTCGGATTGCCGCGAATCAGGATCGTTTCGTTTTCTCCCGTCCCATCGACCATCGCGAGCGTCCGGACGGGTGTCGGCAAACGGCTTTCCAACTGTGCCCGTTCCTGGGCCCAGGCGGCAAGGCTTGGGTCATCGGGTAAAGACAATCGGGCTATGAGCGGGTTCACGAATTCCGCGCTCGCACCGGATGGCGAATGGCCCTCGCGCCACTTTCCAGCAATCTCGCGAACTCGGGCCGCGAACTGGTCGACCAGTTCCGGGAATGACGCCGCACGATCGGACTCCAGCAGTTGCAGGACAACCTCATTCGGCTGCCGGGGTGGCACGGGTCCGTCGGTCAGTTGAGCCGCCAGAAGACTGACCGAACCGTCGTCAAAATCTTCGATCTCGAGATAAGCCGACTGCCCCTGAAACTTGGCGAGATCGAAACGCCGCCATTCCGGTGCTTCGGTGCGCGGGAGGTTCTGCGAGAGATGCCCGTAGAGCGGATTCCGGATGATCTGGAATCCATCGACGATGACGTTGACCAGCCCCGACTTGTAATTGCGGCGCGGGCTGTGTTCTTCGCCGCCGACTTTCCGCGCGAGGACATCCAGGTAGCGATGCGTGATGGGAAATGTCGGAGAACGCAGCGTTCCCTGCAATCGCCCGGCTTCGCGCCCGCTGTGTGCCGAGGGCTTGGGAATGAGTTCGCGGATCGGCCGATGCGGATCGGCTTGCAGCACGATTTCGCCGCCATTTGCGTGATGGTTGCCGAAAGCCTGTTCGTGAACGAACCAGCCATTCCAGTCGGGTTGCGTGAAATCGATGAGCGATTGGGCTTGTTCTGTCGCGGCTTGACTGGTTTTCGCCTGATGCAGCAGCCGCTCGCGGAGAGCATCCCGCTGGCGGACAAACTCGGCCGGGTCGGCAAAGTTTGCGAGCGACGCTAACGGATGCCAGGGGTGCGCGGCGTTCTGAACCGCGTCGCCCATCTCGGCAGTGATCTGGGTGAGCCGACCGGCGGATTGAATCAGGCCGTCTGCCGTGCGAGTTTCGAGAATCGATTTGGACGCCTGATCGCAGGCGGCGATGTCCGCCAGAATCGTTCGCGTGACCTCAGGGGGATTGCGATCGGCCAGGTGCTGGCGAGAACTTTGGAGGTAACCCGCAATCGCGTAGTAGTCGGCTGTCGTGATCGCGTCGAACTTATGGTCGTGGCAGCGGGCACAGGCAATCGTCAGGCCGAGAAAGGTTTTGCCCAGAACGTCAATCTGATTGTCGACCGTGTCGCATTCTTCCAGCCGGATATCGACGGGAGAGTGCTTGCCCTGGCCAAACCACCAGAAAGCCGTTCCCTGGACCGATTCCTGCAAGCCTGTGACCGGGTCGAGCCGCGGCGAGGGAAGCAGATCGCCAGCCACATGCTCGCGGACAAACAGGTCGTACGGTACGTCCTGATTCCAGGCTCGAATCACGTAGTCGCGATAGGGCGTCGGCGATTCGATGTCGAAGTCGAACTCATGCCCGTATGACTCGGCGTAGCGCACCAGGTCGAGCCAATGCCGAGCCCAGCGTTCGCCGTAGGCTGGCGAGTCGAGCAGACGGTCGACCAGCCGTTCGTAGGCATCGGGACGCGTATCTTCGACAAAGGCGGTGACTTCGTCGGTTGTCGGAGGTAGCCCAATCAGGTCAAAGGTCAATCGGCGGATCAACCGTCGGCGATCGGCTTCGGCGGCCGACGTCAGCCCGGCCTCGCGAAGTCGGCTGGCGACAAAGCGATCGATGGGATTTCGAGACCAGGTATCGCTCGCGTCATACGGCGGCACTTGCGGCTGAATAGGCTGAAATGACCAGTGCAAGGCTCGTGCGGCAAGGTCGAACCCCGTTTCGCCATCAGCGGGCTCTCGGTCCGATCCCGGCCAGGGAGACCCCAGTTCCACCCACTTCGTGAGAATGGCGATGGCCTCATCCGAAAGCTTTCCGGAAGGCGGCATCTGGTATCCGCTGGGGTCGTAATTGATCGCTTCGACCAGGAGGCTTTCACGCGGCTTGTCGGCCGAGAACAGTGGGCCCGTATCGCCGCCGCGCAGAACGGCGCTGCGACTGTCGAGCCGGAGCCCTCCCTCCTGTTTTTCGGAGCCGTGGCACTTCTGGCAGTGCTCGACCAGGAGCGGACGAACCTGCTTCTCGAAGAACTCGATCTTTTCCGGTGAGAGTTCCTCAGCCGCACGGGATGGTGCGTTTGAGACCAGAACCGCCGCGAACAGGAACGCGGGCGTTGTGAAGACTGTCCATCCTCTGAGAAAGCGCTGGCCCGAATCTGAAGACATGCCGGATCGATCCTCCATTGAATACCAGTTTTCCGAGGCGTCTTGCGACGAGTTCTGACAAGCCGTGTCGGGAAACTGTCCCCGGCTGGCCGATCGACGACAGAACCGCCATTATAGGATTTTGAACGGTCGGGCGGAATTCCCGATTCGCCGCGAATCGGGGCGAGAGTGAATTCTTGTTCCGGCGGAAGCTGACTGGCTCAACAACGCGGGACCATCATGGCGCGCTGCGATCAGGGTTATCTGTGCGAAGTTTGCGGCGATGAAGTCGAAGACATCACGCAAAGCGATCTGTATTTGCGGTACGTGATCGGCGAACTGGAAGCGAGAGCCCTCCTGACAGCTCCCGAGCGGCATATCACCTGTCATCCGTTCGTGGCCCAGTTCATCCTCGACGAGCGTTTTCCGGCACAGACTTGTGAAGGGGCGTTTCACAAAGGATCGCTCGACGATGCAGAACGGCAGCGACTGGAGGATCTCTACACGCGCGGCTGGCAGCGCTTGCAGGTGGTTCGCGAACAGGGAGTGCCGATCAGCGAATATCCGCTCGAAGACTGCCGACGGCCGCGACCTGCCGCCGATGTTGCCCGCGATTGACTCATTTTCTAACTCAGGCTTAGCGATCGAGAATCTGCCACTCACTGCCATCCGGAACGCCTCGAATGTGGCCGCAAGAGGATGACACCCAACAGCTACTTGCCAACGCGCGCGGCGGCGATGCGGTCGCCGTCAATCAACTGCTCGACCGGCATCGCGAGGCCCTCCGCCGGATGGTGTCGCTGCGGCTCGATCGAATGGTGGCTCGGCGTGTCGACGCCAGCGACGTCGTGCAGGACGTGCTGCTCGAGGCGAACAGTCGTCTGAGCGACTATCTGCGTGATCCCCGTATGCCATTTCATCTGTGGCTGCGACACCTCGCGCGGGATCGCGTGATTGAAATGCACCGCCAGCACCGCGGCGCGCAACGTCGCAGCGTTGAGCGGGAAGTCGATGCAGGCCCCGCGGCTCCCGATGCCTCGGCTGTCGACTTCGCCGCGCGGCTGGTGGATCGCGAGCTGACTCCGGCGGCGGAGAACATGCGGCGGGAACTGCACCGCACGTTTCTGGAGGCGCTCGAGAAACTCGATGAAGACGACCGGGATATCATCCTGATGAGGCATGTCGAGCAACTGGGGAATGGCGAAGTGGCGCTGGCCCTGGGTCTGAGTCCGGCCGCAGCGGGAATGCGGCACCTGCGTGCCCTCCGCAAGTTGCGGGCATCGCTGGGAGCGCCTGACCTGCCTGTCGACTGACGATACGCCAAAACAGGATCGCAACGTGACCGGCAGCCCGTCCAACGTCGAAGATCGCGAGACCTTGCTCGCCCAGTTGCTGGAGGACGCCCTGGCGCGTGCGCGGCAAGGCGATGCAAGGGTTTGCGAAGACGTCGCGAGGCAGCATCCCGAACTCGCGGAAGACTTTCGCGCCCTCTTCGCGCTGGCGAGCCTGGCCGACGACTTTGGCAGCGAAGTGATGACGCTGTCGGAGACACTTGGTTCGGCGCAAACCAGTTCCCCGCAGTCCGATCCCGGTCCCGCAGTCGCGCTGGGAACGGTGATCGGCGCTTATGAGACGATCGAAGAACTCGGACGCGGGGGTATGGGGGTCGTTTATCGAGCCCGGCAGCGCAACCTCGGCCGTACGGTCGCCCTGAAGATGATTTTGCGCGGTGACCTGGCCTCGAGCAGCGACATCGCCCGGTTTCGCACGGAAGCCGAAGCGGCGGCCCGGCTGAATCACCCCAATATCGTACCGGTTTACGAGGTTGGTGAGAGCGAGGGCCGTCCCTATTTCAGCATGCAACTGATAGAAGGGACAACGCTCGCCCAGCGACTCGCGGATGGTCCGCTAAACTCGCGAGAAGCGGCCGAGATCCTGTTACCGATCGCTCGGGCCGTCGCAGAGGCGCACCGGCATGGAGTCCTCCATCGCGACTTGAAGCCTTCGAACATTCTGATCGACCGGGCTGGACGCCCTTGGGTCAGCGACTTCGGCCTGGCCAAGCGCACCGACCATGATTCGGAAGGGGCGGCCAGCCTGACGAACAGCGGCGCCATTCTGGGGACGCCCGGATACATGGCCCCCGAGCAGGCCGGCGGAAGACGTGGCGACGTGGGGCCCGGCACCGACGTCTACAGCCTCGGCGCGCTGTTGTACGCGAGCCTGACCGGACGTCCGCCGTTTCAGGCGGCGACGGCGCTCGACACGGTCTTTCTGGTTCTCGAGCAAGACCCCGTCCCGCCGCGCATCTTACAGCCCAGGATTGACGCCGACCTGGAGATGATCGCACTCAAGTGTCTGCAAAAGCCAATCGACCTCCGGTACGCCTCGGCCGATGCGCTAGCCGACGACCTCCAAGCCTGGCTGGCGAATGAGCCGATCGCGGCTCGGTCGTCGCATTTCTCGCAGATCGTAACGCGGGCGTTTCGCGAGACCCACCACGCCGGAGTACTTGAGAATTGGGGGCTGCTGTGGATTCTGCACAGCCTCGTGGTGCTGCTGCTGTGCGTGGTGACGAACATCATGCACCTGGACGGCATTGAGTCGCGATGGCCGTATGCGGCCCTCTGGTCGGTCGGGGTCGGGGCGTGGGCCATGGTCTTCTGGGAACTGCGTCGCCGAAGCGGGCCGATTACATTCGTCGAACGGCAGATCGCTCATATCTGGGCGGGAAGCTCCGTGGCCAGCGCATTACTGTTCTTGCTCGAAGCGATTCTGGCCCTGCCGGTCCTCACTCTTTCGCCCGTTCTCGCACTGATTGCCGGGAGCACGTTTCTGGCGAAGGCGGGCATCCTGTCTGGCAAGTTTTATGTGCAGGCCGCTTGCCTCTACCTGACGTCGTTCGCCATGGCGATGTTGCAGGCGTGGTCGCCGTACGATTTTGGACAAACGCTGTTTGGCGTCGTGCTGGGGGGCTCGTTTTTCCTGCCGGGGCTGAAATACTATCGACAGCGGCAGAGCACCCGTGAAAGGAACAGCCCGACCTCCGCCGGCCGCAAGGTGGCACAGGAACCGGCCAGCCCCGCGCATGATCTGTCTTCTGAAAGAGAAACCGTTATGTCGCCAGGTTCTTAAAGTTCAACGACGTTCGTGACTCTCCCCGCCACTATCCTCCCTCCCGCAGATTTGAAGCACACAAACCATGCACGTGGCCATCATCACCGCCGGCGGCGCCGGGATGTTTTGCGGTTCGTGCATGCATGACAATGCCTGGGCTCGCGCGCTGCGACACGCCGGGGTCGAAGTCTCGCTGATTCCGCTGTATACGCCGCTGACGCTCGACGAAGAGAATCTTGCCGAGTCGCGAATTTACCTGGGGGGCATCAATGTCTATCTGCATTCCCGCTATCGCTGGTGGCAGTCACTACCCCGGTTCGTGAAGCGCGTGGTCGATAGTCCCGGTCTGTTGCGCTGGGCAACCCGCCATGGGGTGAGCAGCGACGCCAGCGAACTGGGTGAATTGACCATCGCGACACTCGCGGGTTCGGACGGCCCCCTGAAATCGGCGATTAACGACTTACGCTCACACATCTCCCAGTTGAAGCCGGATGTCGTCTGCTTCAGCAACGTCATGATCGCCGTGGCGCTGCGCGGCATCCGCTCGGCATTCACGGGCCCGGCCATTGGCGTCTTGCAGGGAGACGACGTCTTTCTGGATGGCCTGATCGAACCATATCGCTCGCGATCGCTCGATCTGATTCGCGGACACATGGGCGAATTCGACGGGTTCATCAGCCATAGCGAATACAATCGCCAGCACATGGCGAACATGCTGCAGTTCGACCCGTCCCGCTGCCGGCTCCTGCCGCTGGCCATCGACTGTGACCTGCACACCGGCCATCCCCATCCTCGCGGAAAAGCCCCTCCCACAATCGGGTACTTCGCCCGCATTGCCCCCGAAAAGGGGCTTCTGCAGCTGGTTGATGCCGCGGTTGCCCTGCAACAGCGCATTCCGGATTTGCATCTGATCGCGGGGGGCTACCTGGGAGCCGCGTATCGCGACTACTACGACGAAGTCTGTCGGCGAGCCGCCCCGTTGGGCGAGCGGTTCAAATACCTCGGCAGCCCGAGTTCGCATGCCGAAAAAGTCGCCATCATTCAGTCGAGCCATGTCTTCTCGGTCCCCACGCCGTACCAGGAACCGAAGGGGCTCTATGTTCTGGAGGCAAACGCGAACGGCGTTCCGGTCGTCCAGCCGCGGCACGGGTCGTTTCCTGAGCTGATCGAATCAACCGGCGGCGGGCTGCTCGTGGAGCCGGACAATCAAAGCGCTTTGTGCGATGGTCTGGAACGCCTGCTCTTAAATGACGAAGAGCGACTGGCACTGGGGCGTGAAGGACACCGCCGCGTGCGGCAGACGCACCATATTCCCCTGCTGGCCGAACAAACCCGCACGCTGTTCGGGGAATGGCAGAAGTCGTAAATCGATCCACGGCGACACCAGGAAGGGACATTCCATGCGCTGGTTTCAGAAACAAATCACCCTGAAGGCAAGGCCGCGCGGGTGCCATCTCGTGACGCGGGACATCCTCGCCGAACTGCCGGAACTGTCGGAAATCCGTACCGGAATCTGCCAGCTCTTCTTGCAGCACACCTCGGCGTCGCTCTCCATCAACGAGAATGCCGATCGCGATGTCCGGACCGATCTGGAAGCGTCGCTCAACGCGATCGCGCCGGAAGATTTTCCCTACGTTCACACGCTCGAAGGCCCGGATGACATGCCCGCCCATGTCAAGAGTTCGCTGCTGGGGTGCTCACTCAACATTCCGGTTGGACGCGGCCAGTTGCTGCTGGGGACGTGGCAGGGGATTTACCTGTGCGAGCATCGCAACCACGGGGGACCGCGGCATGTGGTGGCGACCATCTGGGGTGAAACCGCGACCGAAGATGGGTAGAAAGACGAGCGGAATGCGGAAAGCCCAAAGCTGAGAGCCAGAAAAGGCTCGCAATTGCCAGTGCTCCGTCAATGTCAAAGATTCGGGTGTGTGCGACTGGCTCCGCCAGTGCGTCTTAAGTCTTTCATCCACAAAAAGATGCACTGGCGGAGCCAGTGGCACACGAAAAATCAAGCCCTGACGGAACACTGGTCTGGCTCTCAGCTCTTGGCTTTCCGCAGCAACTCTTCGATCTCATGCGGGGAACTGGGAATGGCCGCGCGGTATCCGCTGGTTTGGAACTTGAAGGGCGAACTTCCTCATCCGGAGGCCCCGGAGTTTGAAGCGGTCTTTCGAGAGACGATTCAGCGGCTGACATCGCTGGCCGATCGGGCTGATTCGCTTCCCCCGGCGACACTCGACGATGACGCACTCTCGACCTGGGAGGCATTTCTGGGCGATTGGCAGCAAATCGAAGAGCGTGTAGTCGACCTCAATGCCTATATGAGTTGCTACGCCGCCGAGCAGGCGGAGAACAAGACTTTTCAGAAGTGGGAAGCACAGCTTTCGACCCTGGATCCCCTGCGGGAACGGATCGATACCGATGTCGAATTCCTGCTGCGCGATCTCGGGGACGAAGAGTTCGCGACCTGGTCAACGGCACGCCCGGCTTTGCGCGACGTCGCCTACATCCTGAAGATTCGCCGGCGTAACGCCGCCCTGCGGCTGCCGCGCGAGCAGGAGAATCTCGCGGCGGAATTGGCGGTCGACGGACTGCATGCCTGGGGCCGGCTCTATGACCGGCTGAGCGGCAAGCTGAAGGTTGAGATCCTGGAAGATGGGGAACTCGTCAAGAAATCACCCGGGCAGGTGACGTTCGATGCGCCGGAGCGACAGATCCGCGAGCACCGATTTCGCGCGGCCGACAAAGCGTGGGAGACGTTGTCGCTTCCCTGCGCCGAGGCACTGAACCACATTGCCGGCGTGCGGCTGACGCGGTATCGGCGATTGGGACTTCGCGACCACTTGGAGGCACCACTCGCCGCGAATCGCATGTCGCGGGAAACGCTGGAGACCATGTGGGGCTGCATCACGGACCGCAAGCCGATGCTGCTCGACTACATGAATCGCAAAGCGAATCTGCTGGGCATTGAACGCATGGCCTGGTTCGATCAGTCGGCTCCGCTCCCGAGCGTTCCGGGCCTCACGAGCGATCGAATCCCCTATGCCGAGGGGTGCGATCAGATCATTGAAGCGCTAACCGCCTTCGACCCGGAATTCGGCGAGTTCGCGGGGATGGCCCTTCGCGAGGGCTGGATCGAGGCGGAAAATCGCGGCGGCAAGCGACAGGGAGGTTTCTGCACGTTTCTTCCCGGCTGGAAGCAGTCGCGAATTTTCATGACGTATCTCGACTCGCCGGACAGCCTGTCGACGCTGGTGCATGAACTGGGGCACGCCTATCACAGCTGGGTGTTGCGCGATGAACCCGTGTTCCAGCAGGACTACCCCATGAACCTCGCGGAGACGGCTTCGACCTTCGCGGAGGCGGTTCTCGCGGAATGGCGGCTGTCGCGCACGACATCGAGTTGGAAACAGCTTCAGCTACTCGACGACGTCTTGGGCGATTCAGTCGCGTTTCTCATGAATATCCACGCTCGTTTTCTGTTCGAGGACGAATTTCACCGCGAACGAGCAACTGGCGAAGTCTCGTCGGATCGTCTGGATGAGTTGATGTCAGCGGCTCAGAAAACCGCGTATCTCGACGCATTTGGCGAAAATGGCTGGAATCCTCGTTTCTGGATTTCGAAGCTCCATTTCTACATCACCCGTCTCCCGTTCTATAACTTTCCCTACACGTTTGGATACCTGCTGTCGCTGGGCCTGTATGCGATTGGTCAGCAGTCTGGACGAGAGTTTCCAGCCCGGTACCGGAAATTCCTCCAAGCGACCGGTTCGGCCGATGCGGAAGATGCCGTTCGTGACGCGTTTGGCTTTGACCTGCGAAAGCCGGAATTCTGGAATCTGGGCCTCGATTTTGTCGCCAGTCGCGTGACCCGATTCGGCGAATTGTCGGACCGTCTGGCGCAGGACACGGCCAGGATGTGAAAATGATATGAAAACAATCGAGGGTGGCACGCCCTGACGGCTTTGCGGAAGAGCGTGGGAGTTGTACATTCGCCACGCTCTTCGAAAACTCAAGACGTACCACCCTGCCGATGTTCCACTGTCAACTCAGTCCCGGCTCGATCGCCAGCCGGCTTTTTGAATAGTTCCCGTCTTCAACAGCCGAGCTTTCCCTGCGGCGATCCGTTGTTCCGCTTCGGTGTCGTGAGAGAAGACCATGCTTGAGATGTCTCCGCTGCTGGACGGACTGGGAACCGCCATTTATGCCATGCAGGCCTACACGGCCATCCATGGATTGTTCCTGGTCGTGCTGACGATCCGCCGCGTGGCCCAGAAGCGGTTTGGCAGCAACGCGGCGGCGAACGGGTTCCTGGCGGAAGTGGGCGAACCCCTCCAGACCGGCCAGCTTGAGGCCGCCGCGGAAATCTGCGATTCCCCCGCCTACTGGGCCAAAGCGACGCCGCAACTGCTCCTTGTCGCGATTCAGAACCGGACGCTGCCGGGGCCGAAACTGCGGGAACTGGTGGCCGAACGGTTCGACCGCGAAATTCTGGCCGACCTCGACTACCGCATGGCGTGGATGAACACCCTCGTCAAAACCGCCCCCATGCTCGGACTTCTGGGAACAGTCGTGGGGATGATCGCCGCGTTCGGAAAAATTGCCACCAGTTCACGAACCGGCGTCGACCCGACAACGCTCGCGAACGACATCAGCTTCGCCCTGTTGACGACCGCGATCGGACTGACAATCGCCATTCCTCTCGTCATCGCGGGGGCCGCGATTCAGGTACGGATTGGCCGGTTGCAGGACAGCGTTCAGGACCAGCTTGCGTGGTTGCTGCCGCGCGTGGAACTCGCCGCCCGTGCTGGAAACCGTCCCGTCGCGACATCCGATCGCTGATTATCTAATCTGCACGAGGTCTCACGGACATGCCTGTCACACGGCGAACCGGTGAAATGACTGGAGCGGCCGCGCGCAGGCGTCGTCTGTCGGGAGGGGAACTTGACCTGACACCGATGATCGACGTGACGTTTCTCCTCCTGATTTTCTTCATGGTGGCGTCGACGATGCAGAGCACGCCGAGCCTCGATCTTCCTCCGGCCGAGAACTCGCGAGGCGTGGAGTCGGCCGGGGCCATCGTGATCACCGTGTTGGACGGAGGGGCGGGTCCGGCGCGACTCATTCTGGGCGATGGGCGAGGAGCGGAAGGGACGTTGGAACAGATTTCGGACTACGTCGCAGAGGGTGTGGCAGCCGGAAAGCGCCGGGTCATCCTGAAAGTCGAGGGAGACGTTCCTTCTGGAACGGTTCAGGAGGTGACCCGTCGCGTGACAAAAATTGATGGGATTGATCTCTACCTGGGAGTTGGCGAAGCCCGTCAGAGATAGACTGACCGAGACATTTTCGTTTCCGATTCGCGATTTCGGCCTTTCGGCCCAGACAATGATTTTCATGCAACTGAACTGACAGATGGAGTGAACGAAGGACCGCCGCATGTCGTGATGGTCCTTCCGGGAAGTGGTTCATGCCGATTCGATTTCGCTGCGAAGACTGCGGAAGCCTGATGAGCATCTCGCGACGCAAGTCGGGGCAGTTCATCCCTTGCCCGGCGTGCGGCGCCCAGACTCGTGTTCCTGATCGGCAGATGCCATCGCCCGACGAGGCTGACGATGAGCGTTCCCCAGATATTCCGCCACAAGTCGAAGCCGACAGCCCCCACCTCGACGATTCGGATGCTGCTGAACGAGCAAATAAAATCGCTCTCGTCGCGGATACTGTCGATCCCCAAGCGACGGATTGGCCCGAGTCAGCGTCCGACACGGACGATGAAGATAGCGACCAGATTCCTTGGCGACGGCGGCGCCAGCCCGAAGAGGATCTCGACCTGACAGCGATGGTCGACGTGGTGTTCCAGTTGCTGATTTTCTTCATGGTCACCGCCTCGTTTACCATGCAGAAGTCGATTGAAATGCCGTCCTCGGATGAGCCGCGGCAGGGGGCTGCGCCCGTCCTGGTGACTCTGGATGAACTGGAATCGCGCGCCTCGATCGTGCGGATTGAGGCGAGCGGTCAGATTTTGGTCGATGATGATCCTCTGCCCCCGGGACAATCGCTTAAGGAGTTTCTCGAGGTAAAGATGTCGGGAAGCGGTCGCCGCGAGCTGATTGTCGCCGCCCACGACGCGTCTCCGCACTACCTGACTGTCGAAGTCGTCGATACGGGGAATTCGATCGGCGTCGAGCGAATTCGCCTGGCTCGTTTCCAAGCCACCGCGGATCAATAAAGGTTTCAAACACAACCTCTGCGCAACGAGTGAGCTGTCCGGTTCTCCATAGATTTTTTTACAGGCACAACCGGTTGTGTCAGGGGCTTTGAGGCTGCTGGAGCAACGTTCGTCATGGCGAGACTGGAAGTTCTGCGAGCGGGACAAGCGGCTCAGTTCCTCGAGCTGACCAAGTCGCAGTCCGTCTCGATTGGCAGCCA
Organism: Planctomycetaceae bacterium; assembly: GCA_019636285.1. Lineage (GTDB taxonomy): Bacteria > Planctomycetota > Planctomycetia > Planctomycetales > Planctomycetaceae > JAHBXV01. Next base: position 51,685 of record JAHBXV010000013.1, read on the forward strand.
GTCGTTCAATGACATCGTTGTCAGCGACCCCTCGGTCGGACCGATGCATTGCCGCATCATCTGGATGCTTACGGCCTATGAAGCCGCGGCGGCCACTCCGGCGGGAATCGATGTCAATGGGCATCTCATCCAGTCGCGCAAGTTGGAAGATCGCGACGTCCTCCGCGTCGGCAATGTGGATGTGGTGTTTCACGCTCGTCGCGCGAGTGAACCTCCCGCCCCAGTCCCCGCGGAAGCCGCGCCGGTCCGATCGAAATCGCGCGGGGAAGCAAAACCGGCAGAGCCAGCACCGGCCGACGAACCGTCGCTCTACGATGGTCCGGTCTGGAGTGATGCCGAGTTACCGGCCCTGCCGCAACGTCGCGGCGAACGACCTCCGCCGCCTCCGAAACGATCGGAGATCCTCCAAACGATCGATCGAGAGCTTTCCGCGGGTCGATCGCGTCCGGGCGAACAACAGGCCTTTCGTTCCAAGCTGGTCCTCGGGCTTGGCATTCTGGCCGTGTCACTGATGGTCGCCGCGGCGACGTTCGCCTTCCTCGTGTCGCGGCAATCTGCCGACAAGCTGTTCGCCCGGGCGGAGGAAGAAGCCGGCGCGGGCCAATGGACGACCTCCGCCACCAGCTTCGAAGAGTTTCTGAAACGCTACCCGCGCGAATCCCGGAGGGCCGTCGCCGAACGACGACTGGGCGAACTGGAAGTTCTGCGGGAGATTCGAGGTTCGGTACCCGCCTGGGAACGTGGGTTCTCGCGTCTCCAGGCCCATATGGCCGATCGCCGCGCCGCGAACGATCTGACGGCCGCCGGCCCACGGATCGCCGAGTTTGCCGAAGAAATCGCGCTGGGAGCCGCACGCGCCGCCGAGGTCAATGAATCCTCCGAACTGCTGGAAATCGCCGAGCGGGCCCGCGTGCTGCTCCAGCGGCAATTGACGGCCAGCGACCAAACATCGACGGCCGACCAGCGAATCGCCGCCGCGGTACTCAAGGCGGAGCGCGCCATCGTTCGTCGGAAGACGCTCGACGAATCACTGGAGGAGATGCGCGCGGCTCTCGCGGACAAGGATCCCTATCGCGCCTTGCAAATCCGTCTGGATCTGCTGACACGCTATCCCGCGTTGTCGACGAACAAGGATTTGACAGGGCTCGTCGAGGAAGCGATGACGGCGGCTCGCACCTCCATCGAAACGACTCCCGATTTCAAGCTGGAGCAGCTTGAAGTCAGCGAAGCATCGTCGACACCGGGCTCCTCCTGGATGACGCCGGTCCTGGTGGCCCGTGTGCGGAGCGATCAGGCTTCGGAGGGTCGGGTCGTGCTCGGAAGCGCGGCCGATCAGATTCTGGCCATCGATAGCGAAACGGCCCGACCGCTCTGGAAGCACAGCGTTGGAGAAGCCGGCCTCCCATTTCCGGCAGTCATCCCGACCGTCGATGGGAACGACGTCCTGCTGTTTCATGCGGGCGAGGCAATGCTGTCGCGCGTCCGAGGGCTGGATGGTCAAGCACTCTGGCGCAGCCAGCTAACATCACGCCCGCGGGGACGACCCGTGGTCTATCGCGAAACGGTCTACCTGGTAACCGATCAACGAGAACTCCTGGCCATCGATGCGTCCTCGGGCAAACTCGTGCAGCGGCTGGTCTTTCCGGTCAACCTGGTGGGAGAGCCCGCCATCGACTCCGACGGTGAAGGGCTGTTCGTGGTCGCCGAGTCGTCCGTGGTCTATTCGCTACGGCGAACTCCCCTGGAAGCGACGGCCGTCACGTTCACCGCCCATGCCGCTGGTTCGGTCAGCGTCAGCGCGCTTCCGATGGGGGCGCTAGTCTTACTCTGCGAGAACGATCGCCTGGAAAGTTGTCGGCTGCGCGTGTTACGGCGAGAGTCTCTTGAAACACCACTGAAGGAAGAAACCGGCATTCGCGTGCGGGGGCAGGTGCGCGAACCGCCTGTTCTGCGCGGCCGCCAGTTGGTGCTCTCGGCTGGCGAAGAACGACTCTATGCGTTTGCGGTCACCGATGACCCGGGGAGCACCGGACTCGTGGAGACGGGCCGCTATCAACTTCCCAGTGCCGCGAACCTGCCGACGAATTTGTCCCTGGGGCCGGACGACCAGTTCTGGTTTCAAAGCAATGGACTGCGGCGTTTCCGGCAAGAGGGCAATAGTCTCGCGGTCGTGTCCGACCCCATCGCCCCCGGAATCGCGGTGCAACCCCTGCAAATGGCGGGCGAGCGGTACTATGTGGGCCGACGTCCGCCCCATTCCTCGGGAATCATTCTGTCGCAGGTCGAGCGCGACGCGATGATTAGCCCCTGGCGGGTTGCTTTCGGCAGCCGCATCACGGCGTGGCTCCCGGCGGCCAATGGCGGCATCCTCACCATCAACGATCAGGGGCTGCTGACGGTCCTGAGCGAGACGCATCTGGAACGGAGAGGTTTTGACACAACGTCGATTCGCGAGCTGAGTCTTCCGGAAGAAATGATCGGAATGCTCGCCGCCTGCCCGACCAGCCCCGGCAGCCTCGCGCTCTGGTTTCCGTCAGCCAGGCAGTCGCGGGTCGATGTCTTCGACACGACGGGACGCGTGACGGCGTCGCACATCCTGAAAGAACCGGCCCGTGTTCCGCCAGTGGTTCACGAGAGTGGCATCTGGATCCCCACCAAAGAGGGGCTCACGCTTCAATTGCCGTCGGGAGCCACCCCCGTCCTGCCTTGGGCCGCGCCGCCGGGCGCGGACGGTGAGGCGTGGTCCTGGCAGTCGCTGGGTCGAGCGGGTGAAGGAGTCCTCGCGATTAACAACCAGGGCCTGATGATTCGCCTCGGCCTGGCGAAGGACGAACCTCAACGGCTGTTTGAAACCGCTCGATTTGACGGCAATGAGCGTGTTGTCGACGTTCATCAAACCGACGACAGCGTCATTCTCCAACTTGCCGACGGAACCGTCCATCTGCTTGACAAAACCTCTCTGCAACGGGTCGGGGGACGCTCCTCGGAAAAGCCGGCTCGGCAAACCTGGATCGTCGGCGATTGGCTCCTCGTCCGGACCGATGAGGAACTGGAACTCTGGCAGCGGGGTCAGGAGCTCCTCCCCGGTTGGATTCAGCCCTGGTCGGCCCACGACATTCGCCCGAATCCGGTGATTCATGGCCAATCTCTGCTGATCGGGTTGGGAGATGGCCGCGTCATGGCGGTTCGCCTCGATACGGGAGAACCAGTTCCCGAGTCGTCGCGATCGCTGGGTCAGAAAATCGACAGCCTCGTGGAAATCACACCAGGCAACGTGCTCGCGATCGGACTTGATGGAGCCGTCCTGCGATTGCCCCTTGCCCCGCGGGCCACCCAGCCGGAGGTCCAGCAATGAAAGCCCTGCGACCGTATTGCGGGATGCTCGTGCTCCTCGGCCTGGCGCGGATTGTCGCGGCCCAGCAGCAGGAGCCCGCGCCCAATGAAGTTCCGGGCGTTCCCATTTCAAATGAAGAACAGGGTTCGGCCCCCAAATTCGAGTCGCTGTCGCTTCCCTCGGCGGAAGTGCTGCTCGCGGAGCCGCCGGTCGACTGGGTGGTTCTCATCAATAGCGATACCCACTTCGTGGAACCCGTGCAGCCACGACCCGACACCGTGGCAAAGATGCAAGCCGCGCACGAGGCCAGCCTCCAGTGGCCCAAGCCTCCCAACGAAGCCGACGCTCGCGAACAGCAGCGTCGGCGCACGCAACTCCTCAAGCTCCCCATCACGCTCCTGGCGGCGGATATCGACCCCGAGTACCAGGTCGATATCAAGTACGTGCAAAAGATCGTTCATTACGAAGACCTGATTCTGCAACGAGTGGACGAACGAATCGCCGCGGCGGATACGGCCACGACGTATCGCCTGTTGCGCGTGATCGAAGAGCGCGATTCGAACTGGCCGGGCGCGGAAGACCGGCGCCGCGCCCTGATCTCGCTCGAAGCCGATCTGGCCCTGCGAAACGGCCGACTGGAAGACGCGCTGCGATGGCTGGAGGTTCTAGCCGAGCGCGATCGCGAGTACAGAAACCTGAAGGAACGTGCCGGGACCGTCGCGGACAGCCTGATCGCGGCGGCCGTCGCGGAGAATGACTTTCGCCGCGCTCGACACTTCCTGGCTCGCTTGTCAGCGATCTTTCCTTCTCATTCGGTTGTGGAACAATGGACGGCCCGCCTTTTGGGACAGACCCGTGCCCTGCTGGACGACGCCTCGCGAGCCACGGAGGCCAGTGATTGGCGCGCAGCCGCCGACCTGGCGTTTCGCGCGAGCCGAATCTGGCCGGCGACACCGGGACTCATGGAGAGGCATCGCGCGGCCGCCAATCGTTGGCCGGTCTTGCGAGTCGGCGTGGTCGATCATCCTTCGGCCGATCGAGATTTGGAACGTTGGGCGCGATTGCGGGAAGTTCGGCTGTTCGAGCCCGTGGCATTCGCCGATGGCCGGTTGCGATACCGAAGTCGCGTCGTCGCCGACTGGGAACCGCTTGATCTCGGGCGACGACTGGATTTACGTCTGCGCGCTACACCAGCGCCGTGGGAGTCCAGGGATTCGCTCACGGCCCTCGATGTGGCCACGACCATCCGATCAGCCGCCAATGGATCGACATCCGAAAGTTCTGTCTCGGGTCCATGGATCGACGGTCGAGTCTCGGAAGTCGTTTCGAGCATCGAGGTCTCATCCGTGGATTCGGTCTCGATCCGCTTTCGCCGCGCGCCGTTTCGGCCCGAGGTCATGCTGGGCCTCCCCGTCATCGATCATACCGGCGCTCGCATCAGTCAGTCGTGGCTGGCTTCGACGGCAATCTCCGGGCAACCGGCCTTCATGAGAACGGTTCCCGAATCGCCCGCCGACGGAAACCGACATGTGGCCGAAGTCATCGAGACCAGCTACCCGGAAACCGACGCGCTTTTGCAGGCACTGACACGCGGCGACATCGACATGGCGGCAACCCCCGCCTGGAAAGATTTACCCCGGCTGGAAGAGGACTCGCGTTATTACCGGGTTCAACTCGCCGTCCCGGCGGTGCATGTCGTCGTGTTTCATCCCGAGAGCGTGCCATTGGGAAATATCCTGCTGCGAAAATCGCTGCAAATGTCGGTTCCCCGGGGAGAGGTCTTGCGGGACGCCCTGCTGGCCGACGCGAACCCCGCGTACGGTCGCCTCGTCAACGGTCCGTTGCCGCGTCAGCATGCGGCCTATCATCGTGTGCTGGAGATGCCAACTTACGACCCGCTGGTGGCCGCCGCGCTGGCTCTCACCGCGAAGAAAGAACTCGGAGAAGCCTGGCGACCGCTACGGCTGGAAGTCCCGCACGATCCACGACTGAGGGGTGTCTTCGAACAGTTGCAGGAGAATTGGAAGCGCGTCGGGATTGAGGTAACCCTGTCAGAGTCTGGCGCTGCGGGCGAACCCCCGGACATTTCGTATCGAGTCTTACGGACCTGGGAACCATTGATCGACTTCGCACGACTGCTGACGTTCGATCCCTCCGTCAGTCCCGCCGGCCTGTCACGGCTGCCGGAGGCGCTGCGAACGCCCTTGCGGCAACTGGAATTGGACGCTGACTGGGCGGGCGCGGTCCGCACTCTGCAATTCATTCAGGAAGCCGCCCTCGCGGATGCCCGTTACCTGCCGTTGTGGGAAGTCGACGAATTCCTGGTTGTCCGGCGGAATGTCTTCAATCTGCGAAGCCCGCCGCTCTGGACCTATGACGGCGTCGAGCAATGGCTGATCCGTCCCTGGTATCCGACGGAGACGCCATGATGACGGGTCATATCCTCGGGACTTTCAGAATCGCGGCGCTGTTGGCCATCTCCCTCGAACCAGCCACGACATCCGCCGCGGAATTTGGCCTCACGCCGGTTTCACTCGCGGTGGAATGGTCCTGGGAGGGAATGAGAGAAATTCCCGAATCGCGGCGACGTGAGTTGGAAGCCGATTTCCGGCAACTGGCCCGGCGCACTGGCGGACCAGCCATTTCGTGGCATGAAGGACCGATCGAAGACGCGAGTGATGAACTAGTCCTGTTTCACATTTCCGTGTCGCCCGCCGATGTCGGCGTGTCGTTCCAACTGACACTCAACGATCGGCTGACGCCAGCGAATCGTCCCGTGCTGATCGAGCATGTCGGAGACCTCGCGGATCTGCCGCGAAAGGCCATGCGGAAGATGCTGCGGCTGATGCCGCTTCGCGCCAGACTCAGCGAACTGTTTGACGAGCGTGCGGTGCTCGAACTTCAGGCCGGAGAACTGGCCTGGGGCGATCCGGAACTGGATCCCCTGCCCAAAGGAGGCTATCTCCAGCCATTTCTCGTGCTCCGCGATCGCGACGGTGTGCTGAAATCGACCCGGCCGATTCCCTGGACGTGGTTGCGCGTGGAAAGCCGCGATGGCGGACAACTGACCTGCGAGATTCTGTCGGGCATTCGCCAGTCACTTAACGCCCGACAGCGGGGACGCGTCGAAGTTCTGGCCGTTCGCGTCGACCCGACGTGGTGGCCCGGTGGGACAGTCGTCCATGCTTGGCGCCTCTCCGATCCGCCGCGTCCCTGGGGCCTCCTGGCGGTCGACCTCCGGCAAGACGAACCGGCGAGCGACTCCGAAAACCCGGCCTCTCCGCCACGGAGTTTTCTGGCCGATCGCGATGGTCGCATCTCAATCTCTGCCGCATCGGGAGGCATTGTCTGGCTGACGGCCCAGAGCGGCGCGCAGAAACTTGCCCGTGTGCCGGTTCTCGCGGGGAGCATTGACGAACTGCGACTGGAACTGCCCGATGACAGTCCGCGGCTCGCCGTCGAAGTGGCCGTTAAATCGCTCGAACAAGATCTCGTTGTGACAGTCGCCACCCGCGCGAGCCTCGTGGCGGCAGCCAGGCTGGCCGCCAAGGCCGAACGCTGGACCGACGTCGATCGCCTGCTTGATCGCCTTTCAAAACTGCCGACGGCCAAGGTCTACCGAGACCGCCTGAACGGACTGCGAGTGAATGGCTTGCAAGTCGCCGACGATCGTAAAGATCGACTGGGTCGCGCGCGGATCGAAGCCCTGTGCCGCCAGATGGGCGAGACGATCGACCGCTACCTCAATGACGATCCACTCCGTCAGTTGCGCGAGGAGCTGAGCGAATTGCGGGCAGCCAGTTCCAACGAAACGCCGGCCAAGGCACCGCCAAAGCCCTGATCGAAAGGAATAACGGCTCCCCCTGAACCGGCGAAATCGGCCTTCGCGCGATTTGCCGAACCTGCTAAATCTGGGAGACCTTGGAGGGGAGCGGGGGGACTCATGGTCGCCTCGCCGTTAGTTGTGCATGGAAGGCACCAGGCGTGAAGTCCCGGTTTCTGCGGCTGATGTGGCGCGAAATTCGTCGCGATCTCCCGCGGCCGTTCCGGCAATTCTGGGACGATGTGGCCGGTTTTTTCGGCTGGATCACGCTTCACTGGCTGCGTTTCCGCCGCGCGCTCCGCAACTCTCCGGAATGGTACTTTGCCGTCAGCTTCGGCTTTCTGGGCCTGGTTCTGACGCTGCTTCTGTTTCTGTCGCTGCCGAGCGATCCGCCGGTTGAACAGGCGGCTCTCGTCACCCTGGTCGATCTGGCTCCCCCCCCGAACCCCGACGACATCGACAGCCGACTGGCTCATTGGGAAGCAGCCCTCGTTTCCGTCGATCGTTCGATCCCCATCGAAGTCCTGGACGGCCCATCGATGCTGGCTCGCGATTACTCGCGAGAACGAGTCTCGCCATTTGAGAACTGGGCTCCCGAACCGGAACGTCTCAGGCCGACCCCTGTCGACGATGACCCCTTCGCGAACTGGCAAGTTCAGCAACCTGCAACGAGTCCCGATCTCGACTTTCTTGCGGAATACGTGGGGCTCAAGTCTCTGCCGGCCATCCCTCGACTCGGTGCGCCGTCCACGCAAACTGCTGCCAGCAGTCTGACCCAGCCATCGGGCATCACGTCCGTCGGAAGAGAAGAACTGGCGGATCTCGGTAACTGGAGCGCCACCCGCTTCGTCGCTCGTCCCGCCACGGTTCAGCCCATTGGCTATGCGGAACGAAACTTCGCCAAGTCCGGCGAACTGGCTCCCGGCTGGGACGACGACGCGGCCACCGACATTCCTGGCTCGCAACCGTCGCACGCGGAAATGGCGCTCCGCATTCAGGTCGATGCTCCCTCTCAGGCCAACCAGTTTTCCCGACACCGTTCAAAGGTGCTGATTGAGAACCGCGGCGACACGCCGCTGAGCACGGTCCGCATTCTCGAACCTCTCGCCCATCTGGAAACCGTCGTCGACGCCGTTCCCCCCGCGCGTGTGACCGACCAGTCTCTTGAGCGGGAACTCTGGAACGTCGCCCCGGATGCCACGGAAGATGTCGAACTGGAATGGATCCCCCAGCGGGACCAATCGCTGATGCACTCGGTCCTCGTGGCGGCCAGCACTCAGGTATCAACGACGACTCAAGTCGGACCGGCGGACCCCATCGCGGCTCGCGAACCCGAGCCCGTTCGCGTCCCACAGCCTCTTCCCGACCTGCAACCACGGCAATTGCTACCCGGCCTCGCTTGTCGGCCCGAGTACACGGCGCGCGTGCCGCTGAACGGCGTTTGGGAAATGAACATCCTCGTGTCCAATACTGGTGAGGTGGAATTGACTGATGTCCGAGTCCTGGCCGCGGTCCCTAACTCGCTGCTCCATCGCCACGGCGCGCTGGTGGAATGCCCCGTCGGCCGACTGAGTCCTGGAGAGTCGCGAACGGTCAAGTTTCGGGCATTGGCAGACCGTGTCGGAATGGCCGTCAGCCAGTTGGTCGTGATCTGTGCCGAAAACGTCTCGGCTGTCGAAAGTGCCTCGACCGAGATCGTCACTTCAATGGCTCAGCCGTCTCGCGGGGGGCTCTCGCAGGACGGCTGGATCCCGCGCCGCGTCTCACGCCGCACGTTGCCCGCCGACTCATCGGGCCTCCTAGTCGACTCGCGACCGGTCGTCCATCGGCCGTAGTACTCTGTCAATCTAAAAGACACGGGTGCGTGCCACTGGCTCTGCCAGTGCATCTGTTTGTGGCTGGTCAATTCAAGGGACACTGGCGGAGCCAGTGGCACACGACAGGAGCCCGAACGATGTCGCCAGCCGACTGGTTATGGCATCGCGAATGGCGGCGCTTTGATCCAGCCGCTGGCCTGCTCGCCAACTGGGCAACGTGGTTCAACCTGGTGGAGGCCGGCTGCTGGTTTGTTCTCGCCGGGTTGGTTCTGCGGCGATTCACAATGTTTCGCCGCTCCGCCTGGGAGCCCGTCTACGCCGCCACATTCGTGCTGTTCGGCCTGACGGACATCTATGAAGCCTGGCGGCTGACGTCGTGGCTGCTCTGGGTGAAGGCCCTCGTCTGTGCTGCACTGCTCCTCCAGCGAAGGTGGCTGCACGTGCATCACTATCCCGGCTGGAAGACGTATTGAACCAGATTCTCACTTCTTCTTCGGCCGAAACGCCTGAATGCGGGCTTCGTCGGTTGTGAGGTACGGGCCTTCCAGCAGGTCGATGCAGTAGGGGATCGCCGGGAAGACTGCGTCCAGGCATTCGCGAATCGCTCGGGGCTGTCCGGGGAGATTCACGATCAACGCGTTCCCGCGAATCCCGGCTGTCTGACGCGAGAGAATGGCCGTCGGCACCTTCTGCAATGAGACCGCGCGCATCAACTCGCCGAATCCCGGCATCATTTTGTCGCAGACCGATTCGGTTGCTTCTGGCGTGACGTCGCGCGCGGCGGGCCCAGTGCCGCCGGTTGTCACGACGAGGCAACAGCCCTCGACATCACAGAGTTCGATCAGCGTCTGCTCGATGATCGCGAAGTCGTCGGGAATGCAGCGATAGATCGGCTCAAACTCCGACGTGAGGACCTCGCGGTAATACGCCTCGATGGCGGGCCCCCCGAGGTCTTCATAGTCACCCCGGCTCGCCCGATCGGAAACCGTCAGAATCCCCAGCTTCGCCGGGATCGATGAAATCATCTCTTCGCTCCGTCACTCACAATTCCCGGCGAATTCGCCGTCGCGAACACTCCGTCGGTTCACGGAAGTCTTTGTAGAAAAGCCTCGATAGGCTGTCGGGGCTGGCCGGGGACCACATCCGGAAAACCATACCAGATCAGTCCAATCGGCCGTTCCTCGGCGGGATCGATTCCCAGAATCTCAAACGCCTCGGGATGGCGAATGACCGCGCCGGTCGCCCATTTGCTTCCCACGCCGCGGGCCCACAAGGCCAGCAACAGATTCTGCACCGCGCAGTGGCAGGCGGCAACATCTTCTTCGTCCTGAAGCGGGTCGCTGGACCGTCGGCACGTGACGAACAGCCATCCCGGAACGCGATTCCACGACTGCCGCTTCTTCTCGGCCGCGTCTTCCCCTTTCGAGGCTGCGACAAGTTTTGCATTCAGATCAACCAAGCGGGCCTTGGTCTCGGGCCCCAGCCAGCGAACTCGCCAGGGTTCCGTCTTGTGATGATTGGGGGCCCAGCGGAACTGATCGAGCGCCCAGAGCACGAGATCATCCGGCGGACACTCTGGACGAAACGCCCCGATGGTGCGCCGGTCCTGAAACAGTCGTTCGACCTGTTGAACATCGAAACCCGTGTCGAATGGCGTACTTGCGGACATGGAAGTGGCAGTTTCCGTTGGGATGAATCTGATTGATTCTTTCACGGACGAAGGCGCTAGCGAACGGCCGCGAGTTTGTGGGCACACGGCTGGATTCGCTCATTGCGAAGCTGTGGAGTAGGCCCGCGTGACCACCGCATGGTTCGTCAGGGAAGTTTGACCTCGAACAACGTCGGCCAGTTCTTTCCCGTGACAAACAGCCGTTTTGCCTGCGGATCCCAGGCAATCCCGTTCAGCACATGTTCCCGGTTACGCCGCAAGCGGGGATAGAGCTGTCCGGCGTCCAGCCAGCCCAGGACCCGGCCATCGCTCGGATCGATGCGGACGATGCGGTCGTTGTACCAGATGTTCGCGAGAATCTCGCCGTTGACGTATTCCAGTTCGTTCAGCTTCTCGACGTTCCCCCGCAAGCCATGCACGGTGATCCGGCGGACGGTTTCAAACGTCTTGGGATCGATAAATCGCAGCGTCGCCGATCCGTCACTTTGAATGAGGTGAGTGCCGTCCGAGGTCAGCCCCCAGCCCTCGCCGCTGTAGCGATAGTGTCCAAGCGGTTGGAACTCGCGAGCGTCGTAGACAAGAGCTACCCGTTCCTTCCAAGTCAGCTGATAAATGCGGCCATCATGGATGGCGATCCCTTCACCGAAGAGTTCCTTGTCAAGCGGCCGCGATCGCAGAACTTTCCCGGTTGCCAGTTCGACTTCCCGCAACTCCGAAGTTCCATACTGCCCGGTCCCTTCAATCAACCGTCCTTCATAAAAGGCCAGCCCTTGTGTAAAGGCTTCCCTGTCGTGTGGGAACTGGCCGATCGCTTCCAGAACCACAACCGGCTCGGTGGGTCGACGCAGAAACGGAGCGGCGGCCAGCCAGCCGACGGAAATCGCTCCGACCGCGATGATGAGGGCGACGAGCGGCAACAGGCGTCGACGCAAAGACAAAGCCATGTGAACAGCCTTCCTGGCTCCAAACAGATGAGCCTCCGTCAAAACCCGGTTGGCGGCCCGGAAACCTCTACAAACTCAGGAGTATCTTGGACGTCCAGAGGGTTTTGACGGTACGACAGATGTCAAACTGCGGCAATCATTGCTACGTTCCAGAGCTTGGGGGTCGATCCGAACGAGCCCGGGAATAAGCGGCAAATCTCGTTTACTGTGCCAGCTCGTCGGGACCGCGTCCAGACGCGTTTGGCGTTTGCCACAAATCGGCCAGCAACCCGTTTTTCAAGGCATCCGCCGCGATCGCATGCGCTCGCGCATTCGGGTGCGCGTCGAACCGGTTGACCACCAGTCCCTCGTCGCGATGTGGCAGCAGGGCGTCGGTCAAGTCCTGAAAGGGGATCCCTCGTTCGGCGCTAAACTTCGCAACCACCGATCTCGCGTCGTCAAAAGTGGTGTCTTCACCAAGCTGCTGCAGAAATGGGAACAGAACGACGCGCAGCTCGATCTGGTGCTTTTCGCACAAAGACTGGAGTTTCTGTAGGTCCGCCGCCATTCGCTGCCAGGGTTCGCCCTGATAGTAATCCGCCAGAAATCCGTAGTAGTCGCGGGCCTCGGGAATCGAAGCAATGCTCGCGCGGTAGTACAGCATGTTCGGAAAGTAGGTCGACCGCAGGAGAGCCGTTCGCGGTTCCAGGCCGGCCAGTTGCTCGTACATTTTCATGTGGTTGGAATGGTAGGCCTCGATGTCGTTCAGACAGAGAACATAGACCAGAACGTCGACGCGAATGCCATCGGCGATCAAACGCTCGAGGACCGCCGTGCTCCACCGCAGATCTTTCCCCGGTTCCGCGAGATTGCTGACGACAAAGGCGTCGGGACGATCTCGTTCGAGCGCTTCACGAATGCGATTGGAGAATCGGGCACCGACGTCGGCAACGCCATGCCCGAAGGTAAAACTGTCGCCCAGAAAACAGACGTGCCGCCGGTCTTTCGGGACCGGAGTGGGAAACGGCCGGTCGTCGCGGTAGGTCATCCCTTCGCCGTTGGAGAAGGCCAGAACACGCTCATACGGAGCAATGTGTCGGGCTTCCCAGGCTCGCGAAACGTTGGTCACGTTGAAGGCGTCGGTCCCGTCGAAAACGAGCGCGAAATAAAGTTCGATGGCAGTCAATAGCGCCGCGAACAACCACGCCGAGAACAGCACCTTCAGCAGAACCAGGCGTCGGGCGTTCCGCCGCCAATGGACCAGTCGGTTCAGCCACGCAGCCGCCAGCACGGCCAACAACAGCAGCCAGGCCGCCATGCCAACCAAGTAGGAGTCCGGAAGGGCAAAGAGCCAGGCCAGGTAGCCGGGCGACTCGGAAGACGGCGTCATGACGGATACGATCGTGCGATGGCTGAAATGAACAGGCGGATTCCTGCGCCGGAAACTTCAAAAATTGTAGCAGCCCGGCGGGACCGGTTCCGCGCAGGAACATCGATTCCCGATCGCAGCCGTAGAGAGTGCTCATGATGAATCTGTCGTCTTTCGTCCGGCCGAACAATCCCGTGACTTCGCGAGCCGGAACGTCCCGGCTCGCGCTGCTGTGTTGCGTTTGGGCCTGCTTGTCTGCCCCCGGGATGGCGGCGGATGACACTGCATCGTCCGACGCAGCACGGCGCCTGGATGAACTGCTGGCCCGGGACTGGGAATGGACGCTGCGCGAATACCCGACGTTCGCATCGGCCATCGGCGATCCTCGCTATCACGACCGCTGGCCGGATGTCAGCTTCGAGACGATTTCCCAACGACACGAGAATCGACTGGCGACGCTGCGCGAACTCGATTCAATCGAAACTGGCGAGCTCTCCGGAGCCGATCGACTCGATGCGAGACTCTTTCGCCATCAACTGGAATCGGAGATCGAAGAATATCCGTTTGAGTGGCACCTGGTTCCGCTCACGATGCGCGATGGCATTCAGGACGAAAGCTCTCTGGCCGATTCGCTGGAGTTTGCCAGCGAGGCCGACTACCGCAACTGGCTTGCCCGCCTGGAACGATTTCCGCGCTACCTGAAGCAGACCCGTGACCTGATGAAAGCGGGCCTCGCCAAGAGACTCGTTCAGCCGCGCATCATCATGGACCGGGTGACGGGACAGATTGCCAGGCAGATCGTCGACGACCCGACGGAAAGTCTGTTCTACAAGCCGTTCAAGAATTTTCCCCCAACCGTCTCACGTCCGGTCCAGGACGAATTGAGGGCCGCGGCGCAACGCATCATTGCCGAGGAAATCGTGCCGGGCTTTCGCGAGTTTCTCGCGTTCTTCAAGGACGAGTATCTGCCGGGTTGCCAGGCCGAAATCGGCGCGTGGCGGCTGCCGCGAGGGCGGGAACTCTACGCGCTGCGTGCCCGGCAGCACACGACGACGTCCCTCACGCCCCGGGAGATTCATGAGATTGGTCTGAAGGAAGTCGCCCGCATTCGCGGCGAAATGGAACGTATTCGCGAGGAAGTCGGCTTCTCGGGTGATCTGACGGCCTTCTTCGAACATCTGCGAACGGCTCCCCAGTTCCGCCACGACATCGAGAAAGACCTGTTCACCGCCTACCTGGCGTTCTGCAAACGGGTCGATCCGCTGCTGCCGCGATTATTCGAAGTCCTTCCAAGAATTCCCTACGGTGTCGAGGCGATTCCCGCCCACATGGCCCCTGACACGACGACCGCTTACTACCGACCGCCGTCAGAAGACGGTCGACGGCCGGGGACGTACTTCGTCAACCTGTATCGGCCCGAGTCGCGACCCACGTACGAAATCGCAGCCCTGTCGCTGCATGAAGCCGTTCCCGGACATCACTTGCAGATCGCGCTGGCGACCGAGATGGAAAACGTCCGGCACTTTCGGCGGCACGCCCACTTCACGGCCTTCGTGGAAGGCTGGGCCCTCTACGCGGAAAGTCTGGGGGACGAACTGGTCCTGTACGACACGCCGTACGATCGCTTTGGTCGACTGACCTACGAGATGTGGCGAGCCGTCCGGCTGGTGGTCGACACGGGCATGCACGAACTCGAATGGTCGCGCGAGCAGGCGATCGACTATTTCCGAGCGAATGCTCCGAAGTCGGAACTGGACATCGTCAACGAGATCGATCGCTACATCGGCTGGCCCGGGCAGGCGTTGGCGTACAAGATCGGTGAACTGAAGCTTCGGGAATTGCGCCAACTGGCTGAGCAATCGCTGGGCGACAAGTTCGATGTGCGTGCCTTCCACAAAGCCGTGCTCGAACAGGGAGCCATTCCGCTCGACGCCTTGGAAGAGCACATCCGGGAGTGGATTGCCCGTGAACAGAAACGGGAACGGTAGTCCAAAGCCCGCTTTCGCGAAGCGCGGCCAGGCACTGTCCGGAATTTCTTTCGCGGCAGCATCGCGTTAGCCTGTCTTAGAGAAGGCTTTACGGCCTCGTGTCCGTTGCTTTCGATGATGAATTGCCAGAGTCGCTGACTGTTGGGTACGGCGATCGCACAACAACTTTGGCAGGCCCTGCGGTTGAATCTTCACATGACGGCTCCTCGCGACACGACGACAGACGACCGAAATCCGTTCTCGCGGCGCGATTTTCTGCGCGTCGGGGGAGTAGGGGTTGTTGGGATGGCGTTGCCCGATCAGACCCATTTCCTAAACGGTGGCCCGCTCTCGGAACGGCAAGCGATTCTCGTCGTCCTCGCCGGGGGAGCCAGCCAGTTCGAGACATTCGATCCCAAGCCCGAGGCATCCGCGCGAATTCGCGGGATCTCACGGGCCATCGCGACTTCGATCCCCGGCATGCAGTTCAGCGAGAATTTGCCGCGGCTGGCCGAGCGGGCGCATCAATTGGCGGTCGTCCGCACGCTGCATCACGATGCAGCGGCAATCCACCGGACCGGTTGGCAGATTCTGGAACGGGGCGGCCTCGCGCGAAGCGGCTACGAAACCCCGCGGTGGTCGGCCCGCGTGGCGAGTTCGCGCGCGCCGCGAGAAGGGCGCGTCCCGTTTTCAGTCCTTTTGCCGGGACTGGGGCTAACACCCGTCGGCATTCCGTCCGACGAGACATCAGCCGATCGATCCCTGCGGACCGTGACGCTGGAGACGGCGGCCAGCCTCGGCGAGGGTCTGCATCCTTTCGCGGCTCAAATGCGTCTGGCCGGTCAACAGTTGGAGGCGGGCTGCCGTTGCGTGACGGTCTATCTGGGAGCCGGAGGATCATCGCTGGCGTGGGACGCCCACGGCGATCCGCGTGTCGGTCCTACCACCGTCCACGACTATCGGGACGACTTGTGCCCGGCTTTCGATGCGGCGATGGCCGGTTTTCTGGATGGATTGCAGGAGCGAGGCCGGCTCGACACGACGCTGGTGGTGGTCGCCACGGAAATGGGTCGAGCCCCCTACTTGAACGACCGGGGCGGCCGCGATCACTGGACCGAAAACTGGTCTGGGTTTCTCGCGGGAGCCGGAATTTCCGGTGGATCGATCATTGGCCGCACGGCCGCGAACGGGGGCGGAATTCTGGACACGCCAGTCCCTCTTCAAAACCTTTCGAACACCCTGCTCCAGTGGATGGGGGCCGATCTCGAAACCGGTGATGTCGCGAATGGCCATCAAACGGAACCACCGCTCATCGCGGCACCGCTTCTGGCCGCCTGGGGGTAGGTTCTGCTTGCGTGGAAAATTCACTGAAACCCCGACCGAACCATGCGGGTAGCGTCGGCGGGGCCCGAGCATCGCGCACGGGTCCAAATTGAGTAAAAACCCGGAAATCAGTCGCTTCGATTGTCGATAGCCGCTCAACCGCACAAGATATCGCGGCGGCTTTCCGGAAGGTGGTCTTCTTCACAAGAGCCGACTGTAGTGGCTTACGACCCAGAAAGGACTCAGAGATCCATGGCCGGCAGAGGATTGATTCATCGGGGGCTCGTGCTTGCGGCAAGCCTGTGTACCCTGAGCCTGACGACCGCCGCCTTCGCGGACGACGAAGATCGCATTGGAGCGGATCTTCTTCCTCCGCAGACGCTGCTGTACTTCAGCATTCCCGACGTGACCGCGCTCCAGTCGTCGCTCGGTGAATCGCTGGCCGGACAATTGCTAGCCGACGAAGCCGTTCAGCCCATTCGCGAAGAGATCGAGCAAAAGCTCGGCGAATTGTCCGAAAAGCTCAGCGATGAAATTGGCCTGACCCTGTCCGACCTGGGAGCTCTGTTTTCCGGCGAGATCACGTTCGCGGTGGTTGAGAAGCCAACCCGCAAGCTCGCCCTGCTTCTGCTGATCGATTGCGGCGACAACGAAGCGACGGTCGAGACGCTGCTGGAGAAGCTGGACGGAGCGGCAATCGACGCGGGATGCGCCAAGAACGACATCGAAGTTTCCGGCATTACCGTGACCATGTTCGACCTGCCCGTCGAAGACGAAGTTCCCTTCAAAAAGATGGGATACTTCGCGGCCGATGGCTACGTGGTCTTCGGTTCCGAACAGGCGGCCCTGGAAAGCGTTATCGAACGTTGGGAAACGTCGAACGCCGGGACTCTGGCCGATGACAAGGTCTACTCCTACATCTCCCAGGCCTGCCGGTTCGACGACGAGACCAATCCCGTGTTGGAATGGTACGTCAACCCGATCGGGCTGACGAAGTCGGCGATTCAGATGGCACAAGGCCAGATTCCCCAGGCGGGAATCGCCCTGGGGATCATTCCGGTCCTGGGGCTTGACAAGTTCCGTGCGATGGGTGGGGCCTATTCCATTGGGGCGGGCGACTTCGACGCTTACACGGCAAGCCTGTTGTATGTCGACCAGCCGACGTCCGGCGTTCTGAACCTGTTCCAGTTTCCTGCCGACATTCAGACACCGCCCGAATGGGTTCCTGCGGACATCAGCATGTACGCCGCGATGAACTGGGACATCAAGGGAGCGTTCGAGACGGTCCGGGGACTGCTCGCGATGTTCAACCTCAGCGCGCAGTTCGATCAGGCCCTGGAAGCCCTGAAAGAAGGGGATTTCCCGATCGACGTCGAGGCCGACATCATCGCCAACCTGAACGGGCATTTTCACGTCTTCCAGCCCGACGCGGAGACCGACAGCGAGAACCCGGTTCCCCTGATGGTGGTCGCCGTTGGTGTGCAGAACGAGGAAAACGTCGCAAAGCTGCTCGCGAAGGCGGCAGCGATGGAGGGCTTTGAAGGGAAGCAGCGCGAATTTGGCGGCCAGACGATTTATGAGATGAGCAACGCCAGTTCGGGCCAGACAGTGGGATTGGCAGTCACGCGCGGGCATCTCATCATGACCAGCCAGATCGAGTTGCTGGAACGGGTCATCCGCACGACCGATGGCGAAGGTTCGCTCGCGAACGACCCAACCTTCAAGGCACTGGCCGAGTTCTTCCCCGAGAAGACCTCGATGGTTTCCTTCCAGAGAACGGCGTCTTCTCAGACACGGCAGGCGTGGGAAATGATGCTGGAACAACTCCCCGAAGAGTTCCCGATCGACCTCAGCAAACTGCCCGATTACGAGGTTCTTGAAAAGTACATGCGTCCGCAGGCGAGCTACTGCGCGCCGGACGAGCACGGAGCGAAGTTCGTCGGCTATACGCTGACGGAGACCGTCGAGTAGGACCGCGGCACGACCCGCGGAACTCACTGAAAATGCGAAAGGGGATGCCGGACTGATTCCAGCCCGGCGTCCCCTGTTTTTTAGCAATCGCAGCAAATCGTCGCACCGCCAGGCACGGGGCCGAATCCGAGACGGATCTGTTGCGTGCCGCCACGGCCCGATCAAGCCGGTAACAATTCTTCGATGGGCGCGCCATCGGGAAGAATGGGCATCGGTCGACCGCGATGATCGGGATAGGCATGTTCCCAGTCGATTCCCAGGTGCCGATAGACGGTGGCCCACAAATCGTTCGGGGTCAGCGGACGATCCTGCGGGTGCTCGCCCTTGGAGTTGGTGGAGCCGATCACCTGTCCGGTTGCCATACCTCCGCCGAACGTGATGAGTGACATGGCCTGCGGCCAATGGTCGCGGCCCGGCTGCATGACTCCCGTCTGGCTCCCGACGACATTGGTGATGCGCGGTGTGCGTCCGAACTCACCCGTCACCACGACGAAGACGCGACGGTCGAGCCCGCGATCGTAAATGTCCTCAATGAGGGCGGTCACCGCCTGATCGTAGATCGGCAGGCGCGCTTTCAGGTCGTCAAACATGTGGCAGTTGACGGCGTGCGAGTCCCAGTTGTACGTCCCCTGCTTGAGCCAAGAGATCCCCGACTGGTACGGGTTCTCAAGGATGACCGTGCAGAAGGTACATCCGGCCTCGACAAGTCGCCGCGCGAGGAGCAGCCGCTGTCCCCAGGCGTGCCTTCCATAACGGTCGCGGAGTTCGGGGGATTCCTGGTTAATGTCGAAGGCCACCTTCGCCCGGTCGCTGGTCAGAAGCCCCAGCGCGCGTTCGTGGAACTGATCCATCGACTGCATCAGCCCGGACTGGTCGGCCTGACGCCGGAAACGATCAAACTGAGCCAGAAGCGATGCCCGATCGTCCAATCGGCCCGAAACCTGTGCGATGGGGGCGATATTGGGAACCTCAAATTTGGAGTCCGAGGGGTCGCCCGAAAGCATGAACGGCGCGTAAGAAGGCCCCAGGTAGGCAGCCCCCTGGCTGAACACATCGATCTGGGCACGGCCGGGTTCGTTGATGGAAATGTAGTTCGGAACGTCGACCTGGCGTGTTTCAAACCACTTGGCGGCGATCGAACCGGTCGCAGGGGCGTCGTTCACGAACCCAACGGGGGACTTCGGATCTCGGCCCGTCATGAAGCGCTTGTGGCCGCCGCCATGGTCGGCGAACTGGTGCGCGATCGAGCGCACGACGTTGTATTTCTTGGCCAGCTCCGCATGGCGGGGCATCAGTTCGCAGACATCGAATCCCGGCACCGTCGTCGAGATCGGCTGCATGATGCCGCGATAGTCGGACGGGGCATCCGGCTTGAGATCATACATCTCCATGTGAGGCGGCCCGCCGGGCAGCCACACGAAGATGAACGCCGGCAGTTCCTGGCCGGTGACACCGGCGTTCGCCCGTGCGCGCAATAAATCGGCGAGCGTCAGCCCGCCCAGCCCCATCGCCCCGACGCGGAGAAACTCCCGCCGGGTGACAGGTCCAACACAATTGGCCCGATGCGCGCTCATCAGACTCTCCCTGCGCCCCAATAGTCGATTGGGGCGCGGTTTCAAAAAGGCCCGCGGTCGCCAGAGGAGCTGTGAGCCCCTCCAAGTTTCTGCAACCCTTCTGGAATTATCGACTTGAACGCGGCGTCATGTCAACGAAACTTGATGCGTTGAACGCATGAATCGTCCGCTGAGTAGCAGCGAACTGTCGAATCCAGTAGACGTGTCGCGCGCGGAAATAAACGACGTACCCCCCGCCCGATCCGCCTTTGCCGCAACCTTCTGAAGCATCGCTATGGACGAAACCAACACCTCCGAACTGGCACGCCTGCAGGAAACCATCAGTTTCCAGGAGCGGGCGATCGAACAGTTTCACGAGCAATTAATTGCCCTACAGGCCGATTTCCGCGCGCTGACGCGCCGGTGTGAACGGTTGGAACGACTCTGGGAAGATGCCAATACCGGCGAACCGGAAATCCGTGATCCCCGCGCCGAGCGACCACCGCATTATTAAGGTTCGACAGCTACGGAGCTTCCGGTTTAGAGTTGGCTGGCTCGGCAAACTCAATGGGCGGCCAATCGGTATTCGGCTCGGGATCGGGAAGTTCGTCCGTCAGGCAGTAGAGATAAAACCTCGCGAGAATCCGGGCCGGGCCCGCCGGGCTGCGATCCAGCGTGCGGTTCCACGACTCGATCGACGCCTCGCGGCTCCCCTGCTCCAGTTGGCACAGGGCAAGCTCGGCGTCCACTCCGGCCGACGAGGGAAGATACTGTTCGACGGTTTCCTGCCAGATTGCTGTCAGCGGCAGGGGGCGCGGAATCTGTGATAATTCAAAAGGCGGCGCGGCGGTCAACGGATCGGTCAGCAACAGGCTCTCCAGCCGTTTGAGGTCGCCGCCACGCACATCCTGCTGCCAGCGATTGATTGCCTCGGGCAGATTTCCCACGAGCGACGACGACAGGGCAAACAACCCTGGTCCCCCCGGAAGTTGTGCGAAATCGGGTGCCCGCGACAAGGGTTCCAGGATCTGGTGGGCCTCGAAGACGTCCCCCGTTTCCAGAAGCGCGGTCGCCAGGAGAAACTGCGCGACAGGCGTTGTCGCGAGCAGCACGGGATCTTCACGAAGCAGTCGAATCGCCAGAAGCTGGCAGCCCCCGGCACGCGACTGCGCCGCCGCTGCCAACACGCCATCGGCCTGTTGTTTGGCGGACTCGCGGAGCTTGCCCACGTTGGTTTCCAGTTCGGCGACGTGCGCCTCCAGATCATTGGCGATTTCGCGCAGTTCGAGCACTCGTTCCGCCTGCTCTTCGGAGCTATTGCCGTTCTTCGCCAACTCGTCGAGCGTGATTCGCAGGGCCATCAGAGCCAGGTCGACCCGCATCTGCTGTCGGCAGGCTTCGAAGAGTTCATAGGCCACGGAGGCATCGTTCGGCGCGAGAACCAAGGCCTGACGCAGCGCTCCCAGGATCTGGAGATCGTGGCGGCCGCTGATCGGCTGCATTCCTTCTCCACGGACCAGCGCGGCCTCGAAGTCCCGCAATTGGCGATGCCCGGTTGCCAGCAGGCGATACGCCTCGATCGACTGCGGATTCCGGTCGAGCGTTTCCGAAGCGGACCGGATCGCCGACAGGGACATGGCGGCTCGCGATCGGACCGACATTGGAACATTCGCCGAGGCAAGAATCACCGCATGCTGCGCGGCATTGGTCTTTGACGACCGATCGGGGCGCGGCAGGTAGAACCACTTCTGATAGAAGGTTGGCGGCACGGGAGCGATGCGAGCTTCCGTCGGCAGGGGCTCGTTGCGATCGAAGACAGCGCGCGTCAGGTCGCCCGCCGCCGCCGCGAGAAAGGCATTGAGTTCGGCATTTCCCGTATCGCTGCGACAAAAGGCCGCCGTGGAACCATTGAGGGCCACCATCTGCCAGCCGGGCATCTGTAATAGCGACAACATCGTGGCGTAGTCGGGAGCGCGTTCCAGGCCGGCCAGTCGCGGCAGAACGGTGGTAAACTCGTGATGATCGAGCCGCTCGCGAGCTTCGAAATTGATCGGCGAGCCCGCCTGTTCGGGGCGAAACGCGGCGCGAATCGTCTGAAAATCGTCGATGATCGCGCGGCCGGCGGGGCTGGTGAACGCGAGAACGCGGCTGTCAACGGTCGACTGTCCCCCCGCCCAGATGAGCAGGTCCCCCTGGCTGGGGTGCGTATGGAAGGGCCGACGATCCGGAATCTGTTCGATGACCTGCTGATAGTCGGCCATTTGACCGGTGAGCGACTGGCTGAAGCCCAGTCCGGGTCGACGACCGGCGGGACCATTCAAAATGCCGCTGGTCATCGTCCAGGCAAGCAGGAAGAACGACAGGACCGTCGCGGCTCGGCCGCTGCGGGAGAAAAGAATTTCCCGCCAGTCGACACGGTACTGCTGCCCGAAGCGACGGACATACCATTCCTGGGCATTGATCGAGGCGACGGCCACGCAGACAAGCGCGAGAACGGCCATGTCTTCGTAAGCGGCGATTCCGAAGCCGATCCCGAGAGCCGCCACGAGGCCCCAGTTCCAGCGAATGGACGATCGATTGAGAGACAGACACGCGAGCATCAGCACAACAAGGAGAACCGTGGCGAGCAGGGGAATCCCGGGAGACTCCCAGAGCATCCGCGCGAACGACGGCAGGGCGCGCTGGAACTCGATATCGGACGGTGAATAGATGGCCCGCGCCGCGGGCAGAACGGTCGTGTAGCGTCCGGCAAACAACAGGTAGGACTGTGCCGGGAACGGGTGAATCAGCCCCGCGATCGCCGCCACGCCGGCCGATTGCCAAAGCCAGCGCCTGGCGTCTCGGGAACTGTTGCGGCGGAGTTGCTCGCCCAGGGCAAAGGCCAACAGCAGCAACACCCCGAACGGCGCGCGAGAGTCGCACTGCGTCCAGATCAGTTGAATCGCGCCCGCCGCCGGAACCAGCCATCTCCCGGGCGAAAGATGGAAGCGAACCAGGCACCACAGCATGGCCGACACGCCGACAAGCGTGACCAGATGCGTTCCCCAGGTGAACTGGTCCTGAGCGGCCAGAATGGCCAGCACGGCACAAATCGCGGTCCACCAGGTTCGGACATGCGGCAGAGCGGCATGAACGAGGAGCCCGAAGGCCAATCCCACCAGCAGCCCCTGGGCCAGCGTGAGGCCGATCCCGCCTCCGATCCCGTAAATGCCAGCCGTGACCAGGTCGAACAGCCAGGGAAGATGGACCCAGGTACGTTGCTCCGGCGCGCCGGCGAAGGGGTCGGCTCCGGACGGCAGAATTCCGTGCGACGCCAGGTGTTGTCCGGCGCGAATGTGCGTCAGAACGGTTGTCTGGTCGATCTGCGAGACGCCGAGCAGGAGCGCCAGACCAATCACCACCCAGCGAAGGACAAAGTCTCCGCGAATCGCTTCGTCTTCCAGCAGTTCGGGAGTCAACGGCTCCCAGTCTGGCAGGTCGTCGTCGACCTGTTCGTCGAACTCGGAGGGGACGGTCGTCTCGTCGGGGCCGGGAGTCGCCGTATTTTCCGCAGCGGCGCGGGGTGAATCGTTCGGCTCGCCCGTGGAAGCGGACTCGGGCTGCGATGGGTTCGACGCGGAATCGTCTTCAGGGGGTTCGGGGGCAGTCACGGGCGATTCCGTCAGATTCGGACAAGTCTCGGGACGATCCAGCATACGAAGGGATGTGGATCCAGCATACGAAGGGACGACGACACGTTCATGCCAAATACGCCGGAAGCGGCACGATCGTGGGAATCGCGAGTGCGGGGAGGGGAAGAGTCAATCGTGCCGCTGATACCGGCGGCCTTCCCTAGGATCCAGCCGCCTGCAACTTGCGAAGTTCCTTCGGCAGCGGGAACGAGACGTGCTCTTCGCGGGTGACAACTTCCTCGACCTCCGCGCCATGCTCGGACTTCAGGTGGTCAATCACGTCCTGCACCACAACCTCCGGAGCGCTCGCCCCGGCGGTAATCAGAACGGTTTCGACTCCCGTGAACCACTCGGGCCGCAATTCCGACGCGCCGTCGATCAGATAGGCAGGGCGATTCCCCTCCGCGCCTAACTCCTGAAGCCGACGACTGTTCGAGCTGTTCTGGCTTCCGAGCACAAGAACGAGGTCCGCCTGGGCCGCGAGTTGTTTGACGGCATGCTGGCGATTCGTGGTGGCGTAGCAGATGTCTTCCTTGGGAGGACTTTCAATCTGCGGGAACCGCTCGCGGAGGGCGGTGATGACGCGCGCCGCCTCCTCGACGCTGAGGGTGGTTTGCGTCAAATAGGCAACTTTCGACTCGTCGGGAAATGTCAGGCCGGCCACTTCTTCCGGAGTTTCCACGAGTGTAATGCTCTCCGGAGCTTCCCCCATGGTACCAATGACTTCGTCGTGCCCTTCGTGGCCGATCAGGATGATGTGGTAGCCCGCTCGGGCGTACTTAATGGCCTCCAGGTGAACCTTCGTCACGAGGGGGCAAGTCGCGTCGATGGTCTGGAGCTTGCGGCGGCGTGCGGCTTCCCGAATGGCGGGGGAAACGCCGTGCGCGCTGTATAGCAGGATGGCCCCTTCCGGCGCTTCCTCGATTTCGTCGATAAAGCGAACCCCCTGACGCGAGAAGCGGTCCACCACGTACTTGTTATGCACGATCTCGTGGTAGACGTAGATTTCCGGACCAAACATTCGAATGGCTTCGTCCAGGCATTCGATCGCCATGTTCACGCCCGCGCAGAAGCCGCGCGGATTGGCCAATAAAATTCGCATCCTGCACGATCCTTTCGTGAACCAACCTGCTGTGCCGACTTTTGAAATTGTAGCGACGCAAGTCTCTCGACAGTACCGCCAATACGCATCGGCAACTGTCGACATGTTGGCCGAAACGGGCTGGCACTTGGCGCGGCAGTTCGCGGACGTATCCTGTTGTGTTCGCCTCGTGGTCCCGATGCGCGGTCGGCAGAATTGCCGCCAGCGGTCGGGAATCGCGGCGAGGTCTCGTTCCGTTGGGCGTCGAGAAGTCGACTCCCCTTGGATTTCGAGCCGGAATTCCAAGTGGCCCGGGCCACGGTCGTCCGTCTCGATTGGAACCCCGCACGAGTACGGGGCCGGATTCACCAAAGTTGCGACCTTCCGCAGAAAGCCGAATTGCAATGTACCGCGTGTTGATTACCGACAGTCTCTCGAAGGCCGGCCTGGAAATTCTGAAGAATACTCCCGGAATCGAAGTCGACGAGCGGAAAGGACTCACCCCGGAGCAAGTTCGCGAGGCGCTGAAGGAAGCCGACGGAATCATCATTCGCAGCGGCACCCGGCTGACGCCCGAGTTGCTGAAAGATCAGCCCCGGCTGAAGGCGATCGTCCGGGCCGGTGTCGGGGTCGACAATATCGATCTGCCGGCGGCGACCCGTGAAGGGATCGTCGTGATGAATACTCCGGCCGGGAATACGATTTCCACGGCCGAACACACGTTCGCGATGCTGCTGGCCATGGCGCGCAACATCGCCCCCGCCGCGGCCTCGATGAAGCAGAACAAGTGGGACCGGAAGAGCTTCACCGGCACGCAACTCGCCGGAAAAACGCTCGGCGTCGTCGGCCTGGGGCGCATCGGCCTGTCGGTCGCCCGACGGGCTTTGGCGTTTGAAATGAAAGTTGTCGGTTATGACCCGTTCATGTCGCCCGAAAAGGCGGCGGAAATGGGGATTGAGTTCTGCTCCAACATCGATGACTTGATTCCACGGGTCGATTTCCTGACGGTCCACACTCCCGTCACCCCGGAAACCATGAATCTGCTGAACGCCGCCCGGCTGGCAAAAATGAAGAAGGGGGCACGGATCGTTAACTGCGCCCGCGGCGGGATCGTGGACGAACATGCCCTGGCCGATGCGATTGAATCGGGACACATCGCCGGCGCGGCCTTTGACGTGTTCGTCGAAGAGCCGCCCAAGGACTTCCGGCTCATCAACGTGCCGCAGGTGACGGCCACCCCGCACCTGGGAGCCTCGACCGACGAAGCCCAGGAACTGGTGGCTTTGGAAGCTGCCGAAATTATGGCGGGCTACCTGACCCGCAACGAAGTGCGGCACGCCGTCAACATGCTGCCGGTTTCCGGAGCGGAAATGGCCGACAACGCCATTTACCTCGATCTCGGCCTGCGGCTGGGCATCCTGCTGGCCCAGCTCACCAAAGGCCAGGCGGTTAAGAGTGCGAAGCTGCAATTCCGGGGCGAAGCCGCCTCGAAGAAGACTAAGCTCATCAGCGCCAGCTTCGCGGCGGGACTCCTGCAGGGAGCCGTGCACGACGTCAACGTCGTGAACGCCGAAATGCTGGCCAAGGAACGCGGCATCGAGATGACCGAGTCGCTTTCGAGCGAAATGGGAGACTTCTCGTCACTGGTCTCGGCGACCGTTGTGACCGACCAGGGTGACGTGACCGCGGCAGGGACAGTGTTCGGCAAGCAGTTCCTGCGGCTGGTTCGCCTGGACAAGTTTCAGCTCGAAGCGTTTCTCGATGGGCTGCTGCTGCTCTACCGGCACGTCGATCGTCCCGGCGTCATCGGCTTCATCGGCACGCTGTGCGGAACGCATAACGTCAACATTGCTCACATGGCGCTGGGCCGCGAAAAGCAGGAAGCGGGCGGCGACGCGCTGGCCGTGCTGAATCTCGACAACGAACCCTCCGAGGCGGTTCTGGCGGAAATCGCGAAGAACGATGCCGTCACGGGAGTGCAGCTCATCAAGCTGCCCAAGGCGGGCGAACCGCTGCCGTGGCAGATCTGCCAGTAGGTATCGAGAGTCCCGTGTCGAGAGTCGAGAGTGAAGACGGACGAATTCAGCCGTCTTCCTCGACTCGTGTCTCCAGACACTCGACGAGAATCCCTAGCCGACCAGTCGCTGCCAGTCGACGTGGCGCAGGTTCGCGGCTTCGGCGGCGACCTTGAGCTTTTGCACCGCGAACTGTTTGTGGTTGGCGACCGCCTGTTCACTGATGTCCAGCAATCGGGCAACCTCGCGATTGGGCAGGCCGCGCACGAACACGAGTTCCAGGCAGCTTAGACGCTCAAACTCGCCGCGACTGAACCACGACTGCACGAGTTGCCGCAAACAGTCCCCCAGCACGCGTTCGACGGTTCGGTGAGTCTCACGACCTCGCGCGATGCTGCTGGCCCGTCGGGCCGGGCCAACGGGGTCGTGGCCGGGGCTGCTCCCCTCGGCAACTCCCAAACCGAGCAATATGGGGCGACGTCCCTGGCGGCGCAACACGTCGGTCAGTTTGTGCGAGGCGATCGAAAACAGGAACGCTTCGATCGGCGTCGACTCATCGTAGTTGGGCAGGGCGGTCAGAAATCCCAGGAAGACATCCTGCACCAGATCTTCCGCCAGTCCGCGATCACCCAGACGGCGTTCGGCGTACGCCAGCAATCGTCCCTGATAGCGGCCGATGAGCGCTTCCCACGCGGCGGCGTCGCCTTGGCGGATCGCGGGCAGCAGGGTGGCGGGGTCGACGGGCATGAGAAAATGGGTTCGCTGCGCTCGGAACGACGGAAGCCAGCGCTCCCCGATGGGTCGCGGCTAGGGCTTTGTTGTCGGAAGAAACGAAGTCAATGTCCAGACCGCGCCGCCGAGCGCTGCCAGAATTGCCAGGCCAATCGAAACGACGGTCTGTCGCTGCCCGCGCACCTGATCGAGAAGAACCGGTTCCAGATGGCCACGCGTTTCCGGCGAAAACGTCAGCTCCCACCACAACCGGTACATCGGGGCGTAAAAGCTCCCAAAATCGCGGTCGACCTTTTCGACATAGGTCCGGGTCACCAGCGGTCCGAGTTGCTCGCGATTTGGAGCTGCGATGTCGCCGTATGGGACTGCGTACGGAGAGTGACTTGCCCAATCCTGCAGCGCCTCGTTTCCGGCAATCGCGGTCAGCTCGCGCTCGGCCTCCGCGGTCGTGGCGTATTGGCGGCTGGAGATCACCACGGTGCGTGTGCCGTCCGTTTCGGTTTCGCCATTCTGCAGCCACTTGGGGTGATCGGCTGGCGATGACGTACGATCTTCCGTCGCCGCAAGGACCACGGCGTGATCGACATTTCGCGGTCTCTTTGACCCCAATTCAACGACCTCCACATCCGGCGACTCGTATCGCGGCGCCTCGACCAGAACCTGGCCGCGTGCGGTCCAGAAAAAAGTTCCGAAAGTCAGCAGCGGCAGACCAATGAGGGCACCAACGACGCCTGCCGCCGACTTCACCCGTGGGCCGGAACCGATCGCCCAGACGAGCGCCGCGATCACCACGACAAGCAGGATCACACCCAGCAGGACAAGTGGAATTCCCAAACCGATAGCCATTGAAGTCACCCTACACTTCAAGCCGACACAGAACGAATGTCCCTGTAATCAACCAGTCCCGTCAGACTTTATCAGAAGTACTTCCCAGACGCGGACTGCACAGTTGCGAAGAAGCAGTGATGGTCGCGGCACACAACAGGGCCAGCCCGGTCGGATATGCGACGAACAAAGTCACGAACCACGCCGCGCACAGCGAGGCGATCACCGATCCCGGCTGAAACACCTGATAGCGCCGCGACGATAAGACTTCCGGCCAGTTGCGCAGGGCAAAGAACAACGCGAAGAAGACGCACGAACCGATCAGCGTTGGCAGTTCCCCCTGAATCAGAGAATGAATCCCCAGAGACTCGAGAGCCGACGGAGACCATGCCAGCCCCAGCCGGCTTCCATCAAGGACCAGAAACTGCTGCAATCCATACACCCCCGCCCCCGTGAGTCCGCCAATCATCAGCGACAGACTCCGTGACCAGTTCTCGAGCTTCGGGACGGCGATCCGGGTCAGTTGCAGGGCAAGGGTTCCCAGTACGGTCGCCCCCACAATCAAGGTGGCGAGTTCACCGTGGCCAAAGGGCGCGTTGGGGTCCAACAGTTTCACGCCGAGGACTCCCGCCAACGCCACCAGGCAGGAAACCGGTGTGACGAGCCCCAGCGACATTCCCGCCGTCCGCCAGTTTCGCCCCGTTGCAACCACGGGTTGCGTCCAGGACGAGGGGTTCCACCAGGCGCAGGGCGGTTCGGCGGGCGGTGTTTGCCACTGTCGGAACAACCGGGTTCCGATGACACCCGCGACGGCCAGACCCGTCACGGTCATAAGTCCCCAGGTGGGTTGCCTCGTGAAGAGGAACAGCCACGCGGCGACCAAAATGAACGCCCAGCCCCAGCCAAAGCGAGATCCATGCGACGAGTGTGGTTTGCGGTAGACCGGCTTGGGGGGCTTCACGGGCTTGGCCGGCCTCTTCGGCCTTTCAGCCCGAGAGTCCTCGAACTGGACCGACACCAGGGGGCGATTGCGAAAATTGATCTCGACCAATTTGCGCGAACGCTTGCGAGTCGGCTGCTCGGTAAAGGCATCATCCGGGATGGCCTCCGGTCCTTCGACCTGCAGAAACTCACGTTCCAGGACGAGAAGGTTCGGAGTCCGCTTCGCGGGATCCTTGGCGAGCGCGTGCGCCAGAGCCGGCCGATAGGCAGCGGGAATCGGCGACAGGTCCGGCGGCGCGCTCAGGTGTTTCATCAGGATTTCAGCGGTCGTCTCCCCCTCGAAGGGAAGTCGACCCGTCAGCATTTCGTACAGCATGACGCCCGTGCTGTAGACGTCGAGTTCCGGTCCATAGCGGCCGTTGGCGACTTCGGGAGCCATGTAGTAAACGGTTCCCACGCTCTCGGTGTGCTGACCCCGTCGATCCGACCCCATCTGCTTCGACAGGCCCACATCGCCGACTTTCACCGTGCCATTTTCACGGTAGATGTTGCCGGGTTTCAGGTCGCGATGGACGATTCCGTTCTGGTGCAGATGCGACACGCCGGACACGATTCCCCGCAGCCACGCGCGAACTTCGTCGATCGGCATTCCCCTGGGGAACGCCCGCAGCACGTCTTCGAGCGAACCGCCCCGCACGTACTCCATGATGACCCAGCGGTCGCCGTCGCCGTCGGTCCGGACGTCGAAAATCGACACCAGATTCGGGTGTTTCAGGTTCAGGCACTGCGACACGCCGCGCAGTTCGACATCGAGATACTGTTGCAGCAGCTTGAGCGCGACCTCCTTGCCCGCGTCACTGACGGCGTAATAAACCTCGCCGAATCCGCCGCGGTGGATCGGTCGGCGAATCGTATAGCCCGTGATGGGGCTGTCGCCGGCGGCGAAAGCGAACTTGGCGGCTCGGGAGTCGGAAGTGGGCATTGTTGTGGTTGCCATCTGCGGGTGACCTGTTAACTGTCGCCCGGAACGAGAAAGGAGAGTGACGACCTCAATCTCGGGCTAATCGTAGTTCTTCAAGGAATGTTGGCCGGGGCCAGGGCGTCGGCCGCATCTATCTGCTGATCCGACTTTCGTGCGACTCCGAAAAAATCACACAGATCAGCATCGTTTCGGGCGAATGCCAGAAGCGATTCACGATCAATGGTCCCAGTCGGTATCCCGGAATAGATCTGACGGCATTCGACTCCGTTCTGAGTGTGGCGAACCATGATCAGGTTGCCGTTTTCCGGGCTGAATGTCTGCCCCGCGAGGGTGAGCGTCAGCTTTCCACCGGCAGGCCAGGAACCGTTGATCTCTAGAACACTTCCTCGCGATTCCAGGCGGCAATGCATGGTTGATCCCTGACCATTTCCGCTGCTGCTGGAACGAATGCTGTTGCCCAGGTCCGTCCAGATGATGAGATCCTTGTTGATTCTCAGGACACCGGCCTCCTCGAAACCGGTATCTGTGTTCGTCGAGCCCGACCAACTCGAGGAACTCACCGCAAGCCCGGGATTGCCCGGCATTGCCGCGGTTCGTGCGACGCAACCGATTGACCCAGTCAAGGCCAGGGCGACAACTAGCGGAACGCGAAGACCAGGGAGTTGGATCATTCGAATCGACCTGATAAGGCAGTGACCGTTTCGGGACGTCCGTCGAGTCTAGCCGATTCACAATGACTGATGGCCGGGAATCCGCCACGGCTCAGCGAGTTGTCGCTCCCAAAGGCCGTCGGCTCCGCCGACGGCTTGGGGGTGGACACTCCGACCGCATCGATCGTTAACGGGCCTCGGCGACTTCGTTCGCGTCAGCCGGCTCATCGCCGAAATAGGCGTCGATCCGGTCCCCGATGTCATCCGGAACGGCGGGCGTAATCGACTCGACTTCAATCAGTCCGTTGAATTTGCCTTCCGCATCGAGAATGCGTTCCTTAACGTCGATCTGCTTGTTCAGTTCGGAGATCAGCTTGCGGGCGTGGCTGAGGTTCGAATCGTCAATCGACAGCTTGCTGACCGTTTCAGCCGCGCGAAGCGTCTGCAAGCGGGCCTGGAGCTGCTCAAGCTGAACTTCCAGATCCTTCTTGGCCTGGAGCATCCCTTCGAGCTTGTCCTGGTTGGCGGCCAGGGTCGCTTCCCGGGCCTTCAGGATCTTGCGATCGGCCGTCAGGATTTCTTCAGCCGCCTTGAACCGCTCGAAGCGGGTCGCGAGGTCGCGCTTGATTTCGTCGCTGCCGTATTTCTTCCCGGCGACCATGTGAATGGTCTTGCCCGATCCGAGTTCGCTTCGCAAGGCGAACATCGTCTCCTTCTGGCGGGCCATTTCGCCTGTCTTGCGATCGACATCCGCGGTCAAGTGCTCAATATCAACCTGCTGCTCGGCCACAACGTGCATGCATTGGCGGATGTCCGGAACCAGCCGTTCCACCATGTTGCGGGCGCGGGTGATCTCGAATTCCAGCGGGACTTCCGCCTTCACCGCCTGCCGCACCGAATTCGCTCCCGTCCGCGCATAGCTGACCACGTCCCGTCCGAACACGAACGCACCCACCGCAGCGAGACCAACGGCCCCCAGAACCAGCTTCTTGAACAACATCGTCTTTCCTTCCAGTCAGGTGTCCCCTCGCGAATCGGCTTTCCGGCAACACGCCGACCGATTCGCTCCGAACAGTTCTTCGCTGGAGGCGGGAAAATCTTGGATGGAAAATGGAGAAAACAAGAAGAACCACTCAAGTGATTCCCACCTAAGAGGTTGCGGAGAAGCACAATTAACAGCTAGACGGCTGTCGACTCTCCCGCCGGTCGCTAGACTCACATCAACCGAATCCCATTCCTCCGCACCGGGGAGTCTTTCATGACATACCGTTTCTGCCGACGGGCCTGCCTGGCCGTCGTCGTCTCACTGTTTGGCCTCAGCGGCGGAATTGTCCTGGCGCAGTCAGCGACCGGTGACGATGAGCTCCGGACCGACATTCTCTACCGAACTGAGAACGGCCTCGACGACTACGCGCGATCCCGCTGCCGGTTGGACGTCTATACGCCGAAGGGTGGGCGAGATCTTCCCACCGTGGTCTGGTTTCACGGCGGCGGTCTGACTGGCGGCAACAAGTCGATTCCACCGCGGCTGAAGAACCAGGGGATCGTGGTCGTCACCGTCAACTATCGCTTGAGCCCGCACGTGAAGTCGCCCACTTACGTGGACGACGCGGCTGCCGCCATCGCATGGACACTGGACCATATTGGCGAGTATGGCGGATCACCGAAGCGGGTCTTCGCGAGCGGTCATTCGGCCGGGGGCTACTTAATCAGCATGGTCGGGCTCGACAAGCGCTGGCTCGCCAAATACGGACACGATCCTGATGAACTGATGGGTCTCATTCCCTTCAGCGGCCAAGTCGCCACGCATTTCACGATTCGGGCCGAACGCGGCCTGGAACCCACGCAATTGACGATCGACGACATGGCTCCGCTGGGGCATCTGCGCAAAGACGCCCCGCCCATGCTTCTGATCCTGGGCGACCGGGAATTGGAGATATTCGGCCGCTACGAAGAGAACGCGTACTTTTGGCGGATGATGAAGGTCGCGGGTCACCCCGATGTGACGCTGCTCGAAATGCAGGGCTACAACCACGGCGCCATGGCGGACCCGGCATTCCCGCTATTGGTGAAGTTCATCAAGGAACGATCGACGGCGCTCTCCAAGACCACCCCATAGCCCCCGCGAGCCGCGGGGGGCTGGCCGATCGACGCATGGACGTTACTTGTCGTCCAGCAATTCCACCGCGACGAACTTCTTCCCTTCGAGCATCTCCAGGCTCGCGCCGCCGCCGGTGCTGACGTGCGTCACCTTGTCGGCGAGGCCGAACTCCTGGATGGCCGCGGCGCTGTCGCCACCGCCAATGATGCTGACGGCCGAGCTGGCGACGATCGCGTTGGCGACGGCCCGCGTACCGGCATCAAACGGGGGCATTTCAAAGACGCCCATGGGACCATTCCAGACGACCGTCTTCGCCCCCTTCACGATCTCGGAGTACTTTGCCTGTGTTTCGGGGCCGATGTCCAGACCTTCGAAGTTGTCCGGAATCTGACCCGCCTTCACGACCACCTTGTTGCAGTTGGGGCTGAAGTCGTCGCCGCAATGCGTATCGAGCGGCAATTCGAGCTTGCCGGTTCCAGAAGCCATCAGTTCCTTCGCCAACTCGACCTTATCGGGCTCGACGCGGCTCTTGCCGGTCTTGCCCCCCTGAGCGAGCGCGAACGTGTAGGCCATGGCCCCGCCGATGAGCACCTTGTCGCAGATGGCCAACAGGTTCTGAATGACGTTGATCTTATCCGAAACCTTGGCGCCGCCGACGATCGCGACGAACGGTCGCTGCGGACTGGCGATGGCCTCGGACAGAAACTTGATTTCCTTCTCGACAAGGAACCCGCAGACCTTGGGCTTGCCGTTCATGGCATTCGGAACGGCGACCATGCTTCCCTCGGTCCGGTGACAGGTACCGAAGGCGTCGTTGCAGTAGATATCGCCAAAGCCCGCGAGAACGGCGGCGTACTCGGCGTCGCCCTTCTTCTCACCCTTGTTGAAGCGGACGTTTTCCAGCAGCAGAATTTCGCCGTTCTTGACGGCGGCGGCCTTGGCCTGGGCGTCGGGGCCGACCGTGTCGCTGGCGAAATGGACGGTCACGCCCAGCAGTTTCGCGAGCCGATCGGCGACGGGCTTCAGGCTGTACTTGGCATCGGCAGCCGGATCTTTTCCTTCCGGCCGGCCGAGATGGCTCATCAGAATGACGCGGCCGCCCCGATCGAGAACCGACTTGATGGACGGCAGCGCCTCGGTAATCCGGCGGTCGTCGGTGATCTGCAACTGATCGTCGAGCGGAACATTGAAGTCGCACCGCATGAGGACGGCCTTACCCGTGACATCCACATCGGCGATCGATTTCTTGGCCATGGTCGTGAAAACTTTCCTGGAGAAACAAGACATCCCATCCTGAACGGCGTCATCGTAGGCCGCAGGCGGGCAATCGCCAAGCGATGACGCTGCCGGACTTTGTGAAGAAGTGGATGTATTTCGGCCGAAATGTCAGGCGACCTGCCAAGCCTCCATGTCCTCCGGCTCGATCTGACAGTGTAAGACACTCAGGCCGGCAGCACGGACTGTCTCCCGTGCGGATCGGATTGCGGCTTCCAGCGACTCCGCCTCGCGGTGGAATCTCACCCGGAGTTGCTCAGAGATCACCGCACACGTCGAATCATCACCACCGGCAGCCAGCACGGCCCCTGACCACTCGTCGAGATCACGCGGATCATCCGCCAGAAATAGCTCGAATTCATAGGTCTTCATGGTTGCTTCCTGAAGTTCAAGAATGCCGTTCTTCTGCCCTCGGCCGAGCGAATTAGCGACAGCCGCTAGTGTGGGCATTGTTCCACATAGCGAATAAGGTCTTTCGCGTGATCCTGCGAATGCTTGGGAGTCGACCAAACGCTCATGAAGCATCCGCCACGTTGGCCGAAATCACACTTGATGACGCAGAACGCGGATGGGCTGTTCGCGCGGTCCAGCCCCGCTCGTACGCGAATTCCAAGGCGGCCTGGATGTGCTTGTCGGGATGTCGTCCGACTGTCATTGTCGTCTCTCCCGCTCGCTGTTCGCAACACGGGATATTGCACCGAAAAGCCGCAAGTCCACCAATGATCCGGCGTCCAACAATTCGGGAGATCAGGACTTTTTTGCGCCAGCGTGAAGAAGACTTTGCCGCGCAATTCTCCCGACTCGCGGCCATGAATTTCGGGGCGATGAGGACGCAACCAGCCGGGAAACTGCCCGACTACGCGAAGCCGGGGATCAGAGACGGCGCGTTCACCGGTTCCGGAACAGGGCCGTGCTCAGCAATCAGTCGCTTGATGTGGCGATGGCACGCCATGCAGCCGCCCCCCGCGCCGCAGGCGCGAGTGACTTCGCGAACGGTGGAGAGTTCGCAGGCAATGATGGTTTCCCGCACGTCGGCTTCCATGACCCGCAGGCAATGGCAAAGCGGACGAACGCGATTTGTTGGCGCTTCGGGTTCAATCTGCGAGTGATTCACTTCGGCAGGTACCACGCGAGGAGGGCCAAACCAGCGGCATGCGACTTGAGATTGAATCTCAATCGTCCCTGCATGATACCCCGTCATCAGTCAACGTCAATGGGTCCGCCTATGAATTTTCGATTTAGGGACAGTTGAGCGCTGGCAGGAAATTCTCGTCACACGGCCGGCAATTGAGTGTGGAAAGCGACTGGATCTCCCGTCGCCTATCCGTAGACGGCTGCTCGCAACCTCGGCGCGTGGCGCAGGAGCCAGCCAAGGACATGGGGCCATCGCTCGTGCGCGACAGCCCCCTCTGTATCTTTTTACTGAACAAGAACTTAAAGCGAGCAAGAAGGGCTGGCGGCACACGAAGATTCGGCTGCGGCAGCTCGGCTAGAAACTGGCGCTGTCGGCAAGCGCGCGTTCGCTTCTGGCACGCTCGGCGAGGCGGAAGTCGACCAAGGGCCCATCGTCGTCAATGCTGGATCGGCGGGTCTTGAGCGGACTCGCATCGACATCGGATCCCGAGTCGTCCTCGACAAGCAGCACGGGCATTTCGCTGCTCAGCGGTTCGTCATCGACTTCATTCTGAGCTTCTTCGTCACGCGTCCGCTGCTCAAGCCGGTAACGAACATCGCCAATGGTCAACTCGTCGCCGAGCCGTAACCGGGCTTCCTGGCGAATACGAGAACCATTGACGAAGGAGCCATTCGTGCTCCCCAGATCCCTCACGATGATTCGCGAGTTCACCTGGGCCACGATGCAGTGGTGGCGGGACACCTTGCGACTCGAGGTGATCGCGACGTCGCAGTCGGCCTGCCGACCAACGAGCAGGATCGTCTTCTCGAGTGGAATTCGCGAAAACTGCGGATCCAGAGGGATCAGAAACACCGCCATCGCTGAGGCTCCTCAAGACTGGGTGCTACTATAGTCAGCCAATCGGATGCCGAACATTCGAGAACTCGGAGAAGTTTCAAAGTTCATACAAACTTCCACGGTGGCGAGTGGACGGCGTTACCAATCGATAACACCACCCCCATCAAGATAGTGTTGTTTTGGATACTTTTTTTCGGTCCGGGGGGAATAGGCTGGACTTGCCGGTTTTGACGGCGCGTCGTATTCTGCCCCAGTGAAGCACGACGCTTCACGCGGATGTTGCAGAAAAACACAACGTCTTCCTTTCATTGTCGCTAGGGAGCTCAAGGATGAGCCGATTGCGAGTCATCTGGCCCGATGAGGCCGATTCGACAACCATGACCGTGCCTGACGACGCGATCTTGCCGTTGGCCGATTTTCGATCAGATCGATTGTCGGGCGACCGATCACAGGCCCGGGTTCACTACCCCGCTCGCTGGGTTCAGCTCCAACAGCATTGGGGGCCGGTGGAACGGGCTCGCGTGCTGTTCGCGAATCGCCAGTGTCCCAAATGCCATTATCCGGTCGTCCGGCCGGTTGAGTTGGATGACGCCGCGGTCGGGCGGAGCGGGCTGCCCATTCCGGGGACGGCCACGCTGATTGGCTTTGAATGCGCGGGGTGCGAGAAGACCTGGCCGGCCGAATAGTCAGGCCATGCGATGGTTGCTCCGTTCTGTTTTCCGATGCGGCCTGCCGACATCCAGACCGTCTGCTATTCTGTGCGCTCGGCCGATGGAAGTTCGGCGAGCGGGCAGGGAGTCGGCGTTCCGGGGAGTTCGCGAACATGCTGCGACTGGTTGTTTTCGGCTGTGCCATCAGTCTGGTCCTTGGCTCGTCGGCCCTGGCGAGTGACTGGCCCCAGATTCTTGGACCGACGCGCGACGGCTGGGCTCGCGACGAAACCCTGCCCGAACGACTGGACGGCAAAGCCATTCGTCCGCGCTGGGAAATCCCCGTTGGCAGCGGCCTCTCCGGGCCGGTCATCGTGGAAGATCGCGTCATTCTGTTTCACCGTCGCGACGATAACATCGTGCTGCAATCGTGGTCGGCGAGTGACGGCCGCTCCCAATGGACGGCCAGCTCGCCCACCCGCTTCCGGCCGCAAATCGTCCCCGACAATGGACCTCGAGCGACTCCCGCCGTCGCGGGAAATCGCGTCTTCGCCTATGGCCCCGACGGAACGCTCCTGGCGTGCGATCTGACCAATGGTGAGGTCTTGTGGAAGGTCGAGACTCACGCCGAGTTTGGCGCGTCCGAGGGATATTTCGGTGCCGGCAGCAGTCCACTGGCGAACGAGAGTGCCGTGTTCGTCAACGTGGGAGGAAAGCGGCAATCGGCTGGTGTCGTGGCGTTCGCGGCCGCGACAGGCAAAGTGCTGTGGAAAGCGGTCAGCGACGATGCCAGCTACTCGGCCCCGATGCTGGCGAAAGTCGATGACCGCGAATGCCTGATCGTGGTGACCCGCCTGACCTGTACGGCCCTCGACCCGACCACGGGGAAGGAATTGTGGAGCACGCCCTTCGGTCAACGGGGCCCCACGGTCAATGCGGCGCTTCCGGTGGGAAATGGCCGACGCTTATTGTTGACGGCCAGTTATGGCATCGGAGCGGAACTCCTCACGATCTCGGCCACTTCGGTGGATGTGACCTGGAGCGACCAGGTGCTGGCGAGCCAATACACGACGCCGTTATGGCAGGACGGGACCGTGTGGGGCATTGACGGTCGACAGGATGGGCCGCCGGCAACGCTCAAGTGTTTCGATGCGGCGACCCGCAAAGTGCATTGGGAAGAATCGGGGCTTGAATATGCCACGCTGATCGGTGCCGGGAAGCGGGGGCTGATAGTCCAGTCGAATGGCACGGTCCGGTTGTTTGAGATCACGACCGACGGCTATCAGCCACTCGGGGAATTTCGAGCGGCCCGGTCGACTGCCCGGGCATTGCCCGCACTCGCCGACGGCTGTCTCTATTTACGGGACGAGACCCACCTGCGCTGTTTCGAGCTGTCTCCGACTGCCGGGAAGTAGCCTTGGGCGACCCTTACAACGATTCCCCTTCCGCCGCGCTGCCGGGCGCGTCGGGATTCACATCCGGGGCCTTCAGGCTGCGTGGGGAGAGCACGTCAACCTGCAGCAGGAGCCCGTATCGATCGGGAATGGGGCCTGCGACTCGTGAGGCCAGATCGAAGAGGTCGTGGGGATCGGGGTCCATGCGATTCGCGAGTTCCGCTCGCGCAAGCTGTTCTTCCCACACGTTTGCCTCGTCGCCGAAAACTTCCGCGAGCAATTGGCGGCACTTGGCCCCGTCTGGTCCTTGCTCAAGCGCTTTCCAATAGATGAGTGCCCGTTTGAGCAGGGCCGTGCTAGACCGATTGGCCTTGAGTCCCGTGAGGAGTGTTTTCCAGGCACCAAGTCGATCGCCGCGAAACTGGCGGATTTCCGCCGCGATCACCCACGGACCAATCAGCGTCGGGTCGATTTCGCTGGCGAGAGACAGGCGCTTCAGCCGCTCGTCGAGATTGTCGGACTGCTCGCTGACGTACCACTGATAGTTCGCCAGGTGCGCCGGGTGGATCGCGACGAGGAACAACGGAACGGCAAACGCGTGGGTGGCGACGAACCCCCACCGCATGGCACGACCCCGAGTTCGCACGCGACCGAGCGACCAGCCATAGACGAGACCCACGGCATGCGCCAGGTTGGCGATGGCCGCCCAATTGGCCCATGTCAGGAAGACCATCAGCACCAGGAATCCAAACACGAAGCGAATCGAGTCTGCCGGGAGTTCCCGTTGCAGGGAGGGATCGTCGCGCCGAATCGCCACGAGGTAGCCAAAGATCGCGCAGAGTCCGCCAGAGATGCCCACGGCGGCCTGCCCGGTGATGGCTTCCGCGGCGATTGACACCGGGCCGGCGAACCCGATTAACAGCGGCATGACCCACCAGCTGGACCGACGTTCCACCAGGGGGCCCAATTGGGCCAGCGCGAGTCCATTGAGGAGCACGTGCCACCACGATCCATGCAGCCAGGCGCTGGCGACGATTCGCCAGCCCGCGCCCGACCACAGATCGAACATGCCGGCGTAACCCTCCCAGATTTCAGGCTCATTACCGGGCGGATTGACCATCCGCAGCGTCTGGATCGCTCCCCACTCGCGGAGCGCGGCCGACCAAGGCTGATTTTCGGTAGTGGAAAGCAGCACTCCCATGTGGAGCGCGGCCATGACCGCCAGACTCAGGCAGGTCCACGGGGCTCCGCGAACGTAACGGATCAGTCGCGGAACGAACGGCTGGCGAACCTCGGCGTGGCTCATCACTCGGATCTCTGGCCGTTCGCGTCAAAAACCGCCCCTGCATCAACGACGATCGTGCGTTCGAGGGGTCGCGGCGTCGCCCGTAGATCCTTCATCGGTTGGCTGCCGGAGCGGTGCGCGGTCGACGCTGTCGGATCGATGCCCTTGACATCTTCGGCCGTGGACTGCCGAAGATTCTTCCACCACGCGATGGCCTGTTCACGGTTCCAGTCGGAGGCATCCGCGATTCGCTGGAATCGATCTTCAAGTTCGGCCGCCGAAGCGGGTCGACGGTCCGGGGACTTTTCCAGACAGGCCATGAGCACCGCTTCCATTTCGGGAGAGACACCACGGCCCAGGCGGACGGAGATCGGTTCGACGGGTTCTTGCACATGCTTCATGCAGACTTCCATCGCCTGCTCGCCGCCGAAGACTGGTGTTCCGGAAAGAAGGTAGTAGGCAACGGCTCCGACCGCATACAGGTCACTAGGGGGGCCGACTTTCTGCGGGGAGACGACCGCCTCGGGCGACATATACAGCGGTGTCCCCGTGAGACTGTTTTCCCCCGTCAGGCCCACGTCCCCTTGCGACTCGAAGGCCTTGGCGAGGCCGAAGTCGAGCACCTTCACGAAGTCGGGAATTCCTCCACGGCAGGTCAGCATGATGTTGGCCGGCTTGATATCTCGATGAACCAAACCCAAGGTGTGTGCCTCGGCGAGCGATCCACACACCTGCGCGAGAATGTTTGCCACGCGGCCATCCGGTTGAGGACCGTGTTTCTCGATCAGCGTCTGGAGATCGATCCCCTCAAGGTACTCCATGGCATAGAACCAGGTCTCGTCGCCGGAGTTGCCATAGTCGAAGATCGCGACCGTATTGGGATGCGCGAGCTGGCTCGACAGCTGCACTTCCCTCTCAAAGCGGCGGATCCCTTCTTCCGTCGCCCGTTTCGGGTCGAGCAGTTTGATCGCGGTCGGGCGGCGCATCAGTGCGTGCCGTCCCTGGTAAACGACTCCCATTCCCCCTTCACCCAACTTGCGTTCAAGGTGATATTGCCCCAGCTTCCGAATCGCCGCCTGGTTCTCCGCCGACTCGCGTTTCGTCTTGGCCAGCATGGCTGTATAGGCGAATAGCCCCGCTGAAACGGCCATCAGCAGCGTGATCATGCCAAAAAACATGCCGCGCACCGTGTACAACAAGGTATATGCCTCGGCCTGGTCGACTTCCGTGATGAGGCCCATCTCGATTTCCGGCAGCCAGGTCCAGGCTCCGACCACTGGCACGCCCCGATAGTCGCGATACCCGAGGACGTTGACTCCCGTGTGGCCCGCGATGGCCTCGGCCGCCGAAAGCGTCAGCGGTTGATCGGCTCGCCGCTGACTCGAGCGAAAACCGGTGGTCATGTCGCCGCCGGGATCGCGCGCTTCGAGAGTCAGGATTGCGTCGGTTCCCGGAACATCGGGCAAGAGGCCCAGACGCCGAAGCTCATCGTCGAAACGGCTGTTCGAAATGAATCGTCCCTTGGCATCGATCGCATAGCTTTCGCCGGACGTTCCGATCCGACCAACCTCCAGTAGCTCCGTGAATTCCACGTCCGGGCGCATCCGCAGCGCGAGAACGGCAACGATCTGTCCCGAATCATCCCGCACGCCGCTGCCACAGAACATGACTGGCAGACCAGCCTGGAGTTCGCCGTTTTGCCCCTTCAACAAGACCCGGCTCTGAACGGGCAATGTCGTCAGCGACTCTCCGGCGAACAGGCGTTTCAGATTCTTTTCAATCGCTGACGGGACTGCCACGCCAATCGCTTCCGGTTCGCTCGCCGCGATCACCATATTCGACTTGTCGATCACACGAAAACCGATGTATTCGTGCGCGGTGAGGATCGGCTCGAGCTGTCGGGCCAATTCCGCGCGCTCGGCCGTCAGATTGTCGTCCGGCTGGGCGTCCACCAGGCGCAGCACGCTGGCCCGAACTTCCGCGTCTCCAGCCGCGGTCGCGGCGTTGGCGTTCTGTGTCTGCATCCATGTCTGGATGGAGCTTCCGAGAATATTTCTCATCACCACCAGTTGCTCGGCCAGGTAATGGCGCAACTGGTGTTCGATCTGAAGCTTTATGAACCAGCCGAGGGCCGCGACCACCAAGGCCGCGATAATCGGTCGCCACCAGATCTGGGATTTCAGGTAACGCCCCGACTTGTTGACCGTCTTTTCGAAGCGGTCATGCCACATCGACGACCGACCGACATGGCTCGAGATGGGTTTCGTCATTTGGC
Organism: Planctomycetaceae bacterium; assembly: GCA_019636285.1. Taxonomy (GTDB): domain Bacteria; phylum Planctomycetota; class Planctomycetia; order Planctomycetales; family Planctomycetaceae; genus JAHBXV01. The sequence goes on from JAHBXV010000013.1 coordinate 93,284, forward strand.
GGGACTTCGTCCGTGGATTCTGAGGGAGGCGTGAGCCGATGACCGGCGGCCCCCATCACGATGTTACGCCGGACACGGAAGCCCCGAAAGTCGACTCGGGAATTCTGATGGGGAAGTGGTTGGTAGTCAGTGGTTCGTGGTTGGTGAAGTGTTGTAACCCGAAGATTCGGTAAGAATTCTCAGGACAAGTCCCGCGGCCAGCAACCGCCCCAGATAGGAGGCTGCGAAAATCAGCAAATAGACGTTACGGGTCGCGGAGGAATCGCCGACGGCCCGTTCCAGCAGCGTGCTCAGCCACCACCCACCCAGAAGACCGAAGATGCCCGCGATCGCGCCGGCCACCTGACGGAAGAGGGCGAGGGGAGTCGTGGTGTCGTGCGGGCCAACCAGCGAGAGCAGCAGATTTGGTCCCGCCACGTTCACGGCTCCAAACCCACCCCAGCACAAGTACGCGGGAATCAGCCACCACCAGGTTTCGGGAGTGGCGAGCATCCAGAAGGGAAGGGCCTGTGCCGCCAGAAGACACCCCCAAAACAACGGACGCCGATGAGAAAACCGCGACGGCGCCAGCCCCGCCCAGGCCGTCGTGACCAATTGCGCCAGCAACATCAGATCGACCAGCAAGTAATAGGTGGTTAGTTCGATCTTCAGATGACTGAACTGATACTTCAGGAACGCCACCTGCGTGACGCCATTCGCGGCAGCCAGGCACCATGAATGGGCCAGAATCGCGCGCAACTGCCACAAATCTGCCGGCGGCTTTGACGGAGAGGGCACGGGTTCGCCGTGCTCGGCGGGATCGCGACGAACCGGGAGGCGGAGCATCGGAATCATTGATGCCGTCAGCAGGCACCATCCCACGGCAAAGACCACGCCATACGGAAGCCCCACCGCCTCGGGCGGCAACGTGGCCCGCCAGCGATCTCGAAGGAGCCCGCCAATGACCGGAACAACCATTTGAACCAGTAAAACGGCTGCATTCCGCCCGGCGAAAAAGCGCCCCCAGCGGGCAGGCGGCGTCAGGTCGGCCAGCCAGGCGTAGTAGCCGACCGCCGCCAGACCCTGCGCGAAATGAACCAGAGCCAGCGACACGAGGAGCCCATAACGTGCCGCGACATGCTGGTCGACGGGGGTGAACCAGGCAATCGCGGGAATCGCGAGCAGGGCGACACGGCTGATGGTGCTGAATACCCACCAGAAACGGGCATAACCTCCCAGTTTGTTGAGGAGTGGCCGGGCGGCAATTCCGGTGATTCCCATGAGTTCGGGGACCGACGAAATGGCTCCCAGCATGAGCCCGGTGGCACCGAGTTCCTGGGCGAAATAGCCGATGAAGGCTCCGGAGGTGAGCGCGTTTCCGGCCGTCCAGAGCAGGGAGTTCCAGAGGACGGCCTGCCAGATCACTTCGTCCGAAGTCCGCGCCAAGGGCTCTCCGATCCCAACCCGCCGCCGTGAGACGCGCCGCGGCCAGCTACAGCTCGCGCGTTTGCCGAACTTCCCTCTTGCAATCGGTACGATTGTCAGTGACCGCGTGATTCGCAAGTCTTTGCCGGACATCATCCTTTGCGCAACGAGGTTCTTGCATCGTGCCACTCGGGACCGGTATGCTGATTGAGTGCAACGGACTGCAAGAACGTCGTTTGCGGTTCCTGACAATCATGTCGCCGGACGGACGGATTCCCGGCGGGATTTCTCCACGGCGCCGACTGGCGCGTCGAGTTCCAGGTTCCGAACGACGATGTCTGGAAAAGCCCGAATATCGAACGGGAAGTCCGTCCCGGAGCGCGCGTCAGCATGTCGACCAAGAAATATCTCAGTCTGGAAGAAGCCGCTGACTTTCTTCGGATGCGGCCGGATGAACTGCTCCGTCTGCGTGAACGCCAGGAAATTCGCGGTTTTAGCGATCGCGGAACCTGGAAGTTCAAGGGGTCCGACGTCGAAGAATTGCAGCGGCGGCTGCAACCCGACTCAAGTCCGGAAGTTCCGATGCTGACGGACGACGAAAGTGTTCATTCGTCGTCGCTTTCGAAGTCCAACTCCGACAGCGATGTCCGACTGGTCTTCGACGAAGAACCGCCTGCCGCCAGCGACGATGCCCTGCCACTTGGTCCGATTTCCGACAGCGACGTTCAATTGCTCGGCGACGACCTCAAGCCTGTCAGCGACAGCGATGTGCGGCTGCTCGACTCGGGCGCGGACGTTCCAGTGGGCCCGGTTTCCGATAGCGACGTCAAACTGCTCGATTCCAGCGACAGCGATGTCAAACTGGTTCGGCCGGGCAGCGGCTCCCTTATTGATGACGACGATTCCGCGCTGGGGGGCGACCTCGGTGGATCGTTGTTTGGTGGCGACAGCGATTTGCGTCTTGGCGACGAAAGCGGCGTCAAGCTGACCCCCGGAAGCAGCGGAATTCAGCTTTCCCGTCCGGCCGATAGCGGAATTCTTCTGGAAGGGGCCAGCAGCCTCAAACTGAAGGACGATGCCCAGTCGAGCAGCATCAAGAAGAAATCGCCCGTCGGTGACGACAAACTCGGGGCCACCATCCCTCTCATGGAGGTGGGGGGAGACGATGGCGACCGGACCGATCCCGAAGTCCCGATGCTGTTCGACGAGGAAGAATCCTATGCCCTGGGACCGCTTAGCGACGCGACCCAGGCCGAAAGCAGCGTCGTCCTGTTTGATGATGACGACGAAGACCCCGTTGCCGCCGCGGTGAATCGCGAAACCGACAGTTCGCTCTACGATCTCGACGCCAGCGACGACGAGGCCGATGAGCTCGAAGTCGACGACGATATCTTCGGCGACGATGAAGAACTGGAAGAACTCGACGCGTTCGAAACGGACGACGAGGACTTCAGCGAAGAATTCGCCGCCGGCGGAAGCCAGGAATTCGTGGGCGGCCCGCGACCCACGCTGGCCGTCGAACCGGAAATGGGAGTCGGTGCGTTTTCGCTGATTGCCGTCTCCTGCCTGGTCCTGATGGTTGGCGCCATTATTGGTGCCGACCTGTTGCGCGTCGTGGCCGCTTCAGGAAGTGGTGTCGATAGCGGCGGCATCATCGACATGGTTGGCGGCCTCTTTTAACGCCGCAATCCATTGTTGATTAGTAGTTTGCGCCATTTTCGCCGCGCTGGTGATACGCAAGCCGCCTTGACAATTGGGGCGTTCTGACCGCTGGTCTCTGGACCGTTTCGGTCGTGAGTCGACTCTCCAAGCGGCAGTTCTTGCCGAAAACCTCGCGCTCCGCCCGAGTCCCAGCCCGGAAATTTCGGTTCCGCCGGGAATTCCCTCAAGAACGCCTTGAGAGGTCTTGGCATCGCCCGCTAAAACCTCGGCGTCGATGGCCGACCGGTTTGGCGCTCGCGGGAACGTGCGCCAGACAGTCCCGGTGGGCCGACTTGTCTTGCGTCCATTCGTCTCCAGATCCACTTCCGCGAATTGTCAAACGTCCCAAGGTCGCCGCGTCGCGGTGGTGCCTTCCGATCGCGGTCCGCGCATCGGCTGGTTCCATCGAAACCGCCGTCCAAGGAGTTGTCGATGCTTCGTCGCCGACCCGAATTGAATGGTTCTTTGTCGCTGTCGAGCGGTCGCTGGTCCCTGCTGGCCATCGGATTCGCCTTGCTGGCCTCGGGCTGCATTTCCGCTCCCAATCGCCAGTTGCAGGGGAGCCTGTTGCGGTCTCAGCAGTTGTACGCCCAGAACCAGGCCCTGTCGCAGCAGCGCGATCAGTACGCGGCTGAACTGTCGATGGAACGCTCGTCCGCGATGGCGATGAAGCAGCAGCTCGATGTCGCCAACCAGCGACTGAACAACATGCTGTCGAGCAACGGCCAGCTTGAGCAGCGGATGCAGAGCATGCTGGCCAGCCAGTCGTCACCGCTGTCGGGCAACGCAATCCGCAGCCTGCAAGAACTTCGCCAACGATTTCCGCATTTTGAATTTGACCCCGCCACGGGCGTGCTGAAGTTTCCGACCGACATTCTGTTCGACTCTGGCAGCGACCGCATTCGTCCCGAACCGCTGCGGGCACTCCAGGAATTTGCCCAGATCATGACGGGGTCCGACACACGGAATCTGAAACTGCTCGTCGTCGGCCACACCGATGACCGCCCGATCGGGAAGCCCAACACGAAGGCGCAGCATGCCACCAACTGGCACCTGTCGACCAACCGTGCGGACGCCGTCGTGCTGGCACTCTCGAAAGCGGGTGTTGCCGATGCCCGGCTGGGAGCCGCCGGTTACAGCATGTACCAGCCGCGATCGCCGAACACATCGGAAGACGCCCGTCAGCGGAATCGCCGCGTCGAGATCTTCATTCTGCCGCCCGATTCACCGCTGGCCGGAAACTGGGATCCGGCCAATATGCTGAAGTAGGCAGGTCGTCAATCAGCCCGCCATGAGCCGCAGGGCAGGACCAGGCACCGCTTCGAGTTCCTCGACGACTTCTTCCGAGCCGGAAGTGCGAAGGAAAGCATTGGCCTGGGGCGAGAGCTGGTAACGCAGGCGGCCATCCCGTTCGCCCACTTCGAACGTCAGGTAGCCATGGGCGATCAGCTTCCCATGGGCCTTTGATAGCGATTCCGAATCGACCCCGTCGAGCAATTCGATTCGATCGATCCAGGGACGTTCGCGGGTGACCGCTTCACCCGGCGCGGCAGCGGGAATCGCGGCCAGTCGGCGGGCGTATTCCTCGAGAACCGCCCGGCATGCGGGAAACTGTTGCAGCACGTCGTCGAGCCAGTCGTCCATGTCCTCGAATATCGGATGGCCATTCGAGTGGCTCGAAGGTGGGGTCTCCCCCCGACAGGATCGTCGTCTCCGTTGTGGAACGATCAACCGGCGGAATCGTCAGGGCCAGCAGCCTTTCACATTTCGAGGTGGTGAACTCAATCTTGTAACCCGAAGCGTCAGCGAGGGAGTGGGATGAACATCCCTCGCTGACGCTTCGGGTTACAAGAAAACACTTCAGCCTAACCGCGCGGATGGCACTGCTCGTGAATGGATTTCAGTCGACTATGGTCGACGTGCGTGTAGATCTGCGTCGTGCGGATGCTGGCATGCCCCATGAGTTCCTGCAAGGCGCGGATCTCGGCTCCACCGGCGAGCATGTGGGTCGCGAAGCTGTGCCGCAGAGTGTGCGGGCTGACGGAACGGCTGACTCCTGCCCGCAAGGCGGAGCGTTTCACGAGCTTCCAGACAAACAGGCGTGAAATGCGGCGTCCTCGCCCGCTTAGAAAGAGCGGGGCATCGTCCGATGTCGCGCCGAGCTTGGCGCGCTCGTGCTCCAGGTACTCGCGCACCCGCTGGACAGCCACCGGATTGAGCGAGACGAGCCGTTCTTTGTTCCCTTTCCCTAGGCAACGGCAGAAGCCCTCTTCCAGGCGAACGTCTCGCAGCGTCATCGTGCAGACTTCGGTGGCCCGGCAGCCGGTTGCGTACAACATGGTAAGAATCGCGCGATCGCGACGCGGAAAGCGATCTTCCCAATCGGGGGCGGCAAGCAGAGCGTCGACTTTTTCGGGGCTGAGGACTTTGGGCAGTTGCTCCCAAAGCTTTGGTCCGTTGAGGAGATCGACCACGCTCTCGCGGACGACTCCTTCGAGCATCAGGTAGCGGAAAAACATCTTGATGGAAACAAGATGTCGCCCCTGCGTTGAAACGGCGAGACCCGACTCCCGCAGATCGGCAAGATACTGCGTGAACAACGCCAGCTCGACATCCTGCAAACGGGCAGGGCCGTGCTCCGGGTACCACGCCAGAAACCGTGTGAGATCGCGTCGATACGCAGCCACCGTGTTGGCCGCGAGACCACACTCGGCCTTGAGATAGTTCAGGAAGCCGCCCAGGGCATCGCTGGGAACGGCCGATTCGGCGCGACGCGGACTGCCGGACGCCACGGGACGTTTGCGGGGAGGCATCTGGATACCTGGACGTTTCCGCTACGATTTTGCACGACGACCAGCCGGGCGGACGTAGCGGGGTGACCTCCGGTGCGCATCGGCGAGGCGAGATCGCGGACTGAAGGCGAAATCGGCCGGGCTACACGGAATCTGCCGGCAGATGTTCGTTGGACCCGATCTGACGAATGACCATTTCGCGATAGCGGCTGTCTCGCGCGAACAGTTCCGCATGCGTCCCGAGTTCGCGAATCCGTCCATCTTCGAGCACGACAATCGTACTGGCGTTGCGAATCGTGCTGAGGCGGTGAGCGATGACGAAACACGTGCGTTGGGTCATCAATCCGGCGAGCGCTTCCTGAATGAACTGCTCGCTCTCGGTGTCGAGGTTGCTGGTTGCCTCGTCGAGAATCAGGATCTTCGGCTTGCAGAGAATCGCCCGCGCGATGGCGATCCGTTGTCGCTGACCGCCGCTGAGCTTCACGCCTCGTTCGCCAATCACCGTGTCGAAGCCCTTTTCGAGCTGGTCGACAAATTCATCGACGCGGGCCAACCGGGCGGCCTCGCGGAGTTCATCCCACGTTGCATCGCGCTGCCCGTAGCGAATGTTGTCGCCGATCGTGCCATCGAACAGGAAGACATCCTGTTCGACGAGGCCGATCAACTGCCGGTACGACTCGACTTCGAGTTCGCGCAGGTCAATGCCATCGAGCCGCACGACGCCCGAGGTCGGATCATAAAACCGCGCGACCAGATTGCAGAGTGTGGTCTTGCCCGCGCCGCTGGGGCCGACCAGGGCGATCGTGGTTCCGGCGGTGACCGACAAGTTGATGTCGCTGAGGACCGGGCGGTCGCTGGCCGGGTAGTGGAAAGAGACGTTCTCGAAGTCGATACGCCCACGAACCTGATGGCGATCGACGGACCGCATGACGTGCCCTTCCGCTTCCATTTCTTTCGGCTCCGCCAGCAGATCAAGCACGCGATCCAGCCCGGCCAGACTGTTTTGCAGGGCCGTCGCGCTCTCCGCCAGCACCGCGAGAGGTTCCAGCAGCATCAGCAGGTAGACGAGGAACATCACGACGTCCCCCAGCGAGAGTTCGCCGCTGAGCACCTGCTGCCCCCCGTACCAAAGCATGCCGGCGGAAGCGATCGGGATCAGCAGTTCCCACAGGACTTCGACTCCCCGCGCCCACCACCAGGCCAGAATTTCCAGCCGAATCATCAGATTGCTGCCGCGAACGAATCGCGTTCCTTCGGCCCGCTGCTGACCGAAGGCGCGAACGACGCGCATGCCGCCAAAGACTTCGGTGGCCTGTCCATCGACGGTCTGTCGGGATTTTCGTACCGCGCGAAACAGCGGGCGAATCCGGCTGATCCAGGCCCGATGACTGAAGAAGACCATCGGAAGCAAGGCGAGCCCACCCAGAAGTAAGCGGGCGTCGATGAATGCGAGAATGGCGAGGCTGCCGAGTAGCTGCACGATCGCCCGCCACGGGTTGTACAGCAGCCCGAAGACGAGTTCGCCCACGCTTCCGGCGTCTTCCCGCAGCAGGCTCGCCGCGCCGCCGGACTTCAGCTCTTGAACGCGATGCAAGGGGAGTCGGGCGGCGTGGTCGAACAATTGATGGCGGACGCGAATCTGTAGCCGCTTCACGGTACGCGTCGCGATCCAGCGTCCCCACACGTGAACGACAGTCTTGACCGCCGAAACGGCCACCATGATGGCGAGCGCGCCTTGCAGCAGATGTTCGCGGGTGGTGGGCCAGGTCCAGTCCGTGGGCCACCAGGATGGGCGCGAGGCATCGCCCAGGACATTGTCGATGATGAACTTGGTCAGGAAGGGGGGAATCAATCCCAGGGACGTCGAGACCGTGACGGTGACCAGCGCGACCGCGATCCACGGGCGTTCGGGCCGAGCCAGTCGCCAGAACTCACGCACCAGCACGACGACACCACGCGTCTTGTCCTTCGCGGCTGACGCGGCTTCGCGTCGCGGGGACAAGTCTTCGAGGGTCTGCCGATACCGAGCGCGACTGGAAAAGATCCGCCGAATCATAGGTTCATGTTCCGACGCATTCGTCGCGTCGATCGGGTTAATGAACGGGCTTGAGCCGGTTCATGCGGTGCTGGAAGCGAGGTCGCCCACGCGCGACGTTTCGGCGACGCGGCCGTCGCGAATGCGAATGACGTGATCGCCCGGTTCCAGGTACTCCTGTTCATGAGTGACGATCACCACGGCCGCCCCGGCGTCGCGGCACAACCGCCTGAGATCGGCGAGGACCGCCCGGCTGTTCTGACTGTCCAACTCTCCGGTGGGTTCGTCGGCAAGAATCAATCGCGGATTCTTGAACAGCGCCCGCGCGATGGCCACCCGTTGCTGCTCGCCGCCCGAGAGTTGATTCGGTTTGTGGTCCAGCCGTGCTCCCAGCCCCAGACGCTCCAGCAACCGCGCCGCGACGTCGCGCTGCTGGGCGGTGATGCCCATCGGGAAGAACGGAATCAGGACGTTGTCCACGGCGTTCAGGTTCGCCAGCAGGTTGAAGTTCTGAAAAATGAAGCCGACGTCTTCCCGGCGATAGCGGTCCCGTTCGCGAGGCGAGAACCGGAAGATGTCGCGGCCATCGACGCGAATGGAGCCGCTGGTCGGCGTGTCGAGGGCTCCCAGCAGATAGAGCAGCGAGCTTTTGCCGCTCCCCGACGGGCCCAGAATGAACGTGCAGGATTCATCGGCAATAGTGCACGAAACGTCGACGAGAGCCGGGACCGTCAATTGGCCGCGACGATACGTTCGAGAAACATGCTCGACTTCGATCATGCCGATCCGCCGCTTTCAGCCGTTAGCCCGAATACCGGCATCACCGGAGAGGAATCTGGGAATTCTAGTGTCTGCCACGGCTTCCTATTCGTGTGCCACTGCCTCTGCCAGTGTGCCCTTTAGCGATTCGCACAATACGCGATGCGTTGTCGGAGCCAGAGGGATGCACCAGTCAGGCGCGTCATGCACGACTCCGTCTCGTTGCCGCGAAATCATTCCGGCGACAGATACATCAGGCGTCCGCACGATTTGCAGAACAGCAGCTTGCCGGTCTTGAGCTCCAGAATCTGCTGCATAGTCAGGCCGACATAACAGCTTCCGCAGGCTTTCGACTCGACCGGAGCCAGCGCGTCGGCCCCGAAGGCTTCCACCAGCCGACGATAGGTGTCGATCACGTTGGCAGGCAGGAACCGCTCGGCGGCGCCCACTTTTTCCTGCAACGCGACCAGTTCCGCATCTAGGCCGGGCAACTCGGCCGCGACCCCCTCGGACGTCTTCTTCAATTCCTCTTCCGCAGCCGCCACATGTTGTTCGGCATCGCGCGTCGCGGCCTGGGCTTCGTCGACCTGTTCGAGCGTTTCGAGGATTTCGTCCTCGAGGACACTCTTGGCCATGGTATCGGCTTCGATCTGGCCGCGAAGGATGTCGTACTCGCGGTTGGAGGCGGCCGCGTTGAGCTTGGCCTTCAGATCGGCGATCTTTGCTTCGTGTGTCTTCAGTTGCAGGTTCTTCTGATCGGCCGAGTGCCGCAACTGCTTGACGCGTTGCCGGGCCGTCTCTAGCTCCTGCTTTCGCTTGGCGACATATGCCTGTTTCGCGGTGATCCGCCGTGGTCCCTGTTCTTTGCGCTCGGTCACCCGCTGCAAGTCCTGGCGCAACTGATGCAAGTGGCTTAGCGCGGCCGTTGTCTCGCTCATGGACTCTGCTTATTCCTCGTCAAAGAGCTGCGTGCGCACCCACCGGCCGTCCGGTCGCACGGTCACCCGATCACTGTAGCAGATTTCGCGAAAAACGTCGTCGCGGCGGCGAATTTTCCAGCCGTGCTGCATGTTTCACACGAGGTGTCGGCCCCGGAAAGCGGTCGATTTTGGGGGCTCACCAAGCCACAAAGACTCGGAGAATGCCGACGAGGATATCCCATTAAAGCCTTCATTTTTCGTTCTTGTTTTCTCCGTGGCTTTGTGGCTTTGTGAGAGTTTCTCTTTTGTCGGGCATTATCCACCACGGAGAAGCTGAGGGCTCGAAGACTCGACCCCAGCCACCCGTCGCCTGTTTCACTTTCGGTGTGTCGGCCCCGGCGAGAGGTAGATTTCGGGTCTCACCAAGCCACAAAGGCACGGAGAAATCCGGAAGGAAATTCGGAGTGCCGCCGTTAAAACTTGTCCTCGTCCCCTTTGTGTCTTCGTGACTCCGTGAGAACACACATCTTCTTTCGAGGCACAAATCGACACACAAAAACGCGAAACGCTTTCAGGACAGTCCCGGGGACGACCTGAAAGCGTTTGCGTTTCGTTCACGACCAGCGATGCGGCTACTTCAGGGCTGCCGCGAGGGTGTCGAGGAAGCCCTTGAGCTGACGGCTGCGCACGGGGTGCTGCAGCTTTCGCACGGCCTTCGCCTCGATCTGCCGGACACGTTCGCGGGTCACCTTGAAGATGCGGCCGACTTCCTCGAGGGTGTACGTGTAACCGTCACCCAGGCCGTATCGCAGCTTGATGATTTCCCGCTCGCGATAGGTGAGCGTCTTGAGGACCGACTCGATCTTCTCCTTCAGCATCTCCTGAGTGGCGGCGTTGACCGGGCTTTCGGTCGCGTCGTCTTCGATGAAGTCGCCGAAGTAGCTGTCTTCGCTCTCGCCAACCGGGCGATCCAGGCTGATGGGGTGCCGCGAGATTTTCATCACGCGACGGGTTTCTTCGAGAGAAACGCCGGCGGCTTCCGCCGTTTCCTCCAGCGTCGGCTCGCGGCCCATTTCCTGCAGCAGCTTCTTGCTGACTTTACGGAGCTTGGACATCGTCTCGATCATGTGGACCGGGATGCGGATGGTCCGCGCCTGGTCCGCGATCGCCCGCGTGATCGCCTGGCGAATCCACCACGTCGCATACGTGGAGAACTTATAGCCGCGGCGATACTCGTACTTGTCGACCGCCCGCATCAGGCCCGTGTTCCCTTCCTGGATCAGGTCCAGGAAGCTCAGGCCGCGGTTGCGATACTTCTTGGCGATCGACACGACCAGCCGCAGGTTCCCACCCGACAGATCGCGCATTGCCTGTTCGTAGGCGGCAAAACGCTCTTCGATTTCGCCCATCCGCTTGCGTAGCGTATCGGGCGTTTCGAGCGTCATCATCTTGAGGTCGCTCAACTCTTTTTCGAGGTTCGAGCGTTCTTCCTTCGCCGACTTCAGATGCTTGAGGCTTTCGATCTGCCGCTTGAGATCGGTCATCCGACGCGAGATCTGCTCCAGCCGCTTCATCACCGGCTGCAAACGCTGAGTTCGCAGGCTCAGTTCTTCCAGCAGCGTCACCATCTTGCGACGGCGGACATACCGGCGGTGCTGAAGCTCTTTCTTGTCCGCGGCCGAAGTCTCCGCGCCCATTTCCTGTTCGAAGTCCGCGATACATTGCCGACGCAGCGTTTCCAGCGTCCGCAGGTTGTGCGGCATCCGTCCCAGGATCTGGTTCTTTTCCAGACCTTCGGTGACCGAGACCTTGATGGTCCGATCGAACGGCAGTTCGCCGGCGTGGACTTTCGTCAGCACGTCGACCGACAGCTTGAGCGCGTAATCGCACTCCAGCAGGTGCCGACGAAAGCGCTTCCGCGTCACTTCGATCTTCTTGGCGAGCGAAATTTCCTGCTCGCGAGTGAGCAAAGGAATCTCGCCCATCTGCGTCAGGTACATCCGCACCGGATCGTCGATCCGGCGCGACTTGTCTTCGGCCGCTTCCTTAGCCTTCGGCTTGGCTCGTTGCGAGCGCTTCTTCGTGTCTTCGATAAAGATGCCGACCTTTTCGTCGGCAACGATCTCGAGTCCCATTTCATCGATCACGGCGAGAAGGTTGTCGAGCTTCTCGGGATCGGGAGCCTCGTCCGGAAGGTACTTGTTGACCTGCGAGTAGGTCAAAAATCCTTGTTCCCGGCCCAGGGCGATGAGTTTATCGAGGCTCTCATCAAGTCGATGCACCGTCTGCTCCTTCCGCGAGACCGGACCTGGCCAGGGATGGCCGTCTGGTCAAGAACCCGAATGATTCCAAAAAAAAGTCTGCCGTCCGTCTACGTCTTGTCAAATTTTCGCTCTCCCCATCCGCACGCGGGGAGCTTCGGCGAAATCGTACGATGGATCGTCAAGAGGGGGCCGGATGCTGCGATCCCGACTCCGCTCCCGAAGAACCACCTGCCGGGGCTGTCTTCCGCCCGGCGGGATTGCGATACACGGCGAACTGCGAACGCAGCAGATCGCGCGTCTTGTCGTTCAGCGACTTACCCACTTCCTGACGGGATCGTTCCGCCAGCAGCGAGTCACGCTCTTGACGCCATTTCAAACGATTCGCGACCGAACGCAGTTGTTCGGCCGCCCGATGGGGGTCTTTGGCGGCATCCTTTGCCGGCCCGTATCCCTGACCTTCATTCCGCGACTGGTCATCCAGCCAGACGAGAACACCTTTGAGGACTGGGGATTCCACGCTGGCGAGGAGTCGGGAAAAAGTCGGTTCCTCGCCGTGGTCGGCCAAATCGAAGCAAGAGCACACCAACTCCCGAATTACGGCGTTGCGGAAATGGTCCGGCCCTACGAGGGCTCGGACATCTTCAATCATACGCGGGGAGGCAAGCACCCCCTTCAACAACTCGCACTCCAGCACATCGTCTCCCCCGCGAGCTTGCTGCAAAGATTCGGCAGCCCGCCGAAGCTCGTCGTCGGGACCGGCGTCTGATGATCCGGTTGGCGAAGGTTTTCGGCGCTCATGGGCTCGGGCAGCATCCCGACGCAGTTGCTGCAATCGTTTCCGCAATTCCGATTCCGCGATTGACACTTTTCGCGACAACCCTTCGATGAGGGCAGTTTCGCGGACCGTTGCGGCCATCCCAGGTGCTTCGGCCAGTAAGGCCAGCATTCCTTCCGCGACGCGCAGTCGACCATCCAGACTCGCCATGTCGTGACGGTCTCGCAGAATCTGCCACCAGAATTCCCAGCCTTCCGGGGCTTCATCCAGCAATTGCCGCAAATTGTCGGGGCCGCGTGCATGCAGGAATTCGTCGGGATCCAGTTCATCGGGCAGCAGCAGGACGCGCAAATCGACATCCTGCGAAAGGAACTTGGGCAACGCCCGTTCCGCTGCCCGCTGGCCCGCCTCGTCGCCATCGAACAGCAGAATCACCCGCCGGGCAAACCGCCTTAAAAGCTGGACCTGGGTTTCGGTGAAGGCCGTTCCCAGCGAACCGACCACGTTCCAGAGGCCGGCCTGATGGCACTTAATACAATCCGTGTAACCTTCGACAACGACCGCCGTCCCGGATCGGCTGATGGCATCCCGGGCGGAAGGGAGGCCATACAGAGTTTTGCTTTTCTGAAAGACGGGCGTTTCCGCGCTGTTCTTATACTTGGCCGCCTTCACGACCGTCCCGTCGGAACGGGTCCACGACTCGGAATCCGGCAGGACGCGTCCTCCAAATGCCACGACGCGCTGTCGCTCGTCGCGAATGGGAAACATGACGCGGTCACCGAAAAAATCGCCGTAACCGTGCCCATCATCCCGCTTCCGGGCCAGGCTGGCTTCAGCCAATTGCTCCGCCGTGAAGCGGCCGCCCGTTCGCGACATCAGCCAGGCCTGGTTGGTCTGCCGGGGATGAAAACCCAGCTTACAGCGGCTGATGGTTTCCGCCGAGAAGCCGCGCGACTGCAAATACTTCCGTGCGGCCTCGGCAATCGGTTCGTTCAACAGAACCTGGTGAAACAAATCCTCGGCCCACGCCATAACTTCGTACAACGTCGTTGTTTTTGACGCCGAGTAGCGATCGGAGGGCGACCGCCGGGGCATTTCGAGGCCGGCCCGCTTGGCCAAGAGTTCCAGCGCCTCGGGGAACGACAGGCTTTCGGCCTTCATGAGGAACGAGAAGCAGTCGCCCCCCTCGTTGCAGGCCCAGCAGCGGTAGGTCTGCCGTTCCGGGGAAACGGTGAACGACGGATTCGTATCGGGATGAAACGGGCAGAGAGCCTTGAAGGCCCGGCCGCCGCGTTCCGGTTGCAGGGCGACCGATTCGCCGATGAGGGCGACAAGATCGGTTTTTGCCCGAACCAACTCCTTGAAGTCGTCGTTACCCCCCAGCATTCACGTCATTCCGAAAGATGCCAGCGAAAAACCCGGGTCGACACGGTCGAGTCGTGGGACTGGCAGGACGATCCAGCGACTCACAAGGTTCTTCTGCAACCGGTGAAGCGTGACGAGGACAGGAAATCGTTAATCGAGGCAAGCAGCAACGCCCTGCCGGCTGGCAGGGCGCACCGTTTTTCATTGGGGGTTGACAATCACCGCCTGCACGGGTCGAAGACATCGTCGGGCGAGCGGTGTCGCTGAAGAGAGTTTAACCGCGCCCGGCAATTCGTCAACTCGCCTCGACTGAAGATTTCCGGCCTCAAGAAGACCACAAATTGTGTCCTATTCAGTGATTTGCACGGATAGACCTGTCATCGTTGCTTTCTGTGATCATTCCCTATCTTCGCGAGATCTTCGCAAGCTTGCCTCAAGTTCCGGCCGTGTGGCTCCGCAAGAATCCCAGACTGGACACTTGGTTTTCGGGATATTTGTGGATGCGTGGCTGTCGCAAGAGATCCCTTGGGGAGCCGGTACTGGACACGATCACCCGCAGGAGCGCCGGCCCGACAAGACGCCAGGGTTCGAGCGCGAATGCCCTTCGCCTAAAGAGTGACGACACGGCATGCGCGCGTACCACTCGCGCACAGCCACGGCCCAATATCTGCGTTCGGGCAAAGCCCTCGACTGAGTTGGCCTTACCAACGGGTCAGTGACGGTGACCTCAGGAATTGCCGGCTTCAGCCGCCGGTTCGTCGGCCGCGAGCATCTTCAGCGGCTGGTTTCCGAACTTCTGACCGCATTTGGGACACTTCGCCTTGGCGATGCCCGTCCCCTTCAGACCGCCGATCTTTTCCTTCTTGCGGGCGTCTTCACTCACGATCAGGCCGCAGCCGGCGCACTTCCAGCCGACCGTTTCGAGCTTGAATGACGGGTCGGCTTCGTAATACGAAACAGCCAGTAGTTCGCGGACCTCGGCATCGCTGTAGTGGCACTTGTGCGACTCGTAGGTATCGGTCAGCGGAATTTCCGTTCCATCGCCGAGCCCCTCCAGGCCGAAATGGCTCGCCATCAGATCGCGAAACCGGCGGAACTCGCTCAACCAGAACGAGACGTACTGCTGCTTGTCATCCCCTTCCGGCAGCTTGGGCAGCCGCACGGCGATGCGATTGCGCCCGAAAATCGGGATCTCGCCGAAGAGTGACTCCACGTCGGGCGGCGTCGGCTGCGAAAGGACGAATTGCCGCGTGAGTTCCACGGGAATTGACACTCGCGCGGCGCCTGGCGCGCCTTCCGCCCCGCCGCCAGCGGCGAGATGTTCCTGCACCTGCGTGCGAATCGCCGGCTTCTTCTTGGCATTGGCACCAAACAGACCGGCACCCGCGACGAGCGTGACCACTTCGACGCCCGACGGCGAAAAGCCCACATCGACTTCGGAAAAATCTTTGGTCAGCGCATCGGGTTTCAGTCGCAGCTTGGTCGGATCGACCTTATGAAGGTGGATGTCGGTCATCCAGTCGCATTGCCGGGTGGGAGCCGTCGCCGGGGCGGGCGCCTCACCCCCGACAGATGCCGCGGCGGACTTCTTGGGATCCTTGCGTGGCACGACGAAAATCGATTTGCAGCGCGGACACGTGCCCGTCTTTCCGCGATGACGTTCCTGCACGAGGACTTTGTGTCCGCGGGGGCAGTAAACCAGAAAACTCGAGGTCCGCTTGCGCTCGCGCCGGGCTTTGACGAGACTTTCTTCTTCGGACTTCGCGATTTCCAGCAGAACATCGCCGCCGGTCGCTTCCGAATGGGCGGGGCCTGTGTGCTTGGTCGGATCTGGTTTTTCCTCGCGTTCCGGTTTCTCGGTGTCCGGAGTTGCTTCGGGCTCAGACGCGGCAGCGGCGACAGGCGGCGCGACTTCGGCAGGTAGCGCGGGAATTTCCGTCGACGGACTGTCTTCGACCTCGGCGGCCGTTGGCGGAATTGAGAGCCGATAGCCGGACGCTTCTTCCTCGTCGACCGGATCGCCGGCTCCTTCCTCGTCACCGCGGAAACCGACGTCGTCCCCAAGCTCAAAGTCGTCGTCGCCCATCTCGATCGCCGCGTCATCGCGACGGGAGTAGGCCGCGGAGGACTGCTGGTCGTCTGCTCGATCCCGAGCAGCGTCTGAGGATTCATCACCCACCACGCTGACCGAGACGACCGGCAGCTCGATGAAGTCCTTGCTCTTACCGGCGTGCTGGCCTCGCATCCGCTCAAAAGCGGCAGCGATTTCCTCGCGCAGAAAGACGCCGCAGTTCCAGCATCGGAGCAGCCCTTCGCGACACTGCTCGCCGCAGCTCGGGCAGTCGACGGATGCGTCGAGACTGCCGTAGGCATCTTCGTTCAACTGGTCGTTATCGGGATTCGGCATCGCCTGGGAGTCGGTATTCGACATGGACACGCTCTGCGGATCGATGTGTTAGTAAACAGGACCAAAACTACGCCAGCCGAACCGAATGTGAAAAATGAGAGAAAAGAGACCGCGATCCAGGTTCGAGCCGATGGCGAAGGGTTCAATTTGGCGGAACCGACCGCCCCCTTTGGACGAGTCACGATCAGGCAGACGTATGCAGATGCGACACGTCTGTACACATGGCCGTTCAGTTCCGGTCACTCGACTCTACCATACGAGCGGGGCGATTCCAGCCCGTCTCCCACCCACAGCCTGGAAAACCAGCAGGGTAAACGGTCTCCAGCGGCAACTCCGGCCGATGTTCGCGGTTATATCGCGGGGAACCCAGGAAATTCGTGGCTTTGTCGATCGGAGATTGCCCGTTCCTCTGGACGGAGGCCGCGAACCGGTCCTACAAGGCGACCTCGATGCCGGCCCGTCGTCGGCATGGTTCCGGTTTCGGTGACGAATTCTCGAGCAACATGCTCGGCCGGTCATCGCCGATCTGCCGGCCCGATTTGAGCCATTACCTCGGGGTCAGCCCGATCACGTTCGATCAGGCACACACAAGGAGTAGGGAATGCGTCGGATTGGTTCATGGATGACTTTGTCGCTGCTCGCGTTGGCCCCGCTGGGTTGTGGATGGCAGGCGCCGGCCGCCACGACGTCGAGCACTTCCACGCACGGCGGTCTGGCCGTGATCGACCTCGACGCCGTTGCCAAGTCGGTCGGCCGTGACAGCCAGATGAACCAGGCCCTCAAGATTCGTGAAAACGCGCTGAATCAGGGCCTCGCCAAGCTGCAGAATTCGATTCGCGAGCAGATCGATCAGAAGAAAACCGAAATCGGCGAAGAGCCGACCGACGAGCAGCGGACCGAACTGGCCAAAATGCAGATCGAACTGGGCAATCGTCTCGCGGCCACGCGCCGGCAGGCCCAGGCGGGCCTGGAACAGTATCGTCAGCAACTGGTGGCCCAGTTCCGCGTCGAAGTTCGTCCGGTGGCCCAGCAGATTGCCCAGGAGAAGGGCCTCAGCGTGGTCATTCCCCGCAACGAAGGCTTGCTGCTGAGCGTTGATCCGGGCTGCGACATCACGACGGAAGTCGCGCATGCAATGCAGACGGCTCCGAAGCCCGCCGCCAAGCCGGTCCCGACCGAACCGCAACCGGCCGCTCCCAAGACGGCCGCCAAGCCGATGCCGGAAGAGTCGGCGACGAAGTAACTTTCGCTCCGGTACGAATGGTGAATTCAATATGCCCCCCGTTGCGAGCAACGGGGGGCTAATTTTTTTCGAGGTTCGGGCGTCATTGAAGGACACGCTACGGCGGTTGCAGGAGCGGGGTATAGTCGGCTGGACCGAGGTTGAGCGAGTCGGCTAGAGATTCCGTGATAAACACCGCGGCGGCGGGATCGGCGTGGACGAGTCGCCAGCCTGGTGTCTGGAACATGCCGTTAATTGCCAACCGAGAATTTCGGCTATCGAGTATGACGACCGGAAGATTTCCGGACTCATCGCGCGCCAGTTGCTCCCAGAGTCGGTCGCCCCGGGCCATCAGTTCCAGGATCGAATCCTGGAGTTGATAGGTCTTGATCGTGGAGACTTCCAGGCGCGGATCGAGCAGGACTTTGTGCGTCGGGGCATTGTGAAACTCATACGTCGCGGCGAGGCCAATGTGCGAGAGGATGGCCCGTTCGGGGAATCCGTCCCGGCCGGCGAATTGAACGGCTTCGTGGCCGAACCACCAGGGACGTTCGCCAAACCCGAACAATTTTCCTTCGCCCGCGAACCGCCCCCAGGCGCCCGTGACGGTGGTACCGATCCACAGGAGCATGACGCCGCACGACAGCGCGTCCAGCCTGATGTGTGTTGATCCCGCTGTTCGCTGTAAGTCTGGTTCCGGATTTCTTGCAGCGGGTCGAGCGCGCGACCTGGGCGACTTCTGTTCGCGAGTCGCTTCGCTGGTCCAGGCCAGCCAGACATCGCTCGCATTCGCCGCGGTCACGATGGCGGCCGTGATCGCGAAAATGTTGACGTTTCGCGAGGCTTCCAGTGCCAGATTCCCGAAGGCGATAAAGACGAGCACCCGAAACGGGCTCCAGCGGCCCGCGACCATCATCACGGCCAGGAAACTGGCAACCCCCATCATCGCGAGCACAAGCTCGGAGTTCAGGTACAAATTTCCGAGACCGACTGTCGACAGGAAACGCAGCGGATCCTGAAACTCGCCGATTCGCTGTGAGTAGAACTCCTGGTCGATGGAAAACTTGCGATAGAGTTCGAGGGGGAACAACGCTCCCGTCACGAAGTAAGGATTGACGAGCGCCGCGAGCGCGCAGCAGGCGCCAGCAGCGAATACCAATCGTGGCCTCAGATTTGCGGGAACGGGACGCAGCCCGAATCGACCATCAGCCGCCAGCCGGATCGCGTAGTCGACCGCGAAACACCCGCCGATCACCAGGCCCAGGACGAACAGGGCATGCAGGTTGATCCAGATGACCTGGATCACCGGCAGACACCAGATCCAGCGCGGCTCGCGCTCCACGCGGAAGGCGATCCAGAACCAGCTCGCGAGGAACAGCAGCGACATCATCTCCGGCCGTTCGTACGCGCGGCCGGTGATGCAGATGATCGCGGGAATCCACACGACGGCGCGGAGCCAGTTGGAAAGCGGACCGGGGACCGCGAACCAACCGATGCCGACGGCCGCTGTATTGATGGCGGCCTTGGCGAGAATGAGCAGATTGGCTCCGCCCAACCCGTAGAGCAGAGCGGCCAGCAACTGAAACCCCCAGTGAAGATCGATCCACGGACGGTTGGAGTCGGAGTACAGATACCAATCGGTCCGCGGTACGTCTCCGCGCTCCCAGATCAGTTGACCGGTCTTGAGATGCCACCAGATGTCATGGTCGGACATCGGGAAAATGCAGAGCGCAAAGGTCGCCAACAGCGCTAGCGGCGCGACGAGACGGGAGATGATCCCCGCGAGCTGGAACGGTTCCCGAACCGCCACAGCGGGAGGTTCCGGTCGTTCAAGCTCCGTCATGCCCCAACCCTCGCGGGACGATTCGCACGGCAAGTGCCATCGATGTGAGTGATTTTGGCTAGAACACGTTTCAAAACCCGGTTGGTGGCTGCAAAACGTCTCAAGATTGGGGACACCCCCCGTCGTCCAGAGGGTTTTGAAACCCTCTCTAGATGGCCAGCATCAGGCAGAGTCCTGCCGCGGCAATGACACCGCCGGACAACCGCAAGGCCGACGTTCCCATGAGAGACCGCTTGCCGATGAGCCCGATCAACACCCCCACGACGTGCAATGCCGCCGTTGCCGTCACGAAGCCCGCCATATAGAGAATCGTGCTGTCGACGGTGGGCATTTCCGATCCATGGGCGTGTCCATGAACGAAGCCAAACAACCCAGCCAACACGAGCGGCAGGCCCAGTTGGCCGCGACGATCCCAGGCCATGGCCACGCCCAGCAGGATTACCGACGCCGCGATTCCGATCTCGATCACCGGGCGCTGCGGCCCCGACAATCCCACAAGGCTGCCGATGACGACGGTTCCCACGAACATGGTCGGAACCGCCCAGAGCGCGCGTCCGCCAAGTTGCGCGCCGACGATCCCCACGGCAATCATGGCGAGCAGATGATCGAACCCCGCCAGCGGATGCATGAGGCCCGCCGTCAGGCCATCGCCAGTCGTGGAATGTCCCGGATGAGCCCAGGCGGCCGCGGGAACGGCAATCAGGGCGAGAACCGCCAGAGCGGAACGAGCGACGGAATGGTGTTTGGTCACTGCGGATCCTTGAAACTCAGAATCGAATGTCGTCGAGCAGCAAACGGCCGTGACGATCGAACGCGGACACGGGGAGCGAATTCCGCTCATACAATAACCGGGCCATCTCTTTTACAGATATGACGGGCCGATCGACAATCCAGTTCGATTGGTCGATGATTGACCAAGCGCGTCATTCGTCGCAAGGCCGGTCCCTTGAAACCTCGCCCGGTCGCGGAGCATTCATGACATTGGGCAACGCCGTACCGATGTTGAGACTGTCGGCTCAAGCGATGTTGTCCCGCGAGATTGACGGCGAAACCAGCGATAGACCGATTTCATATCGCGGAGCAGGGGCTGGAAATCGAGCTGCTCGTCGCGGCACGACAGGCAGATGGCCACGTACGGCCCCGAAGGTTCGGGAAGATCGTACCCGCCAGGGTCGGTGACGAGCACGAAGCGTCCGTCATCGAATTCGTACCGCCAGGCCCGCGAGACACCCGGAACGCTCCAGACATAAAAGCCGAGCCTGAAGAATTCCGGACTGGTCGATGGGTGCATGCGGGTGAGCCTGTCTGACTGAGCAGTCACCACTCTTGACGATCGTCGAGCCTTCCGACTGCGTTTTCACTGACGCGCCAGGCCACGTTACGAAACGGAACTGCCAATGTCCATTTTTCGGTGATTTTCGCTCAAACTTTACCGGCTACCCCGAAAACTCCAGTCGCCGCGCGGTACGATCAGGCTGGCCCACCGCCTGGCGTTCTAGGCAACTCGTCCAGCTTCCTGACGAACTGAATCCCGTACTCTTGCGAGCCGTCCGCCAACGGAACGCTCCGAACGACTTTTCCCAGGATGAAGACCGGCGCCGAACCAGGGTTCTCAAGGATTACGATGACTTCGGCTGGCAGCGGGGAACCGCTGTCAACAACCCCGATTCCCGTTCGCGAAACGTCTCGGCCGCGGACTGTTCTTGTCCGCCATTCACGTCGATCGTCCGAGGCATGGATGAGCTTGACGCCGCGGTCGATGGCGACTCGCGGGGCGCGCATCATGATCTTGCCGCCCGATTGATACCGCCCGGCCAGATTCAGGAGCGTGGCCAGACTCGCGGGAGCGAGATTGGGCAACTGCATCGCCAGGACCAGATCGCCATCGGAAATCGTCAGATTGGGGATGGCCCGGACGATGAACAGGTCGTTCGTCGTCGCGAGATCGATGACCTCTCCCGGCGTGTTGAGCTCGCTCCGCCGCCACGCCTGAATGACCGGACGCTCAAAGTCCAGCTGGTTTCCGCGCAGGGTCCGCGCCACGCGACCATCGTTCAGGATGACCGCGGATCCGAGGGGATACAGCGACGTCGTTTCGAGTAGGGCGCAAACGGCCTGCAGATCAAGACGCCGTTTGACGGCTTCCTCGATGACATGCTCGATGGCCCTGGCGGGAAGAATCCCTTGCCGATGCGGCCGATTGGCCACGAGAGCCGCATAGACGTCGGCGACGGCGGCCACTTTTGAGAAAAAATGAATCTGGTCGCCCGAGCGTTGCCGGGGATAGCCGCTGCCGTCGATTCGTTCGTGAATCTGGTAGGCGATGAACGCCGACCGGCGGGGGATCCGCTTGAGCGACCAGACGAGATCGAACACGCGGACGGGATGCTTCATCAACTCCAGTCGCTGCGCGCTGGTCAGTCGCTCGGTTTGCGTCCAGATGCCGCGGTCGATTTTCAGCATGCCCGCATCATGAATCAACGTGCCGAGTGCCAGTTCACGAAGTTGGAGCTTGTCGAGCCCCAGGTTGAATCCGATATTGAGCGCGACCATGCAGCTATGCAGGCTATGGCGGGCCGGGTAGCCCGTTCCCATGGGATTCAGCCCCAGCGCGGCGAACAGATCGGAGTCTTCGACCAGCCCGTCCAGTGTCTGCTCGGTGATTGCGGAAACCGCGTCGACATCGATCTGCCCCGCCTCCATGGCGCTGGCATGGGTTTGTTCGAGCCGCGCGATGGAAGACTCGCGCGCTTCGATGAGAGAGTGGCGGAGGTCCATGTCGTACGAGCCATCGGTCGGCTTTCCGCGATCGTCCCGATGTGGTTTCCCCGAGGCGATGCCCGCGACAAACGTCTCGACAACGCGATCGGCATCGAGTTCAAGTGTGAGTTCGTTTTCTTCTGGCGCTTTCCCCGACTCGCCAGGAGAGGGGATCGAAACAAGTTGACCTTCCGGGCGTCCGGCCAGGAGCGAACTGATATCCTTCCGGTGCACCAGCAGCCGATCGATGCCTCGCTGGCAGAGATGCTGATAAGCGCCGAGCGTGAGCTTCTGACCGGCACCGACCAGCAGTCGCCCGGTCTGGTCATAAATCGGCGACGCAACCGCTGCCCCGATTTGAAGATCGGTGGTCCGAACGGGAACGAACTCAGCCGCGACAAACGGAGTGTCGTGCGTCGTCATGAGTTCCGCGCTCCGCGACCACAGGGATTTTTTGGGGGGAGGGTCCGCCAGGTCCGAGGCGCGTTCAGCGCCTGGCGGGGTGGGGGCTTCAAACAACTTTGTTCTCAGCCGCTGGCTGGTGCGGAAATCGACAACGGGTGACAAAAGGGAGGTGAGCGCGGCCCTTCGCCACCACAAGTTTTCGCGCCATTCCCAAGAAACTCAGTCAAAACCCGGTTGGCGGCTCGGACATCTCTACAAATTCAGGACACTTCGTACGTCCAGAGGGTTTTGACGGTACTACAAGGGAAAGTTGGCCCGTGTCGATATCACTGCACGCTGGCAATCACTAAGTCGTCGATCGGCCAAGAAATCTTCAGTTCACTAAATCGAAATGGCAGGACTACGGGTTTTGCAGTCAATCACTGCCGGTTTCAGGCGTCAGAAACCGCTCTTCGAGAGGCGATCGTTCATCCGGAATATCTGTACAAACCAGCGAGGGCGGTTCCCGAGGTTGGTCCTCACAGGACGGGATTCCACGCTGTCGGCTGTTGCTTGAATGATTGCGAACCAGCGACTTCACGTGACGGCGAATGACCGACACACGTCGCGAGTTTCTCGGCGCAGGTCGCAACACTTCCTTGGTTCTACCGTGGACAAACAACAGCCGGTGTTTATATGAAAGAGGTTGCTGTTCCGACCGTGCCGAGGAGTTTCGCCGATGAATACAGCCAGAGCAGGGTCGCCCTTTTGCGACGGGGTCTCGCGCCGCACGATGCTCAAAGCGGGTGCGCTGGCGATGGGCGGTCTCTCGCTGCCACAGCTTCTGGCGGTTGAAGAGGCGACCGGCCGGAAGTCGCAGAAATCGATCATCATGGTCTTCCTGTCGGGCGGTCCGCCCCATCAGGACATGGTCGACCTGAAGATGGACGCTCCGGTCGAGATTCGTGGCGAGTTCAAGCCGATTCCCACGAACGTTCCGGGACTCGACATCTGCGAGCATCTGCCCCTACTGGCCCAGCGGATGGATCGTCTTGCGGTTATTCGGACGCTGGTCGGATCGGTGGGACGTCACGATGCCTTTCAATGTGTGACCGGTCATGGCCCGCTGAATCAGCCGCCCGGAGGTTGGCCGTCTCTCGGATCGGCCGTTTCTAAGCTTCAAGGGGCGACGGAATCGGGGATGCTGCCGTTTGTCGGGTTGGCACCTCGCATGAAGAACCGTCCGTGGGGCGATCCCGGACAGTCGGGGTTCGCGGGTCAGGCCCATGCACCCTACTGTCCCAATGCGGAGCAGGCACAATTTGGTTTGAACGGCTTGAGCCTTGACCAACTCCATAACCGCAAGGCACTGCTGGACAGCATCGATCGCTTGAATCGCCAGGCCGACAAGAGCGGTGCCCTCGAAGGACTCGCGAAGAACTACCAGAACGCGTTTGGCCTGTTGACCTCGAGCAAGCTGCTCGATGCGCTCGACCTGGAGCAGGAAGATCCGCGAGTTCGCGATTGGTATGGTCGCGGCGCGCAGGAGAACGCCGGCTATGGCGATGCCGGACCGCTGATGAACGACTACCTGCTCGCCGCCCGGCGGCTGGTGGAAGCCGGCGTTCGCGTGGTGACGCTCGCCTACGGCCGGTGGGACTGGCACGGTCGTCCGCACGGCACGAACTTCGAGAACGCCCGCGATCATCTGCCAATCTTCGACCAGGGGCTGAGCGCTCTGCTCGACGATTTGCACGCACGCGGCATGGACAAAGACGTGACTGTCGTCGTCTGGGGCGAATTTGGACGGACGCCCGTCATCAACAAGAACGGCGGACGCGATCACTGGCCGCAGGTGGGTTGCGCGATGCTCGCGGGTGGCGGCTTGCGGACCGGACAGGTGATTGGAGCGACGAATAAGCTGGGAGAACACCCGGTGGAACGACCGGTCCACTTCCAGGAAGTGTTCGCCACGCTTTATCAGTCGATCGGCATCGACCCTGCCACGGCGACTCTTCCGGATCAGGGTGGTCGTCCGACCTACCTCGTCGACTCGATGTATTCGCCGTTGCCGGAACTGGTCTGAGAACGTCTAGACACGGTCAAGAACGTGCGTCTCGAAAAACTTCTCTCGCTGACGCATGGCAACGCCGCTTACTGGTCGGCTTTCTCGGCGGCAGGAGATCGTCTCGCCACCGCGAGTCTGGACAACACGGTCAAACTCTGGAGTCTGCCGGACGGGGCACACGTCGGTACGCTCAAAGGCCATGGCGACGGCGTGTGCTTTGTCGGGTATCTGGCCGACGGTCGGATCGCCACGGTCGGGCTGGATCGCACGGCCCGCGTCTGGCCCGCGGAGGGGGGAAGCGCCGAGATTACGTTCACGGGACATCAGGACTACCTGACGTCGGGAGCCGTCCAGAAATCGGGGATGCTGCTTGCCTCGGCGGGCTTCGACAAGACCGTGAGGCTGTGGGATGCTCAATCAGGGCGTTCGCTGGCCGTTCTGACGGGACATACGGCGAATATTCAGTGCGTGGCTCTCAGCGACAGCGGCAAACTGGCAGCATCCGGCGGCGACGACCAGATTGTCCACCTTTGGAATCTCGAAGCCGGTACGTTGCTCAGGACCATGCCAGGCCATACTCGCGGCATTGAAGGAGTCGCATTTTCGCCAGATGAAACGAGACTGGCTTCGGCATGTGCCGATGGCTGTCTGAAGCTCTGGAATCTGGGCGGCGAACTCATCGCGAATATTAAGACAGACGCGATCCCGCTGAAGTCAGTCTGCTTCTCGCCGGATGGCCGCTGGATTGCGGCCGGTGCGGCCGATGGGGCGATTCGTGTGTGGGATTACGCGAGTGAGAAATTGATTGCGACACAGCCCGCGCACCGTAACACGGTCTACGGGGTCACGTTCAGCCAGGACGGCAAGCTCTTCGCCAGCACCGGCTTCGACCGGACGATTCATGTCTGGCGCGTCATTGCCGAGGGATGACGTTCCGCTATTTCTTGGTGGCAGCCACGTCCGCACGCTGGAGCATGAACTCCAGGATCGCGCGGGAGTCCTCGTAGTTGGTCGTATGGCCCGTCTCAGGGCGATGGATCAACAGCGTGTCGGGGTTAAGCTTCGCCAGAACTCCCGCGAGTCGAACGACACTTTCCGGCGGCACCAGCACATCTTTTCCGCCCGTCGTCATGCCGACCGGCATTGTCAGTTTCTCGGGCCAGTACTCGGCGCTGCGGCGTTTGTATTCCAAGGGAATGTCGCGCTTCGAGCCGCCGAATGATTCGGAAATAGCGTCCTGAAACTGCTCGTACTCCAGATGATTGGCCGTGCCATTCATCGACGCGACGCCGTCAATCTTGTCGGGGTGCATGGCGGCGAAGGTCAGGCTTGAGGAGCCCCCCATCGAGGCACCGCAAATGAACACCCGGCGGACAGCAGGATTCTTCCGACAGGTCTCGATGATCTGCAAAACGTCGGCTTCGGCCTTCGGACCCATCCAGGAGGTCTTCGCGCGATAGTCGGGCGAGATGTAGAGCATCTTGCGTTCGGCGGCCACGTCGCGACAGGCCCGGCTTTCATCAAACGTTCCCTTGATGAACTGCCAGCGGTCGGAACCGTGCCCATGGAGAGCGATCAGCACGTCATGCGGCTGGTCCTCCTGAAACCCGGCCGGTTTCAGCACGACGTATCGCTGTTCCGAACCATCGCACGATGCGACAAAGGCCCGGTCTTCTATTTCCTGTGCGGAGCAGAACAAGGGAAAGAGCAGGACTGCAAACGCTACGCCGAATCGAATCCGCATCGGTTCTCTCTCTGTTCTCGCGATCAGTCTTTAGAGTCCGCGGACAAGTGTCGTCGCAGAGGCGGTCATTTGGCAATGATCCTCGGACAAGCCACGTTGAACCCGCTTTCAGTTCGCGACGACGCTCGCCGGCGCGGGCGGAAAGTTTTCCACATGACTGTCCCCGTTGCGGCCGAAGTAGATGGCGCGGCGGCCCGTGATCTGAACGAAGTAGCCCACGCAGCCGGCGTTCATGGTCTTGCGAATGAAGTCCGAATACGTGTGCTCGTTCCGCTGGCTCTGGCGAACGGCGGCTTCAATGGCCGTTGGAGCAAACTCAGCAGCGGTCTCATGCGCGGCATGCGGGGCCGCGACGACCAGCGATTCGCCGCAGGCGAAATAATAGGTGACCTCCTGGCGGCTGTAGTCGGCGTGGTATCGCTCGACGCCGGCCTTGATGAGGCGACCCACTATCTCGGGGAATGTCAGCTCGCCGGAGAGCGCCCCCTGCACGCACTGTTCGACGGTTGTGGCCTGCTCCGCGTTCATCATTTGTCCTCAAGAAAATGGGATCGGGATTCAATCGACCGGAAGGTTTTTCCAACCTTGCCGATGCACGATGTCTTGCAGCACGCCAACAAACCGTTTGGCTTCTTCCGGCTGCAAATGGCCGAAGAATTCGCGGTCGTTTTCATCCGCCAGCCGAGCCAGCACCGGGACCAGCCGCTTTCCGGCAGGGGTCAAGTCGACGGTCTGATACCGCCGATCGCCCTCGACCGACGAACGCTTAACCAGTTCCTTGCGGCAAAGCCGCTCGATGAGCTTGGAGATGGCCCCGCGCGTCATGCCGATCGAACTGGCCAATTGACTGGGGTTGGCAGTTCCGGCGCTGTGCATCTGTCGCATGAGCACCCACTCGGCGACCGTCACGCCCCTGGCCTCCACCTTGCGGGCAAACGCCTGAGACACGTGATTCGACACGTACCGCAGCCAATAACCGAGGTGGTCTTCCAGTTTGCTGAGCGACTTTGACATGGCGTCTTGCCTCTTATTGGTTTCCTAGGAAACTATAGGGACGCTCGGCGAAACTGTCAACGTCTTGCTCAAGGCCGTGATTCGAACTAACGGGCGGCGCTCAAGAATTTTTCGATGGCGTCGAGACCCGCGCGAAGCTGATCCATTCCACAGGCGAACGACAGCCGAACGTAACCCGGCGCGCCGAACGCATCGCCCGTGACAAGGGCCACGTGCGCCCGCTCAAGCAGCGTCGTGCAGAAGTCGGACGAGTTGTCGACTGATTTCCCACCGGGCAGCGTTTTGCCAAAAAACCCGGCGATGTTGAAGAACCCGTAGAACGCCCCGCCCGGTTCGGCGAAGGTCACTCCGAACTTCTCGCGGAAGTCTTTCAACCGACCGACCACATAGTTGCGGCGTTCTTCGAAGGCTTTCCGCATCTCTTCGACGCTCTCCTGCGGACCGTTCAGTGCCACGACGGCCGCATACTGGCTGATGCTGCACGGGTTCGACGTTTCCTGGCTTTGCAGGTTGTCCATCGCCTTGATGACGGCCGCCGGCCCGATCGTCCAGCCAATTCGCCATCCGGTCATCGCGTAAGCCTTGCTGACGCCGCTGACGGTGATCGTCCGCTCCAGCACATCGGGCCCGAACGACGCCACGCTGCGGAACGCCGCGCCGCCATAGAGCAGCTTCTCGTAGATCTCGTCCGACAGAATCAGGATGTCCGCTTCCACGCAGGCACGGACCAGCGCTTCGAGCTTATCGAGCGGATAGACGGCCCCAGTCGGGTTCGAGGGATTGTTGAGCATGATCAGCCGCGTATTCGGCGTCACATGAGCCTTGAGCTCTTCGGGAGACAGGCAGAAGCCGCTCGCTTCCGACGTCTCGACCAGAACCGGCGTCGCCCCGGTCAGTTCAACCAGCGCGCTGTAGCTGACCCAGTACGGGGTCGGGATGATGACTTCGTCGCCGGGACCACAGAGGGCTGCCAGGACATTGTGGATCGAGTGTTTCGCGCCGTTGGAAATAAGAACCTGGTTGGGGGAATACTTGAGGCCGTAATCGCGTTCGTAAGCCGCGCAGACGGCCTGCTTGAGTTCGGCAATCCCCCCGGACGCCGTGTAATGCGTGTGCCCGGCCTTCATGGCAGCCGTCGCCGCTTCACAAATGTGGGCCGGAGTCACGAAGTCCGGTTCTCCCACCGTGAAGTCCAAAACGTCGATCCCCTGCGATTTCAGTTCTTTCGCCTTGGCCGCGGCCGCAAGGGTCGCGGAGGGTTTGAGTGACTGGACCGCTGGAGACAGACGAAAACTGGGCATGGGCGGGAACTTCTGGTCAGGAAACACGTCAAACACGAAACTCGAGTCGGGAACCCGAGGGTGGCGCACACCGCGACCGCCCCGCCCGACCGGGCGATTGTCCGATTCGACACTCCGTACCGTCAAGGGTTCGCCGCGACGTATCAACGCTGGCTATCGCGTCGCCGATTTTCTCATTTCTGGTGCAATCAGTTCTCCCGATTGCGCCGTCTATTCAGGTTTTGGCCGCCGAACTATACTGGCCAGATTGGTGTCTATTCGGGCATATCGCCCATGGCATCGGAATTTGTTGATTTGTATCGCCGGATACGAGGGAGTCGGAGCTGATGACGGAGGAAGTGAAGCGGAGCAAAGCCGAATTCCTGAAAGAAGGTAGCCGCCAGCTCCGGGGACCGATCGCCGAAGACCTGCGCAGTGCCGAACCGAGTTTTTCCGGCGACAGCGAAGGCCTCCTCAAGTTCCACGGCGTTTACCAGGAAGACGACCGCGACCTGCGAAAGGCCAAGAACCCCGACGGCACGCCCAAGGGGAAGACGTTCATCATGATGGCCCGCACCCGCATTCCGGGCGGGCGCGTCACGGCCGAGCAGTTTCTGACCCACCTCGACCTCTGCGAGAAATACGCGAACGGCACCCTGCGGATCACGACGCGGCAGGGTTATCAGTTCCACGGGATCCCGAAGGGGGATCTCAAATCGCTGATTCGCGGCATTAATGACAGCCTGCTGACCACGCTGGGAGCCTGCGGCGACGTCAATCGCAACGTGATGGCCTGCCCGGCTCCGTACAAGAACAACCCCGTCCGAGACGAAATGGGCAAGCTCGCCCGGGAGACAGCCGAGGCCTTCAAGCCCCGCTCGACTGCCTACTTCGACATCTGGCTGCGCGACGAAAACGGCGAGGAAACGCTGGCCTCCGAGTTCAAGCCGGTCGAAGAACCGCTCTACGGAACGGTCTACCTGCCGCGTAAGTTCAAAATTGCCTTCGCGCTCCCCGAAGACAATTGCGTTGACATCTACGCCAACGATCTGGGGTTTCTGGCGATTGTCGAGAACGACCGGATCATTGGCTACAACGTGCTGGTCGGCGGCGGCATGGGAACCACCCCCAGCGCGGCGAAGACGTTCCCGGCCGTCGCGAAGCGGATGGCGTTTATCACTCCCGACCAGGTCATTCCGGTGGCCGAGGCGATCATCAAGGTCCAGCGGGATAACGGCAATCGCGAAGACCGCAAAGTCGCCCGCATGAAGTACGTGATCGCCAACTGGGGACTTGAGAAGTTCAAGGCGACGGTCGAAGAGTACTACGGCAAGCCGCTTGCCGAACCGCACCCGGCGGATGTCACCAATGTCGACGATCACCTCGGCTGGCACGAGCAGGGGGACGGCAAGCTCTTCCTCGGGATCAACATCGATTGCGGCCGTATTCAGGACGTGGGCGACAAGCGGATCAAGACGGGCCTTCGGAAGGTCGTCGAGAAGTACCGCATGGAAATCCGCAACACGGCCCAGCAGTCGATGATCCTGTGCGACATCGACCCGGCCGACAAAGCCGACATTGCCCGGATTCTTGCCGAGCATGGCATTCTGCCGGCCGAAGACCTCTTGCCGATTCGTCGTCTCTCGATGGCCTGCGTGGCGTTTCCGACCTGCGGCCTGTCGATCACCGACTCCGAACGGGTCTATCCGCAGGTGATGGCGGGCCTGGAAGCCGAGTTGGAACGGCACGGCCTGGCGAACGAACGAATCACCATGCACATGACGGGCTGTCCCAACGGCTGCGCCCGGCCCTACACGCCCGATATCGGCATCGTGGGCAAGGCAGTCGGGAAGTACACGATCTTCCTGGGTGGCAACCTGACCGGCAGCCGCATCGCCTACAAGTACAAGGACATGGTCCCGCTGGAAGACCTGGCGAAGGAACTGTCCCCGGCGTTCGAAAAGTTCAAAGCCGAACGCGCGAACGGTGAATCGTTCGGGGACTTCTGCCTGCGCGTCGGTTCTGTCGCCCTGGGAGGGCTGGTGGAGTAAAGAAACACTGTCGGATGCCCCCGATTGCGAGCAACCGGGGGCGAAGTGAGAACTGGCATATCGGGACGAGACTTCCTTGGCAGACTCCCCGCTCCTGCTGATTGTCGGCGGTCCGAATGGTTCGGGGAAGACGACAGTCGCGAAGCAGTTCTCGGAGAGTCGCGGCATCCCCTACTTGGGCGCCGATGCCATCGCGGAACAACTGAATCCCTCCAATCCAGCGATTGCCGCGATTACCGCATCGCGTACGTTTTCCCGAACGATCCGTCAGTTGGTCGCGGAACGCCAATCCTTCGTCTGCGAGTCCACACTGTCCGGGCTGACGCTTAAGAACTTCTTGGGGACCGCGCGAGCGTCCGGATACAAGACTGAAATCGTGTATCTGTTTGTTGAATCCGAGGACATGTGCCTAACTCGCATTGCCGAGCGAGTTCGCAAAGGGGGGCATGACGTTCCGGAAGCAGACGTACGGCGCCGTTTTTCGCGTTCGCTCCACAACTTCTGGAATGTCTATCGCTATCTCGCGGACAGTTGGGTGGTTTGCTACAACGGATTTGGATCGCTCCATGAGGTCGCCGTCGGAACTCATGCGGAACCGACCATTCGCGATCCAAAGTTTTATTCGCGGTTTCTGAGCCTGATCGGTGAATTGTCATGACCCGCCCGCGACTGACGTTGGAGCAACACGAGACCATCGAAGAGTACCTCCGCATCGCGCGGCAGGCTGTCGCAGACGCTCAGGAAGAAAGTCGGCGTCTGGGCGTTCCGAATGTCTACTCGATCAACGGACGCATCTACTACGAGTTGCCGAACGGTGAGCTTTCGTTGAACGACCCTTGGGTGCCGCCGCAAGAGAGGGCCTCCGGTTGCGAGCAACCGGAGGCAAAGTGAGGTTATTGAGAGGGCATGGGAGGCTCGTCCTCTCGTTCGAGCTCCTCAATGTCCGCCAGGTCTTGCAATCGCCCCGTTGCTCGCTTGCTGGCCTTTAAGTCCTCGATCGAGATGACGTTGATAGCCAGTCCGTCGTCTTCAATGATCTGCTTTCTGGCGTAGCATTTGGCGAATTCGACTCCTGGGATCGACGTCAGCAAGTCGATTCGATTGGGAGCCACTCCCAACTGAATGACGCGATCCGGCTTCTGAAAATCGTCCGAAGTGATGGCGAGCGAACCGAAGCCGAAATGTGCCAGCGCGGCGACCAGCTTTTCACCATTCTCGGCGGTCGCATCGACCCACACATCCACGTCCTTCGTATATCGCGGACGTCCGTGGTACGCGACTGCGTATCCGCCGACGAGCAGATACTGGACGTCACTGGCGTTCAACGATTCGAAGAACTCTCTGAAATCCTGGTTCAGCACCATACCTCCAGAGATGGTATTCGCGACGAATTTCCTCGACGGCCGCGATTCTTGCCGCCGGAGGCTGTTGCCGCCACCAGGCAACGTCGTTCGCACGGGCGGCTGGTCCATTCTCGAGGATTCGCACCGTCTTCTCGATCATCATCACTCCTCATTTCAAACGCCATGACTCGTCGAAGAAGTCAGCCGCGACGATTTTGCCGGGGTAGCGGCTGTTGGGGGGCGTGGTGATGTCGATGATGGCCCAGTCCGGCAGTTTGGGGACTTGCCGCGCGTTGTTGAGGTAATCGTACTCGCGGTAGGTGAAACTGCTGTTGAGGACCATGTACCGGTTCGGGTTGAGCGGGTTCGGGTAGACAGCGATCACGCCATGCTTCGCGGCGTCATAGGTCTTCTCGCCCACGGTCACCTTGTCGGCGGCCCAGCCGATTGGGAGTGACTTCGCGATTTTTCCGATGACCGCATTCGATTGCGGATCGCCCCAGAGAATCAGGTTCTTCGAGCGGATGTCGTCATCCGTCAGATCGGTGTCGTTTTTGACGATCGCATCGCCACGCATTTGCTGCCGCCACTGGACGACGGCGTGTTCCAACTCGGCGTTCACCCAGGCATCGACTTCGGGGTGATAGCCGGTCTTGGTCGGCTTCACGAAGATGAACGGCGCCATCAGAGCGTCGTCGATCGGGCCTTGCAGCCCTGACTTCTTCCGCAGGCCGCGTTCAGGCAGATAACCCGCTTGCCAGCCGGCATCGGTTTTCACCAGTTGCAGGACTTCAGTCGAAGGAAGCGAAAGCACGCTACCGTCGAGTTCCAGTTGAACCGGCGCTGCTCCACCTTTCAGGAGGGACTTGGGCAACATCAACGCCAGAGCCATGATGTTCTTCGTGGTCCCGCGGAACGTGTTGCCGTCCACGTGCTCGACTTCGATGCGCGCTTCTTTCCAGTGTTCTTCCAGGCCCAACACTTTCACCCAGTGAGCCGAGTTGTACTTGAGCGTGTAGGTCACGAACCGGATTTTTGACGGCGCTCGATCGATGCCCGTCGTCGCCAGTTCTGCGAGACGCTCTTCGATGAGTTTGAGAGAGTCGGGATGAATCTTGTGTGCGGTCATCGGCCCAATGATGTGCATCAGTTCGAGTCCTTCACGCTGCATAGCGGCTGCCATGATGTCGGCTGCCTGCTTCTGCTTGTCGATCTCGCCGCTGTAGGCGACCGTCGGCAGGAACGACAGATTGACCGCGTAGTCGGTGCAGTCATAGAGATGCCACAGCGTTCTTTCGAACGGCGGAGGGGTCAGCGCTTCGTTCTGGAAGACCTTCAAAAAGTCGGGCGTTTCCGAAAACCCCGCGCCGGGATTGGCGGCGAACCAGCGATCGGGATAGTGGACCGCGAAGTGCCAGGCGGCTGCTCCCCCCATTGAAAAGCCGCGGACAGCGATGCGTTCGCTGTCGATGTTGTAGCCCCGTTCGACGGCGGACAGCCCTTCGAACCCGTCGACTTCCCCCGCCAGCTTGTTGGCGTTGCAGTACCGGCCGTAGGGATGAAGCACGATGGTCTCGGCCGGCTGAATCGAACCAACCTGCGACAGTCGCTGATTGAGAAAGTTCAGTTCGCTCAGCGTTTCGCCCCGACCGTGAAACCAGAAGTCCAGCCGTGTCGGCAACGATTTGACGAAACTATACGAATCGGGAATCACCAAGCCGTAAGGCTGCGGCGTGTCGTCGAGTTCCGAGAGGTAGCCGCGAACAACAAGCCCCGTCTGCGTCGTCCAGGGATGCTGGCCCTTTAGAAGCTGATCGGCTCGTTCGTGTCCCAGAGACAAGAGTTTCGCGGCAACGGGAAGTTCCTTGGCATCGAAGAACTCCTGGTATCGCAGCGCCTGATCGACGGCCCGATGAAAGATGGCAACATCAGCGTAGAGATCGCGCCCCGAAGAGCCATTCACCGAAGCGGTTTCGAGGGTTCCCGCATAGCGAGGCTTCAGGACAGCCAATTTTTCCGCCAAGGATGACAGCCCCTGTTCCAGTTCCGTGCGAACATCGGCGGGAACTTCAATGCCCAGCTTGGGGATGCGGCGGACATTCTCGGCCTGGTTGTCCTGCGGACCGTCCGCCAGAAGCAGACCGGTCGACAGCGGTAACACGGCGATCGTCGCCAGAAACGCGGAGCGGAGCCAACGCATGTCGGATTCTCACAGCAAGAGTCGTTGGGTCGAGGGGCAGGACAGACGAGCAGTTTGCGCGATTTTCCGATTTCCGGCCACTATCACAGGACGGGTGAATCCC
This sequence comes from Planctomycetaceae bacterium, assembly GCA_019636285.1. Classification (GTDB taxonomy): domain Bacteria; phylum Planctomycetota; class Planctomycetia; order Planctomycetales; family Planctomycetaceae; genus JAHBXV01. Next base: position 127,718 of record JAHBXV010000013.1, read on the forward strand.
GTCTGCGCCGCAAGAAAGACGCGGCCCAATTGCTTCAGCGAACAGCGGCTGGCTAAACTCTTTTCGTCGATTTGTCTGGTGGCACGACGTCCCGCGCCCGGCTTTGGGAAAGTCAGTCCTCCCGCCTTGTCTCTCCGTGAACACCGCCCGCGATCCCGCATCGTTCTCCCTCCTCGACAAAGGTTCTGTCATGCAGACGTTCTGCCGTTCGCTCGTCGTGATGATGTTGACGATGGCTTGGTCATCGGGAACCGTGTTCGCCGCAGAGCCCTCCGGTGCCGACTGGCCGCAGTGGCGCGGGCCGGGGCGCAACAATCTGTCGACCAGCCGGGGACTGAGTCAGAATTGGAACGCCTCCCCGCCGAAACTGCTGGCCCGCATCGAAGGCATGGGCGAAGGCTATGCCAGCGTGTCGGTCGTGGACGGCATCGCCTACACCACGGGAAATCGGTCCGACGCGCAGTACGTCGTCGCGGCTGATCTGAAGACCGGAAAGATTGTCTGGGCTCAGCCGATCACTGAGAAAGTCCCCGAACACGGCTACAAGGGTTCGCGGTCGGTGCCAGCGATCGATGGCGACCGCCTTTACGTCGTCAGCAGCAATGGAGCGATTCACTGCCTCTCCCTGGACGACGGCCATTCGCTGTGGAAGCGGGACTTCAAGGACTGGCAGGGTCGCATGATGTCGGGCTGGGGTTTCTCGGAATCGCCCCTCGTCGATGGCGACCGCGTGATCTGCACGCCGGGCGGACCGAACGCGATGATGGTCGCGCTCGATAAGGGCACTGGCGACGAAATCTGGAAGTCAAAGGTCACTTTGGACGGTGAAGCCGGCCGGCCGGGGGCGGGATATGGTTCGGCCATCATCTCTGAGGGCGGGGGAGTTCGGCAATACGTTCAACTGATCGGGCCGGGGCTGATCGGCGTGCGAGCGGACGACGGCGCGTACCTGTGGGGATACAACCGCATCGCCAACAAAACCGCCAACATTCCCACCGCGATCGCCCAGGGCGACTACATCTTCACGTCGTCCGGCTACAACGACGGCGGCGCCGCACTGCTCAAACTGTCGTCATCAGGCGGCGGAGTTAAGGCCGAAGAGGTCTACTACTTCCCGGCCAAAGAGCTGCAGAACCATCACGGCGGCATGGTGCTCGTGGGCGACTATGTCTACATGGGGCACGGCCACAACAATGGTTTCCCGACCTGCGTCAACATGCTCACGGGCGAGGTGGCTTGGGGGATCCGCCTGCGAGGCGCGGGAAAAGGTTCCGCCGCGGTGACCTATGCGGACGGAAACATCATCTACCGTTACCAGAGCGGCGAAGTGGCGCTGGTCGAAGCCACGCCCGATGAATATCGCCTGAAGGGGGTCTTCACTCCCGAGGTCGTCAAGGAGCCAAGCTGGGCTCACCCGGTCGTGGTCGACGGCAAGCTGCTCCTGCGCGAGCAGGACACGTTGATGATCTATGACCTGACGGCCGGGAAGTGATCTTCTATTTCTTCCCCAGCCGACGCTGCTGCGCGAAGAAGTCCTGAAGGATCTGTCGGCACTCATCTCTCAGAACGCCGCCCAGCACTTCGCAGCGATGGTTCAGCCGCGGGTCATTCGTGATCTGGTACAGCGATTCGCAGGCCCCGGCTTTCGGATCGGTGGTTCCATAAACGACCGTGGGAATACGCGCCTGGATGATGGCTCCGGCGCACATGGGACAGGGTTCGAGCGTCACATAGAGGACGCAGTCGATTAGCCGCCAGTCTCCCAGCGTGGTCGCCGCCTGGGTGATGGCGATCATCTCGGCATGCGCGGTGGGATCCGCCAGTTGCTCGCGCTGGTTATGACCCATCCCAATCAAACGGCCGTCCTGTACCACGACCGCGCCGACGGGGACTTCGTCTTCCTCGAACGCCGCGCGGGCTTCGTCCAGCGCGCGCGTCATCCACACCGCATGCGGATCGAGCAGATAGTCGGGTCGGAAGGGCTGTTCATCATCGGAATACATGCGAAGGGGTCCGTCGGCATCGGGCTCGGTTCGAGGTACACTCCCGATTGAACCACGGCGAAGACTCCACGTACACCAGGAAGCCGGGTTGAGCAGGGCCTTCGCCTTTTTCGATTCGTGGCATGCTGACGGGGTCGATGGTTGATGGCCGAGTGAAGAAAACGGACAGATCTTCGTCTTTCTCGAGTCTGGACCCTCGACTCTCGACTTAGCCACACACTCAGCCCCGTCTGAATCTCCCAGAGGCCCTGCGGGTTGAGACCGCTTCATCCTCCGGTCATGATGCCGGAATGCAATCCGACGTCCCCCTCAATCGCGGTCTCATTGCCGGAATTGCCTGTGTCTGCCTGGCCCTCGCTCTGGCGATGATGCTGTTCAGCACCGATCATGCCAACGACATGTGGCAGGCAGCATTTATGAAAGTGGGCGTGGTCATGGGGGCGCTCTGGCTGGCGATTCCCCCCGGCGCGGCGGGACTGGAACTCGGCAAGGCCCCGCTGTGGAAAGTGGTGGTCGGGGTGCTGATTCTGGCCCTGCTGATCCGGGTCCGCGTCCCGATCAAACTGCTGCTGCCAATCGTGCTGATCGCGGCAGTCGCGATCCGCATCCTGCGACCAAAACCCAAGCCCCGTCCGCCACGTGAACCCGGCGTCGGTTGAGTGAGCCATCTCGTCCCCAGACTCCGCCTGGGAACGCTGCTTTGTGCTTTTTCGTCCTCAGGCTCCACCGGGAACGCCTCTTCCCGAGGGTTCGCCTCACTCAACCGTGCCGAAAGCAATGCCCCGAATCGAGCTGCTCCCAAACAGATCTTGGAAATGAGGCCTTCCCTGACCGCGAAGCGGTCAAAGAGGGTAGTTGTCCCGACCCCTGCGGGGACACTCGTGGGGGACGAACATGGGAGGTTTGGGCGGACTATTCGTCCGAAAATCGTCATGTTCCTCAGGAGCCGTGGGTCGCGCAGCGCACCCACGGTAAACGATCACCCATCATGTCTTTCCGACCCCCGGCGGGGGTCGCAGACCTTCGTGCGTTCCCTCATTCCTCGTTGCCAGGCTCCGCCTCAACCTTGAATGAGGCAACCCCACTGGCGCACGAACACCAAGCCGTCACCGGCGGGTCGTCGAAGTCCCGGTGAGGGTGTCTCGCTGGAATTCCGGGAACGTCAGCTTCCGGAGCGAGTTCGACCGCAGCAATTGCTCCCAGTGGTTGATCTGGTCGCGATCCTTCGTGGTGTGCTTCCAGTTCCACTGATGTTCCACGCGCAGTTCCAGCGGCGGTTCAGTGGAAACCGACAGTCGGACGACGACCGGCAGTTTACCAGCCTGCCGCAGTTCCCGATTCAGTTCCAGCCGCGGTCCAGGCAGAAACGCATGGGGATGCAGTACCGAATTCAGCATCGCCGCCGTGTCGGCGTAGTCGAGGTACGCCTGGAGTGTTCCATCGCTGTCGGCAGTCGTCCAGTCGACAGCGTAGCGGAATCGCGGACTGGTCAGCGACAGGCCTTTCTGGTTGTCGCGGACCTTGCTGCTGAATCGGGGTGCCAGTTGAAATTGCAGCAACTCGGTCGCCTGCGGGGAGGAATTTCCTCCCGCCGATGACGACAGACGGGTCTTGAGCTGATCCTCGGCGAGCGCGAGAAATCGCCGCAATTCATCGTGCGTGAGATCGGTGGTGATGCGCCGGCCCGTATCGATGATGGTGATCTGTTTGCGAACCGGATCATGGATGGTGACTTCCTCGACCCCATCCAGATAGTCATAGACTTTCCCCGCGTGAAAAATCGTGAGGCTGCGGGCGACGACCGACTCGGACTTGCCGTCGATCGCGAAGACCTTGGTATAGACCCCGAATTGCTGAGCCTGTGCCGGTACCGTGATCGCCAGAAACGTCACGAGTACAAGGCCCGCGCGCAGTCGGCCCTGCCAGCGATTCCGCGTGGCGATCGGACGGTCTTGAGGCATTCCGCGAAACATGGCGGTTTCCGAGAGGCGGTCCGGGCAATTGGAGCCAGGCAAACACCTGCCAACCCTCACGGCCCTGCCCGGGCGCGCGGCCGAAGTGTTAGTCCAACCTGGGCTCGCGATGCAAGAGAAATTCCCCGTTCGCGATCGCCCTCGGACGTCGCGGCGCGAATTCACGCGGAACCGGTCGGGGTGTTCGCAACTTCCATCCGCGTGACGACTTTCGATAGCGGCCCCGCGCGGGTTCCATCTGGACAGATCGCCGAACTTCTGCGACGATTCCCGCACGGTGCGTAACCAGGATGGTTCCCCCCACGCTTCAGGGATGAACGCGGCATGTCGCAAGAGTTGATCGACGCCATCGGGCGTCTTGGCAAACCCCGGATTCTTGTCCTGGGCGATCTCATTCTGGACCGGTACACCTGGGGCGACGCAGAACGCGTCAGCCAGGAAGCCCCGGTCATCCTGCTGCGACAACACGGCGAAGAGTCGCGCCTTGGCGGCGCGGCCAACGTCGCCAACATGCTGCGCGGACTCGAAGCCGATGTCACCTTGGCCGGACTTGTCGGGCACGACGACGATGGCCGCTGTCTGTGTCGAAATCTCGAACAGGCGGGCATTGATTGTCGGGGAGTGACGGTCGACCCCGATCGACCGACCACCACCAAGGTTCGCTTCATGGGCCGGGCTCAGTACCGGCACCCGCACCAGATGCTGCGGCTCGATCGCGAAGTCCGGACTCCCGTCAGCGGAGAAATTGCCCAGCAGTTGTTACGTCAAATTCTTCCCGAACTCCCGCAATTCGCAGCGATTCTGGTTTCCGATTATGGCAAAGGGGTCTGTACACCCCAGCTTCTGACTCCACTTTTGGAACAGGCCCGGCGGCTCCAAATCCCCGTAATTGCTGATCCCGCGAATGGGGCCGACTATCAGCGCTACCGCAAGGCGACAGGGGTCACGCCGAATCGGGCCGAAACTTCAAAGGCCGTCGGTTTTGAAGTCGCGACGATCGAAGACGCCTTCCGAGCCGGCCGTCAACTGGTCGAGCAATATCAACTTGAGATGGCGTTCATCACGCTCGATCGCGACGGCATCGTGCTGGCCCGCCGCTCGGGTTCCTGCGAGCATCTGCCGACCCGCCCCCGCGAAGTGTGCGACATCACCGGGGCAGGGGACATGGTCCTCGCCATGATCGGTGTCGGCATGGCGGCTGGAATCGAACCCGCCGATCTCTCGCGGCTGGCGAACGTGGCCGGGGGCCTTGAAGTCGAACAGGTGGGCGTTGTCCCGCTTCGACGCAGCGATCTGTTGGCCGATCTTCTCAAAACGACTCGTCTGTCGGATCGCAAGATCTGCACGCGGGCCGAACTGGTTCGTCGCGTCGAAGGGCGGCGGCAGGCCGGTCAGTCGATCGTCTTCACCAATGGCTGTTTTGACCTGCTGCATGTCGGTCATCTGGCCTATTTGCGACAGGCGGCCGATGAGGGCAACTGCCTGATCGTCGCCATCAACAGCGATGAGAGCGTGCGTCGGCTGGGCAAGGCCCCCGATCGACCGTTGTTTGATCAGAATTACCGGGCCGAGATGCTCGCCGGCCTCGAAGCCGTCGACTTCGTGGTCGTCTTCGATGAAGACACGCCGCACGCAATCCTCAACGAGATTCGTCCCGATGTTCTCGTGAAGGGCGGAACCTACACCGAGGAGGAAATCGTCGGTCGCGAAGTTGTCCTCGAATACGGCGGCCGCGTGAAACCGCTGGGGGTTCGTCCCGGTGTCTCGACAACCGATATTGTCGCCCGACTGCGACGCGCCGGAGCGCCCAGTTCGATTCCGCTGTCTGCGCATATCCCGGAACGTCGAGCCGGGTGATGCGGACGCTCCATGCAAATGCAGGAGTCGCCACGAGATTTCGTCGAGAAAAGTCCAGTGGATTATCCAAGCTTCATTTTCGTGTGCCACTGGCTCCGCCAGTGTGTCTTAAGCGTAACCACGCGGGAGCTTGGGAATTAGAAGTGACATGTGACGAGGTTTCCTTGGGGGTGGCACGCCCTGAAGGCTTTGCGAAAGGGCGTGGGGTTTCCCAACTTGCCACGCCCTTCGAAGACTCAGGGCGTGCCACCCATTCGATACTTTCGAACTGACAGAGCCCCAGTGTTGGACGAATCTTCCCGATCGCGCGAGCTGGACCGGACGCGAAAGGTCGCCATCTTTCTGCCCAATTGGGTGGGAGACGCCGCGATG
>JAHBXV010000014.1 GCA_019636285.1 Planctomycetaceae bacterium
TGATTGATAATCAACGACTCGGTCTCAGCCATGCGGCCTTCGGGAGCCACGTTCAGTGCCGCGAGAACGTCAGCCGGGGTTTGAGCCCAGAGAGCGGCCCGGTCATCGTTCGTGGTAGCAATGCGAAAGCGTCCCAGCGTGTGATTGGCATGCTGCGACTGCTGTTCGATCCGCACTGTCAGAGCACTCCCGGCGGGCAATTCGAGCGGCTGCGAGGTCATGAGGACCAGGCGATGGGATTGATCGACGGCGCCGCCAACGGCCCACCCCTTCGTCTTGCTGTCGGGATTCTTGAGAACGTATTCCGGCATAAATGTCGGTTGGGAATAGTCGGCCAATGCCTGCGAGAAGCCGACACTCTGCGCGCCGGACAGGGCGTATTCGGCGTTGGGGTCGGGAGGAGTCGCGACGACGGATTCCCAGACCGGTTTGCGATCTTCGCCCAGGAGTGAAATCTTGAAGTCCTTCAGGCGAACGCCGACGCCGCCATCGGTCCGGTTCCAGATCACCACGCGATCGACAGGACGGACGGAACCCAGGTCGACCTCCCACCAGGGGTTGTCGGAAATCGCCGTGTGGGTGGTCGAGCGAGCTTCGTAATAGCGACCGTCGGTGTCGCCATCGATAGCCAGTTGAGCGGGACCTTCGTAATCGGTGGTGCTTTGCGTGGCCTTGCCCGATGCGGCGTGATTGGTGGTTCCCTCGAAGACCTGGACTTCGGCGAGCGAGAGAATCTTTTCCTTGCCGGGGATTTCGATGCGGACGAAGCGTCCCTGGTAGGGCTGCGTGGACGGACGCTGAACCGTGGCCGAGACCCCGGTGATTACGAAGTTGCCGCCAGCGTGCCCTGCCCCGACCGGTTCCGCAACGGGGTCCACCAGCGTTTCGAGTTTGAGGGCGCGAATCGGTTCGCCGGTGAGCGGGAGAGTCACGGTGTAGGTATCGACCTTGGCTCCTTCGGCGACGCGGACGACGTCATCAGTCACGGTGGCCATCGAGCCCGACTCGGTCGCGACTGAGGTCGGCGTCAATGACGTCCAGGCGAGATCGCGCGGGAAGGCATCTGCCCAGGCGCGGGCTTTTGCGATCAGTTCGGGCGTGGGTGTCTTGAGTTGAGTGCGGACGACCTCCAGCCGTTGTTCCCACGCGGATTTCTGGCGCTGCTGGTCGTCGGTGTACTTGGAGAAGACCGGCGCTTCGTCGCGAAGATCGGCATCGGCAGTGTTGTTGAGAATCGCGAAGACCCGGAAGTATTCCTCCTGGGTGATCGGGTCGAACTTGTGGGTGTGGCACTGGGCGCAGGCCATCGTGGTCCCCATCCAGACGGCGAGCGTGGTGTTCACGCGATCGACGATCGCGGCGTTGCGGAATTCTTCGTCGTTGGTTCCCCCCTCGTTGTTCGTGAGGGTGTTGCGATGAAAAGCCGTCGCGATGAGTTGATCTTCCGTGGGATTGGGAAGCAGATCGCCCGCCAGTTGCTCGATCGTGAACTGATCGAAGGGAACGTTGCGATTGAGGGCCCGGATGACATAGTCCCGATACAGCCAGATGGTGCGCGGTGGGTCGTCCGCATAACCGGCGGAATCGGCATAGCGGGCGAGGTCGAGCCACAGGCGCGCCCAGTTCTCTCCATAGGCTTCGTTTTCCAGCAGACGATCGACGACTTTCTCGTAAGCCGCCGGGTCGGGGTCGTTCACGAACTGGTTCACTTCTTCTGCTGTCGGAGGAAGCCCGGTCAAGGCGAGCGACAATCGACGGATGAGCGTATGACGGCCCGCTTCCGCGGCGGGTTGGAGACCCTCCCGTTCCATCCGGGCCAGTAGAAATCGATCGATCTCATTCCGTGGCCAATCCGACCGCTTAACCTGCGGCACCTCGGGGCGGACGGGCTTCACGTAGCTCCAGTGGGGGGCGTACTGAGCCCCCTCGGCTATCCACTGCCGGAGCAGTTCGCGATCCCGCTCAGACAACTGCTTTCCTGTCGCGGGCGGAGGCATGACCGCATCCGGATCGGTCGACAGAACCCGTTCCAGCAGCACGCTTTTTTCGGGGCGGCCGGGAACGACGGCCGCGTGTCCACCCTGGTCGGCGTAGGCACCGTCGGAAGTGTCGAGCCGCAATCCCTCCAGCCCGCCCTGCCGTTCGTCCGTGTCGGGGCCGTGACAGTGGAAACAGTTATTCGAGAGGATCGGCTTAATGTCGCGGTTGAAATCAATCTCAGCGGCGTGGCCGAATTGACTCAAAACAAGGACGACGGCGACAACGCGGTCAGCAACGAGCATGGTCGACGGTTCCTGAAAACCGGTGGGGAATCTGCGGCAGGTGAATCCTGAATTCTAACCGATCAATGGTCGTGAATGCAAAAAATAGCGGCGAGCGAAGGCAGCGCTCCCCGTTGGGTCGCGGCTAGGTGGTGGGGAAAATCGAAACCTTTTTGAACGGGACGGGGTTAAATGGAACGATCCGTCCGAAACTGCTCGATCAAGTCGATCGGGGCCCCTTCTGAGGTGTTAGCATGATCGCTAATCGCTGCTGGAATCGTAAGACACCACGGCTGGCAGTTGCGGCTGTTGCCTGGATGGGCAGCCTGATCGGGCTGGCGAATGGAGCGGAGGGACCAAACCCTCACGAAGTCGCGAAAGCGGTTGATGCTCGCCTGAAGCAGGCGTTCGAACAGAGCGGTGTGAAGGTCAGCCCGGTCTGCAAGGACGAAGACTTTCTGCGGCGGGTGTCACTCGATCTCACCGGACAGCTCCCCACCCCCCGTCAGACGACGCTCTTCGGTTTGAGCCCGGCGGCCAATAAGCGGGAGGCGATGGTCGACTCCCTGCTGACGTCCCCCGAGTTCGGCCGGCATTGGGCACGCTACTGGCGGGATGTGGTTTTTACCAACGCCACGAATCAGCGAGCCCAACTTGGGCGGCAATCGTTCGAAGACTGGCTGGCGGCGGAATTCAATCGCGGCGCTGCGTGGGACGAAATGGCCACGGCACTACTCACGGCGACGGGCGACGTTTATGACGAGGGGTCGACCGGCCTCTTGTTCGCACACGATGGCGACCCGAACGAAGTGGCGGCCGAGGCTTCGCGGATCTTTCTGGGAATTCAGATTCAGTGCGCGAGCTGTCATGACCATCCATCCGACGTCTGGAAGCGCGAGCAGTTCCATGAGTTGGCGGCCTACTTCCCTCGTGTCGGCGTGCGGCCCATTCGCGATGGCGAGCGAATCGTCTCGTACGAAGTGGTCTCGGTGAATGTCTCGCGTCCGAATCCGGGCGACGCGTTACGCGAAAACGCGGACCGCATGGTGCGCATGCTGGACCGCAACGGTGACCAGAAAATCTCCAAGACCGAAGCCCAGAATGCCCGATTCGGCGGTCCACTTGCGACAGCGTACGACCGCATTCTCGAAGTGGCGGATGCCGACAAGGACGGCCTCCTGAACGCCACTGAACTCAAGAATGTGCCCGCCCCCATGATGGGCCGCCAGCCGAATACCGAGCACTACATGCCGGATCTGAATGATCCCGCGTCGCGCGGCCGATTGATCCAGCCGAAATTCTTCGTCGATGGCTCGGAACCGGGCCAGTCACTTTCGGACGAAAACCGCCGGGGTGCGATTGCCCGTTCGATGACGTCTCCGGAGAACCCCTGGTTCGCCAAGGCGCTGGTCAACCGGATGTGGTCGGAACTCTTGGGCGAAGGGTTCTATATGCCGGTCGACGACATCGGCCCGACCCGCGAGGCGCGGTTTCCCGAAGCGCTGGAGGCCCTTGCGGTGGGATTCACCGCGAGCGGCTACGACTACAAGTGGCTGCTGAAGACTATCACGCTGACGGACGCCTATCAGCGTGAAATCCGGGCTGCCAGCGGATCGCCGGACGAACTCCCCTTCGCCGCGCAGAAGCCGACACGGCTGCGAGCGGACCAGGCGTTTAACGCGCTGCTGACTGTTCTGGGAGTCGCTGAGCCAACGCCGCGAGGTGGCGGCGACGGACCCGGTGCCCGGTTCCAGGCTTTGCGAAGCCCGCGATTCCAGTTCCAGCAACTGTTCGGGTTCGATCCCTCGACTCCGCAGGATGACCTGTTGGGGAACGTTCCGCAGTCACTGTTCCTGATGAACTCCACGACGCTGTCCGGGGCATTGACGGCCCAGCGAACGACGCGACTGGGACGAATCCTCTCGGAGTTTCCCGACGACGGGGACGCACTCTCGGAACTTTATCTGCTGACGCTGGTGCGCGAACCGTCGAAGCGCGAGCGGGAGATCTTCAGCGAGTACCTGGCATCGGTCGGCAATCGGGCGGAAGCCTATGAAGACCTGATGTGGAGCTTGCTCAATTCAGCGGAATTCCTGACGAAACGGTAGACGGTTTCTGAGAAGCAGAATTGGTCCCCAGCCTCCGATCACGAGGAAGAAGAAAATGTCTATCGCCCGACACGACAATATCGCAATGACGCATCGGGGGTTTTCCCGCCGTAGTTTCCTGCACACGGTCTCGGCTGCGTCGCTCGCAGCGGGATCGCTGGGAATTCGCGACGTGGCGACGCTGCATGCCGAGGAACTGAAGCGGCAGCACAAGTCGATGATTCTGTTGTGGATGGCGGGCGGCCCCAGCCAGTTGGAGACGTTCGACCCCAAGCCGGGAACGGAAAATGGTGGACCGACGGAAGCGATTTCGACGGCGGTCGACGGCATTCAGATCGCTAAAGGCTGGGAACGCACCGCCCGGCAGATGAAGGAGATCACGGTCCTGCGATCGCTCACCAATAAGGAAGGTCAGCACGACCGGGCGACTTATCAATTGCATACGGGCTATATTCCTTCGGGCTCGGTCAAACACCCCGCTCTCGGGTCGAACCTTGCCAAAGAACTCATGAGCGAGGCGCTCGAGTTGCCGTCGGTTGTCACCATTGGAGGCGGCCGCTTCGCCAACATTGGAGCCGGGTTCCTTGGAGTCGATTTCGAGCCTTTCCAAGTTAATAACCCCGGCGGTTTGCCGGACAATGTCGGCGTTGCTTCGACAAAACCCCGTTACGAGAGGCGTCTGGGCCTACTGGGCCGACTCGACGAAGAGTTCGCCCAACGCGGCGGAGAAACGGTCGTCGAGAACCATCGCCGGATTTACGACAAGGCGTCGAAACTGGTGCTGAGCACCGAGACCGAAGCGTTCAACCTGGAACAGGAATCAGCCGCGACGCGCGATGCGTATGGCCGCACCGCCTTCGGGAACGGGTGTCTTCTGGCACGGCGACTCGCCGAACGAGGCGTGCCGTTCATCGAAGTTCGTGTGAATGGCTGGGACACGCACCAGGACAACTTCGAAGCCATCGATCGCCTGGCTGGCGAAGTCGACCCCGGCATGGGAGCCCTGATTGGCGACTTGAAGGATCGGGGGCTGCTCGACTCGACTCTGGTTGTCTGGATGGGAGAATTTGGACGAACGCCGAGGGTCAATCCGCGCGGCGGTCGCGATCACTATCCGCGCGTGTTCAATGCCCTGCTAGCCGGGGGCGGAGTTCGAGGTGGTCAGGTGATCGGTAATTCCACGGCCGATGGAACCGCGGTCGCGGACGCTCCGGTGACCGTCCCGGATCTGTTCGTGTCGATCTGTCAGTCGCTCGGCGTCGACGCGGCCAAGGAACGGATGAGCCCGCTCGGCCGACCGATGAAGATCGTCGACGGGGGAACCGCGATCCCGGGTCTGTTCGGGTAGGCGCCCCAGCCCATTGATCGCGCTGAGTCGATAGAGCGCCCCAGCCGTTGCGTCTCCGCGACGGATCCTTATATCTGGCAAGACATTGCGCACACAATGGTCTTCCAGGTTCGCGACGCGGGCGTCATACACCCGGCAGATTCTGCCGGAGTTGGGGCGTTTTTGCCGTCTTCTTCGGTCCGCCGCAACCTGAAGCGAGGAATGATCTTGACGGTCTTGCCGCTGGTCAAGAAAATCCCCCGACTTCGAGCCTTCAGGGTGACTTGAAGGGACTCGACCTGAGGATCAGGTCAAATACGCTGTTCTCGCGGAAGACAGTTCCTGGAATTTCCGCAACCGGCCTCGCAAAGGAGTGCATCAGCCGTGAAGAATTTCCTTCGTTCCGCGACCGCGGTCGCGCTGTTGGCGGGCATCGTGACCACGAGCGGAACGGCGTTCGGCCAAGGTGCCGCTCCGGTATCGCGCGACGTTCCCCACAAGGTGGGCCTGATCGACATGGCTCACATTTTCAAGAATTACAAGAAGTTCGAAGCTCTTCGCGAGGATCTGAAGACCAAGATCCAGCAAAGCGAAGAACAGATGAAGCAGATGGTCGGCTCGCTGCAGGCCAAGCAGAACGAGATGAAGACCCTGAAGGAAGGTTCGCCCGAGTTCACCGCCGCCGAGCAGCAAATGGCGAAGATGACGGCCGACGCGGAAACGTATCGCCGCCAGATGCAGCGGGAATTCCTGAAGGAAGAATCGCAGATCTACCACACCGTTTACATGGAAGTGTCGGACGCCGTCAGCAAGTGGGCGACCTATCACAAGTACACGCTGGTGATCCGGTTCAACCGCGAAGAGCTCGACACGGAAAACCCCCAGAACCTGATTCAGGGAATGAACCGCCAGGTGGTCTGGCACCGCGATGAAGACGACATGACGACGGCGGTGCTCGACTTCCTCAACAAGCAGTTCGCGTCGCAAGCCGGCGGAGCTGCTGCCGCTGCTCCTCGAGCCGCCACCCGTCCCGCAGCGACGACTCCCCGGAACTAGTGGATGAGGAGACCGGTCAAACCGTCTCCGAAACGCCCGCCGGATCGTGAAAAACTCGTGAAGAGCATCCCCTTTCATCCCAGTGGTGAAAGGGGACTCGTCACGCGCCGCGGTTTAAGACGTGAACTGAGCTTCACGACGGCTGGCGCCCGTTTCTAAACTGACTTTCGGCCGGAATCGCACGCACATTTCGCTCATTGCGGCTGTCGCGCGGTTTGAGTCTTCTGCTCAGTGAGAGCGGAAAGGCCCACCGGCTCCTGAAACCTCGAAACACGCGCACGATTGACGTCCGGATCGCACCATGCTGACACCCCGCCTGCAACGCACGCTTGCCAAGCCGGCCGAATGTCGGGGGATTGGCTTTTTGACGGGCGCGGACATCACGGTGACGTTTCTGCCGGCTCCCGAGAACTCGGGAATCGCGTTCCAGAGGGTCGATCTTCCCGGACAGCCCATAATTCCGGCGACGCTGGAATACGTACAACCGCGCGAGCGGCGGACAGCCATTGCCTCGGAAGGGGCCGTGGTGGAATTGATCGAGCACGCGATGGCGAGCCTCGCCGGGTTGCAGATCGACAACTGTGTCGTCCAGCTCAACGCACCGGAACTTCCGGGCGGCGACGGCAGTGCCTTGCTCTTCGTCCATGCGATTCTCGAAGCGGGAATCGTCGAGCAATCGGCGACGAAGCCACTCCTGGTGGTCAGCCGGGAATGCCAGGCGGTTGACAGCACGGGGAGTTCGCAGATCCTCGCCGGGCCGATTCCGCGACATCTGTTGGCCATCACCTTCGAACTCGATTACGGACCGCGTTCACCCATTCGCCCACAGGTTCTCACTGTGGAATTCAGCCCGGAACTGTTCGTGGCGGGGCTGGCGTTCGCGAGAACGTTCATCCTGGAAGAGGATGTAACGGCGCTGCGAGCGGCTGGATATGGCACACGCGTGACCGAACAGGATTTGCTGATTTTTGGCCCGGACGGAGTCATCGGCAATGAACTGAGAGCTCGCGACGAATGCGTGCGGCATAAAATTTTGGACTGCATTGGGGATTTTGCCCTGCTCGGCTGCGACCTTCACGGGCACTTCCGAGCCTACCGTTCCGGCCATTCGCTGAACCATGCAATCTGCCGCGCGGTGCGCGAAGCCCATGAAGAAGAGGGGACATTCCGCCAGGTCGCCTGAAAGTTACTTGCGGCGAGCCCGCCTGGCATGTCGATCAAGATACGAAATTGCGAGTTGGATCGCGGACCGCGGCTTCAAGGATGGCCGCCTGTCGGACAAGGATGTCGACACGATGTCTGAAGCCATTTCCCCCCTAGCTGTTGTCAGTCCGTCGGCCCGAATTGCCGACGATGTTCAGATCGGCCCGTTCTGCCACGTGGGCCCCGAAGTTACGATTGGCGCCGGGTGCTGCCTGGACAGCCATGTGACAATCACGGGCAAGACCACGATCGGTGAACGGAACCGGTTCTTCCCGAACGCGGTCATTGGTTGCGAGCCGCAGGATCTGGGCTATCGCGGCAACAACACCTCGGTCGTCATCGGCGACGAGAACATTTTCCGCGAAGGCGTGACGGTCCATCGCGGAGCCGACAAGGAAGACGGCGTCACGCGGATCGGGAATCGCAACTACCTGATGGCAAACGCGCACGTCGCGCACAACTGCCATGTCTTCAACAATGTCATCCTGTGCAACGGCGTCCTGCTGGGGGGCCATGTGCATGTGCAGGATTATGCGATTGTCTCGGGGAATTCGGTCGTTCATCACTTCGCGACGCTGGGAACGTCATCGTTCGTGAGCGGCGGCTGCCGGGCTCCGTTCGACATTCCCCCCTATATGCTGGCCGCCGGCAGCGATGATCCGCAGATCATCACGGTAAACCTGGTCGGGATGCAGCGGCGGGGAATTTCGCGCGAGACGATCGGCACGATCAAGCAGGTGTTCAAGCTGCTGTTCCGCGAACATAAGCGTCCGGACGACGTGCGAACTTTGATCGAGGAAGAACTGGATGGAGTCTTCCCGATCGAAATTTCGAACCTATTGACCTTCGTCGAAGCGTCGCGACGTGGTAAGAACGGTCGCGCCAGGGAAGCGCTGCGGACAGCGAGTCCGGGGGATCAGGGCAAGGAAGCGGCCAGGAGAGCGGCATGAGCGGGCTGAGGGTGGCTGTGGTGGGGGTCGGGGCACTGGGTCGGCATCACGCGAGAATTCTCGGACAAATGCCGGAAGTGACGCTGGCCGGAGTCGTGGACAGCCACGAGGAACGAGGTCGGCAGGTCGCGACGAGTTGCCAGACCGAATGGTTTCGCGACTACCAGGAACTGGACGGCAAGGTCGACGCGGTTTCGGTGGTGGTTCCGACGGTCGCTCACAGAACTGTCGCCGGGTACTTCCTGGAACGTGGGATTCCGGTCCTCGTCGAAAAGCCGATCGCGTCTGACCTGACCGCGGCGCAGGAACTGGTCGACCTCGCCCACGCCAACCATTGCCTGTTGCAGGTTGGCCACATCGAGCGGTTTAACCCCGCCTGGCAAGCCGCACAGCCTCTGTTGCGCGACCCGAAATACATCAAGACGGAACGGACCAGCACCTATACGTTCCGTTCGACCGACATCGGCGTCGTTCTGGATCTGATGATTCACGACTTGGATCTCGTTCTTTCGGTGATTCAGTCGCCGCTGGATCGCGTCGAAGCCTTCGGCGTCGGGGTGATGGGCGACCACGAAGACGCCGCGCAGGCCCGGCTGTTCTTCGAGAACGGGGCCATCGCCGATCTGACAACGAGCCGGATTCACCCGTCCGTTGCACGCAACGTGCAGTCGTGGTCGGCCACGGATTGTCTGACCATCGACCTTCATCAGCGAAAGGTCAGCCGGTTTGGGATCTCCGAGGCGCTGCGTGGCGGCCCAGCTCCGGTCGAATTGTCGCGGCAGCCGAACGCCGACCTCGAGGCGCTCAAGGCCCAGGTGTTTGGGCATTTTGTCGACGTGCAGTCGATCGAAGTCCCGGAACCGCCGACTGATGCCCTGACACAGGAGCTGACGGAGTTCGTCCGTTGCCTGACGACGGGAGGGCAACCTCGCGTCGACGGCCGACAAGGCCTGCGTGCCATCGCGGCGGCACATCGAGTGCTGGAATCGATCGCCAGCCATAGTTGGAATGGCCGCGCGAAAACGCGTTCGCGGTTCGCCGCGTAAATCGCGCGAGTCGTCGTGTTCGACAGACTGTCAGGGACGACCGACGTCAGGGTGGTTGTTTGACGAGGGGACGGCGAGCGCCGACAATCGTGGCGACATAAAGTTGCCTCAACGATTCCCTCCACGAGAATTTCCACGATGATGCTGGTCCGATGCCTGGGGCTGTGTGGCCTTCTCATATCTGCCCTGTGGCTCGTCCAGCGCGACGTTCGGGCGGAACAACCGAACGTCATCGTCATTCTGGCCGATGACCTGGGTTGGGCCGATCTGACGTGCTACGGGAGCACGTTTCATCGGACACCCTCGCTGGACCTGCTCGCCCAAAGCGGCGCCAAGTTCACGCAAGGCTATGCGTCTTGCCCGGTCTGTTCGCCCACGCGTGCGGCCCTGTTAACGGGCAAGTGGCCGGCTCGGCTGCATCTAACCGACTGGCTCCCCGGCCGGGCCGATCGCCCGGACCAGAAGTTGTTGCGTCCCGAGATTCGCCAGGAATTGGAACTGTCCGAAGTCACCCTCGCGGAACTGTTTCGCGCGGCGGACTACATGACGGGACACATCGGGAAGTGGCACCTGGGCGGTGACGGATTCTCCCCGCTGGAACAGGGCTTCCAGACAAACATCGGCGGCGATCATACGGGAACTCCGCTCAGCTATTTCGCACCGTACGAACGGAACGGGCGCTTCATGCCCGGCCTGGAAGAAGCTCCGGCGGGGGAGTACCTGACCGATCGCTACGGCCTGGAAGCCGAGAAATTCATCGAGGCAAATCGGAATCGTCCGTTCTTCCTGCAACTGTCGCACAATGCGGTGCATACGCCGATGAAAGCGCGAGAAGATCTGATTAAGCGCTATGAACTCGGCTCGGCTCCACCGGGTCAGCAGAGCAATCCCATCTACGCAGCGATGCTGGAAAGCCTCGACAATTCGGTCGGCCGGGTGATGAAAGCCTTGGAGCGGACTGGCCAGAAGGACCGGACAATCGTTGTCTTTACGTCGGACAATGGCGGGCTGGCGACCAAAGAAGGCCCCAACACTCCGGCAACCAGCAACAGCCCCCTTCGCGAAGGCAAGGGTTGGCTGTACGAAGGCGGGATTCGTGTGCCGCTGATCGTCTCCTGGCCCGGAAAAATCGCGGCGGGCAAGGTTGTTGAGGCCCCGGCCTCATCGATCGACCTGCTCCCGACGTTGGTCGAATTGTGCGGACTCACCGCTCCGAAAAACGCTGATGGAATCTCGCTGAAGCCCGTTCTCTTCGAACCGGCTGCCACGCTGGAACGCGAGGCGATGTATTGGCATTACCCTCATTATGCCAACCAGGGGGGTAAGCCCGGCGGCGTGATCCGGCAAGGGAACTGGAAGCTGATCGAGTTCTACGAAAACGGCCGTCGAGAACTCTACGACGTGCAAAAAGACCCGCGCGAGTTGCAGAACATCGCGGACAAGCACTCGGAGCAGGTGACTGCGATGGCTGCGGCACTCGAAGCGTGGCGGGAATCGGTGGGGGCTCAGCGGAACGTTCCGAACCCCGATTACGTCCCCCATCCGCCGGGAAAAGACGGCACGATTGAGCTGCCAGCCCGGGGAGCCCAGGTACATGGGGCGATGCTGCGGTACGAACCGCTGCCACATAAGAACACGCTCGGTTTCTGGACCCGCGCGGAAGACTGGGCAAGCTGGGAACTGACGGTCGAGAAGCCCGGCACCTATGCGCTCGAAGGTGAAATCGGCTGCGGAGCCAAGAGCGGCGGCAGCGAAGTGGCGTTCGAGGTGGCTGGCCAGACCTTAAAATACACAGTCGCCGAAACCGGGGGCTTCCAGATGTTCGTGGCGACGCCGCTCGGCCAGGTTCGCTTCGATGCTCCCGGACGGTACACGCTGACGGTCCGTGCCGTATCCAAACCAGGTCCGGCCGTCATGGACTTGCGACAGTTGACTCTCAAACCCGTGCCGTAATTGGGCATAGCCGCTTTTTAGCCGCGACCCAACGGGGAGCGTTCTGATTTTCCGAGCGGAGCGCTCCCCGTTGGGTCGCGGCTACGCGAGGAATCTGGGAGAATTCCGCGACTCGCGCCGGGACTGGTCCGCGCGCCGGTGTCATTTATTTCCGCGAAAGCCGTTTGTTCCATGAAAGCGATTGCCGTCATTCCCGGTCAGCCGAACAGCGTGCATCTGACCGACATCCCCGAGCCGACGCTGGACGAGATTCCCGGCGGTCGGGGCGTTCTGGTCAAGACGCTACAAATCGGCGTCGATGCGACGGATCGCGAGATCAACGAGGCGCTGTACGGTAACGCTCCGACCGGCTGCAAGCACCTGGTCATCGGCCACGAGAGCTTCGGCGAAGTGCTGGAGGTGGGACCGGCGGTCAAGGACATCAAGCCGGGCGATCTGGTCTCCTGCACGGTGCGACGGCCGGGTGGGTCGATCTACGACCAGATCGGCCGGAACGACATCACCAGCGAAGAGACGTACTACGAACGCGGGATCAACCTGCGGCACGGTTTCATGACCGAGCGCTTCGTGGACGACTGCGAATACATCGTCAAAGTCCCGCAGCGGCTGAGGCACCTGGGCGTGCTCTCGGAACCCGCCAGCGTATGCGCGAAGGCAATCGAACAGGCATACCTGGCGCAGACGCGCTTGCAGGTCTGGCGTCCAAAACGGGCGTTCGTGCTGGGATCGGGGCAGATTGGACTGCTCGCGACGATGATGCTGCGGCTGAAGGGGCTGGAGGTTTACACGGTCGCGCGCGGCAAGGCGCCCAATCGCAAGGCCGACATTGCCGGCGCGTACGGGGCGACCTATGTCAGCACCAGCGATCGCACGCTGCAGGACCTGACCAAGGAAGTCGGGCGACCGGACATTATTTTCGAAGCGACCGGCAGCAGCCGAATCGCCTTCGAAGCCATGGAAGTGCTGGGGCTGAACGGAGCGCTCATCTGGACGAGCGTGACGGGCGGCAAGCACGAAGTGACCGTTCCCGGCGACCGAATCAACCTGGAATGGGTACTGGGGAACAAACTGCTGGTGGCATCAGTCAACGGCAACCGGCATCACTTTGAACTCGGCTTGCAGGCCCTGAGCCATGGCGAGTTGACCTACCCAGGCGTCACGGAACGCATCCTGACCCATCCCGTCGCCGGGCTCGACCAGTATCAGGAAATGATGAGATTGCTGGTCGAAGAGAAGGAAGCCCTCAAGGTCTTCGTCAACGTGGGGATCTAAGCGGATCGAGTCGAACGGTCGTTCCGGCGAATGTCCATGCCCCGAGCAGTTGCGTTGCCATGACATCGTTGCGGAATCATGCCCGGATCGTCCGTTCGCTGGCGGATGAGGTCGCCACGATCGACCGGCAGACGCGCGTTCTGGGCGAATTCGCGGAAGGGACCGCCGACTGGCGCGAACTGCTGACGCGAAAGCTGCTGCCGCAACTGAGCGATGATGCCTGGTTGGTGGTGGCCGTCGTCGGCGGCACGAACATCGGCAAGAGCGTCATCTTCAATCACCTGGCGGGCTCGGCGATCAGCGCATCCAGCCCGCTGGCGTCGGGAACCAAACATCCGGTCCTGGTCTGCCCCGAGGGTTTCACGAATGAGCATGACCTGTCGGCCATATTTCCCGACTTCACGGTGCTGCCGTGGAATTCGGCGGACGAGTCGCTGAAAGAAGACTCGCGGCATTGCCTCTTTTGGCGGACCACGGAATCAGCCCGCCCCAACCTGCTGCTGCTCGATACCCCCGATATTGACAGTGACGCCCCGGTGAACTGGGAACGGGCCGACGCCGTGCGGCAGGCGGCGGATGTGCTGGTGGCGGTGCTCACGCAGCAGAAATACAACGATGCCGCCGTGAAGCAATTCTTCCGCAAAGCAGCGGCTGAAGACAAGGTGATGGTGATTGTCTTCAACCGCGTCGACCTTCCCGACGACGAAGAGTGGTGGCCGAAGTGGCTGGAGACCTTCTGCCAGGAGACGGGGGCTCGGCCGGAAGCGGTCTTTCTGGCACCGAATGATCGCCGCGCCGCCGACCGGCTGGCGCTGCCATTCTACGATCGCACGGCAGGCAAGAGTTCGTTGGAGCCCTCTTCCCTGTCGAACGTGCTGTCGGATCTGCGATTCGGCGAGATCAAACTGCGGACGCTGCGGGGTTCGATCCAGCAGTTGATTGGTCCGGAGGGTCTCCCCGGCTGGTTGGGGTCGATTCGTGCTCGTTCGGCTGAGTTTCAGTCAGCGGCGGACCTTCTCGCGACACATCGGCTGGCGGAAATCCGCAACTGGCCGGTGCTCCCCAATGCCGTCATGCTGCGGGAGATTCGGCAATGGTGGGCCAATAACCGCACGGGGTGGACCGCGACGATTCACACGGCCTACGACAAAGTCGGCAACGTGCTGCTGACTCCGTTCACCCTCGCCAAGAACTGGGTCCAGCCCCCCGGTCCGCCCCCGATCGAGGACTATCGCCATCGCGAATGGGCGGTCATCGTCGAAACGATCGAGCATGTCTTCCAGAAGCTCGAATGGCTGTCGGAACTGGGGAATCCGCTGCTGACGAACCGGCTCAGCGAGATTCTCTCCGGGAAGTCTCGAGCCCACCTGCTTTCGCGCTGGGACCGGGAGCATTCGGAACTCGATTTCTCCAAACTCGCGCACGAAGTTGTCGCCCGTGAACTGGCCGGCTTTCGCGAAGAGAATCCTGCGTACTACCGGTTCTTTCAGCAGTTGGATATCGCCGCCGCCGCCAGCCGCCCTGCCCTGACGATCGCTCTTGGAATCACGGGAATCGGGCTGCCGTTTGGCGAAGCCGCCACGCAACTGGCATCGACGGCCATCATGCAATCGGCCCTGCATGTCACGGGAGACGTGATTGGTGGAGCGACGGTAGCGACGGTTGGAGACGCAGCCATTAACACGGCGGCGGGGACGACAACCGGGTACTTGCAGGCGCGATTCCGCCGACTTCAGGAGGTTTTCGCCAGCGAGCGAACGGCCTGGCTGGCCGAGCGACTGGAGCGGGATCTTCTGGGCGAGCTCGCAAAAGACTGGCGGGAAGCCGCCGCGGTGCCGATGCTGCCGTCGCTGCAGCGCGTGGACGAACTCGTCAAAGAGTTGCGGCAGACTTTGAACTCTGGTGACGATGCCTGACCGTCAGACGTGTTCGCGGGCGACGAAGCCGTGAATGAGGAGATCGTCGCTGAGTCTTTGCACCGAGACATCGCGCAGAGTCTGGTGGGAGGAAATCGCTGCCAGACCAACACCGGCGATGGGAGAGGCTCCCGATCCACCGACCAGCTTCGGTGCGACGAAAGCATGAACTTCGTCAATGAGACCATCGTCCCACAAGGAGCCGAGGACCGAACCGCCTCCTTCGACGAGCACGTTGGTCAGCCGCCGCTGCGCCAGGTCTTTGAGCCACTCGGCATTCGCGCAGTGGCCGGATTCGTCGGCCGCGACGGTGACGACTTCGGCCCCGGTTGCTTGCAACGCCCGGACAGAGTCTGCGTCGGCCCGATTTGTCACGACGACCAGGAGGGGATGCTCCTTCGCCGTGCGAACGAGCTGGCTATCGAGTGGCAGCCTGGCACGTGAGTCGAGAACCACTCGCAGGGCCATCCTTGGCCCTGGAGGTCGCGCTGTGAGCAAAGGATTATCGGCTAAAGCCGTCCCGATTCCAACGACGATCGCATCCATGCGACCGCGCAGTTGATGGACAACGGTGCGACTGTCGGGGTTTGAAATCCACTGCGAATGTCCGGTCCGCGCGGCGATCTTGCCGTCGAGCGTCATGGCCCATTTGGCGTGAGCCCACGGACGACCCCGAGTGACGAGCGACACAAAGGGGGCGATGAGCTGACGGGCCTCGCATTCCAGCAGTCCGACTTCGACCTCAACGCCGGCTTGCCGAAGTTCATCGATACCGCCGCCAGCGACGTGCGGAGCCGGATCGCTGCAAGCAACGACGACCCGGCGGATTCCCGCGGCGAGGACGGCGCGGCTACAGGGCGGAGTTTTGCCGTGGTGGCAACAGGGCTCGAGCGTGACGAACAGGGTCGCCCCGCTCGCCCTTTCTCCTGCCTCGCGCAGGGCGAAGACCTCGGCGTGCGGGCCGCCGTATTTCTGGTGCCAGCCTGCTCCCAACAGTCGAAGCTGGTCATCGACAACAACGGCCCCGACCGTGGGGTTGGGCTCGACGGAACCCAACCCGCGCCGCGCCAGGTTGAGCGCGTGCCGCATCACGTCGGTCGGAGACACGAATTGCCAGAAACGACCGTCAAAACCCGGTTGGCGGCTCGCAGCCCGCTGCAAATGCTGGTGCACTTCAGACGTCCAGAGGGTTTTGACGGTACTAGAGAAGCCGCATCGCTCAGCTACCTGGCAACCACAGCTTTCCGGCTCCGGCTGGTGCCGCCTCGGCCTCGGGTGTCCAGACGCCTCCCGCCGTCACGCTGCCGCCGACATCGCTCAGGCCGCCGATTTGACCATTCTCCCAAGGGGATTCCAATCCGGCGGAGGCGAGGAGCGGTTCGAGCATTTCGCGCAGCCGGGGGATTTTGGGGCCGTAATAGCGAGAAAAGCGTTGGAGCAATCCCGGCAATTCCGGATCGGCGGGATCGTCCACACGGATCATCAGTTCGCGGAGATCGCACGTCCATTGGATCTGGAAGGCGTTTTCGCCCACGGCCAGCTTTTCGCGGGCCTGCCGGATCCAGTGGATGGCGGCTTCCGAATCGTTTCGCGACCGGGCCAGTTGCATGAGCGTCTGGTAAACGCGATCGAGATCGAGCGATTCCAGACACTTCTCGCGTTTGAGTCCTTCGACCAGGACGTCGTACAAGACACGGTCGTGATGCAGCAACAGCGTGCGATTGACGACGGAAATCAACTGATCGTCCGACAGTTCGGCGAACGGCAGTCGGTTCATCTGCAAGGCCGACAGATTGCTGACGCTTTCTTCCGGCCCAACCGTCAACGGCGGCAGGGGCTCGACGTTCAGCCGGCCCAGGAGCCGGCCGATGTCGAGAATCATGTGACTCTCGAGGTAGAACGCGTCGAGGACGTTGACCAGTGCCAGAATCGCGACGCGTGCCTGGGGATCGGCGGCGGCGGCAGCGATAGTTCGGTCGCCCAGGACGGCGAAGGGTGTTGTCTCGATCAGCTCATCGAGTCGACGATCCCATTCGGCGATTTCGAACTGCCGACGACGACGGTTGGAGACACCGCTTAGCGAGCCCCAACGTCCGAGGAACGGACGGAACGCCGCCGAATGAGCGACGACTTTGTCTTCAATCAACTGATCGAACTGGGCAAGTTCGCCGAGTGTCGCACGCAGCAGATCGTCGGCATCGTTGAGGCCGTTGTCGAGGAAACCGGCCAGAATCAGCCGCGCCGGTTGACCGGCCTCGGACGAGGCATCGTAGATGGAGATCTGGCCTTGGAGAACGGGAACGGTCTCACGGCTGAGCGTCGATAGTTGCTCGGCGGTCGGCGCGGGCCGGTCGAGGACTTCGTAAACGGCGGAGACCGGGAACTGGTCGGGATCGCGGGCCGGCGGCGTGGGGAGGCGGACGAGTCGCGGTTCTTGATCGAGGATCGACAGGACACGGCTGACCGACTGGATCGGAATGGTCCGTGCCAGCATGTCGACCGTGGCCGACAGATGGGTCAGTTCGAAGTAGGTCGCCAGCGTCTGGCACTCGACGGCGAGTCCCGGATCGGCATAGGCCGACGCAGCGCGGCGGAAGGCATCGACCGCGCGCTGTTCATTGCCGTCATAAGCGGCGGCCAGACCGAGAGCATGCCAGCGTTCGGCCTTCTCGGGAGCAGCTTCGGCCAGCTTGGCGAGCAGATCGGCGGCGGCGTCCCAGCAGCCGACCGAGCCGTACTTCGCCGCCATCCTGACCGACTTCTGTTCTTCCTCACTACCTTCGATGTTGGGAACCGGATGAACGCCGCGGACAAAGAAGGGATCGCTATCGTTGCCGTCGAAGCGGAGCAGTTGCAGGAAGATCGCCTGTCGGTCTTCTTCGGGAGCCAACCGCATCGCCAGCACGAGATGTTCGCGAGCGGCGAGGGGATGCCCGGCGGCCTGGAACCAGGCAGCTACGCTCCCGGCGAGAGCCGAGACCATTTGCGGGTGCTTCTTGGCCGACTTTTGAAAAGCCCGATGGACAGCAGACTTGGCAACTTCGTAACCATCGGCATGAAAGGCGGCCGTGGCATACAGCAGGGTGGCGAGTTCAGCTTCGGCGAGGTGCGGCAACGCCTCGTACAGACCATCGCGGGCGGCGGCCATTTCGCCCAGTTCCAGTTGCACCATGGCTCGGGTGACGACGACCCAGGCGTGATGCGGATATTTGCGAAGCAGGCGCGCGAGGCGTTGTTCGGCGGCATGGAGCTGGTTGTTTTCCAGCATCCGGCTGACAGTTTCGATTTCGTCCGCGAGATCAATGCAGCAAAACTTCAGTTTTTTCCCACTCCCGCAGGGGCAGAGAGCGTAGACATCTAGCGACATCCCACCAATCCTTGTTTCAAATTCACGATCGGCCCGACCGCAGGGGCGAGCTTCCGAACGGCGTGGCGATCCGAAAATCGCCCGCGAGGGTTTCATGTGCGAGATTAGCAGATTGACGGGAGTATTCACACGTCGTCTGCCCCCCGCAGGGCTCCAAACAGCCTGAAGTACGTAACTGCTCTCAAGAGAACGTCTTGTCCAGTCAGACCTGTTCCGCTACGATTTCAAAGTTGGTCGTTGCATCGGGGCCGGCCGACTTCCGGATTCTTTTCGAACGGACTCCCCTACATGATGCTCCCGCTGTCCCCACGTCGCGGCGTGCTGCTTTCGTTCCTGTTCCTGCTGCTGGCGGCAACCACGATCGGGGCGCAGCAACTGGCGGCCCCCGCCAAGCCCGACGAGACGACGACCAAGCTCGTCGCCGAGATGATCGGTCGATATCACATCAGCCAGAAGCCGCTGGACGACAAGATTTCGCAGCAGCTTTTGACCCGTTTTCTCAAGGAACTCGATCCGCAGAAGCTGTACTTGTTGCAGTCGGATTACCAGGAATTCAGCAAGTACCGCGATCACCTGGACGACTACATCAAGCTCGGAAATACTGACTTCGGCCGGTCTGTTTTCGATCGCTTCATCGCGAGGCTGAACGAGCGCATCGACAAAGCCCACAAGCTGATCGATTCGCCGCAGGATTTCACGGTCGACGAAGACCTGGTGGTCGACCCGGAGAACACGACGTGGTCGACGACGGCTGCGGAACTGGACGATCGCTGGCGAAAGCGGATCAAGTACGACCTGCTGAACCTGAAGCTGGACGACGTGAGCGACGAAGAGGCCCGCAAGCGGCTGCACAAGCGCTACGACACCCTGCGGCGGGCCTACAGCGACATGGAACCGGCCGAGGTGCAGGAACTGTACCTTTCGAGCATGGCCCATTGCTTCGATCCCCATTCCAGCTACATGTCGCCTCAGACCCTGGAAGACTTCCAGATCTCCATGCGGTTGAGCTTGCAGGGGATCGGCGCGGCGCTGCGGTCGGAAGATGGCTACACCGTGGTCGCCGAAGTCGTTCCCGGGGGAGCCGCCGAGAAGGATGGCCGCCTGAAGGTTGGCGACAAGATCACCGCGGTCGCGCAAGCGGACGGCGAGTACCAGGACATCGTGGAGATGAAGCTGAGCAAGGTCGTGCGTCTGATTCGCGGCGACTCGGGAACCAAAGTGTCGCTTCGGATTCAGACCGCAGACGGCAAGACCGAGACCTACGACCTGATTCGCCAGAAAATCGAACTGAAGTCGTCGGAAGTGAAGGGAGAAATTATCCCGGCTCCCGAGCGACTGCCGGGAACGACCGGGCGGATTGGCGTCATCAACATTCCTTCGTTCTACCGGGACTTTGGCGGCGCGCAGGAAGGTCTGGACGACTTTAAGAGCACGGCCCGCGACGTCCTGAAGGTTCTGGACGACTTCAAAAAGCAGGGCGGCGTCGATGTGCTGGTGATCGACCTGCGAGGCAATGGCGGCGGGGCGCTGAGCGAGGCCATTGAAGTTTCGGGACTGTTCATCGACGACGGCCCCGTCGTGCAGGTCAAAGAACAGAACGGCCGGGTCAAGAGCCACGACGACACGGAAAAGGGCGTCGCCTACAGCGGCCCGCTCGTCGTCCTGTGCAACCGGTTGTCGGCCTCCGCCTCCGAGATTTTCGCGGCGGCGATCAAGGACTATCATCGCGGCCTGGTGGTTGGCGACACGACGACGCACGGCAAGGGAACGGTGCAGAACGTGATGCCGGTGGCGGCCAATCAGATGTTTCGGCTGGCAGCGCCGAATCGCGGGGCGCTGAAGCTGACGATCAACCAGTTCTACCGGGTCAACGGGGACAGCACCCAGAACCTGGGTGTTCCGGCTGATGTCGTCTTGCCGTCGCTGATCGACAATATGGACCTGGGCGAGTCGTTCCTCGACAACGCGTTGGCGTTCGACAAGATCGATCCCGCGCACCATGTTGTCTACGACATGGTGAATCCCGGCCTGGTTTCGAATCTGCGACAAACGAGCCAGGAACGCATCGCCAAGAGCGAGGATTTCACGAAGATCAAGGCCGACATCGCCAAGTTCCTCGAACGAAAGAATCGCAAGACGATTCCGCTCAACGAAGAAAAGCTGAAATCCGAACGGGCGATCGACAAGGCCGAGGAAAAGGTTGTCGACGACGAGGAAAAACGAGAAACCAAGAAGAGCG
This sequence comes from Planctomycetaceae bacterium, assembly GCA_019636285.1. GTDB lineage: Bacteria > Planctomycetota > Planctomycetia > Planctomycetales > Planctomycetaceae > JAHBXV01. The sequence continues at coordinate 20,699 of JAHBXV010000014.1, forward strand.
ACGAACCGATCTTCCCGAAGACCGCGTACAACGACGAAGTGCTCCACATTTCGATCGATTACGCGAACCTGCTGAAGTCCGGTCGGACCGCGGCTCGGTAATGGCAAACGAGGGGTGGCTGGGGTCGAGTCTTCGAGCACCCAGCTTCCGATCGTCGACGGATCGTAGTTCGCGTCCAATGAGTTTTTGCCGCGACCTTTGACAGATGACCCGGCAACCCGCACGATTCGCTCGTGCGGGTTGCCGTCTTTTTACGGGCCGCCGGCTCGACCTACCGATAGTTGCCCCCCGAATCGCTCGCGAACCATGACCGCTATTCGCGTTGAGAATCTCACCAAGACCTATCGCGTGGCGCGGCCGGCGAGCAATTCGGCCGGCTGGTTCACGCGTCTGTGGAAGCGGGAACAGACCATTGTCCGGGCCGTTCGCGGCGTCAGCTTCGAGATCGAACAAGGCGAAATGGTGGCGTTTCTGGGTCCAAATGGGGCCGGGAAGACCACCACGCTCAAACTGTTGTCGGGACTGATCTACCCGACGTCGGGAACGGCGACGGTCCTCGGATACATTCCGTGGCAGCGCGAGAACGCCTATCGCCGCCGGTTCTCGCTGGTGATGGGCCAGAAGAACCAGTTGTGGTGGGATCTTCCCGCGCGAGAGTCGTTCCAGCTTCATCGCGAAATTTACCGGATTGAGCCGACGGCCTTCGATCGCCGTCTGGATGAGTTGACCGACCTCTTGGAAGTACGGCGTCTGATCGGTCAGCCCGTTCGTGAACTGTCGCTGGGCGAACGGATGCGCATGGAACTGATCGCGGCGCTCTTGCACAGCCCGGATGTTCTGTTGCTCGACGAACCGACGATCGGCCTGGACGTGGTCTCGCAGCGGCGAGTTCAGCAGTTTCTCCGTCATTACCAGCAGGAACAACGGATCACCGTGCTGCTGACAAGCCACTACATGAAAGACGTGGAGGCGCTCTGCCGACGGGCGATCGTCATCAACGAGGGAGAGATCAAGCACGACGGCCCGCTTGGGGAAATTGTGGAGCGATTCAGCCGGAACAAGCTGATTGCCCTGCAATTTGGCGGAACCGAACTTCCCGCGGAGCTTGCCGAGTTTGGTCGCGTGATCGAAGCAGCGCCGCCGCGCGCGGTCCTTGAGGTTCCACGGACGGAAGTCTCCGCGACGCTCCAGCGACTCTTGGCGCGGTACACGCTGGAAGACGTGGGCGTGCAGGAACGGCCGCTGGAGGAAGTGATTGCCGAACTGTTTACCTCGTCGCGTCCGGAGTCTGCCGCCGCGACGCGGTAGGCGAGTTGAATCCACTTCATCGGCCAGCCAGACCATGATGACCGCCGGTCGCGTCAAACTCTTCATTCTGCGGACGAGCATCGCCGAGCGACTGGCCTATCGGGCGGACTTCGCCTTCGCGACGCTAGTGCGATTCCTGCCCATCGTCACGCAGATTTTTCTATGGTGGGCGATTTTTCAGTCGACGAAAGAGGGAAGCGGCTCGCTGAACGGCTACACCTACGCCGACATGGTGGCCTATTACCTGCTCGTGATGCTGGCGCGGGCGTTTTCGAGCATGCCGGGCCTGGCCACGGGAATCGCGCGGGACATTCGCGACGGGACGCTGAAGAAATTTCTGATTCAGCCGATCGACATGCTCGACTACCTGTTCTGGCATCGGGTGGCCCACAAGCTGGTGTATTACGTCGTCGCGGCGGGTCCGTTTGCCCTGGTCTTCTGGCTTTGCCGCAGTTACTTCCCGGGGTGGCCCACACCGGAAATTTTCGCGGCCGGGACGGTCTCGCTGCTGCTGGGTTTCCTGGTTGGGTTTCTTCTGGAGGCAATGCTGGGGCTGGCCGGGTTCTGGTTTCTCGAGGTCAGTTCCCTGGTCTTCGTGTATATGCTGATGAGCTATTTCCTCTCCGGGCATATGCTCCCGATCGACTGGTTACCACCGCACGTCTCGGAAGCGATTCAGTGGCTGCCGTTTAAGTATCTGGCGTTCACGCCGGCGGCCATTTTTCTGGGGCGATACGACAACGCTCAACTGATCCGGGAACTGGCGATCGAAGCCAGTTGGGTGGCAGCGCTGTTCGCGGCTAACCGCTGGCTCCTGAACCGGGGCCTGAGGCGATACAGCGCGTTCGGTGGCTAGCGAACCGTGCCGACGGCGTCGCGCCCGGACAAAACGATGCGGTTCGGTTGAATTCGAGGGGTCTGGCTCCCAATCGGTGGTTCGAGCTCCTATGATCGTACAGAGGTCGCCAATGCGACCTGAACTGCCCGCCCCATGGACACCGCCCCACCTCCTCCCTCCGCCGTCGCAGCCGACGCCCCGACTCGTAGTGTCTACGATCGCACGTTCTGGCTCGCCTACCTGGCCAACACAAGCCTCGTGTTCGCCAACGCGCTGACGTTCCGTTTCGCGGAACTTGTCAGCTTCGTCGGGGGAACCGAAAAGGTCGCCGGGGACATTGTCGCGGTCGGGTTGACCATTGCCGTGATTGTGCGGCTGGCCGCGTCGCACGTGATCGACGACTACGGCACACGGCGGATGTGGATCGTCACCACGTTGCTGTTCATCACGGGCTGCGTGATGTTCCTCCTCGCACAGAGCGTGAGCCTGGAACTGTATGTCGCGCGGACCGTGTTCGTCGTGGGTCTGACCGGCATGTTCGCGTGCAGCATGACGCACATCCAGAACCAGGTTCCCCTCGAGCGGCGCACCGAAGTGATCGGCAACCTGGGCAGCAGCGGCTTTATCGGGATGATTCTCGGGGCGAACGCCGGAGATTGGATTCTGCGGCTGATTCCGGCGGGGCGCGGGCAGTTTCTGGCGCTGTTCGGCCTGGCGGCCTTCATCGGCGTTATCTACCTGGGAATCGTCCTGGAGATGACCAAGGGGCAACGCCGTCCCATCACCCATCAACCCTCGCCCCCCGCCTGGAAATTGCTCATCCGCCATTGGCCGGGAGCCGTGGTTGTCGTCGGCCTCGTCATGGGGCTGGGAGTGACGGTCAACACCGTGTTCCTGACGCGGTTCGCGACGACGCGCGGCATTGCCAGCCTGGGGGTGTTCTTCACTGCCTACGCACTCTCGGCATTCGTGTTTCGTATTCAAGCAGCCCATTGGAGCCGCACGATTGGCCGCCATTGGATGCTCGTGCGCGGACTGTTGGGTCACACGGTGGGCTTGGCGCTTCTGGCCACCGTCACGCAGGGCTGGCAACTCGTTCTGCCGGCGATCGTGTGCGGCTTCGGCCATGCGCTGCTATTCCCGGGCGTCGTCTCGCTGGGGTCGGGTTCGTTTCCGCCGGAATCGCGCGGTACGGGAACGGCGACCATTCTGGGGCTGGTCGACTTTGGCAGCCTCGTTGTCTCGCCCATCCTGGGGCGAATCATCGTGAACGCGGGATTCGAGTGGATGTTCCTGATGGCAAGCGGCTGCGCGCTGCTGACGGCCATTGGCTACAGCGTGGTCGCGTGGCAATACCCCGACCACGAGGAAGTCTCGGCCGGGGCCGTCACCGTGGGACAGCGCTAGGCGTTGCGAGGACCGACCATCAACCTTCGCTGGGCTTGGCCGATGCTTCCGCAGCCGGTTTGGCGGGCTTCTTGATGACCCCGCGCTGCACGTCTTTCACGACTTCGGCGAGAATCGCGGGATCCGCCTTTTGGACCACGTGTTCGACACGGCTTTCCGGGACACCCAGGCGGAGCATGATTTCGCGGGCCGACTCCCACAGCTTGAGCTTCTTTTTGTCGCTCGCCAGATAGAGATCGGCGACGAGTTCGCCCAGCCGCTGTTCGTCCATCTGGTCGCGGTTGTTGTAGAACCGCTTGATGACTTTCTGCTGATAGGACGAGTATTCGCGATCCGCCATGATGCCAACCTTTTCCCGAGTGCCGAGTCCTCCGTCAGCCGCCAGCCAAAATCGCGTCGCGAGTTTTCAGCCGGCGGTCATGGCCCCGCGTTTGTAAAACGGCAGCGGGACCACTTCGGCTTCAACCAATTGTCCACGAATTTCGGCGCTGAGTCGCGTGCCAATCGCGGCCAATTCGCGCGGAATGTAGCCCATGGCGATCGCGCGTTGCAGAGTTGGCGAAAACGTGCCGGACGTGACTCGACCGACGACCGTGGCGTCGTGCAAGAGCGTCGCCCCTTCGCGAGCGATCCGTTTGCCGACAAGTTGCAGCCCCACACGAACCGGTCGAGAACTGTCGGCCTTCGCCCGCAGCAAGCCGTCGCGACCAATGAGATCGGGCTTCGAAAGATCGACGGACGATTCCAGCCCCGCCTGGAAGGGATCGATCTCTTCGGAGAGTTCATGCCCGTACAAAGGCATGGCGGCTTCGAGGCGCAACGTGTCGCGCGCCCCGAGCCCACAGGGTAGCGCGCCACCCTCGATCAACCGTTCCCAGAGCCCCGCCTTGTCGAGCGGCAAAATGACTTCGAAACCGTCTTCACCGGTGTAGCCCGTGCGGCTGACGAGGCACGGCGCTCCGTCGATGTCGATGAACTTCGACGTATAATACTTGAGGTCCGCCAGCGTGGTGCCGACGATCGGTTCGAGGAGTTCTCGCGACGCCGGCCCCTGCACCGCCAGCATGGCGGAGGACAGCGTGCGGTCCTCGAAGTTGATGCCTTCCGGCAAGGGGTCGCGCTGCAACCACGCGACGATCTTTTCCCGGTTCGACGCGTTGACCACTAAACCAACGGTGTTGTCATCGAGCCCGTAGACCAGGACATCGTCGAGAATGCCGCCGTCCGCGTTGCAGACGAGCCCGTAGCGGATCCGTCCGTTCCGCAATTGACCGACCGGGCACGTCACGAAGCGATCCACCCAGGCGCGGGCCGAGGGACCGGTGACCAGCAGCCGTCCCATGTGGCCGATGTCAAAGAGGCCAACGCGATTTCGGACCGCATTGTGCTCGTCGACGATGCCCGAGTACTGGATGGGCATGTCCCAGCCGGCGAAATCGACGAGCCGACCACCGTGAGCGCGATGCCAGTCGTTCCAGACAGTTTTCAGCATCGGCGACTCCCTTCAGCGCCCGTTCCGGGCCCGGTGCCCCCGGTCCTGGGGGCGATTACTGCACGTTCGACGCGAGGCTCGCGCGAATGTACTCCCGGTTCAGGACGGCGATGTTCCAGAGGCTGATGTTCGCGGGACAGGCGGCCTCGCATTCGCCGGTGTTGGTACATGCCCCGAAGCCTTCGCGATCCATCTGGCCGATCATCCCCAGCACGCGGCTGGCCCGTTCCCCCCCGCCCTGCGGCAGGTGGGACAGGTGCGACACCTTCGCGGAAACGAACAGCATGGCGGACGCATTCTTGCACGCGGCGACACAGGCCCCGCAGCCGATGCATGCGGCCGCGTCCATCGCTCGCTCCTGCTTGACGCGCGGGACGGGAAGCGAGTTCGCTTCGGGAGCACTGCCGGTATTGACCGACACAAAGCCCCCCTGTTGGATGATGCGATCGAACGATGTTCGATCGACAACCAGGTCGCGCAGGACCGGAAACGCCTCCGCACGCCACGGCTCGATCACGATGGTGTCTCCATCGCGGAAGCGGCGCATGTGCAACTGGCAGGTGGTCACGTTCCGATCCGGCCCGTGCGGCTGGCCATTGATCATGACGCCGCACATGCCGCAGATGCCCTCGCGGCAGTCGTGGTCGAAAGCGACCGGTTCCTCGCCGCGGGAGATGAGCTGCTGGTTGAGGACGTCCAGCATTTCCAGGAACGACATGTCGGTGGAAATATTGGACAGTTCGTAGGTCTTGAACTCGCCAGAAGCCTCGCGGTTCGACTGCCGCCAGACCTTCAGCGTGAGATTCAGACCGGACTTCGCGGGAGCGATCATGCTACTTGTAGCTCCTCGTGGTCAAAGGACATTCGATGAATTCGAGAGGTTCTTTGTGGAGCACGGGCGTCTGGCCGGCCCCTTGGAACTCCCACGCCGAGACGTGGCAGAAATCCTGATCGTTTCGCACGCACTCGCCATCGGGCGTCTGGTGTTCTTCGCGGAAGTGCCCGCCGCACGATTCGTCGCGCTGGAGGGCATCCCAAGCCAGCAGTTCGCCGAATTCCAGAAAATCGGCGACGCGGCCGGCATGTTCGAGATTCTGGTTGAGCGAGTCCGGGGAGCCCATCACGCGGACATCTTCCCAGAACTCCTGCCGGAGCTGGCGAATCTGCTCGATGGCGGTCTGCAAGCCGGCCGCGTTCCGCGCCATGCCGACCTTGTCCCACATGATCTTGCCGAGCGCCCGGTGGAACTGCTCGACACTCCGCTTGCCGTTGATCGAAAGCAGCTTTTCGGTCTGATTGCGGGACTCGATCACCGCTTCCTTGAAAGCGGGGTGATCGGTCGAGAGCTTTTCGTCCTTCTTCTTCGCGAGATTGCGGGCGAAGTGATCGGCGATCGTGTAGGGAATCACGAAGTACCCGTCGGCGAGCCCCTGCATCAAGGCCGAAGCCCCCAGCCGGTTGGCTCCGTGATCCGAGAAGTTCGCTTCCCCAAGCACGAACAGGCCGGGGATATTGCTTTGCAGATTGTAGTCGACCCACAACCCGCCCATGGTGTAGTGGACCGCGGGATAAATCCGCATCGGAACCTTGTACGGGTCTTCGTCCGTGATCCGCTCGTACATCTCGAACAGATTGCCGTACTTGGCGCGAATCGTCGACTCGCCATCGCGAGCAATCGCGGCGGCAAAGTCGAGATAGACCGACTGCCCGCCCGGCCCGACGCCGAAGCCGGCGTCGCACTGTTCCTTGGCAGCGCGGGATGAGACATCGCGCGGAGCCAGGTTCCCGTACGATGGGTACTTTTCTTCGAGGTAATACTTGCGGTCGGCCTCGGGAATCTGACCCGGCGGGCGCGTCTCGTCCTTGTTGCGCGGCACCCAGACGCGGCCGTCGTTCCGGAGGCTTTCGCTCATGAGCGTCAGCTTCGACTGATGATCGCCGCTGACAGGGATGCACGTCGGGTGAATCTGCGTGTAGCAGGGGTTCGCGAAGAGAGCACCCCGCTTGTGGCACCGCCAGGCGGCCGTCACGTTGCAGTTCTTCGCGTTCGTCGAGAGGTAATAGACGTTGCCATAGCCGCCCGTGCAGAGAACGACGGCATCGGCCGCGAAACTCTCGATTTTGCCAGTAACAAGGTTCCGCGTGACGATGCCCCGTGCAACACCGTCGACCATGACGAGATCGAGCATCTCGTAACGGGCGAACATCTTGACGCGGCCGGCGGTGACCTGACGCATCAGGGCCTGGTAGGCCCCGAGGAGCAGTTGCTGCCCCGTCTGGCCCTTGCAGTAGAACGTCCGGGAGACCTGCGCGCCGCCGAACGAGCGGTTCGCGAGCGTGCCGCCGTATTCACGGGCAAAAGGCACTCCCTGAGCCACGCACTGGTCGATGATCGATGTGCTGAGTTGCGCCAGCCGATAGACGTTGGACTCGCGGCTGCGGTAATCGCCTCCCTTGACGGTGTCGTAAAACAGCCGCCAGTGCGAGTCGCTGTCGTTCTGGTAATTCTTGGCGGCGTTGATCCCCCCCTGCGCGGCGATACTGTGGGCTCGCCGCGGCGAGTCCTGCACGCAGAATGACAGGACGTTGTAACCAAGTTCTCCCAGCGACGCCGCGGCCGATCCGCCCGCGAGCCCGGTGCCGACGACAATCACCGTGAACTTGCGGCGATTGTTCGGGGCGACGAGCTTCAGCTCGCGCTTACGGGTTTCCCAGCGCATGGCAATGTCGCCGGTGGGGCACTTCCCGTCGAGAATTTTCGTCGGTGATTCGACAACTGCCGACATGGTTTGCCTCTAGCCTGTCCGTTGAGAGTCCTGGAAGACGAAGCCCATCTCGCCTTTTCAGTCTCAACTTGCGTTTACTCGTTCTTTGCCATCCCCTCACCGAGTCGCCCGCGCCGGCTGAACGACGTAGCGACGCCGACCCCTCCACTCGCCTGGCGTGCTGACTGCTAGGGTTCAGCGGGCGTCACAATCTTGGCTTCCGGGGGTGCGACGGCAGCCAGTTCCGGAATCAGAATGGGAAGGCTGCAGAACCCGACCCCGATGACTATGGCGAACAGCCAGCTCATCAGGCGTATCGTGGGAGTGTATTTCGGGTGATCCCAGCCAAGCGACCGAAACGCGCTCGCCGCGCCGTGACTGAGGTGCAGACCCAGGAAGATCGTCCCGATGATGTAGACCACCCGGCTCAAGGGGTTGCTGAGGACCGCGACCGTCATTTCGTACATGCGAGGATGATGCTCGTCCCATTCCGGAAACGCGAGGTCGGGACGCAGGCCGATTCGCAGATCAGCGAGGTGCAGGAGGACGAAACCCAGCACGATCGCGCCCGACACAAACATCCAGTTGTGCGGGGGCAGCGGCGGCATGCCCGCTTGTTTGGAATGCTTGACCGCATACCGCTTCGAGCGAGCCGCCCGATTCTCGATTGTCACGACCACCGCCAGGTAGATGTGAGCCAGGAACAGGAGCAGCAGCCCCAGTTCGATGAGCGGCAAGAACTCCTGGTTGTGGATCCAAGTCGCATAGGCATCGAAGGCCTCGGGACCACCGAACAGCAGCAGATTGCCAGCCAGATGGCCGATGAGGAACCCGCACAGCAGCAGGCCGGTCACCCCCATCACGAACTTCCGGCCAACCGACGAGGACAGCATCCTGCCGAGCCAGCCAAGATTCAGCCGATTGGTGAGCGAACTTTGCGGATTCGCGGATCCGGTCTCCATGCTTCGCAAGACCTCCCCTGTGCCAACCCAATCCCTGGCTGGCCTGACAGTCGTTTTCGCTTTCTGGTGGTGACAATCATCGAATTATAGGTAGGGCCGCCATGAAGTTCCAACCGCGGCCGCTTACGACGATCTCAAGTTCTCAAATCCGCGAAGTCGTCCGTAAAATCGTCGCAAGTCTCTCGAATTTGAAGCTTTCGAGGCCGAAGATCGAAGAGGATCAACTCCCGTCGGCCGACTGGATGCCCACATCTCTTTGCAATCGGTTGTTCTTTTCCCATGTCTGACCGTCGCGTGACGATTGCCTGGCTGGTGGTGACGCTGATGGCCGTCGGCATCGCGGCACGAGCAGGTGTACAGATCGTTCAGTCAGAGAGCCTGATGACCGATCGCGATGCCTATCTGGCACTCGCCCGGACTTTCCAGGCCAAGGGAGTCTACGCTCGTCCCGATAGCGACATCCCGACCGCCTACCGTCCGCCCCTCTATCCCGTCCTGCTCGCCGCAACGACCACCTTGCTTCCAGCTGGAATGGCTGTCGCCCTTCTTAACCTTCTCGCGTCGGCCGCGATTATTGCCGGCACGTATCTCCTGGCCCGAGCCCTGTCGCTCGACGAACTGCCGGCGCTTTTGGCGGCCGCCATCGTCACGTTCGACCCGCTCCTGGTTTGGTCGAGCAAAGACGCGATGACTGAGATCGTCTTCACGGCGATCATGACGGGAACGCTGTGGATGACGGTTCGCGGTAATCATTCGGGCAAGCGTCCCGGACGATGGGGAATGCTGGCTGGAGGACTCTTCGGGTTGGCGGGGTTATGTCGGCCGACCGCCCTGCCCTGGATGATCTGCTGGCTGGTGATGATCATCGTTCCGTCAGACCGGGCCGGGGGAACCGGTTCGACTCAAAGACGATTTGCCCTCGCTGCCGTCGCGGTGAGTGGAGCGATCCTGGCCCTCTGGGGCCTCCGAAATCTGTGGCAGATGGATCGGTTCCTCGTCACGACCACGCACGGCGGCTACACGCTCCTCCTGGGAAATAATCCGACGTTCGATCGCGATGTCCTTCAGGCCCCGCCCCATGTCTGGCCCGGCGAAAGCCTGGTCGCCTGGCAGGCCGAGTTGGAGCAGCGGCAGCGACACGATCTGGGCGGCGATTTCCACCGCGAAGTTGCCGTCGACCGCTGGTGCCGCGACGAAGCCGTCCGCTGGATCACGTCCCATCCGTCGCGATTCGTCGCGGCTGCCGTTTACAGAATGCAGAGCCTGTGGTCGCCGGGACCGCGTGGGCCCGAGGCAACCGGTTTACCAATCATCGTCCGCGTGCCTGTCGTCGCGTGGTCGTTAACACTGTTCGCGCTTGCGGCGATCGGGGCGGCGACTTTAATGCGCGATCCGCAACGGTCGCGGTGGTGGCCCATTCTCGTCTGGGTCGCCGTTGTCGTGGGCATTCACCTGTTTTATTGGGCCGATGCCCGCATGCGGGCGCCGATCGCGCCGGTCCTGGCGGTTCTGGCCGCTCGTGCACTGGCCCTACACTGGCTCGCGGGCGGTTCCCACATTCAGGCAAGCATGGGGACCGATGGCATCGAGGCGTGAGATTCGCGGTCGGGCCGCCAGCGGAACAGGGCCAGCGACTTCCCGGGCAAAGGATAACTTTCGCTGGTGCGGACGAGTTTTCCCTGCAAGCCGGGGTCATCGGTCGTCAGCAGCAGTTCCAGTGTCTGGACCTGCTCGCGGGCCCGTGGCGGGAATTCAAAATTGACCTTGGCATCACCCGCGTTCAGTAACAACAGGAGCCAGTCGCCGACCACGGGGTAGCCGTCTTCATCCAGTTCATCGAGTTCCCCGGCCATGAACAGACCCAGCGCCTGGGAATGGCCCGCCAGCCAGTCGGAGTTGTCCATTTCGCGGCCATTTGGGTTGAGCCAGTAAATGTCTTTGACGTTCTGTCCACGAATCGGCCGCCCGTGGAAAAACTTTCGCCGCCGCAGCGCCGGCTGCGACTGCCGAATTTGAATCAAACGGCGGGTGAACTCCAGCAGCCGTAAACGCTCGGGTGTCGGCGTCCAGTCGATCCACGTGCGCTGGGAATCGTGGCAGTAGGCGTTGTTATTGCCACCCTGCGTGTGTCCGAATTCGTCGCCCATGACGATCATGGGAACACCTTGGGCCAGAATCAGCGTGGCGAGCAGATTACGGACCTGCCGGTCGCGAAGCTCGTTGATCGCCGGATCGTCCGTCGGCCCTTCGACGCCGTGATTGCTGCTCCAGTTGGCATCGGTACCGTCACGATTGTCTTCGCCGTTCGCTTCGTTGTGCTTCTCGGCGTAACTGACGAGATCGCGGAGCGTGAAGCCATCATGCGCGGTGATGAAGTTGATGCTGGCATGCGGCTGACGACCCGAGTTCGCGTAGAGATCGCTCGATCCGGTCAACCGCGTGGCCAGTTCATTCATGGTGCCGCCGTCGCCGCGCCAGAACCGACGGACGCAGTCACGGTATTTCCCGTTCCATTCGGTCCACAAGACGGGGAAGTTGCCGACCTGGTAACCGCCGGGGCCGACATCCCACGGTTCGGCAATCAGCTTGACTCGCGAAAGCACCGGATCCTGCTGGATGATGTCGAAAAATGCCGAGAGCCGATCGACGTCGTAGAGTTCGCGAGCCAGGGCGCTGGCGAGATCGAAGCGGAACCCGTCGACATGCATCTCGGTCACCCAGTAGCGCAGGCTGTCCATGATGAGTTGCAGCACGCGCGGGTGACTGACGTTGAGCGTGTTCCCGCAGCCGGTGAAATCCATGTGGAAACGCGGGTTCTTGCGCACCAGGTGGTAATACGAGGCGTTGTCGACTCCGCGAAAACAGAGCGTGGGCCCGGATTCGTTCCCTTCCGCCGTGTGGTTGTAGACCACGTCGAGAATGACCTCGATACCCGCCTGATGGAGGCGGCGCACCATCCACTTGAACTCCTTGACCACGCGCGAGGGTTGATTGCCGCTGGAATACCAGGGCTCGGGGGCAAAGAAGGCGAGGGAGTTGTAACCCCAGTAGTTGGTCAGACCCCGCATGACGAGGGGTCGCTCGCTCACGAAGTGGTGAACGGGCATCAGTTCCACCGCGGTGACACCGAGCCGCTTGAGATATTCGAGCGCCGCGTCACTCGCGACCCCCGCGAACGTCCCCCGCTGATCGGGAGGCACTCCCGGCATCTCCTTGGTAAAGCCGCGCACGTGCATTTCGTAGATGACGGTCTTGTGCCAGGGCGTGCGGGGCGGCGTATCGTCGCCCCAGGTGTAAGCCGGGTCGACGACCATGCCGAGCGGCGCCCAGGGCGCGCTGTCGCGCTCGTCAAACGAAAGATCGATGCGCGAGTCGTTCAGCGTGTAACCATAAACGGCGTCGTTCCAGGTGAGGCCGCGACCGATCGACTTTGCGTACGGGTCAAGCAGCAGTTTGTTCGGGTTGAACCGATGCCCCGCTTCGGGGTGGTACGGCCCGCTGATGCGATAGCCGTATAACTGCCCCGGCCAGATATCCGAAATGTAGCCGTGCCAGACCTGATGCGTCCGTTCCGGAAGTTCGACGCGAACCGCTTCAATTTTATCGGAGGGGCTGTTGAACAGGCACAGTTCGACGCGCGTCGCGTTCTCGGAAAAGATCGCGAAGTTCACGCCCGAGCCATCCCAAGTCGCGCCAAGAGGATAGGGCAATCCGGGACAGACGTGCATCGCGAATCTCGTGACAGATCGAACCGACAGGCCCCGGATCTCGATTGGACCGGCGCATTCCGGATGTTAATCGGAAACGCCTGGAATTGGCGAGAGGAGCTTTCGATTCGCCAACGACTGTCAACTGCCATCCGCCGATGTTCTCATCTCCGCGTCACTGCCCCTCGCCGCCGTGGGACAGGGACGACCGAGCGCGACGAAGGCCGCCCGCGATCAGAATGAGGCTGACAGCCATGACTCCGCCCCCCACCCAATAGGGGAGCGCGCGATCGTGCGTTCGCAACCCGTACGCCAACAACGGCCCGAGAATGCGTGCCAGAGCGGAAGCGCTCTGCCCGAACCCCAGAGAGCCCCCCTGCTCATCTTCCGCGGAGTTCAGCGACAGGAATGCATTCAGAGACGGCGTTGTCGACGAATAACCCACCACGACCAGGGGGAGCATGAGGGCCAGGAGAATGACCGATTTGGCCGAAACGAGCGTGACCATCGCCAGCAGCCCCACGGTCATCAGGGCACAGCCTGCCACTCCCATCTTCCACTCGCCAAATCGCGGCAAGAGCGGTCGAATCAGTATCCCCTGCGAAAGGGTGAGAACCAGCCCGACGAAGGCGAAGACGTACAGGTTTTGGCTGTCGTCCAGGCCAAGGTCGCCCGTGACCACCGCCAGCGTTGTTTCAAACTGGGCGAAGGCCAGCGTGCTGAGGAAAATGCCCACCAAGGTCACGGCAATAAACGGCTGGCGGAGCGCATGGGCCAGGCGGCTGACGCCGAACCAGCTTTGCCGCGGGCGCACCTGCGTTCTGGACTTCAACGATTCCGGCAGGTACGTGATCGCCAGCAGGAGGGCCGCCAGCGACAACAGTGACGCCACGTAACCCGGCCAGGGGCTGGGAGGGGCGTCGAGTTCCTTCGTGACAAACGCCGCACCCAAGAGTGGGCCAAACGTGAACCCCGCCCCGAAGGCCGCCCCAATCAGGGCCATTCCCTTGCCGCGATTCCTGATGTCGGTGGAATCGGCGATATACGCCTGGGCTGTCGTGATCGTGGCACCGGCGATGCCCGCTCCGATCCGCGAGATGAACAGCCACGTGATCGGACTCAGGCCGTACAGGTCTCCCGTGTTCCCCCGCGCGGTGATCCAGCCGAACAGCCAGTAAAACACGACCGAGCCGGCCAACCCCACCAGAAGCACCGGCCGGCGGCCGATCCGGTCGGACAGTCGTCCCCAGAGCGGAGCGAACAGAAATTGCATCGCCGAGAACGAGGCCATCAACGGCCCGAGCACCCATTCCTGATCGGGCGCCAGGAAGTGCTTCCCGTAGCGCGGCAACAGGGGAAGAACAATCGCGAAGCCCAGCAGGTCGATGAAGACAGCCAGGAAAATGATGAGCAGCGGTCGGCGGGATGACACGGAGGGGTCTTCTCAACAAATGTTTCTACAACACGCCGCCCTGGCGTGTCGGCTTGGCAGTTTTGCCAAGTCACTGTATCGGCTGCGGTGCTGGGCTGCACACCGAATGATGAGAACTCTAACTCGAAAAAAACGAGGCCCCAGGGCCGAATTGCCCCGGGGCCTCGTCGTCATTTCGTAATCATCATCGGTTCAAGCCGAACTAGCCAACAACTTCCGGATCGGTTTCCGGCGTCTCAGGGCGGTCGGCGTCGAACCATTCGTCTTTGAAGACGATTCGCTTCTTGTGCTTCATCGCCAGATTCGAAGACAAAGCCATGATGGCGTCTTTCATCCCCTGCTCGCCGGGGCACCGCAAGCCGCCGTTTTCACGCGGTTCGTAAATCTTGTTCTGCACGCAGTAGGCAAAGTGCTCCATCTCCTCGGTGTAACCGCGGCTGACCGGTCCCAGGTCGGCGACGGACGAAGCCCGTGACGGGCCCGTGCTGTCGCTGGCATTGAGAACCGGCTGGCCATCGTTGCCGTAGAGCACATACAGCCGCTGGTCGGGACCACCGCTTCCCGTGAACGGGCTGGCTTCCTTGTACAGCATGGCTTCCAGTTCCTGCTTCATCACCAGCGTGCCGCGGCTGCCGAAGACGGTCTCGCCGTACGGCTCCTGACGGTTGGTGCTGATCGACGAATAGGTCACCACGCAGACGTCGTTCTTGTCTTCTTCGTAGTGCGGGCCCGGGAACTCGAACGTGACAAAGACCTGGTCGTCGATGTCGCGATCGTCGGTCTGCTGATCGGGCGAGCCGATCCCCTTCACGCCGTAGAAGTTCTTCCCGCCAAAACCCTGCACGGCGATCGGCTTGACGCGGCCCAGGAAGATGCTGGCGGCATCCAACTGGTGGCTGCCAAGTTCGGCCATCAGACCGCCGCCGGTTTCGTAGTACAGCCGCCAGTTGATGAGGCGGTGCATCGACGAATAGCCGAATTCGCTGGCGAGGAATTCATCGACCGACTTTCCGGCTTCCTTCGCGCGGGCGGCGATGGCTTCCTGATCCTGCTTCGGAATCCCCTTGCGCCAACTGTCGCGACCGGGGAAGCTGTTGTTCCGGTGCCACTGGGCGCGAATGAACTTGATGTCGCCCAGAACGCCCTTGCGAATCATGTCTTCGGCGTTGTCGTACAGGACGTTGTAGTGCCGCTGGTGACCGACCGCGAGCAGCTTCTTCTCCTGCCGGGCCACCTGGATCATCTCTTTGCACTGCGCCACCGTTTGAGCCATCAGCTTTTCGGTGAGAACGTGTTTGCCTGCTTTCAGGGCGTCGATCGCGATGCGGGCATGCTGGTTGAGCGGCACGGCGATGACAACGGCTTCAATCTCTGGATCTTCGAGCAGCTGGCGGTGATCGTCGTAGAGCTTGATGCTCATCGCCTTGTCGTGGCCGAGCTTGCGAATGAGCCCGCGACGAATGTCGTTGCCGTCGCCATGCAGCGAGCGCAGCCGGTTCGTCGGCCGAATGTCGGCGACGCCGATGATGTCCATATATTCGGGCGGATGCTCGTTGAGGAGCACGCTTCCTTCGTCGCCGGTGCCGATGAACCCGACCTTGACCGGGCTGCCATTGAGCTTCTGGTAGCCGAAGTACGCGGCTCCCAGGGTGGGAACGGCGGCGGCAGCGCCAACCAGAAAGGCACGCCGCGTGACGGAGACCGCCTCGTTGAAATTGTCCTTGCCGATTCGCTGTTGTTCGGGGGTCAGTTGCATGGATGCTCTCCCAGACGGATCTTGCCGGATGGTCATCCGGCTATTGGCTGCAAAAATCAGGTTCAGGTGTTCTACGTGCAATCGAGTCTGGCTGCCGGACAAGAATTCCCCGGAGTGGCAGGAAATCCGGCTCCACCCAGACAGTTTCAAAGAAACAGTTCTCAACGGGCCTTATGCGGAACGGCGCCGAAACAGCGCTGCCAGCAACGCATCGATCCCGAACCAACGCCCGGACGGCAGAAATGCGAATGCCAGCAGGGTGAGGGCTTCGAGGTAGACCTTATTGACAATTAAATTATGTTCCGGCCCCGGCACTTCGGGAACCCCCGGCCACGGCGGAGCGGCCAGATAGAACAGCGTCAGCAGCCCCGCGCCAGCCAACGCGGCCACACGCGTGCACAAACCGGCAATCAGCAAAAGACCGATGATCGCCAGCGAGTACATTGTCCGCAGGTCGATCGAGCGTTGCGGAGTCATGGGTGGCGGTAGCGCGCCCCGCGACAATTGAGACTCGTTGAGCAGTTTCTCGGCTTCCACCCGCAGTTCCAGATCCAGGCCCTTGACCGGCCCGAGCAACCGCTTCCGCAACTCGCTGAGTTCCCTCCCCACGCGATCAAGATGTTCGAACTGGTAGGCAACCTTGGCCTGTCCGAGGCGGCGCTCGTAGTCCGTCGCCTGCTGCTTATAGAGTTCGATGTCCCCGATCCGCTTTTCGATTTCACTGCCGTCCTTCTCCTTGACCAGCAGCCCGGCCCGTTCGGGGTCGGCCTTCAGCAAGACCGCCAGCCGTTCACGATACGACAGCGACGATGCGGCGTTGAACAGCCGCTCCACCGCGTTGCGGTACGAGATAACAGCGGCAGGCGGAGCCTCATCACCTTCCGGCAGGGGAGCCATGGCCAGCAGGGAGTCTCGTTCCGAAGGGAGCAGATGCAACTTTGCGTCGCAGATCAGCAGCTTGCGTTCGGGATCGAACCGCACGGCCTTCGGGAAGTGCGCCGGGTCGACACCTTCCGGCAAGCTCTCCAGCGGCGCGCTGAACGCGCCGGGCCCCTCGATGAGCCGCGTGAGCGTCGCTCGCAGTTTTTCGCTGTCTTGCCCGGGCGCGTAATGCGCGACAAAGCGTCGCGACCAGTCGTTCCACCGCGCCGACATCCTGTCGTAGTCAAGCCACGACAGATCATCGGGATCGCCCGTCAATTCCCGGAAAACCGGCCGCAGGGGTCCGGTGGCGTTCTTGAGATAGCCCTCGGAACTCCATGGGCTGGCAGTCTTCTGTGTCTGGATTTTCCAGACACCCTCATAGAGGAGATGCCAGCCAATCGACAGCCGCAGCATGACCAGCAGCACGCAGGCCATCACACCAATTTTTCGATCGTCGCCGGGCACTCGCCCCCTCCCTCTACCACGCGGTCAATCAGCGGATTACTCAGGCTGTCGCCAGGATCAGCCTGTCTTCCGACAGTCCACGGACGATCGGCTCTAACCGATTACCCGCCAGAGGGTAGGGAAACAGAACGACGGCGACATTTGGAAAATTATCGCAGCAGGCCAGGGCGTTTTCGACCCCGAGTACGAAAAAAGCCGTCGAAAGCGCGTCTGCCAAGGCCGCATCCGGAGCGATCACGCTGGCGGAGAGGAGTTCCTCGGCTGGCCATCCGGTCCGCGGATCGACAATGTGACCATACCGCTTGCCCCCCACTCGAAACCCTTGGACGGCCACGCCGCTGGTCCCGAGAGCCGCATTTTTCAGCAGAATCGTGCCAAACGGTCGATCGGGCAGCAGCGGGTTCTGAAGCCCCACGGGCCAGCCGTCGTGGCCCGCATGGCTCCCCCGCGCGGCCACGCTGCTTTTCCCGCCATGAACCAGAAAATCGGACACCCCCTGCTCGACCAGATGACGGGCCGCTTCGTCGACGGCGTATCCCTTGCCGATCGCCCCGAAGTCGAGCCGAATTCCATCCGTCAGCAGGTCGACTGTCTGATCCACATCGTCGAGCCGGACGTGCGCGAAGCCCGATCGATCCCGCGATTGCAGTAATTCGTCATCGGTGGGAATTCGCCTCTCCCGACGGCAGGTTTTCCACAACGCGGCCAGTGCCCCCGCCGCCGGGTCAAACGCGCCACCCGTCTGGCGATGGAGGTCGCGGCACCGCGCGAGCAGCGAGAAGAGTTCCGCATCGACGATTTGCGGCCCAGTCCCGGCGGCGGCGTTCAGCCGCGAAACATCACTGTTTTCGCGATAGACCGTCAACCGCGACTCGATCTGATGGACCCGGTCGAGCGCTTCGGAAGCGGCCTGAATCTGGTGATCGGGGCCGTCGGGATTGAGAATGACGTCAAAGTCGCATGCCATCGCGGTCGTGCGCAGCATCAACGTCGCTCCGCGGCCGGGCGGAGTCACGGCGACCAACTCATCGGCGAGTCGGTCGCCGACATTGGCCAGAACATCCCGCGCCGCGCGACCGGACAGAAAATCGCGACGACTCGGCTGATCGCTCACGGGGCTGGCTTTCGATGGCGGCTGGGAAC
The DNA here is from genome assembly GCA_019636285.1 of Planctomycetaceae bacterium. Taxonomy (GTDB): domain Bacteria; phylum Planctomycetota; class Planctomycetia; order Planctomycetales; family Planctomycetaceae; genus JAHBXV01. The sequence continues at coordinate 38,898 of JAHBXV010000014.1, forward strand.
CCGCAATTCTCGCCCCAATCACGCCTTGAAACCAGACATGTAGGGCAGTTTCCCGGTCGTCGTCTTCACGGCGTCGGCACCTTCCAGCAATTGGCCCAGGAAATCCCAATTCCCGGTCATGAGCGATTTCCGGGGGCCATCCGGCATTTCAATCGAACACGTGAGGGGACCAGCGATGACCTGGAGGACGTCCAGATCGACCGTGACGGGCAGCGTCGGATCGGCCGCCACGGCAGATGCCAGCTTTTCCAGGTCGGCCCGCGAGGCACGGACGCAGGGAATCCCCAGCGCTCCGCAGTTGCCGAAGAAGATCTCGGCGAACGACTCGGCGACAATTGCCTTGATCCCCCAGCGCATCAGTGCCTGAGGCGCGTGCTCGCGCGACGACCCGCAACCAAAGTTGCGGCCGGCGACCAGGACAGACCCTTCCCGAAACTCGGGCTTGTTAAACGGGTGCCCAGGATCCTGCTGGCGATCGTCTTCGAACGAGTGCTCCCCGAGCCCGTCAAACGTGACACAGCGCAAAAACCGGGCCGGAATGATCCGATCGGTATCGATGTCATCCAACAGCAGCGGCACGCCGGTACCGGTGATCGAACGAATTTGCTGGGGCATTTCGCGAGCCGCCTTAATCTGTGACGAAACGTGATGTTCTAGCAATCGGATGCGACAACCTGCGGTCGCGGAAATTCAAACGGTCTAACTCTTTTCGGGCAGCGCCCAGTCTTCCGGCAACAGTTCACGGACTGGGACAGTCCACCCCGGAACCGCCGGTTCCGCGTGGGCGATGTCGTCCGGACCAAAGACCAGCGGCGTTTCCGGCTCACTCGCGCGGTAGCAGCGAATCACCTCGCGAGAAAGGAGATTCACATCCCACACGACCTGCGTGCCGCACGCGAAATAGTCATTCCGCTTATCGGCCTGCAACCGCTCGGCTCGCGGACCATAGTCTCCCGCGCTGCGGACTTCGACCGCGAAGACGGGAGCGCCTTCGAACGGCCCCATCTTCGCTAACTGGCCAACAAAGTAAGCAGCATCCGGGCTGAATGACTCGCGATGCGGAAGATTGACTCTAAAAATCGCATTGTCGCCAACGGCGACGCCGTGACGACTTTGACGCTCATATCGCATTAATGCTGAGGCAATTCGAAGCGACACAAGACTCGGCCATACTCCGGTCGGCGACATGAGCACAATCCTCCCGTCGACGATCTCCGCCTTGCCGTCGATGTGCTGGAGCTGCTCGAACAGCAGTTCCACGTCGGCTTTCCAATCGTGCGCTGGAGGCGTCGATGTGGTCGTCATGGGATCTCCCTCGTCGCGATGGCTACAGCAACTCGCGGACGTCGGCCACTTCGCCCTTAAGGGCGGCAGCCGCGACCATCGCCGGGCTCATCAGGAGCGTCCGCCCGGTCGGGCTCCCCTGCCGTCCCTTGAAGTTCCGGTTGCTCGACGACGCGCAGATTTCGCGGCCTTTCAGCTTGTCCGGGTTCATCGCCAGGCACATGCTGCACCCCGCGCCGCGCCATTCGAAACCGGCCTCTTCGAAGACTTTGTCCAGCCCTTCCGCCATGGCCTGCTTGCGGACCAGTTGCGAACCGGGAACGACCAGGGCCTTGATGCCCGGCGCCACCTTACGACCCCGCACGATCGCCGCCGCCTCGCGCAGGTCGCTGATCCGCCCGTTGGTGCAGGAGCCGATGAAGGCCACGTTGATTTTCAGGCCCTTCAGTTCGGCACCTTCCTCGAGTCCCATGTACTGGAACGCTTCGCCGATCCCCTTCTGTTCGTCGTTCGGGAAGTCGGCGACATGAGGCAAATGTTCGCTCACGCCCACCGACTGCGCGGGGTTGATGCCCCAGGTGACAGTTGGCTCGATGTCGGCGGCGTCGTAGGAAACGCGGTCGTCGAACGTGGCATCGGGAGACGAGGCCAAGCTCAGCCACCACGCGGCGGCCTTGTCGAATTCAGCGCCTTGCGGAGCGAATGGCCGCCCCTTGAGGTAGTCGACCGTCGTCTGATCCGGGTTGATGTATCCGCAACGAGCCCCCCCTTCGATGCTCATGTTGCAGACGGTCATCCGCTCTTCCATCGACATGCGATCGAAGACTTCGCCCGCGTATTCATACGCGTAACCGACGCCCCCTTGCACACCCAGTTTGCGGATGATGTGCAGGATGACGTCCTTGGCAAAGACTCCAGCACGCAGCTGCCCGTTCACTTCGATACGGCGGACCTTCGGGCGGCTCATGGCCAGCGTCTGCGTCGCGAGGACGTCGGCCACCTGGCTGGTGCCGATTCCAAACGCGATGGCGCCAAACGCACCATGCGTGCTGGTGTGGCTGTCGCCGCAGGCGATGGTCATTCCTGGCTGGGTCAGTCCCTGCTCGGGACCGACAATGTGAACGACTCCCTGGCGTTCATCCTTCAGGTCGAACAGTCGAACACCGAAGTCACGGCAGTTCCGTTCGATGGCGGACATCATCTCTTCGGCAAGCCCATCAGCGAAGGGCCGCAATTGAACGTCCGTGGGAACGATGTGGTCGACCGTCGCGACGGTCCGCTCGGGATACGAAACCTTGAGCCCTCGATCGCGGAGAATCGCGAAAGCCTGGGGGCTGGTCACTTCGTGAATCAGGTGCAGGCCGATGAAGAGTTGCGTCTGTCCAGACGGCAACTGCCGGACCGAGTGCAGATCCCAAACCTTCTCGAACAGACTGCGGCGATCGCTCATCACTTATCTCATTCGCCAGAAAACAGTTACAGCAAACGCTGTGAAGCTCAATCAATGGAGCTCCCGCGATGCATCCCATATTGTAGCGTGGCCCGTCAGGAGACGAAACAGGCGCTGAGAATCTCAGCTCACCGGAACATGGCGGCTTACGAAAAAGAAAATCGAGCAGCCGGATTCGCGGCTGCTCGATCACGAAGAATTCGGGAACTTTCGACCAACGGGACGTTATTCGTCGTCCTCGGCCTGCTCGACTTCAACATTCGTGCGGCGGTTTGCCTTCGTCGCGACCTGAAAGATCGGAACGATCACGAGTTGTAGCTTGGCGCCCGGCGGAAGGTCAGGGGGCGTTGCCCGCGCTTCGGCCAGATCAGCCAGGTCGACTTCGCCCTGTTCGCGATAGCAGTGACTCAAGCCCAGGAGCGCTCGATGATTAAACGGAGCGGGAAAAAGCTCCGCCGCCCGGTTCAGCGCGGGAATGGCCTCGTCGAAACGGGCCTGTGCTTGCAGAGCTTCGCCGCGCAAAAGGTGCAGAATGCCTTCAAAGGCACCCGCGTCGTTGATTTTTGCCATCTCTCCCAGCGCATAGTCCGGAAGATTCAATTCGAGGTAGCCTTCCGCGGCGGCCAGCCGTCGAACAATCTTATGGGCATCGGTGGGGGTGTCAGGAGTCATATTCATGATCGCCTCCATCATCGAGAGCGCTGATTCTGGATTCGGCATCCTGCGTGACTGCCCTTTCCATGAGCATCTTACGTGCCACATCCATGCGGACTAGTTCCAATCACGGCAAACAGTTATCGTTTCTTGGGTTTGGCGTTGAAAGTTCGACAGGGAGCCCTCTCAGGGCGCTGTCAGATTGACAAGACTTGGGCGACACTGCCGTCAAAGCAATCACTCCCACAACTCTTGGCGGGGACATCGGTTACGCAATCACAAAGACTGCCATTTCGGCAGACGTCATCTGCCGCAACCCGATGACCCGTACTGTCATTACGACAGTCCGCCGATTTTGGTGGGAGGGAAATCGGGAAATTGAAAACTCTTCTCTCCGGGTCGGATCTTTTGAATGCTGTTGTTCTTCCTTGCCTGCATTCTCCCAGCGTTTTGGGTCTCATTTCTGGCAACGGCCGCCATGCGGCGGATTTCGCCGGTCTTCGGCCTGATTGACCGCCCTGCCGCCCGTAAGGTTCACTCGATCCCGACGCCGCTGGGAGGGGGTGTTGGAATCGTGCTGGGGGTGCTGATCCCCATTCTGGCTGCTCAGGTGGCAATCTGGCAGTTTCCGGAGCAAGTCGCCGCACGACTGCCTGAAATGGGCAATCTTTCATTCGCCGGAACACTGGGACGATCGACGCAACTCTGGACGGTTCTGGGAGGTGCGACGCTCCTGGCCGCCATGGGCCTGGTCGACGACCGCAAGCCCCTGCCCTGGCAACCACGAATTCTGATGCAGTTCGCGATCGCGATTCTTCTGGTCTGGTGCGGAGTTCGGGCAACCGTCTTTGTCAGCGATGCGTGGCTGGGTGCGGCGATGAGCGTGCTCTGGTACGTCGTGCTCATCAACTCCTTCAACTTCCTCGACAACATGGACGGGCTGTCGAGCGGCATCGCGATCATCGTTTGCATGGTCTTCGCCGCGATGATGCTCGGCCGACCGGGCGACCCCCGCTGGCTGGTGGGGGGATTTTTCCTCGTACTCGCCGGAGCGCTGATTGGCTTCCTGTGCCACAACTGGTCGCCGGCCCGCATCTTCATGGGCGACGCGGGCAGCTATTTCATTGGCTGCACGATTGCCAGCATGACCCTGTTGGGAACCTTCTACACACCGGCCGACGCCGGGCGACACACGCTCTTGGCCCCGTTGTGCGTGCTGGCGGTCCCGCTCTACGACATCGCCTCTGTCATCCTGATTCGCTTGCGGGAAAAGCGCAGTCCGTTTCAGCCCGATAAGCGACATTTCTCGCATCGGCTCGTGGCGCTCGGCTTCACACGCGTGCAGGCAGTCTTGATTGTCTATCTCTGCACGCTGACGACGGGCCTGTGCGGAATGCTGTTGTATTCCGTCCCAACGTGGGCCGGGGCGATCACCAGTTTCGCGATCACCGGATGCGTGTTACTGCTCATCGCGATTCTCGAGTCAGCCCCGAAGCTCAGCGAGCCGGGGTAATTCAACCGGCGATTTCTTGCAGGACAGACTTGGGCAGCTTGCAGACCATGGCGTACGCCGGGTCGAAGACGTTCCCCAGGTCGTAACGCACCGCCTGTTGCAGCACCAGATTCGCGGCGACGGCATCCAGCCCATAGTCGGCGGTCAACCACTTGAGCATCTCCGTCGTGGCATGCTGCACGCATTGGTCGAGCGGCCGGGCACAACCGACTGTGAAAATCTCGCGGTCGTTTTCGCCACGCGGCCAGCCGATTGTTTTGCCCTTGAGGACGGACACCGTCAGCTCGACGTCCATCGAAATCTCTATGCCGGTCCCACAAATTTCGCCGCAGCCCTGCACGGCGTGGCCATCCCCCACGAAGAGGAGTGCTCCCGGCTCGAACACCGGAAAATAGACCGTCGTCCCCGCGACAAAGCCGCGGTAGTCCATGTTGCCGCCATAAGGCCCCGAGGTGGCCGTCGAGATCGCCTGACTTCGAGCGGGAGCCACGCCGAAACAGCCCAGCATCGGCTCGAGCGGCAGAGAAAGAGATCGCGAGCCGAACGCGGAACTTAACAGCGTGGCTGTCCCTTTCTCTTGGTCAATCCGCCATTCGACGACCTCGCTGGCTGGCAGCGACGGTACAAACTCGGGATCCACCACGTTTGCCGCAACAGCCGAGAGCGACCAGCCGATTTCACGATTCGGTTCGACGCGATCGAGCCGCACGACGAGTGTGTCCCCCGGTTCAGCCTCTTCGATGAAGAACGGCCCGGTCTGGGGATTCCCCCGCGGCGTGATTCGTTCCCGCCGATGGTCATAGCCCCGCGCGTCGACGGTCGTCGTGACGATGGTATCCCCCGACCGGACCGACAGAACCGGCTCGTGAGGGCCGAGCGTGATGTGATAATGATCGGGAATAAATTCGTGCCGCATGATCGATGCCCTGACAACACAACCCTGGAAGGGACGTGATGATATCGAGTCCTTCATCATTCCCCCCAGTCATCGCTCTCCACGAACGTGAACCACCAATCGGGGTGGCTCACCCCAAGTCGTCGAAGGGCGTGGCGAATGGCCAAAGTCCCACGCCCTTCCGCAAAGCCGTCAGGGCATGCCACCCAAGCATTTTTGAGGGCATTTCGATTGCCCGCGACCCGTTCAGAACGGCAGAATTCCCACACTCCCGTCCGTTCCGGTCACTCAGAGAGGCGTTGAATTCATGTCACTCCGCTGGTTCGCCGTATTGGGTCTGGTGTTCGCTGCGGTGACGTCTCGTCCGATCGTCGCCGACGACGAACCGGCTGCCCTGCCCGTACCGTTTCGCGTGGTCGCGTACCTTCCGGAATATCGGGAATTCAAGCCAGAGGCCGCGCTGGGCGTGACCGATCTGATTGTCTTCTCGGCGGAGCCAGCCGTTGATGGCGGCCTCGACATGAAGCGGCTCGAGCGGACGCCCTGGAGTGCGCTTTGCGAGTTCAAGACGCGTCAAGGCGTCAGGCTTTTTCTCTGCGTGGGTGGCGGAGGTCGCTCGGCAAATTTTCCTGCGATGGCAGCAAGTCCGGAACTGCGGAACCGATTTGCTACGGAAGCAGTGCGTGTCTGCCTGGAACGAAGGCTGGACGGCCTCGACCTCGACTGGGAGCATCCCGAAGACGCCGCAGAGCAGGAGCACTACGCCGAGTTGCTCATCGCATTGCGGGAGGCGTTCCGACCGCACGGACTGGCGCTGTCGGTGACGATGGCCGCGTGGCAGGGAATTCCCAAGAAGGGGTTCGAAGCCGTGGACTGGGTCAATGTCATGTCCTACGACCACCGCGGACAGCATTCGACCGAAGAACAGGCGAAAAAGGATGTAACTACGATGATCAACAAGGGCGTTCCGCTGAGCCAGATCACGTTGGGGCTTCCGTTCTATGGCCGTGACGTCACGAAGTCGGATCGCGTGATGACGTATCAGGAAATCGTTGCCAAATACCACCCGCCCAATACCGTGAACGAGGTGGACAATATCTTCTTCAACGGTCCCGACCTCGTCCGCCGCAAGTGTCGCATGGCACGAGATGGAGGTCTGGCGGGCATCATGGTTTGGGAACTCGGTCATGACGCACCGGGGAAACAGTCGCTGCTGAAGGTGATCACGACGACTGTTAATTCGAAACCTCGTCGACCGTGACTCCCGTTCGCAGAGGCTCGTGATGACGCTCACGGAAAAACAACAACTGCTCGCGTCGCACGTGGCAACTTTTCGCACCTGGCCTTACGAGACCTTGGTCAAGGAGCTCTCACGCACCTCGCGAGAGCACGATTGCCTCAGCCATGTCGAAGGAACCTGGGACGACGGAACCGAATGGCAGATCGAGGTCAACGTATTCTGGGATGACCGGAAGAGTCAGACGGTCCGCGTGTGTGCGGATATCACGACCTTCAGACCGAATTCGGGCGACTACATCCCAACAACCTCGTACCCAATTGATGACTTCATCATGGCCCCCGATGGAACCTTCGTGGGGGAGTGACGTTCTCACCCTCGCTCCGGCCCCAGCCACTCCGCCAGACCCAGCGATTGCTTGATCTCGTCGAATGTCAGCATCTGTTCGGCCAAACCATCGACACGCCCGTCTTCGACCATCGCCCGCGCGAGTTGCCGCAGCGACCAACCCGCAACGGCCAGCGTCTCAATCGGGGAGACACAAAGGCGGAACCCCAGGTCCTCCAATTGCTTGGCTGACAGAATCGGCGTTTTGCCGCCGACGAGCATGTTGGCCAGTTGAGGAGCGGGGATACCGCGGGCGACCGCGGCCAGTTCCTCGACCGATTGCGGGGCCTCGACGAAAATGACGTCGGCCCCCAGCTCAGCCATTTCGCGGCCCCGCTCGATCGCCTCCTCCAGCCCCAGCGTCGCGCGGGCATCGGTCCGGCCGAAAATCAGAAAATCGGCATTTCGGCGGGCATCGAGAGCGGCTTTCAGGCGATCGGCCATCACCTCGCGGGGCACGACTCCTTTCCCGGCAAAGTGGCCGCAGCGTTTGGGAAAGGTTTGATCTTCCAGCAGCAAGCCGGCTGCCCCTGTCGCTTCGATGTCGCGAACCGTCCGGACGACGTTCTGCCAGCCGCCATGGCCGGTGTCGGCATCGACGACGACGGGGACATCGACCGCCGCGACGATCCGCCGGGCCAGATCGACCATTTCGGACAGGGTCAAGAGGCCAATGTCCGGCACCCCCAGATGGCTGGCAGACGCCCCAAAGCCGCCGAGAAACATCCATTCGATCCCGGCCTGTGCCAGAATCCGGGCCGAGAAGACATCGTAGGGGGCCAGACAGCGGATCAGGCCAGGTGCGGCCAGGCGTTGACGGGCCAGAGAGGGAAAATCGCGGGTCATTGGGCTGTTTCCGGGAGTTCAACCAGCGAAAGGGGTTGCGGACATGGTGACGGGATGCCAGCATACCGCACAAGACTTCCGCATCCGTGTTTCCACCCCCTCCGCGATCACCTGAAAACCGCCGTGTCCGTCCTGATTACACGCCAATCCGACTTCGATGACCTCTGCGAAGAAATTCGTGCCGCAGGCATTGTCGGCTTCGATACCGAATTCCTCTCGGAGTTCACCTACCGCCCCGACCTGTGTCTGTTGCAGTTCGCGACTCCCAACCGCTGCGTGGCGGTTGATCCGCTGGAAGTGGGCGATCTGTCGGCCTGGTGGGAGTTGATGACCGACGACACCACGCGGATCGTCGTGCATGGCAGCCGTGAAGAGATTAAGTTCTGTCTGACAAACGCGGGTCGGCGACCCCGACTTTTATGGGACGTGCAGATCGCGGAGGGTTTTCGCGGCCGCAGTTTTCCACTGGGCTACGAAGCGCTGGTCAAGCGGGTCGTTGGCAAAACGGCTCATGGCCGCGAAACGCGGGCCGACTGGCGCAAGCGCCCCCTCACGCAGGCCCAGATTGACTATGCCATCGACGATGTCGATCACCTGCTGGAAATCTATCGGCTGCAAACCAACTGGCTGGAAAAGCGGGGACGAGTCCCCTGGGTGGTCGGGGAATGTGAACGCCTTATCACCGACGTCGAAGCCGAACGCGGCCCCGATGCCTGGATGCGTCTCTCCGGCCTGACTCGCCTGCCGCCGCGCGAACTGGCCGTGGCCCGCGCCGTCTACTGGTGGCGCGACGCCGAAGCCGCCGCCCGCAATAAACCGGTCCGCCGCGTTTTGCGAGACGACCTCATCATCGAAATCGCCCGCCGCAAGCCCCGGAACCAGACGGAATTGCTCTCGACGCGCGACTTGAACCGGACCGATTTCCGCCGCGTCGCGGATGACCTCCTCGAAGCCGTCGTGGCGTCTCTGCGACTGACCAACGAGGAGTTGCCCACGCTTCCGCCGAACCCGGACGACGACAAGTCACACGACGAGCAGGTTGTCGGCCAACTGCTGGGTCTGGCCTTGGCCAACCGCTGTGCCGAGATGAACGTGGCGATGGGCCTCATCGGCAAATCGGCCGATCTCCGGCACCTCGTCCGATGGCACGTTTATAACGATCACACGGGGGAACAGCCCCGGCTGACCCAGGGTTGGCGCGCCGAAGTGTGCGGGAACCTGCTCGAAGACGTCCTCGACGGCAAGATTTCGCTGCGCGTTGCCGACCCGCAATCGGACCACCCATTCGTGTTCGAGCGCCGTCAGGCGTAGCCGCGCGATGGCCTTTTTCGCGGGGCTACCCTCCCGACTCGGGACGCGGCTCTCTGTGCGGCCTTGAGCGCTGAGGGACCAAGCTGGTTGCATGGACTCCAATCCGTGTTCGACCGCCCTGAACCCCATCCCGCGTAAACTATTTCCGTAAAAAGCTTTAAGCCCTCCCTAGTCGAAATCGCGGCGTGGGCTGGCACGGCGCGTGCGGAACTTGGCGCCATTTGTTCCCAAAGATGCCGCGGCGGCGGCGGGAAGCCGGAACTCGCGTCTCTCAGCAAGGAGAATTCTCCATGTCCACAATCCACACCGTCGGTGATCACCTCGTCTACGAATGCCCGCACTGCGGATCCAAAGTCGAAGTCGACGAGGCTCAACTGGATGAAATCATCGATTGCCCGAATACCGACTGTGGTCAGCCGTTTGAGGCCACCGCTCCCCGTGGTCGGCTGGTGCGGCAGAGGGAAGCGGATGTCCTTCGGGGCGAAGTGCTTCAAGCACACGGCGCGGCGGACGTGGAGAAGGATGTGCTCGTGCGGCATCCCGCGATGTTCCGCAACGCTCCACTTCAGTATCTGGCCTACCTCGTGCTGATTGTCGGCGGGGGCCTTGTTGGCTGGGCCGCGTCGGCGGCACTCATGCCAATCGTGGCGTTCTTCGGAGCCTTTGCGGCGGTCGCCGGTCTGGTGGGACTGTTGGGATGGTGGATTCAGACGATGTTTCGTTCATTGACGGTAACCAATAAGCGAACCATTTATCGGGAGGGAATTATCTCTCGGCGGACCAACGAGGTTCAGCACGATGATGTTCGCAATATTCAGGTCGATCAGAATTTTCTCCAGCGGCTGTTTAACGTCGGCCGAGTCGCAGTCTCCAGTTCGGGGCAGGACGATCTGGAAATTGATGTCCGCGGAATTCCGGATCCCGAAGGGGTCGCGGCGACGATTCGGAAATATCAGTAGTCACTGAGCCGACAAGGCAATTAGCTGGTCATTTGCATAACGAGCGCCTGAATTGACACGATGACCGACCTCCAATGGACTTCGGCTTCCTTGTCGCTAGAGTTGCTTACATGCACAACTCCGCAGAGCAACGGATTGCCCAACTTGAATGGTTGGTCGAAAGAGCGCGGGAATTGGGATTCTACGTCGTCCAAGATCGTGGCAACGTCGTGATTAAGCGCGAGCGGAGAGCGGCCGGCGGTATTGTGCTTCAATTTGGTCTCTTCCAGACCTATTGCACCAATCGCGATGGCGGACGACGTGTCGTTGATTTCGCCCCCGATGATGTCTTGGCGAAACTGGCGCAACAACTTAGTGAGGTCGAGAACGACCTGTTTCTTAACGGGGAGGTTTCGGAGGACGCTCATTGGAAGGTGATCGCTGCGGACATCGACCTCCTCGAGGCGCACTTCCCACCTTGGTATCAACTGGAAGATATCCTTAAATTTGCGCAAAGCCGTGGAATTCCCGCGGTACGTGAAGGCCAGGGCTTGACCCTTTTCGCACGTGGTAACGGCGGCTACCCCATCGCCAGCTTGCTTTTGGAAGGGAATCTCTGGTTCTTGACGTTACCGCAGGCACCACGACTTCGTTTTGACGATCGGTACCTGCTGGAACTGGTGCATGAGCTCGAAATCATCTTGAAAATGTCGTCGGGCGACGCGATGAAGTCTCTCGAAGACGGCTATCATGTTCGATCGGTCGACGATTGAGAGCTGACCGAGACAGTCCATTCATGCCCACATTCAAAGACCACTTCTCCCAGCACTCGGCCGACTATGCCAGTTTTCGGCCGCGGTATCCGGCGCGACTGGGAAATGAATTGGCCGCGCTGTGTCCAGTGCGAGAGCTTGCTCTCGATTGCGGATGCGGCTCCGGGCAATTGTCGGTTGTGCTGGCGCGGATGTTCGACCAGGTCGTCGCAACCGACGCCAGCGCCGAACAGATTGCCAGCGCGGAACCCTTCCGGAATGTGACCTATCGGGTCATGCCGGCCGAAGAGAGCCATTTACCGAGCCACTCGGTTGATCTGGTCACGGTCGCGCAGGCGGTTCACTGGTTCGACCTGGAACCCTTCTATGTCGAAGTACAGCGCCTGCTGAAACCAACCGGGGTGTTGGCTCTCGTCACTTATGGACGGCTTGTCGTGGACGACGAGACTTGTAACTCGATCGTCGAGAACTTCTACGGCAACACCCTTGCCCCTTTCTGGCCGCCGGAGCGACAACTCGTCGAAACGGGCTACCGGACGCTTCCCTTCCCGTTTGACGAACTTGCCGTCCGGGTGATGCGAATGGAGGCGAACTGGAACTTCGACGCCCTCGTCGGCTACATCACCACCTGGTCGGCGTGCAAGGCATTGCGGAAGTCCGAGGGGCCGTCAAAGTTTGAGGACTTCGCGGACCGGCTGAGCCACGCATGGGGCGATCGAGCTGGCACGAAGCTCATCACGTGGCCGCTCACCGTTCGCGCGGGGCGACGTCGATCGGTCGATCGTTGATGCTGGCGTGGAAGCGCGGGGTCGGCCATTCTGACACGATGAGTCATCAGGATGCCATTTTCCCACCAGCCGGTGCCGTTGAAGAAACGCTTTGCATGACGCTCGCGGCGCGGGCGGTTGACGCCCGGTCCTCCGCGCCGCTCCTGGCAGATCCCGTCGCGAACAAGCTGGTGGAGGCCATCGATGCCGACTGGGCGGGCCTAGAGCGATCGTTTGGACTTTCGGGAATCTGTCTGCGAGCGCGTGTTCGACGCCCTGGTCCGCGACTTTCTATCTCGGCATCCCGAGGGAACGATCGTTGAACTGGGCTGCGGACTTGATGCAAGGTTTGAACGGACCGACAACGGCCGCGCCACCTGGTGGGAACTTGATGTTCCCGCCGTCATGGATGTGCGACGCCGGTTCTTTCAGGAGACGCCGCGACGCCATTTTCTGAGTGGATCGGCCTTCAACACCGAGTGGATCGATGCCGTCGCCGCGTCAAAACCGTCGGCTTGCCTGGTTGTCGCGGAAGGATCAACCATCTACTTTCCGCTGGCGGACAATCTCCAACTGCTGGCGAACATCGCAGCGCGGCTGCCAGGGGCGGGCTTTGTAACCGACGCTGCCGGTCGCGTGTTTGTCGCCACCCAGCGGTGGCATCCGCAAATCGGCCGTTTCGCTGCCCGCATTCCGTGGTCACTCCCGGAACTTCTCCGAGCGGTCCACGATCATCCAAGCCTGACGATCGACCAAGTCATCGATCCGCTCGCGCCTCCCGAGGCATTGGGACTACCTCCGCTACCGGCACGCTGGAGACTGGCGAAAGCGGCACTGAGCCTGCTGGGACCACTGGGTCGAAACCAGTATCGGGTTTTGCATTTGGCGCTCGGCAATTAGGAAATGCCACTCGCCAAGTCATGGAGGGAGGTTGCATCGACAGCGGGAATCGTTCAGAGTTCGACTCGCCGCATGGGTTTTTTGCCGCCCCGCACGAGGAGTGCCGAGTTGGAACCGAACACTTCCCCGCCGGATGATTCCCATCGCGATCTAGCGTCGACGCCCATTCCCGACAAGGTGCTCCCCGAGCATCGCGACTCGACGCCGCGGAAGGTGCCGCTGCATACCAAGATTCTCATCGGGCTGGTGATTGGCGTCGTGGCCGGTCTGATCGCGAACCTGGTCGGCAGCCGTTATGGGATCGATGAAAACCAGAATGGCCTCGGCGACTGGGTGGAGACACTCGTCTACTGGGTCGAGCCGGTCGGAAAGATTTTCCTGCGGCTGATGTTCATGGTGGTGCTGCCGCTGGTCTTTTCGGCCTTGTCGCTGGCCGTTGTCGAAATCGGCGATGTCCGCAAGCTCGGGCGGATGGGCCTCAGAACGCTGCTCTATACGGCCGTTCTTTCGGGAACGGCGGTGCTATTGGGACTGGTGCTGGTCAATTCGATCCGGCCTGGCGACGCGCTGCCGGCGGAACTGCGGGACCGGATCATCTCGCAGGAAAAGTCGGCGACCGAAGGAAAAGTGGCGCAGGCCGCCAAGGCGAAGTCGATCCGCGACACGCTGATCGACCTCTTGCCGGAAAACCCCATTCAGGAAATGGTCGGCGCCTTGGATGGCAGTTCCAAGGGGAACGGCATGCTGGCCGTGATGGTCTTCTCGCTGGTGCTGGGGATCGCGATCACCGTCCAGCCGGACAAGTGCGGCGTCCTGGTGGCCTGGCTGGAAGGGTTGAACGCCGTCGCGATGACGGTCATCGACTTCGCGATGCGACTGGCTCCGCTCGGAGCGGGGTGCCTGGTCTTCGGGGTGACGGCCCAGTTGGGATTTCCGATTCTGATGACGCTGGCCTGGTTCGTCGGAACGGCCGTCTTGGGCCTGGCGCTGCATCTCTTTGGAACGTATTCGATCGTGCTGAGTCTGTTCGGGCGAAAAAATCCGCTGGCGTTTTTTCAGCAGGTCAGCGAAGCGATGCTGGTCGCGTTTGGGACGAGCTCGTCGAGTGCCACGCTGCCCACAGCGATCCGTGTCGCGAACGTCAGGCTGAAACTCCCTCCGCGCGTATCGAGTTTTGTGTTGACGGTGGGCGCGACGGGGAACCAGAACGGGACGGCCCTGTTTGAAGGGGTCGTCGTTTTGTTTCTGGCGCAAGTCATGGGTGTTCCATTGACTGTCGGTCAACAGTTTCAGGTCGTGCTGATGTCGGTCCTCGCGGGGGTGGGCACCGCTGGCGTTCCCGGCGGCTCGATTCCGTTGATCGTCGTCGTGATGCAATCCGTCGGCATTCCGGCCGAGGCGATTGGCATCGTCTTCGGCGTCGATCGTCTGCTGGACATGTGCCGGACGGTGGTGAACGTCACGGGCGACCTGGTGATTACTCAATGCGTCGCGGCGGGAGAACCCCCGGAACCCGTGCCATCCATTTAGCCCCCGTTAACGACAGGGGATATTCTCAATACTCCCAAGTCAGCAGCCCGCCGGTCAGAAACCGGTCCGAGTCATACTGTTCATTCTCGGAATCAAAGCGGTCGTACTGGGAGACGAGGGCAATCGAGAAGCCCTTCTTCAATCGCTGTCGCAGTTCGCCCCCGGTCCGCCAGATGTTGGTGTTACGGCTGGGGGTGAAGGAAAAGTCGAGATAATCGCGGTAGGCCCAGCCGCCGCGGAGCGTCAGCGTCAGGCCATCGCGGAGTACGAAGATCGATTGCGTATGCAGGCTGACGCCGCGAAAGCGGTAGTTGCTGCCCGTGGTGTCGACGTTCTGAAAGTCGGCCCCTACTCGCCAGGCTCGCCACCGCGACTGGCGGCGGATGCCATCATGCAGAAGTCCCACGATGTTCGACACCCCGTCCTGGGAAGTAACCGGCGGGTTTGATCCATCTTGCAGGATCGAATTGCTGTCGATCGACCAGAACGCCGTGGTGGTGTGGTCCCGGTTCCAGCCCAGGCCGAGCGACGTTGCCAGCGTGTGGCGGTTCCCGAAGGTTGAGCCGTCGAATTCGTCGTGCGTGAAGAGGTAGGAAACACGGGGCTTCAGCGTCCGCGATTCCCAGGGCAGCGTTCCTTCCAGGAATGCCCCCGGGCGATAGCTCTGCAGGTTGTACCGATTGAGATTCCCTTCGTTGACGGTGAAGTCGCTGTCGAAGTTAGGCCCAAACCGCCAGGTCTCCGTGTCGTACAAATACCATTTGACGGTCGCGGCTGAAGTCATCTGAGCGCTGGACGGGTCGCCCTGCAACAGTTCGCGACTGCTGGGAGCGAGACTGACGTTGTCGTTGTACTGCGAACCGAGTTCAAACCGCAGGTCGACTCGGTCGGACCAGGGGGAATCCTCGCCGAGCAGCGGATCGGCAACAAGAGGTTCGACGTTGCTACCATCGAAACTGCGAATGCGGTAATCCGTGGGCTGGATGCCGCCGGCCTGCTGCAGCCGCTCAACCTCGACGAGCGCTTCCATCGCGTACTCGGTATCGGGGGCGAGTTCGAGTACGCGACTGTAGGCGTCCAGGGCATCCTGGGGCCGTTCGATCTGTTGAAACACGCGACCGAGATCATGCCAGGCGGCGACGCTTTGCTGATCGAGCGTGACCGCCCGGCGGAGAGCATCAAGGGCTCCCGTCCAATCGCCGCGTTCCAGCCGCAGGTGTCCGAGCATGCGCCAGGCGGTCGAATCCTCGGGGTCGGATTTCAGGCGGTCCAAGAGTTCCTGTTCGAATTGAGCGAACGAGTTGGGATCGCTGGAAGTATTGTCCTCCGCGAGGCAAACGAGAGGGGAAAGCCAAACGGCCAGCAAGCCGACGAGCGCGCGCACGACGACCACGGCAGCACCTTGGGGGATGCGATTTCCGGCGACGCGAAGCCGGCGTCCCGAGTGGGGCACCGCGTGCTTCGGTCAAGTTGAGCCGAAAATCAAGTTTCGCGGATTTTTCGTCGATAGCCTTCGTGGCGTCGAGAGAATCCGCGCCATTGGACAAGTCGGACGCGTGATTTCGATTCCCGGCGAACGATCCTCCCTGTCCGATTCGGCTGAGACTGCCGGATCGGCTCGTGAGCAAACCTCGCTGCCCCTTCAGGATCGGGGATTCTCTCCGGCGACGGATAGCCGCCATCACGAGCTGCTGGCACGATTCCCGGCGGTTCGGGTTTCCCCTCCCTGCACAAGGATGTGTCATGAAGAAACTGACGGGTTGGTTCCTGCTGGCGGGTCTGTGTGCGACGACGGCGGTGGCGATGGACGAAGTGGGCGGCGCGGCTCCGGCGGTGGAAGTCGTTCCCGACGCGGTCGAGTTGACGGCGGAAATCACCACGCTGGAAGTGACGACTTTCGAGGCAACCAGCAACGATTTGATCGCCACCACGGGGATCGCGGACTCCGGCCCTGCTTTTGAAAAGGAAGTGCCGTTCGAAAATACGGCCAACCTGGAAGACGTGCCGATTCAGACTTTTGGTGGCGCGGGTGGCGACGAGGCGCTGATGTTCTCGACCGCTACGCGAGGCGGCGAGGGAGACATTCAACCCAACTTCCGCAACCTGTCGGCTGAGACCGCAGGTCCCGAATCGCGGGGTGATCGGGGGAATCCGTCGCTGCTCGGCGAACATCGCGATCGTTTGTCGGGAGGCCGGGAACGGGCCACGAGCAGCGCCGCTAAGAAGCCGGGCTTTCTGTCATGGTTCAAGAAGGACCAATCGCCAGTCGTGAAGTCGACGGATCGCGCCAAACAACTGGCCGAGATCGACCGCATGCGCGATCAGGCCATGCGTGTGGGCGACCGCGGGCTGATGCAGAAGGCCGATCGCCTTGAAGCCCAACTGAAGACACAGCCCGTCTCGCGCGTCACCAAGTAATATCTTGCAACGATCGCGATCTCATCCGACGACGCCTCGACTTCTCAACCGAGAAGCCGGGGCGTTTTTCATTCTGTGGCCCGGAGAAAGCCGGACTGGTTCGTTATCGCCGACTATTCAGCAGTAACGCGGACCTTCTGAATGCGGTGGTTCTGGGAATCGACGACGTAGATGAAACCTTCGCTGTCGCGAACGAGTCCATGCGGCGTTTCGAACTGTCCGGGTTCATGGCCCGGTTCCAGGGACTCGAACCCGCCGATCAATTTGCCCGCCGTGTCAAAGACCTGCACGCGATGGTTGGTCGCCGTGACCCAGACGCGGTCGTCCCTATCGACGAGAATCGCGATCGGGCCGGGAAGATTCTTGGCACGTCCCCCGAACCCGCCGCGTTCCGTCGTGTTGTTGCCGAAGG
Source organism: Planctomycetaceae bacterium (assembly GCA_019636285.1). Classification (GTDB taxonomy): domain Bacteria; phylum Planctomycetota; class Planctomycetia; order Planctomycetales; family Planctomycetaceae; genus JAHBXV01. Next base: position 56,213 of record JAHBXV010000014.1, read on the forward strand.
CGAATTGCGGCTCGCCCTGCGGTGAAAACCGCTGAATGCGTCCCGGTGCTGCTTCGGTCGTCCAGACACGGCTGCGGTGATCGACGGCCACGAAATTGGGACCGCCCGTGCGATTGGGGAGCTTGTCAACGCCATCGAACTGCCCCGGCGCTGTCCCGTACTCGCCCCATTTGCGCACGAAGGTCCCATCGAGCCGAAAGGCCTGGATCCGGCGGTTGACCTGGTCCGCGACGTAGACGTTATCGTCGGGGCCGATGGCGATTCCGCCCGGCTGGTCGAACTCCCCATCTCCGTTCCCCTTCTTGCCCCATTCCCGCAACAGTTTGCCCGTGCGGTCATACACGCAGATGCGGTGTTCCATCATAGGAGCCACATAAATGGCCCCTTCCCGGTCGACGGCGATCCCGCCCGGCATGTCGGCGACGGCGATTTTGCCGAGAAACTTGCCGTCCGTGTCGAACATCTGGACGCGGTCATTCCGGAACTCGGTCACATACAGCACGTTGTTTGAATCGATCGCGATGCCGATCGGCGAATGAAACTGCCCATCCTCTTCGCCGACCTCCCCCCAGGTGAGAACGGTTTCCAGCCGAAGGGGCAGCGGCGCGTCTTGTCCGACAACGCTTGCCGTCCAGGGCAAGAACACGACGAGGAACGAAAACAGCCACCGCAGGCTCATTGGAAGACTCCGAAGGCGGGACGATCCCGGAAGCGGGTTCCAGCATTCCGATTCGACTTGCCGCCCACAAGGGGGCCTCGGTCGAGCCGAGAGAACCGACTACGACTCGCCGCTGTCGAGTTGGTATAGTCTGGCGCTCGCCCGCGTGGGCTGCCGTGTCGTAACCCGCATTGCTATTTTGCTGGAACTCGTTTCATGCTCGTCAGTTGGAACTGGCTGCAAGATTATGTGAACGTCGGCGTTTCGGTCGAGGCGCTCGCCGATCGCCTGACGATGACCGGGCTGAATCTGGAGTCGATCGAATCCACCGGCGACGATTTCGTGGTCGACTTTGAGGTGACCAGCAATCGACCGGACTGCCTGGGGCACGTCGGAATCGCTCGTGAAGCCGCCGTGATGTTCGGCAAAGAGCTGTGCCTGCCCGATCCGCACCCGGCGACGGGTGGCGGCCCAACAGCTTCAACCGTCACGGTGGAGATCGAATGCCCCGAATTGTGCCCCCGCTACATCGCGCGGGTGGTGCGCGGGGTGAAGGTTGGTCCCAGCCCCGACTGGCTGCGGAAGCGACTTGAGGCGGTGGGCGTCGCCTCGGTCAACAACATTGTCGACATCACCAACTACGTGATGCTTGAATGCGGGCAGCCGCTGCATGCGTTCGATCTTGATCGTTTGGCCGGCGGCGCGATCGTGGTGCGTCGAGCGCGGGCGGGAGAGACGCTGCAGGCGATCGACCATCGCGCGTACACACTGCAACCCCATATGTGCGTGATTGCCGACGCGAAACAGCCGGTTGCCATCGCGGGAGTCATGGGTGGAGCCACGACCGAGATCGGTTCTCGCACGGTCAACGTGCTCATCGAGGCGGCTTCGTTCGCGCCGCGATCGGTCCGGGCGACGGCTCGGCAGTTGAACCTGCACAGCCCGTCGTCGTATCGCTTCGAACGAGCGCTCGACCCGCTCGGTCCGGAATACGCCAGTCGGCGGTGCGCCGAACTCATTCTGCAACTGGCGGGTGGCGAACTTCTCGAAGGTCGCGTGCTCGCTGGGACAGAACCGACCGCGGCCCGGGACGCGATCACGATGCGGTTCGCTCAGTGCCGGCGCATCCTGGGAATCGATATCCCCGCGGACGAGTGCAGCCGAATTCTCAAGTCGCTGGGACTTGAGGAAGTTGGCCAGTCCACGGCGGAGACGGGAACATTCATTCCGCCAAGCTGGCGCGGCGACTTGACGCGGGAAATCGACCTGATTGAGGAAGTGGCCCGTGTCCACGGGTACGAACAGATTCCGGACAACGAACTCGTTCCGCTGTGTACCAGTTCCAAGTCGCGACGGGATCGCGTCGCCGAGCGCGTTCGGGAAACGCTGACGGCGTGCGGCTTCTACGAAGCGATTACGATGACGTTCGTGAGTGCCGAGGAGCAGTCGCTGGTGCGTCCCGCTGGCGAACCGCCAGCCCTGTTTGTCGAGCATTCCTCGCGAAGGCACGAGAACCAGTTGCGGCAGAGCCTGATTCCCAGCCTGCTCAAGTCGCGACGTGAGAACGAACGCCATGGTTCCTTCCAGGCCGACCTGTTCGAAATCGCGCGCGTGTACCTGTCGACTGACTCGAGTCTCCCCGAACAGTCCCGCGAGCCCCTGCAACTGGGCCTGTTGAGCGGGCGTCCGTTTGTTGAAATGAAGGGGGTCGTGGAAACTCTGGTCCGCCGGTTGAGCCGCGACGCAACGCTGGATGTTCGGCCGACAGCGGCCCCTCATTTCACGCCAGGCCGTGGAGCCGAACTCCTGCTGAATGGCGAAGTCTGGGGTTGGGTGGGTGAACTTGATCGACAGGTCACCGACCGGCTGGACCTGCGCGACACGGTTTGCGCGGCTGAGGTTTCACTGGTTCGTCTCGAAGAACTGGCCAACCTGATTCCGCAGGCCGGTCCCCTGCCCCAATACCAGGCCGTCGACCGCGATTTGAACTTCGTTCTGGACGACGAAGTGACCTGGGCTGCCCTGGAAGCCACCGCGAAAGAAGCGGCCGGCTCGCTGCTGGAACGAGTCAGCTTCGGTGGGCAGTACAAAGGCAAGCAGATCCCGGATGACAAAAAGTCGTACGTGATCTCGCTGCGCTACCGCTCGGCCGAACGGACGTTGACAAGCGAAGAAGTGGACACCGCGCAGGCACGAGTCATCGCGGCTTGCAGCGAGAAACTGGCGGCCACGCTGCGGGGATAATGCACGATCGTTGAATAGCACCCGGCGACTCGCCGAGTGCTAAGCGGGCATTCAAATCCCATGATATCGCATGTTAGGATTTGCGAGGGAGATCTCGCGATACACGGGTGATGGCCATGTTGACGCCGCTACGGAGTGATGGTGATCGAATCACCCTGCCGAACGTGGGCTGGCGGTTGTACGCGCAACTTCGCGACGATCCGTCGCGCTCGGGCGTGCGGATGACCTACCATCGGGGAGTGCTCGAACTGATGTCTCCCTCCGGACCGCATGAACGTATTCGTCGACTGCTGGAGCTACTGGTCGCTGAGTGGTGCGTCCATCATCGAATCGCCCGCGCCACGTTTGGCAGCACCACCATCGGCGGGAAGATCTGCAATCAGGGCTGGAACCGGATGCCTGTTTCTATATCGAGCACGAAGCCGACGTTCGGGATCACGAGGAGATCGACCTCGCGATCCATCCTCCGCCTGACCTCGTGCTGGAAGTTGAAATCAGCCGATCGACTGCCGGACGGTTGGCCATCTACGCCGAGATGGGCGTGCCTGAAGTCTGGCGCACTGACGGAGACGTCCTGCGCATGTGCCGGCTCGACGAAGAGGGGACATATCGCGAAGTTCGCGAGAGCCAGGCGCTTCCCGGTCTGAAGCCCGACGACCTTCGCCGATTCCTAGCACTGCGCACCGAGGTCGATGAGTCGACGCTCACGATCCAGTTCCGGGAATGGATGAGCGGCGGTGTGTAATGACTGCTCAGGTGGCAGGCCCTGATGGCTTCGCGGAAGGGCGTGGTGTATGGGCTAACCTCACGCCCTTTGAAGACTCAGGGCGTGCCACCCAGGAATGCGATTCTTCCGTCGACATCAAGCAAATTATCGCGTTTGCCGGGGGTTAAATGGGGAGGTTGACCCGCGTTCCCAATGTCGCGCTTTGTTGGACGGCTTCGGTGAATTCCAGGTCGCGGAGCGCGGTGGCGAAATCGTTGTGGCGGATGGGTTCCAGTCCCCGGATCGCGCGGACGAATTCTTCTTCGACCCGCCAGCGACCGCGTTTCTCTTCGGGAATAATCACTTCCCGCAGCTTAGGATCGCCCACGCGAGCCGCAAAGAGGCGATCGACACCGTTTTCAAAGACGATCTTGATGGTTCCCTGGCTGCCGAAGAGGTGAATCTGTCGTCCCGGCCCGAAGAACGTCATGCCGCTGAAGTGATAGATGCCCCGCGCGCCGTTCGCGTACTGGGTGAGCGCCTGAACCGACTCCGGAACGGTAACCGGGAGCATTCTCGGGCTGTGAGCGTCCGGACGCGTGGGCTCGAAAATCGTGCGTGCGAAACCGGCTGTGGAATCCACCGGGAGACAGTCTCGTGCAGGATCCCCAGGCTGAGGACGTTGATGCCGCTGATCTCGGCATCCTGCCGCCAGTGAAGAAACTCGGAATAGTCGGTGTACGACTCGTCGACGTCGATGACGACGACTTCGCGCAGGTCGCCCAAGAACGCGAACTGAAACAGTTCGCGAACTTCCGCGTCGCAGACCAGACCGTACGGACTGGGAACCACCATCGCCACCCGGTCGGGCCGAGCCTGGGCAGCGACGAGCATCTCGCGACCTTCCGCGACGCTTCGCGCCATCCGGGCTTCACACAGCACGTGCTTTCCGGCGGCCAGCGCGTCACAGGTGACATCGCGATGGAGATTCGGCCAGGTGCCAATCACCACGGCGTCGATCTCAGGGCTCGCGACGAGTTCCTGCCAGGTGGCAAATGCCTGGGGAATGTCGAATTCCGCGGCCGCCTTTTGCGACGACTCCAGGGTGCTGTTGGCGACGGCCACCACCCGCACGTTCTCTTGCGATCGCAGTCCCGGAAGGTGACGAGCCCTCGTATTGGCCCCGGCTCCCACAATTCCCACGCGCAACTCGGCACCAGACATAAGGCGAACACCTGAACAGTCATCTCGCGGAAGTCGTTATGGACCGGCAGGGCCGATCGAACGGGGAAGCATACCCATCGGCCGGGTTTTCGTCATCCGCGCGTGGTGAATCGACGTTCTCCGGGCTAGTTTTGCCAAAATGAACTTTTCTCGGCCATACGTTCAATAACGCTCCACCTGGAAGTTCCGCATGCTGACGCGACTGCAATTTCTGCTGCTGGCGACTCTGCTTGCGCTTCCGGTGGTGGTTTTTGCCATCGTTGGCCTGTGGGCGCTGATCGAAACGGGTCGATATCTGTGGATCTGGTGGACCATTCCGGTGGCCTGGGGACTTGCCGGACTGCTGTATCGGCTCTGGAAACGGCGCATTGAGATTCCGCTTCCGGAACTTCAGGAATCGTTCTGGACGCCCCGCGATCGCCAGGCGGCCGCTGTCGTCGAGCGGATGCAGAATGAAGTCGTTCGGCGAACGCCCGAGGAATTAACGAGCCCGGAATTCTATGTGTCGGCGAGTCGGCAACTGGCCACCGAAGTCGCCCGCATTTACCACACCTCGCGAACCGATCCTCTGGACGGTGTTTCAGTGGTCGAATTCCTCGCGGCGGTGCGACTGGCGTCCGAAGACCTGGAAGCGTGGTTCCGCGAGAATGTGCCCGGCAGCCATCTCATCACGATCGGACAGTGGCGAATGCTGCAGTACGCTCCGACGTGGTGGAACCGGGCGACGGCCATCGGATGGGTGGCGTCGATCGTCTGGAACCCGCTCAATCTCACTCGGTACCTGGCCTCGAAACTGACGACGGAGCCGCTGGCACGCGACGTTCAGCAAAACGTCCTGGGTGTGTTTTATCTGCTCTACATCCGACAATTGGGATACTACCTGATTGAACTGCAAAGCGGACGGCTGCGCGGCGGATCGCAGCATTACCGCAACCTGCTGAAACGAACCGAAATCCCAACCACGACCGGCGAGTCGGCGCAATCGACTGGGGCCCAATCGCACGCGACCGCGTCGATGGCCAAGCCAGCCGTGACCGTTGCCTTGGTGGGCCAGGTGAAAGCCGGGAAATCGAGCCTCATCAATTGCCTGTTGAAAGAAGAGGCGGCGGCCGTGGACGTCCTGCCGCAAACAAGAGCCGTGCAACGGTATGCCCTCAAACGCCCGACCGGCGAACATGAAGTCGTTCTGCTCGACACCACTGGCTACAGCGACGCCGGAGTGACCCCCGCCGAACGGGAAGAGACGCGTCGCGCGGTGCGCGAAGCCGATCTCACCATTCTGGTTCTAGATGCCCGCTCCCCCGCGCGACAGGCCGACCTGGCCATGCTCGACGATCTGGCCGACTACTTCCGACGGAACCCTCAGCTCAAACCGCCGCCACTGATCGCGGTTCTTAACCGTGTCGACGGACTCTCGCCGGCCATGGAGTGGGCTCCTCCGTATGATCTGACGAACCCGGGCCGTCCGAAGGTTCGCTCCATCCTGGATGCGTGCCAATACGCGCGCGAAGTCTTCGGCGACCGCACGGTCGCCGTGGTTCCGGTCTGCGCGGACATCGCTCGCGGGCGTGAGTGGAACATCGAGGGAGGGCTGATTCCGGTGATGGCGGAACAGTTGGACGAAGCGCACGGCGGGGCGCTGCTGCGTCTTCTCCATGCCGATGTTCGTCGCGAACAATGGCGACTGGTGCTCCGCCAGCTTCGCGGAGCCGGAAGAGAACTGATCGAAGGGATTCAACTGGGCCTGGAGCGGCTGTCCCGCTGAATTCTGGCGGAATTCGGAAGGAACATTATATTTTTGCAAACAATTGCCAAATAAAGAGTTGCGAACAAAACAACTTTCACTCCCGGAATTCGGCGGGGGGCTACCCCGATTTCGGTAATCCACGCCCGGATCAGATTCGTTTCCACTCATGGAGCTGATGAGAAGAAATGAGAACGGTAATCCGAAGTGTTGAGGCGACAAAGCAATCCGTCGGCCTCAACCGCGTGACTGCGGCTGCGAGCTTCGGAGTTGTCGACCGTTTCGGGTGGATCGGACGAACGCGACTCGTTGTCGCGGGATGGCTTTGGACTCGCAGCCGTTTTGATGAAATTCCGACAACGGGCTGGCGAAACAGCCGGGCTGATTTCGGATGTTGATTCGCGAAACGAATGGTGGTGAAGAGACGTTGGTGTTGTTTGGGTGACGTCGGGGGCCGTTGCGATGGCTCGCCGACCATGACGAGGAAAGGCGCAAAAAATGACCTTGCAGATCGCCGCTCGTGGAGTTCGGCTGTTGCCTTCTTTCGTGGATGCCGTGGAACGCAAAGCGGCGCAGGCGTTTGACCGCTTTGAACGCAGCTTGATCGATGTCCGTCTGATGCTGCGCGACCTCAACGGCCCCAAGGGCGGAACCGATAAGCTCTGTCGCGTCGAGATTGCCGTGGTTCATGGTCCGAACATTATCGTCGAATCGCGGGGCGACGACGTCCTGTCGGTCGCGGGTCGTGCCATCGACCGCGCGGCGCATGCCGTGTCTCGCCGCCTCGAACGATTGACCAACTCGCGACACGGCCGGGCGGGTTAAACCTCGTGGCGGTGATCTGAAACCGGCTTCTTTGCCGACACTCTGAATGGAAGGCCGCGTTTTCTCATCGAGGACGCGGCCTTTTTTTAGGCGTGGCCATTTGTCGGGCCGTTGTTGGAAACCAAGTTTCCACCCCAACCAAGTTTGCGATGGAGCGTCGCGTAGTAGCTGTGTTCGGGAAGTCTGGCCAGGAGAAACGAAACCGGGGCTCGTGAAACCACGACCCTGTCGCCAGGGAGTAGCGGCAACTTCACCTGCCCGTCGATCACCAGCGTCGTGCCAGGCGGAGGCTCGTCGAGGGAGAGCGTATAAACGCAATCCGCCCGGTCGACGACCGGGCGTTGCGTCAGCGTGTGCGCGCAGATGGGCGTGATGACAAATGCCTGCAAGTCCTGCCGCAGAATCGGCCCGCCAGCCGCGAGATTGTGCGCGGTCGATCCCACCGGCGTACTCAAGATTAACCCGTCGCAGCCATAGGTGGCCACCGGCTCGGCGTCCACGGCCAGGTTGACGTGCAACATCGAAAACGCCCCCCCCGACAGGACCGCGGCTTCGTTGAGGCCCAGATGCGTCTCGGTCGTGCCATCGGCCCGCTCGAGCCGGCACTCGAACATCAGGTGCCGGACAACGTGGTATTCGCCGCCGACGAAACGTCCCAACTGGCTGACAAACCCCTCTTCCGTGAGGTCGGCGAGAAAACCGAGCCGTCCCAGATTGACTCCCACCATGGGACACTGAAACGCCCCGAGCTGACGACAGGTTCGCAAAATCGTTCCGTCCCCGCCGAGAACGACGACCAGGTTCGCCGCGAGGCCGTCGCTGGGCAGATCGTCGGGAGAATCGTACCAGTCGACGGCGACGCGAGGTTGTTCCGCGATGGCGGCGGCCAGGCGATCGCGCGCCTGACGGACCCGTTCAATGGGCTCGCGACTGACGACGGCCAGACGAAACAGGGTGTCCGTCATGAATTCTTCCGAGGGAGCTACTTCGCGGCTCCTGCCGAGCCGACACGAAGGGATAAGGAGGACGACAGGATGCCTGGCGGCACGCCTCGCTGGACCCCAAAAACACGACCGGAACGAAGTATATCGAGTGGTCAAACCGTTCGCGAAAGCAAGTTCGGTCGGCGTTTCGGCCCCGTCGCCGTCATTGAAGAGAATAATTTGCCGGACGAGTTCCCATCCCGGAACGATGTGTTGTTGTGGATGGGGGTTCGGCGGAATAATGAGATACACTTGTCGTCGAGCGGCACGCACGAATCGTCGACAGCTTCTTTCCGCTTCCTCCGGGGAACCAAAGACTTCATGGACGCCTATGCGATCTGGGCCTTTCTGTTGCTGGGTGTCGGCCTGCTGATCCTGCTGGCGGAAATCTTCCTGCCATCGGGGGGAATATTGGGGGGCATTACCGTTGTCGTGCTGGCATTGGCGCTCTGGTTTGCCTGGGCCGCGTGGGGAAAGTCTCATCCGGCCGTCTGGTGGTCGTTTTTCGGGGTGACTCTGTTTCTGGTTCCCTGCACCGTGCTATTGGGTTTGTACTGGCTGCCCTATACGCCGCTGGGCCGCAAAATCCTGCTGGAAGCTCCCCAGGCCGAAGACGTCGCTCCGTACGCCAATGAAGTGGCGCGGCTGGAACGCCAGATCGGCCGGATCGGGCGGACGGCATCGCAATTGAATCCCGGCGGATTCGTGACCATCGATGGGGAGCGACTGCACGCTTTCACGGAGGGATTGATGGTGGCAGCCGGCACCGATGTGGAAATCGTGGCCGTCCGCGGGTCGCGCGTGGTGGTGCGGCCGGTCACGTCGGCCTCGCCCCGGCAGTCCGCGGCGAATCTGGAGACCGAGTCTTTGCCGGAATCGGCGACATTGGACTTTGAGATCCCCGAAGAGAGCGATCGTTCGAGTTGACCCGCGCGGTCGTCAGCGTCAGGATGAGAAGGAAGCGAATCCGATAGACCAGGGTTCGCTGCCCTCCCCTTTCCGCAAGATTCCAACACAACCTCCGTGCAATGACGGTTTGCCTGGCTCCGCGGTTTTTCTGACAGGCACGACCGTTGCGTGAGGAATTCGAAGGATTTTTCATGCTCCCGACCGCAGTGTTCGCGGCTCTTAGCCCCGGCGCCCTCATTGGCATTGCCGCGGTCCTGTTTGTTTTCGCGCTGATCGTGCTGGCGGTGCTCGGCAGCTACATCATGCTATGGATCCAGTGCGTGATGACGGGGGCGAATATTTCGCTGCCGGGTCTCATCATGATGACGATCCGCAAGGTGAATCCGACGGTGATCGTGCGGGCCAAGATCATGGCCGTTCAGGCGGGGCTGATGGAGGTCTACCCGATCAGCACCCGCGACCTCGAATCGCACTATCTGGCCGGGGGGAACGTGCCCAACGTGATTCGCGCGCTGGTGGCATCCCAGCGAGCGAGCATCGACCTCGACTGGCAGACCGCCCAGGCGATCGACCTGGCCGGACGCGATGTGCTGGAAGCCGTGCGGACCAGCGTTTACCCGAAGGTCATCGACTGCCCCGATGGGCGCAAGGGAGTGTCAACCCTGGATGCGGTGGCCGCCGATGGCATTCAGTTGCGGGCGCGGGCTCGCGTGACCGTGCGGACGAACTTGCAACAGCTCATTGGCGGGGCGACGGAAGAAACGATCATCGCCCGCGTGGGCCAGGGAATCGTGCAGGCGATTGGCTCGACGGCGAGTTACAAGGAAGTGCTGGAGAATCCCGACCGGATTTCGATGACCGTGCTGAGTCAGGGACTGGAAGCACAGACGGCATTTGAAATCGTGTCGATCGACATTGCCGATATCGACGTCGGCGAAAACATTGGCGCGAGGCTGATGGCCGACCAGTCGGAAGCGGACATGCGCGTGGCACAAGCCAAGGCGGAACAGCGCCGCGCGGAGTTCGCGGCTCGCGAACAGGAAATGGTTGCGGCCGTGCAGGCCAATCGCGCCGAAGTGGTGCTCGCCGAATCGGAGGTTCCGATGGCGATCGCGGCGGCGTTCCGCGAGCAGAAAATGGGGTTGATGGATTACTATGAATTGAAGAACGTCCAGGCCGATACGCAAATGCGGACCGCCATCGCGGGCAATGGGATGTCGGTGCGGTCGTAGAATCCATGCAGTCGCCGATGACAACGGAATCCGATTGATCCCGGCCGCGGCGTTTCGCTCGCGACTCTTCCTCGAACGAATTGAGCATCATGCCCGTCCCGCCAATCTTCGCGATCGATTTCGGGCAGGTCGTCGGCCTGATTATTCTCGTTCTGTCGGTCCTCAGTTGGTTCGTGAATGTTGTCAAGGGGAACGCGGAGCAAGCCGCCCCGAAGGCCAACCCGCAGCCGCCACGCCCCAAGGATGAGCGAGTTCGTCAGGAAATCGAAGAGTTCCTGCAGGAAGTGCTGAAACAGCCGGGACGCCCGCACAAAGAACCAATCCAGGATGCAGCGAAGAAAGCGCAACCCGTTCCGGCGCGAGCCGCGAACCAGCAGTCCTCGCGGCCGAAGGGACAGGGGAAGCAGAACAAAGGGAATAAAGCTCGGGCTCCGCAGCCGGCGAAACGTCCGACCGAACTGACGTTTGGCAACGAAAGGCCGCCGGTCGCGACTCCCTCCATGCCGATGCCGCACCTGGCGTCCTCGAACCTGGGCGAGTCGATTCGTGGCTCATCCCTGAAGCATCTGGAACCGAACGCCCTGGGGCTGGACAGAGGGGTGGCGGGTGTCGTCGGGACCACGGCCGCAAGTCCCCAGTCCGCGATTGCCTTGCGGTCCTTGTTTGGTGACCGCGACGACATGCGGCGCGCCATTCTGATACAGGAAGTTCTTGGCCGACCGTTGGCCTTGCGGCGATAGACTTCGCCGACTGGATGCAGGACCGTCAAAACCTTCTAGACGTCCGAAATATCCCTGAATTTATAGAGGTTTCCGAGCCGCCATCCGGGTTTTGACGGAGGCTCATGGAAAGCAGGCTGTGCCGATGGCGGCCATCGCCCCCCGCGTGTTATTGCTGGCCGGCCGATTTTCCCTGCGAGGCACGAGCGCCTACACGCTTCGCCTGGCGGAGAAACTTCCCCCGTACGGTTTTCGCGTCGAGGTGGTTTGTCCCAATTCCAGTCGCGTGTCGCCGGAGCGTCGTCGCAGCCTGGGAATTCTTGAGTATCCCTACTTACAGACGCCGGTCTGGAGCAGCGTGGTGCTGCGGCTGTTGCGGCGGGAACTCGCGAAGGATCCGCCCGGCCTTATTCACGTTCAGTCGCGCAACGCCCTCCCCCAGGGAATCTGGCTGGCGCGGCGGCTCAGACGACCGTACATCGTCACGCTGCACGACGTCGTGACGAATCGAGCATCGCTTCCCTACGATCGCAAGTGGTGCGAACGCGTGATCGTGGTGAGCGAAGCCGTGCGCCAGAATGTATTGCGAGAATCGCGGATACCCGCGGACCGCGTCACGACGATTCCCAGCGGCGTGAATTGCGACCACATCCGCGATGTGATTCCACCCCTGTCGGCGGGCCACCGCCCGGTGATCGGTACGGCGGGTCCGTTGGAAGCCGTGAAGGGGTTTCCGTTCTTTCTCGGCGCGGCGGCCCGCCTGCTGGAAGCCGGGCGCGACGTGGAGTTTCTGATCGCGGGTGCCGGCCCTGAAGAGCAGAATCTGCGGCGGCTGGCCACCGAACTGGGTATCGACGAACGGGTGACGTTCGCCCCGAACCTGTTCGATTTCTCGGAAGCCATCGCGGCGATGGACGTGTTTGTCCTGCCGTCGCTCCAGCAGGGATTAGGGACCATCATGCTGGAAGCAATGGCCCTTGGCCGACCCGTCATCGCGACGCGGGTGGGGGGCGTCTACCAGGTGGTGACCGACAACGAGACTGGTCTACTCGTTCCCCCGTCAGACAGCGTGCGACTGGCTGAACGGATCGCGGAGCTTCTCGACAACCCCAAGTTTGCCCAGCGGATTGGCGCGGCCGCCTGCTGGAAGGTCGAACTCGAATACAGCGTCGACAAAATGATTGAAGAGACAACCGCCGTCTACAACCAGGTGCTGGGTAGCCTTGAGGCCCCCCCGGCAGTCCCCGTTGTTCCGTTGCAGCGCGTCGGCGGCTGATTTTCGCCGCCAGATTCATCGCGCGTTCGGCAGTCTTGCATCGGCAACGATCCCAGCCGACGATGGTCGGGCCATTCGTGGCGAGACATCTCACGATCGACATTCGTTGGCAAAGGGACGGCAATGGAACACCCAACCGCGCGCAGGGCGGCGACCTGGTCGTCGGGATGGATCGCGGCGATCGCCCTCCTCCTGGTGGCTGGCTTTGGGATCGCGCGGGAGCAAGCCGAGAGAACCGGTGCCCCGGAGACTTCGGTCTTGCGTCCCGAGAATCTGGTGGCGTGGTGCATCGTCCCGTTTGATGCGGCGAAGCGAAGTCCCGCCGAGCGGGCCATGATGCTCGATGAACTCGGGATCAAACGGTGCGCCTACGACTGGCGAGCCGAGCATGTCCCGACCTTCGAAGCCGAGATCCTCGAATACAAAAAGCATGGGATCGAGTTCTTCGCGTTCTGGGACATTCACGACGAAGCGCTGCGGCTGTTCGAGAAATACGATCTGCATCCGCAGATCTGGAAGATGATCCCCGGTGTGGGCGAGGGTTCTCAGGAGGAGCGAGTTCGCGCAGCAGTCGCCGCGATGACCCCGCTCGCCGCGCGTACGAAAGCGGCGGGCTGCGCGCTGGGTCTCTACAACCATGGCGGCTGGCAAGGCGAGCCGGAGAATCTGGTCGCGGTCTGCCAGGCGTTGCGCGCGGCGGGCCACGAGCATGTCGGGATTGTCTACAACTTTCACCACGCGCACGACCGTATTGCCGACTGGCCGCGCGCGCTCGAGCTAATGAAACCGTATCTGTTGTGTCTGAATCTCAACGGGATGAACGACGGGGCTCAGCCGAAGATTCTGGGGATTGCCCAGGGGCAGCACGAACTGGACATGATCCGTGAGATCGTGAAAAGCGGCTATGCGGGGCCGATCGGCGTTATCGACCACCGCGAGCACCTCGATGCAAAGGAATCGCTCCAGGAAAACCTGCGGGGCCTGGCCTGGGTTCGCAAGGAGATCGAAGCCCCCGGCAGCGGCGGCCCGCGTCCCGCCCCCGTCGTGCCGTCGCCACCGAAGACTGCCGAAGGTTCCGCGAAGAAGGCACTCAATGGCGGTCGAATCCTGCCGGGTCAGGATGCCTTTCGCGAATACCCGCTGACGGTCCAGGTCCGGGCGACACTACCCAACGCCGCGAGCTACAATATCCTAGTCGCCTCGGATGAAAAGCAGTCGACTTCGCACTGGGAACTGTTCACACCGCCGGGCTCGGGCGTTCTGACCGCTTACCTTCCCGGCTGTCAGCCCGATCACGTGGTCGCCTCGCAGGCGGTTTGCGATGGTCAACCCCATACGTTGTCGATGGTGCTGGAAGCCGCTCGAGTTCGATTGTATGTCGACGGCCGCCAGGTGGCCGATCAACGTGTGACACGCAAGCCACCGCGTGTGGTTCCTGGCCAGTTCGCGGTCGGGCGGATCGTCGAAGGAGGGCTCGAATGTGCCGGCTCAATCGACTGGGTGAGCGTTTCGCGATCGGCGAGCGACCTCAGTGGCGAACCGCTCTTGGCTCCCCAGCGTTCGGACAACACCCTGGGGCTTTGGGATTTTACTGCGGCGCGGCCGGCAGAGCCGTTGCCGAACACGACATCGTCACATGGATCAGGACATGGCTTCGGTTCGCCGGTTCCGGCAGCGGCTCCGCCCTATGATCCCGCGCTGACGAAACAGCTTGTGGAACGGGCGATAGCCGAGGGAGATGCCGCTCGGGGCGCGAAGATCTTCGCGGCGGCCAAAACTGCTTGCCTGTCGTGTCATCGCGTGGGAGAAGTCGGCGGTCAGGTGGGACCGGAACTGACGGCAACGCTGCGTGAACGCCGCCCCGATCAGATCGTGGAAGGTCTGCTTTGGCCCAAGCGGGAAGTTCGTCCGGAATATAAGGCCATCAATGTGGTGACCGTCGAGGGTCGTGTCCTGAGCGGCTATCGAGTTTCCGGGGACGACAAGGCGTTTGAACTCCGCGAGGCGGCCACGGGAGTTGTCCATCGACTCTCCGAAGACGATGTCGACGAGGTGGTGGAAGTGGGCACGCTGATGCCCGAGGGGCTCGTTGCAAGTCTGAGCCCGTCTCAACAGGCGGACCTCGTTCGCTTCCTGGACTCGCTGCGAACAGCCCAGCCCAATGACATCGCGACCTTGTCAGCTAGTCTGAAACAGGCGATGCAACATGGTCCCGCCGAATTCCCCTTCAGCAAGGGGCCGCTCGTCGCGGCGAATTGGATCAATGCGACTCATCGCGTGAATCGCGATCGGCTCTACGACTATTACACCAAGGAAGCCGACTTCTTCGTGCGGCAGAATCCGCGGCCGGCGATCGTTCCCGAGTTTCCGGGACTGGACGGCGGCGTGGATGGCCATTGGGGCAACCAGAACGAGCAGAGTTGGGCGGATGATCGCTGGAACCAGACGATTCTGGGCACGGTACAGATGGGCGTTTTTCGCGGTCCGGGTGTCGCCGTGACGCGTGGCGTCTGCGTGCAGTTGGGCCAGCCCGGCGAACTGTCGGCCTGCTTCAACATCGATACGCTCTCCTATGACGCCATATGGACGGGCGGTTTCGTGACGTTTTCCAGCGTGCGGCACGGCTTCATGCACGGCTTGCAGATGGCGGGAACACCGGTCAAGGTCGCGGACGATTTGTCCAAAGGCCACGCCGGGGAGTACCGGGGAATGTTGCGTCGCGGCCGGGAAGTCGCCTTTCGATTTTCGAGTGGCGACGCGGAGTACCTCGACGTCCCGCGACTGGCCAATGGGGCGCTGACCCGGGAAATCATCCCGGTTGCCTCGGAGGCGGGTGAAGCCTGGCTCAAAGGGGGGCCGACTCGCGAGACGGACGTGCTGGAAACGGCCATCACTCCGGGAAGCGGTGCAACGTACGCCGTCGATACGATCGAGCTACCGTTTAACAATCCGTGGAAGGCGCTGCTCTTCTGCGGAGGTCACGATTTTCTGGCTGATGGCTCGGCCCTGGTTGCCACCATGCAGGGAGATGTCTGGCGAGTGACCGGATTGGAGGCCGATCCCACCAAACCCGCCGTGGCGCGCTGGCGGCGGTTTGCCACGGGACTGCATCATCCCCTGGGGCTGGTCGTCCACGAGGACAACATCTTCGTTCAATGTCGCGATCAGCTGGTGCAGCTAATTGATCACAACGGCGACTTTGAAGCCGACGAGTACCGTTGCCACAGCATGGCGTTCGTCACCTCGCCAGCTGGTCATGATTTCATCTGCGGTCTCGAGCGAGACGCCGAGGGGCGGTTCTACACCGCATCAGGGAACCAGGGGCTGATTCGAATCTCTGCCGACGGACGATCCGTCGAAGTGCTGGCAACCGGCTTTCGCAACCCGGATGGTCTGGGCCTCACTGGCGATGGCTACGTGACCGTCCCCTGCTCGGAAGGCGAATGGACTCCGGCATCGATGATCTGTGCCGTTCCCACCAACCGGCAAAATCCTGCAGGAAAGATTCCCTTCTATGGTTACGGAGGACCGCGCGATAACCAGCCGCCCGAGCTTCCGCTGGCCTATCTGCCGCGCGGGCTGGATAACTCGGCTGGCGGTCAGGTGCGGGTGACCAGCCGTCAGTGGGGCCCGCTGGAAGGAAAGATGGTGCACCTGTCGTTCGGACAGGGATCGCACTTCCTGCTGCTGCGCGACGAAGTTGGCGGACAGCCTCAAGGAGCGATCGTCCCTCTGCCGGGGGACTTTCGGTCGGGCGTCCACCGTGGACGATTTCATCCGCAGGACGGGCAGTTGTATGTCAGCGGCATGGCGGGTTGGGGGACCTACACGCCGGATGATGGTTGCTTCCAGCGGGTGCGCTACACCGGCAGCCCCGTCCAACTCCCCGTTGATTTCCATGTCCACCAGAACGGTGTCTTGTTGCGGTTCTCCGAACCCCTGGACCACACGACCGCCGCAAATGCCGCAAATCATTTCGCGCAGTGCTGGAACTATCGCTACAGCGTTGCCTACGGCTCGCCGGAATACACTCCCTCGCATCCCGGCGTGAAGGGGCACGACGTGTTGGAGATCACCTCTTCCACGATGCTGGACGACGGTCGCTCGCTGTTCCTCGAGATTCCGGATCTGCAACCGGTCAACCAGTTGCATGTGCGGGTGAAGACCAACGGGGAGGAATCGAAGGAACTGTTTATCACCGTCCACGCGCTCGATGAGCCGTTCACCGCGATCCCCGACTATCGCCCGGTCGCGAAGACAATCGCCGCGCATCCGCTCTTGGTCGACCTGGCGACGGCCGCGAAACTTGTCCCTAATCCGTGGCGAAAGAAGCAGCCCGGAGCGCGACCGCTGGAAGTCGTGACGGGCTCAAACTTGACTTACCAGACGCGTGAACTGCGTGCCAAAGCCGGTGAATTGCTGGCGATCACGCTCGTGAATCCGGACGTGGTCCCGCACAACTGGGCACTGGTGGCACCCGGATCGCTGCAACGGGTGGGAGAGCTTTCGAATCGCCTGATCGCGGATCCTGAAGCGGTCTCGCGCCATTACATCCCAGCAACCGAAGACGTGCTGAACTACATCGACGTCGTCCCCCCGGGCGAGCGATTCACCATTTACGTGCGTGCCCCCGAGGTTCCCGGCCGATATCCCTACCTGTGTACGTTTCCAGGACACTGGATGGTGATGAACGGCCAGATGATCGTCGAGCCGCGCTGAGCACCCAGGAAAAGCCGGTGGCACCCTGCACCGTACTTGTTCCCGGACGGAGCCCTTGGAACAAGAAAGACCACGAGAAAACTCGACACTGACGGGGAATCGCCGATCTTGTCACAACAACGACTGGTGCTGCTCGGGTTGCTGGCGAGTTCGGGTTTGGCATGGTTCTGGCCAGCGATCTCGCCCGGATTCGATCCGTTCAAGATGACCGAGCCGTACGTGGGGTGGGGCATCGCGGTCATCATGTTCGCGATCGGCTGTCTGCTGCTTCCCGAGGAACTCAAGCTGGTCGGGAAAGCCTGGCCGCACGTGATTGCGGGGACGATCGTGCAGTACACGGCCATGCCCGCTCTCGCGTTTGGAGTGGCAGAGGTTGCCGGGTTCGACCCGATCCTGAAAGTCGGCGTCGTGATGGTGGGGTGCGTGCCGGGGGCGATGGCCTCGAACGTGCTGACGATTCTGGCCCGCGGCAATGCCAGTTACTCGGTCTGCCTGACAACGATGTCGACACTGTTGTCGCCCATCGCGGTGCCGCTGGCCCTGTGGCTGACGCTCGACGCGCAGCATGAGCTGAACGTGCGCAAGGTGAGCGAGCAACTGCTGGGTCAGGTGGTGATTCCGGTCATCGCCGGCTTCGTGCTCTGCCGATTCGCCGCGTTCCGCGCGGTCGCCACTCGCGTTGCCGGCCCGCTGGCCAACGTGATGATTCTGTGGATTATCGCGGTCGTGGTGGCGCTGAACCGGGATCGGCTGGAGGCCGCCACGCCGCTTCTGCTGGCCGCGCTGTTAGTCATCAACGTGGGCGGCTATCTCGCCGGGTATTTTGCCGGTCGGGGGCTGCGTCTTCCGGAAGGGATGACGCGAGCGCTCACGCTGGAAGTCGGCATGCAGAACTGCGGCCTGGGGACCGTGCTCGTGCTGCAACTCTACCCGTCGTCCGAATACGCGGCCGCGGCCATCCCGACCGCCGCCTACACGTTTGGCTGCATGTTGACAGGAACAATCCTGGCGAATTGGTGGTCCACGCGGCCGATTGACGACCCCAGAACATTGATCGAGCTGGGGCCGAGCGAAGACGAATCAGCCTGAGCGAAATTTAGAGCGGTTCCTGACCGTCGAGTTCCGCTTGCAGAGCGTCGCGCTCGCGTTTGGTCATTTCGAGGTCGAACATCAGGTATTTGATGTCGAGCCGAAGCTGCGAGAGGGCTTCCTGGACCAGCGACAGAATCCGTCTGCGGCGGCGGATGGACTCGACGACTCGATCGAACGAGTTGTCGAGCTCCGCCCGGATTTCGGACGGCTGTTTTTGAATTCTCTGGCCGAGTTCGACGAGTTCCACGGGAAGCTCATCTTCAGCGAGATCGGGAAGTCGGCTCTGCACTGGATTTGTCCCAGAGGCGCAGGAATGGGTTCTAAGTGATTGCAGAACACATCGTGTGCCAGTGCGGAATCGTTTGCAAGCAAGCCACACAACCTGTTTTCCGATAAACAGTTACAACATCCCGACCACATGCAAACCAAGAAACACCATGAGGCTTTTTCGCCTCACTCGATCTAGCCCGATTTGCCGGAGAACATTATAAAGACAGGGCTTACGGCGTTGGACACGGGGCATGGCGTTCGGGCAACTTGTGGTGAATCGGCAACGGCCGATCGCTTGAGGCGAAACGACGAGGAGCGTGAAAATTCGGCGAGAACCGAGATGAACGCGCCGCTCGAACCGATTGAGAAAGCTTTGCGGCTCCGTCCGGGGGAACGACGGTGTCGCGCGATGGCTCGGGCCTGATGACAAGGATGGCTTCGTTGCCAAGGAATTGGCAAAGCGTTGGAATTTTGTCAACGACGCGACAGACCTGTCTGACAGGGCTGGTCATTGCGCTTGTCAGCCTTTGCGCGCAGGCCGCTGAGGTTCGCGACGGGCAGTTGACCGATTCTTTCCAAACGCTCGAACCAAGCTGGCGGATCGCGCACCTTTCGGATCGTGGTCGCCTCGTCAATCAGATTCGCGCGAACCTGGCGGACAACCAGAACCGTTGCGAACGGTTCTACTGGAAAGTCGGATCGGGAGGATCGGCCCTGCGGCTCGAATTGCCGCTGACGCCCGCGGTCGCGGTCGACGACATGCAGGCGTCGCTGGCAATCCGGAGCAATAGCGGCGGCTGGCGATTGGGACTGGGACTGGTTTTTCCAGAGGTCAAAGACCCGGCAACCGGCAGCGCGGCGACGGTCGTCATCCAGGGGACGCCCTCTCCGGCTGCCGCCGGATTTCAGACACTGACCGTCCAGCTCTCGGAGGCCGAGATTCGTGAGAAGGTGGTTCTGCTGCGTGCCCGACTGCGGACGTCGATCGACCCGCGAGAAGTCCGTGTCGATCGGGTGGTCCTGACCGGTACGCTGGAGCCGGGCGAACCGATCCTCGAACTGGATGACCTGGCGGTCGCGCCCTTCGTGCCCGTCGATGGCCGGGTCGCGAATGAATCGTCCGACAGCGCTCCGCGCGGGCGAACCGGACAAATCGAATTTCGTCTCGATCGTCTGTACGTCGATGGACGTCCGATTTTGCCGCGGATCGTGCCACACCATGGGGAACCCCTCACGGAAATTCGCGCCACCGGGGCCAACGTGGTCTGGATTCCCCGCTGGGACGACACACGGTTGCTCGACGCCATTCAGAGGCAAGGGCTGTGGGCGACGGCCGCCCCTCCGGTCCCCGTCAACCAGACGGGTGAAGCGCTCAATCGCGAATCGGCCGGCCTGCTTCCCTTCGACGCGGCGACGTCTCCCATTCTGTTCTGGATGCTGGGAACCCGACTGAAGTCGGCTCATCGGGAGATCGTGGAGTCGTGGTCGGCCCAGGTCGAAGAAGCGGACCGATCGCTCAGACGCCCATTGGCCGCGGAACTGGCGGAGGACGAGCGCTACTATTCCCGCTACCTGGGATTGATCGGAACCAGTCGCCATGTGATCGGCAGTTCGCTGGGTCTCGACAACTATGCCAGATGGCTGGAAGAACGGCGGGCCCTGTCGCGACCGGGTGCCGCGATGTGGACCTGGATTCAGGTCGAACCAGCGCCGGCACTGGCAGCCCTCCCCTCGGCTCCGGAGACGCTGACCGTCGAGCCGGAACAGATCCGGCAGCAGGTTTACGCGGCGCTGATGGCCGGCTATCGCGGCGTGGGATACTGGACAACGAAACCCTTCACGCCGGACGATGCGGTTTCGCGCGAACGACAGATTGCGATCGCGCTGCTCAACCAGGAATTAACGCTGCTGGAGCCATGGCTGGCGACGTCGGGTTCCGCATCGGCTGCCGAAGTGCTTGCTGATGGCCATGTGGTTCCGGGCAGCCTGTTCCGCAGCCGATCGGCCGGTAAGCCCGAGAGTGACGCGGCGCCCCCTGCGAAGCCGGAGGGAGTGGAAACAGCCGTGCTGCGAACCGATCATGGCACGCTACTCCTCGTGCGTGTTTCCGAGCGAAACAGCCAGTTCTGTCCGGGCAAACTGGTCGCTCAGGATCTTCATCTGCTGGTTCCTGGTGGCGACGAAACATCCCTGGCTGTTGAACTGACACCGACGCGAGTCTCGTTCGAGCCGCGGAAGGAACGGGCCACGGGAGGACTCAAGATTCATCTGCGGGAAGTCGATGAAACCGCGGCGATTCTCATCACGTCGAACCAGCAGGTCATCGATCAGATTCGCGGGCAGGTCGCCGAGCAGGCCCAGCCGTGCGGCGAGGCGTGGGTGGAGCTGGCGCGATTGAAGCTGGCGCGGGTCATGGCGGTCGACAACGACCTGCGGCGCGGCGGCGGCCCCAGTCCCGAAACATCTTCTGTTCTCGCGGTGGCCCGGAAACTGGTTGCGGAAGCACAAGCCGCGTTGAACCGTTCCGACTGGCACGGAGCCAGGACTGGCAGCCGACAGGCCCTGCGACTCGTCCGGTCCGTTCAGCAGGCTCACTGGGAACTGGCGGTCAAGGAGCTGACGTCTCCCGTCGCCAGCCCGTACACCATGTCTTTCGATTCGCTCCCCGCGCATTGGCGACTGATCGAGCGGTTGGGGCGGCATCGCCCGCGCGGCGAGACAAATCTGCTCCCCTCGGGGAACTTCGAGGACGCCGACTCGCTGCTGCCCGCGGGCTGGGATCACGACCAGACTGACGTGGAGGGCGTTGCAGCGGCGTCCGAGCTTTATCCGGAAGGCTATCGCAGCGCGTACTCGCTACGGCTACGAGCAGGTCTGAAACCGGGAGCGCAGCCGATTCCTTCGCTTCCCGGTCCGGCCATCACTTGGACGAGCCCGGGCATGCCGGTTTATGCGGGCCAACTGGTTCACATCAGCGGTCGGGCAAGAGTTCCTCAGTCGCTACAGGGTGGCATCGACGGGCTGACCATTCACGATTCGCTGCTGGGAAAAGCCGGAGCGATTCGCCTGCACGCGGAACAGGATTGGAGACGATTCGAATTGCTGCGTGAAGTACCGGCGAGTCAGGAGTTGCGAATCACCATCTCGCTGACGGGCTTCGGCGAAGTTTACCTGGACGACTTGCAGGTCGTTCCCCATGAGCCGGAAACAACGGTCGAGCCCGCATCCGGCGAAGTGGCGGGACCGTCGCGCGGGGACTCGCCATTTTCGCTCGACTGGCTGAAGCTGTCTCGCAAGCGCGCGAAGTGACGGGCAGCCTTCTGGGGAGATCTCCCGCGCAAAGGGGAAACGGCCTTCGAGGAAATTCCGCCGTTCACTGCGATTGTCGCGGCAGTCGTCTATAATCCAAGAGTTCGGAAACCGACCGATCTCCCGCCCTGAGAATCTGCCGATCTGCCCGCGGAGGATGCTGTCCATGTCAGTGAGCAAGACGTTCTGTTTTTTCGCCAGCCTGTCTCTCGTTCTTTCGATGGCGATCCCCTGCCCGGCCGATGACGTTCCGGCCGGTTTGCCGCCGCTCCCGTCGCTGCCGGACAATCCGCAAACCGCCGAGAAGATCGCGCTGGGCCATCAGTTGTATTTCGATCCCCGGTTGTCGGTCGACAACTCGGTCTCGTGCGCGACGTGTCACGACCCGGAAAAGGGCTACAGCAATGGCGAAGCCGTGGCGACGGGTGTCGGGGGCCAGAAGGGTGGCCGCAGCTCGCCGACGATCATCAACTCGGCCTATGCGAAGCTGCAATTCTGGGATGGTCGCGCTGGGACACTGGAAGACCAGGCCTTGGGACCGATCGCCAACCCCATTGAAATGAATCTGCCCGTGGAAGAAGCGGTCGCGAAGCTGAACGCGATTGCCGGATACCGCGAGCAGTTCCAGAAGGTGTTTGGAACCGATGTGACCGCCGAAAACCTCGCCAAGGCCATCGCCGCCTACGAGCGAACGGTTCTTTGCGGCGACGCGCCATTCGACCGTTACAAGGCTGGCGACATGACCGCTCTTTCGGAGGGGGCTCAACGGGGAATGAAGCTGTTCTTTGGCAAGGCGAATTGCAGTGCCTGCCACGGCGGACACAGCTTCACCGACTTTGCCTTCCACAATATCGGCCTGCCCGGCGAGGACGAGGGCCGCAAGGCCATCAGCAAGCTCGATGGCGACAAGGGATCGTTCAAGACGCCGACGCTCAGGGAAATTGCCCGCACCGCCCCCTACATGCACGATGGCAGCCTGAAGACGCTGGAGGATGTGGTCGAGCACTACAATAAAGGGGGCGATCAGAACCCGCTGATCGACGAAGAAATCTTCCCGCTCAAGCTGACGGCCGAAGAGAAGGCCGATCTGGTGACCTTCCTGAAAGAGGGACTCGCCAGCTCGAACTATCCGCTGCACTCGAAGCCGGCGTTGCCCGAGTAGCGAGCGAGGGAGTCGCTCAGTTTGAACTCATTTGCCGACCGGATTACCATTCCGGAAGGTCTTCACCTGGAACTGTTGTAGTCGAATCAAGGATTTGCCGACCATGCGAAAGCTGTGGAGTCATTGGTCCCTCGCGGCGATTCTGCTGGCCGCGAACAGCCCCGCGCTCATCGCGCAGGATGCCGACAAGCCCGCCGAAGAAAAACCCGCCGCCGAGGAAAAGAAGGCGGAAGATGCCAAGCCGGCCGCTGAAGCGCCGGCTGCCGAGAAGCCCGCGGAAGAGAAGAAGGAAGCGGCCCCCGCCGAAAAGCCTGCTGAAAAGCTGGCCGATGACGCCAAGCCCGCCGAAGCGGCTGGTCCGAAGGCGAAGACATCGGTCGTGCACTTGAACAATCCGTCGGGCGTGACGGTTCACCCGGGAACCGGGCACGTGTTCGTCGCCAGCCAGCAGGGTGTCTTTCGTCTGGTGCCGGGTAAGCCCGGGAAAATCTACCTGGAAGTCGAAGAGTTCCCGACCGATCAGTACGGCAAGGGTCCGGTCTACGACATTGGACCGCTCGGCGTCGCCCTGTGGGGAACCGACCGCTTGATCGTCGCCGACGGCAGCCGCAAAGACGGCGAAGAACTGGTCCGCGTCTACAAGATCGAAGATGCCGTTCCCGGCAAGCCCCGCAAGGAAGGGGATGCCGAATTTACCCTGGGACCGATCGCCCCCGGCGATGCCAGCCCCAAGGGCGAAGGGAATTTCTACGGCGTGACGGTTTTCAAAGACGCGATTTACGTCACCTCGAACGGCGACGACACCAAGGGCTGGGTTGCGAAGGCGGCCATTGCCGATGGCAAGCCGGGTGAGCTGACTCCAACGATCGCCACGAAGGAAGCCACCGAAGTCGACGCGCCGATCGCGATCACGGTTGGAACCGATGGCGAATCGCTGGTGATTTCTCAGGGTGGCGAAGTCAATGTTCCCGGCGACAGCCTGCTGACGATGTACGATGCCGAAGGCAAGCTGACGAAGAAATTCACGACCGGCCTGCACGATATCACCGGCCTGGCCTATGGACCGGGCGGCAAGCTGTATGCGGTCGACTTTGCCTGGGCCGATACCACGCAGGGCGGCCTCTTTGAATTGACGGTTGAAGGGGATACCTGCACCGCGAAGAAGATCGTGGGCCTGGATCGCCCGACGGCATTGGCGTTTGACAAGGATGGCGGCCTGTACGTGACGGTCTTCGCCGACCCGAATGCCAAGCCGACGACTGAACAAGAAGCTCCGAAGGAAGGCGAAAAGCCGAAGCCGACCGGCGCGCTGGTCTACTTCGCTCCGGGTTCCTTCTAGAGATCGCGGAAAGCTGAGAGCCAGACATCAGCTCAAGATCAGCAGGCCCGAGGGGGCAACTCCTCGGGCCTGCTTTTTTTGTGCGACGTCGCAATCAATCAGTTCGGGCTACTACCACCGCAGATCGAGCGTGAACGGGAAGCTGGGGTTGGGCGATTCTTCGGGGAGCCGCAGCGTTCCCGTGGAGTGTCCCATCTTGAAGAACCTCGCTGCCCGCCGGCTTTCGGCTTCGTAGGCGTTCACCGGAAAGGTGGAATAGCTGCGGCCGCCGGGATGCGCCACATGGTAGGTGCAGCCGCCGACCGACCGGCGGAGCCAGTTGTCGTAGAGATCGAACACCAGCGGGGTGTGAACGCCAATCGTGGGGTGCAGACACGACGGCGGCTGCCAGGCCCGATAACGGACTCCCGCGACGAACTCTCCCTCGACCCCGGTGGGATGGAGGGGCAGATTGCGGCCGTTGCACGTGACCGTGTGCCGGGTGGACGTCATGCCGCGCACCTTGACCTGCAATCGCTCGACTGAGGAATCGACATAGCGCACGGTGCCGCCTCCACCGGGTTCCTCGCCCAGCACGTACCAGGGTTCGATGGCGGTCCGGAGTTCGACATGGACATTGTCCTGCACGAATTCGCCCATGAACGGAAAACGGAATTCAAAGTGGGGCGAGAACCAGGCGTGCTCGAACGGATACCCGCCCAGGCGCAATTCTTCCACGATCGTCCGGAAGTCTTCAGCCAGAAAGTGCGGCAGCATGAAGCGGTCATGGAGCGACGTTCCCCATTCCACCGGCGTCGCTCGGTAGGGATTTTCCCAGAACAAGTTAACCAGCGCGCGCACCAGGAGCTGCTGAGTGCAGCTCATCTGGTAGTGCGGCGGCATTTCAAACGCGCGAAGTTCCAGGAGACCCAACCGGCCCGTGCTGCTGTCGGGCGAATACAGCTTGTCGATGCAGAATTCGCTGCGGTGCGTGTTCCCCGTCCCGTCGGTCAGCAAATGTCGGAAAACGCGATCGACGAGCCACGGCGGACAGGCTCCTCCCTCGGGAATCTGCTGGAACGCGATCCGCAACTCGTAAATGGCATCGCGGCGACCTTCGTCCACACGCGGCGACTGGCTGGTCGGGCCGATGAACAGGCCAGAAAACAGGTAACTGAGCGAGGGGTGATTGATCCAGTAGGCCAGGAGGCTGCGCAAGAGATCGGGCCGCCGCAAAAAGGGGCTGTCCGCCGGGGTTGGTCCCCCGAGAACCACGTGGTTGCCCCCGCCGGTTCCGGAATGGCGTCCATCAAGCATGAACTTCTCGGTCCCCAGCCGGGAGCAGCGGGCTTCGTCGTAAAGGATCGTTGTATTTTCGACGAACTCGTCCCAGTTCGCGGACGGCTGGGTGTTGACCTCGATGACGCCGGGGTCGGGCGTGACCTTGATCTGCTGGAGACGGTAGTCGAACGGAGCCGGGTAGCCCTCGATGACAACCGGCATGGAACGGCTGGCGGCCGTGTCTTCGATCGCTGTCACGATTTCGAGATAGTCTTCAATGGTCTCGACCGGCGGCATGAAGACATACAGCCGTCCGTCGCGTGGCTCGACGCAAAGAGCCGTACGGATGATGTCCGACGGGGGTGGATACGGCGTGTCGGGCGACTGCGGCGGCCGCTTCTTCGGGCGCGGTTCCGGCTGTCCCTGGCCATACCCCGGATCGCCGAGTCCATGCGCGCGGGCGTATTCGGGGCTCATGCCCGTCGCGAGAAACGGCTGCCGAATCCGCCGCGCGGGCTTGGGCAATTCGCCCCGCTCGGACCAGGGATCGGTCGCGTGCATCCAGGGATATTCCGCTTCGGAAACATACGGCAGCGAATCGAGCGGCAGCCGCAGCCCCATGGGGGAGTCGCCGGGCAACAGGTACATGAAATCGCGTCGAACGGGCCAGGGACCACTTTCCCAGCGACCGTTCGCCTGCCACCATTGGCGACGGATGGGGAACATCACGCCCGTGGGAGTGCCAAGCCCCTGTTCGAAGACCTTTGCCAGCCTCGCCCGTTCCTCGGCATCGTTCAGCCGGGGATCGCCGGCAATCAGGTTCACCGGCAGTTTGCGTTCGCGAACCAGGTAGTGCGAAACATCTTCATAGGCGGGAACGACCCACTTGGGGTCGAGCCCGAGTCGCTCGGCCAGATCGGTGGCGAACGACTCGGCGTCTTCAATCGTGTAATTGTACGAACGGTCTTCGCGGGCGAAGAGCGTTTCGTCGTGCCAGATCGGAACGCCGTCCTTCCGCCAGAGCAGCGTAAACGTCCAGCGGGGGAGCGACTCGCCGGGATACCACTTCCCCTGCCCGTAATGCAGGAGGCCGCCAGGGGCGAAACGGTCACGCAGCCGGCGAATCAGAATATCGGAACGGGCGCGCTTCTGGGGTCCGAGGGCCGCGGTATTCCATTCGTCGCTCTGCATGTCGTCGACTGAGACAAACGTCGGTTCGCCCCCCATGGTGAGCCGAACATCGTTGCGATCGAGACGGCGGTCGATCGCGCGGCCCAATTGCATGATCGACTGCCATTGGACGTCGGTGTAGGGCTTCGTGACGCGCGGATCTTCGTGGATGCGCGTGACGCTCATCCGGAAGTCAAATTCGGTCTCGGCATCGTCGACCGTGCCGGTAATGGGAGCGGCGCTGGTGGGATCGGGTGTACAAGCCAGCGGGATATGACCTTCGCCGCAGAACAGGCCCGAGGTGGGGTCCATCCCCACCCAGCCCGCGCCGGGCAGATAGACTTCGCACCAGGCGTGCAGATCGGTGAAGTCGGCTTCGGGACCGGAGGGACCATCGAGCGACTTCACATCGGGGGCAAGCTGAACGAGGTAGCCGGAGGCAAAGCGGGCGGCGAGCCCGAAATGCCGGAGCATCTGCACCAGCAGCCAGGCCGAATCTCGACACGATCCCGACCCCCGGGAGAGCGTTTCTTCCGGCGTCTGAACGCCGGGCTCCAGGCGAATCAGGTAGCTGATATCGCGTTGCAGGCGGCTGTTGATATCAACCAGAAAATCAATCGTGGAACGGGGACAGCGATCGACCCCTTCGAGATACTCGTTCAGCCGGGGCCCCGCATGGTCGAACTCCAGAAACGGCTTCAGTTCTCGATTTAGCCAGCCTTCGTACTCAAATGGGAACTTGTCAGCATACGATTCGAGAAAGAAGTCAAAGGGATTGATCACCGTCATGTCGGCGATCACTTCGACTTCGACGCGAAACTCCTTGGTCTGCTTGGGAAAGACCAGCCGCGCCAGGTAGTTGCCATGCGGATCCTGCTGCCAGTTGAGAAAGTGCTCGCCCGGCGAGACCTTCAGCGAGTAACCGGGAATGGGGGTTCGGCTGTGAGGAGCGGGCCGCAGGCGAACGACCTGTGGTCCCAGGTTGACCAGCCGGTCGTAGCGGTAGCTGGTGACGTGCTGCAGGGCGACTCGAATCGTCATCGGAGGATCGTTTTCCAACAGGAGCGGAGGACTGCAACCGGCATTTGTAGAATGCGAAAACAGTACCCAGTCGCGATGGCTTCTCACCAGTCCCGGTAAAAATGCCGTTTCGAGACCAGGTTCTGCCGACGTTGTCGACGGTGGCAAAAGCCATCACGAGCTTGCCCGTCGCCTAACTTCATGGTGAGTAGTGTGTTGCGACGGTCTGCCCCCAGGGACACAGGACTCGTCCGTCGTCGGGCTGAGTGCCCGAAAAGAGCGCGACCCAATTTGAGGGACTGCTCTTTGGCCACTTTCGGGGAGAGTTCGCCGTGGCCTCGACTGGGGGTCGGTCGCGAGGGCCTCAAAATTCTGCTGATTTTCGCGACAACCGATGCGCGCGAAATCGGCAGAGAGATCCCTGGTCACAAGGACCATCGCCTGACTTTCTCCCTTGGTAGCCACCCCGTAGACTTGCTGGTGACAATTCCCGAATTTGGACGTCAACACGGGTTAACAGGACGCCTCCCGCGTGAAGCTCCCTTTCGCACTCGACACCATTCACCATCACGATTGCCTCGACGCCCTGCGACAGATGCCCGAGGGGTGCGTCGACCTGGCATTCGCCGATCCGCCATTCAACATCGGCTACGACTACGACGTGTACGACGACGGCAAAGATCCCGAGACCTACCTGGGGTGGTGCCGACAGTGGATCGAACAGGTCCATCGGGTTCTGTCGCCGACGGGGGCGTTCTGGCTGGCGATTGGCGACGAGTACGCGGCAGAACTTAAGGTGATGTCGCAGCGGGAAGTCGGCTTCCATTGCCGCAGTTGGGTCGTCTGGTACTACACGTTCGGCGTGAACTGCAAAGCGAAGTTCACCCGCAGCCACGCCCATCTGTTCTATTTCGTGAAGGACACCAAGCAGTTCACGTTTCGCGGCGAGGAACTCGAAAACCGGATCCCTTCGGCCCGGCAACTTGTCTACGCCGATAAGCGCGCCAACCCACGCGGGCGCCTGCCGGATGATACCTGGATTCTGCCCCCCTCCCCGGCCGAAGAGTTGCCGTCAGCGGGAGCCTCGACATGGGTGCTAAGGCCGCAGGATCTGGCCGATCGCTTTACCGCCGCTGAAGACACCTGGTACTTCCCCCGCGTGGCAGGGACGTTCAAGGAACGGGAAGGCTTTCACGGCTGCCAGATGCCGGAACAACTGCTCGGGCGGATCATCCGCCTCTGCTCGAACGAGGGGAACACGGTCCTCGATCCGTTCAGTGGCTCGGCGACGACGCTGGCCGTCGCCAAGAAGCTGAACCGGCGGTTCCTGGGCTTCGACCTGAGCGAGCAATACATCACCCGGGGCCTGGAGCGGTTGGCCGGTATTCAACCGGGGGATGCGCTCGACGGCAGCCCCGAGCCTACGATGAGCGCGCCGACGACGGCGGGTGGGAAACGGCTGAGCGACAAGGAAGCCACGGGAATACCAAGGCGGCGACTGGTGAAGAAAGCGCCCGTGATTCCAGGGATGGAAGAATAACGTCAGTTTCAAAATCCGGTTGGCGTCGTGAGAAGACCGGAAGACCGCCAACGGCGTTGGCGGCTTTTCATGGAGTGGATGTGGGTTGGGGTTTGGGCCAGAACGCCCAGAGGAGGCCGGCTCCGAGGAGGGGCATGACGGCTGCGAGGCCGAGGGCCTGGTCATACGCCTGAGTTCGTTTCACGTACTCCCCGAAGATGGGATGAAGGGGTGACGTCGTGAGCCAGGCAATGGTGCCCAGCGTTCCGGTGACCTTGCCTTGATGCCGCATCGTCAGTTCCTGGCTGAAGGCGTAGTAGCAGGGGAACAATCCCAGGAGACCCATCCCGACGACAAGCATGACCCCGACAAGGACCGGACCGTTCGGGATCCAGGGAAGCAGGCCGGCCAGACCGGCCGCGACGGCGCAGACGGTGAACACGATCTTGCGGGCAAGCAGCGGCGACAGGCCGCCCTTCTGGTAGAGCCACGCGGTCGCGAACCCCGCGCTCAGGCAGCCGACGTCGGTGGCGATGTGAAAGGCGAAGTTGAAATCGAGCATCGCGTTTTCGGAGTAACCCCGCGCCTTATTGAGGAACAGCGGGAACCACGCGCGGAAGAGATGCCAGCCGGTGTTGATAAAAATCACCACGCCAACGAGAACCAGGAATTCCCGCGAAAGGACCGAATCCCAGAATGAGCGGTCAGCATTGACGTCGCCGCTGGTGTCGCGGGTGGGAGCCGACTTCGGAGAGAGTTCGTTTCCGCGAATCGTCAACAGCCACAAGACAACCCAACCAATACCGATGGCACCGATCCACTGAAACGCGGGTCGCCAGCTTCCGGGTTCGTCGGTCAGCATCAGCTTGATGATCTGAGGCGTGAGGATAGCCCCGATGGCGGTCCCGCTTTGCAGCACGCTGTTCCCCAGCGTTCGGCGATCGACGGGCAGCAGACGCTGCGTGGTCTTGAGGGCGCAGGGCCAGTGACCCGCTTCGAAGAAGCCGAGCAACAGCCGACAAAGCAGAAGATTTTCGTACGTTTCCACCAACCCGGTGGCGAACCCCATCACCGACCAGGCCAGCAGCACGGCGGGGTACAGCCAGCGAATGTTGATCTTGTCGGCCAGGATGCCGAAGAAGAGCGCTCCGGCCGCGAAGGCCCATCCGAAGGCCCACTCCAGATTGCCGTACTGGCGTTCGTCCATCTGGAATTCGACGAGGATGCGCGGCGCGACGTTGGAGAGCGTCTGACGATCCATGTAGTTGAGCGCGCTGGCCAGCAGCAGCACGAAGCACACCCACCAGACCCAGACATTGGAAGTCGATCTGGGGGACAAGTCAGACGTCATCGAAGCATTCTCCCGTCCGCGAAGTCGCTGGGTTTGCAAGTCTGTGGTGATCGTGGGAATCAGGCGCGAGCCCGCCCGTGCCGCTCGGTCACTTCCCGCAGTCGACCGGCCAGTTCGGGCGTCAGGCAGCCGGGCTGATACTTCCAGCACCAGTTACCGGTCTGGGCTCCAAAGGTTCCGGGAGCGTTCATCCGCGCATCGCCCGGCAACGAAAGGATGTCCTGCAGCGGAGTGATTGCCACGCGGGAACTGGCCGCCCAGGCGAGCTCGATGAGCTCCCAGGCAATGTTCTCGGTATGGCAGGGAGTCAGCCGCCGCAGGCGTTCGAGCCGATCGGGATAGGGCAGGATGTCGGTCGAGAACCAGCCGACGGTGGTGTCGTTATCGTGCGTGCCCGTGTAGACAATCGTGTTTTCATCGAACTCACGGGGGTCGGGTTCTTCGTGCGGTTCGCCGGGAAGAACGAAGTGCAGCACCTGCATGCCGGGCAGCAGAAAGTTCTTGCGCAGGGCATGAACCGGCTCTGTGATGAGCCCCAGGTCTTCGGCGATAATTGGGAGCCGCTCAAGAATGATGTGGCCCTGGTCATCGCGAGGACAAAATGCTTCGGCGAGTGTCTGCAAGAATGCATCGGCTGGCCCGGGAATCCACTCGCCGTTGACGGCCGTGGCTTCGCCCGCGGGAACGGACCAGTAGGCCTCGAAGCCGCGAAAATGGTCGAGCCGGACGAGGTCGACCGACTCGAGACAGACCTCGAGACGTTCGACCCACCAGCGAAAACCATCGCGGGCCATGACGTCCCAGTCGTAGAGCGGATTGTTCCAGAGCTGACCGGTTTCCGAGAAGTAATCGGGAGGCACGCCGGCGACCCGCGTCGAGCGACCGGCCGGATCGAGTTGGAACAGCGAACGATGCGCCCAGACATCGGCACTATTGTGCGAGACATAAATCGGCAGGTCGCCGAAAATCCTCAATCCGCGCGACGCGGCATGTGCCTTCAGGTCGCGCCACTGACGGGCGAAGAGAAACTGCAGGAAGCGATGAGCCGCCAATCGACCGGCAAGGGTGTGGCGGGCCTCCGCGAGCGGAACCTTCGTTTCTGTGACGTGGTTGCTCCATTCAGTCCAGACGCGACCATCGTTGGCCTCTCGCAATGCTAGAAACATCGCATGGTTATCGAGCCAGGCCCCGGCTGATTGACAATAGGCCGAATATTCGACGTGGAGCGGATGGTCTTCCGGCCATTGCTGAAAACGGCTGATGGCCTGTTCCAGGGCCGCCGACTTTCGGGGCGTGACTTCGTCAAACGGGACGCGAGATCGCATTTCACCGTCGGGAATCGCGGCTGCGTTCAACTCGTCCGCCGTCAAAAGCCCCAGTTCGTGGAGACGATCGAGGCTGATGAGGAGCGGATTTCCCGCGAAAACCGAGGGGGACTGGTACGGCGATTCCCCGACATCCGTCGGGTTGAGCGGAAGAATTTGCCAGAAGGTCTGTCCGGCCTCGGCCAGCCAATCGACAAACTGATAGGCCACTGGCCCCAGATCCCCGATGCCGAAACGAGTCGGCATGGAGGTGGGGTGCAATAAAACGCCCGCGGCGCGTTCCGTCAGCATGCGCGGTTCCTATCAGATGTGAGTACGGGGCTGGTTTGCACGTTTTGGGCGGGTGGAACTCGGGGGCGTTCTGGAACAGTGGCGGCAGTCACGGCGGGAAAACACGGTCGAGGGACCAATCGAGGTTGAGCATCAGCGGGCGAGCGCCGCGGCCACGATGGCCCTGGCTTCATTCACAATCGTGTCGAGATGCTCGGGACCGCGAAAGCTCTCTGCGTAAATCTTGTAGATGTTTTCGGTCCCGGACGGCCGCGCGGCGAACCACCCGAAGTCGGTCGCGACCTTGAGGCCGCCGATTCCGGCATTGTTGCCGGGGGCCTTTGTCAGTCGTTGGGTGATTGGATCGCCCGCGAGCGTCGAAGCGGAGACGGCTTCCGGCGCGAGCTTTTTGAGGATGGCCTTCTCGGCCGGAGTGGCGGGCTGGTCGATGCGGGTGTAGCAGGGAGCGCCGAACTCGGCGACCAGTTCCTGATAGTGCTGGCCAGGATCTTTGCCGGTTCTGGCCGTCATTTCCGCGGCCAGCAGCCCCATGATAAGGCCGTCTTTGTCGGTCGACCAGACGCTGCCATCGCGGCGGAGGAAGCTGGCCCCCGCGCTCTCTTCGCCGCCGAAGCCAAGCTCGCCGGAATACAAACCATCGACGAACCATTTGAATCCGACGGGAACCTCGACGACGCGCCGCCCCAGCTTGCGTCCGACACGATCGATGATCGCGCTGCTGACCAAGGTCTTGCCGATCCCCAGCGTTTTCGGCCACTCGGGTCGATGCGTGAACAAGTAGTTGATGGCGACGGCGAGATAGTGATTCGGGTTCATCAGGCCGGACGAAGGGGTGACGATCCCATGCCGGTCCGCATCGGGATCGCAGCCGAAGGCGATATCAAACTGGTCTTTGAGAGCGACCAGCCCCGCCATCGCGTGGGGACTGCTGCAGTCCATGCGGATTTTGCCATCGTGATCGACCGTCATGAACGCGAATCGCGGATCAACGGCTCGATTCACGACCGTGAGGTTCAGGCCATACTTCTTCGCGATCGGTTCCCAGTAGGGCAAGCTCGCTCCGCCGAGGGGATCGACTCCAATCCGCAAGCCGGAGGAACGGATCACATCGAAGTCGATGATCGATTCCAGATCGTCGACATATGGCTGAACCAGGTCGATCTGGCGGACCGTTTCGGAAGCGAGAGCCGCGGGTTGCGAGACACGTTTGACCGATTCGTTGCCGTTCTTCAGCAACATATTCGCACGGTCCTGAATGACCTGCGTCACATCGGTATCGGCGGGGCCGCCATTGGGCGGGTTGTACTTGAAGCCCCCGTCCTGGGGCGGATTGTGCGAGGGGGTGATGACGATGCCATCGGCGAGCCCGGTCGTCTTGCCATGGTTCGCCGTGAGAATGGCGTGCGAGATGACGGGCGTGGGCGTGATGCCGTTATCCTTATGGACTCGGACTTCGACCCCATTGGCGGCGAGCACTTCAAGGGCGACCTCCTCGGCCGCCTCGGAGAGCGCGTGTGTGTCCTTCCCGAGAAACAAGGGACCGTTCAAACCCAGGCCGGCCCGATACTCGCAGATCGCCTGCGTGATGGCGGCGATGTGAGCGGCGGTAAACGTGCTGTTCGCCGACGTGCCGCGATGCCCGCTGGTTCCAAAACTGACCTGCTGTTCGGGATTCGAGACATCCGGCCAACGATTCACGAAGTCGTCGACCAGTCGCGACGGATCGATCAGGATATCGGCGGGAGCCGGCTTTCCGGCAAGCGGATGCAGGGCCATATTTCGAACCCGAAGTGTTTTCGGAGGTCTCGTCACGCCCAACCGGCTCCAGCCGGCCAGGCCGCAATCGTCGTCGCTGGACTATACCGGCTCGCCCGTGGAATGTCTGCCGGGGGGGGGAGTCGATGGTCTATGGTTGAGGGTTGATGGTCAGAAGAGAACTCCCGCCGATGCGAACGCTACCGCTGAAAATCGAAAAACGATCTTGAAGCTGCGTCCCGGACTTCGTACACCCAAGTTGTCACGGTGAAAGGATGACCATGAGCGGCATCAATCCCGGTTCGATTGGGAACGTCCCGTTGACCAGTTCTGTGGCTGGCCTCGCCGGTCAGCAGCGGACGGCCGCAGCGGGAGAAAAAGCGGCCGAGCAGGCGGCGGTCAAGTTTCAACTCGACCGTAACGCGGCCCGCGAAAAGGCCGTGGGAGATGTCGCGTCGACCGATCAAATCGACGATCGTGACGCCGATGGCCGGCTGCCGTGGGGGTTCACCGAAGAGGGGAGCCCGCCGCCCGAAGCACCGGAAAACCCCGGACAGCCGCCTCGCAAGCCCGCCGCGCACCCGCCCGATCTGGATGGCGAACGGGGCCGGGTGCTGGATATCGACGCGTAGGCGCGGTCGAGCAACCGCGGAACTTGATTACTTCGACGTCCCCAGGAAGCTGAACAGACCCTTGCGGGACTTTTTGTCGTCCGGCTTGTCGTCGGACACGGCCCCGGGACTGAGCAACTGCGCGAGCTGCTGAATCGACTTGGTCAGCTTGGCGCGGGGAGCCTGGGTGAGCAGGGGAACCCCGTTGTTGCGCGCCTCCACCATGGTCGCGTAGTCGTTGGGAATCTGCAGAAAGACTTCGTGCCCCAGCGTTTCCAGGGCCTTGGAAAGGCTGATCTGGTTGTCTTCGAGCCCCAGCCGGTTCACGATGATGCGGACCTTGTCGATCATCCCCTCGTGCTGATGGAGAAATTGCATCAGGCGGACGGCATTCCGCAATGAGGGCAGATCGAGTTGCGTGACCAACAGAATGTCATCCGACGCCTCCATCGCGGCCAGATCGAGCGGACCATAGCTCTTGCTGAGATCGATCACCAGGTGGGTGAAGGTGGCCTTGAGCAGCGAGATCACCCGGCGGAGTTCGTCCGGCGCGAGGGGTAGATGATCGGCCATTTCGACGGGACGCGGGAGCAGGAACGCGCCGCAGTCGTGCCGCGTCAGCGAACGCTTCAGCATCGCGTAGTCGAGCCGGGTGATGTTTTCCGCCACGTCCTGAATCGTGTAGTCGGGAATAATGTCGAGCCAGACATCGGCGTCGCCCAGGGCGAGATCCAGGTCGATGATGGCCGTCTGGCGATTCATTTCCTGGGCAAGGCAGCAGCCCAGGTTGATGGCCAGGGAGGTACAGCCCACTCCGCCGCAGACACCGGCGACGGAAACCACCTTGCTGGAACGAACCGGCGCGTCGGTGCTGGTCCTCTTGGTGACATGGCGGACCCGATCGAGCGCGGCAAGAAAGTCATCCAGTTTGAGCGGCGCCGAGAGGAACTCGCGGGCACCGTTCCGCATTGCCTGAAGAATCAGGCTCCCTTCGGTCGACCCGCTGAGCACCAGCAACTGGCAACCCGGCTTTTCCTGGTGAATCCGAGCGGTCAGTTCGAGAGCCTTCGCGGGATTCGAGTCGAGCGAGATGAGCGCGAGATCGGGTTCGGTCTGGCCGACGACATCCGCGAAGAATTCGTAGCGGGAACAGTCGGCGTCGAGCCAGACGACGTCGATCCCCAGCAGCATCGTTTTCAGATCCTGGCGCGAGGCGTCGTTGGGATCGCACACGGCCAGTCGCAAAACATTCGTCATTTCGATCAACCTCGCGTTTCGACCGGCCGGCTCGACCGATCGAAACGCCTCTGACCTTTCTGAACTCTAGTCCGAAACAGCATGGGATGGACCGGCATCAGCGCTTCTGAGGGGCCGTTCCGCCAGCGGGTTCGATCAGTCCGTAGCGGCTCAGGTTCGACTGTGCCGGCGTTTCGTGTCCCACCTGCGTATGCTGCCGCGTCGCGGGGGCCGAGGGCGGCCGACGAACCGACTGGCTGCCGCCGGATCGACCGGCGAGGGATTCGGCGGGAGGCCCCGCACGTTTTCCCTTCGATGTCACTCCGGGTGGAGGCAACTGGGGCGACAGCGTGGGCGACGGAGGCAAGTCGGGCTGCGGAATCAACGCCGGCGACATGCTTTCCGGAGCGGCCGGGTAGCCCCCCTGCATGGCCGGGTACGAATGGGAACCGAGCCCATTCGTCGCGCAACCTTCGCAGTGGTCGCCGTACTTCGGAATTTCGATGACGCCCTGCCAGTACAGTTCCTTGTCGGTGGGGGTCTCGGTCCCCAATCCCGGCCCGCCTGGAGGAACCTGGTCGGAAGGAATCGCCTCGACATATTCGGGAGTAATCATCACCAGCAGCTCGGTCTCGGCCTCGGTATCGCGGACATTGCGGAACGCGGCGCCGATGCCGGGAAGTTCCCCGAAGAACGGCAATTTGTCGGTTTCCGACGTGCGTCGCGTGGTAATCAATCCGCCGATGACCAGGGTTTCGCCGAAGTTCATTTCGGCCTGGGTTTCAACGGTTCGCTTCGTCAGACCGGGAACGGTGGTGCCGTTCAGAGTGACAGCCGTGCTGAAGTCGCGTTCGCTGACTTCGGCACGAATGGTCTGGCGGATGCGGGTCGGGCTGATGACGGTCGGCAGCGATTCGAGCACGACGCCAAACTCGCGCCATTCGATGGTGACCGTTCCCAGGCTTTGCGGCACTGGGATCGGGAATTCACCCCCGTTGACGAGGCGGGCTGGTTCGCCGCTGCGGGTGACCAGAACCGGCTCGGCCTGAATCTTGAGCAGTCCTTCTTCCTTCAGCGCATCGAGCAGACCTTCGAAGACAAAGTCGTCCCCCATGATTCCCAAGGCCAGGCTGGGATTGGCGAGGCTGGCATCCTGGAAGGCGGCGGCAGGCGTACCACCGAACGGCAGCGTGAAGTTGGACAGCGTGCCGACATTGCCCGGCTGGCTGACGACGGCCGCGTTGCGACCGAGGTAGGCGAAGTTGAATCCGAACTGGCGGATCTTGGAGCGCTGAACTTCCATGATCTTCACTCGCAGCTGCACTTCCTGCGGGCCGCCGAGTTTCATCTGGTTCAGTACGCGGGGAAAATAGAGCTGAGCAAGTTCCACGATTTGCGAGATCTGTTGCGGTTCGGTGACCCAGCCGCGCAGAAGCACACTGTCCTGCACCTTGGTGGCGGTCACTGAAGTATTCGGGAAAGACCGGTTGAGAACCGATTGCAACAGGCGGGCATCGCCTGTCACGAAGACTTCCACCGTGAAGACTCGATTTTGCTCATCGGTCACCACCACGGTTGTTACGCCCTGGGCGTTACCCTGAATGCGGATCAGATGGGGCGAAAGCGCGGTGACGTGGAGGACATCCGGATCGAAGCCGTCGACCCGCAGAACTCGTTGCTCGAACTGAACGACTTTGCTGAATCGCTCGGCGAGTTCGAGAGACGTTCTGGGAACGGCGATCGGAATCACCTCACCCGAAAGATCGGGAGCCGTCGTCGGAGCGGCCGTCGTGGTCGTCGTCTGGCCAAACGATGGCGCTGGACCGCTTGCCGCGCAGATCGCGAGCGTGAGAACCGCGACTGGTCTCAATTTGGACATTAAGGCGGGCATCCATGCACCTCACAAGACCATCCAGGTTATCGGTCAATTACCGCCGAATGCGTGTGCAACGTGAGAGCCCGGGTTGGGCCCTCACGTCGCACACTCCCCCCGGCATTTTCTGGAATACGCCAACCGGCCGAAGCCGGCTGGCGATTCCGTTCCGCAGTCGCCAACACAAGGACGAATCTCTACTCGGACGCGATGGAGTTCCGTTCCGCCGCATCACTTTTCAATTCGCGACAACCGGCGGCACTGCCAGGTCGTCCGAATGGCCCGCATCCGTCGCATGCATCATTCCCCGCATCAGCTGCGACATCCAATTGGATTTCGGAGCCGTCGCGGACTGTCCGTTCGAGTGCCCCGCGGCGTTCTCGACGGGAAGCTCAACTTCTTCAACCTTCATTTCCTTGCCGCTGTAAATCTTGATCTGCCAGGTCGGCTTGACGGGGGGCGCGACGGGTTCCACCGGCGCGCTGGCGGCGAATTCCGCGAACGATTGCTGGGGAGCCTCCGCGACCGGTTCGGGCTCTTTGGGTTCGGTGTCCGCCAGTTCGTCAAACAGGGCCTGCGTCGATTCCAGTCGAGCGTCGTCAATGTCCCCCACTTTGGAGGGTGTGTTATCCAGTTTGTTTCGCAGGGTCAGGTGCAGCGGGCCTTTGCTGATGGCCAGTTGCAACAGATTGGCCTGTTCGGGAGTCACCAGCAGCGACACGTTCTTGGCCTGAACTTCGCTGTCCGGCGTGGCCCCGCCGACTCGCAGGCTGTCGGTGGCATAAACTTCAATGAATTCGAGAAGCGTTTTCGTGCGCGAAACCGTCCCGAGCTTCGGCTTTGTCGTCTTGTAGGTCACGAGTACGTCGACACGGTCACCGGGCTTCATCATTCCGCTGTGTGTCATGGTGGCATCCACCGGCACCGTCGCGACACGCATTCCTTCGGGAATGTTGATGGTGGTTCCGAACTGTCCCTTTTCACCCAGGTTGGCCAGCAGAATGATCTGCCCCGGGTAGCCGCGTTCCTTCAGAGCCCGCTGATCGAAGTCTTCCTTTTTCGTCACGGCCCCGGGCGGAATCGCTTCCACCGGAAGAGCCTTGAAACCGACCAATGTTTCGTCCAGCGGAACCCCGGGGTTGATGTCGGCCCGCGCGACCAGCACTTTGGCCATGGGCGGACCTTCATTGCTCCCCGACAGCACCTGCTGAATTCCCAGCATGGCAACCAGACCACAACAAGCGGCGATGGCCAGCAAAACAATCGACTTGGATTTCATGGGAGTGAACTCCGGCAGCCAGGGCAGCACCTGCCTGGGCGACACTGTCTCGGGCGAACCCCGCGAGACCTGATCCCGCCGGCTGTTCCGAGACGGAGACACTCCGTCCTTGCAGGAACATCATCGGCCAGCGGATGGAAAACTCTTCAGCCTTTAACGATTGCAACGGTCACGAAACCCCTGACGATCCGTCCGTCTCGGGGGCAGATTTGGTCGAATTACCGTCGTGATCTGGAAATTTGCTCAAGTCACCGGACCGGCGGCCGATTGCCGCCGGTCCGGTGCGAGTCGCGATGCGTTAGATCATGCCCGCGTACAGGAAGTACCCGATCGAACCGATGCAGATCGGAATTCCGTACGGCAGCAGCGTCATGGTGGGTTTGCGTTCGGCGGCGATGGCCGACAGCTTGCGAGGATCGCGAATGTTCGTCCATTCGAGGAAGATCATCGTGAAGTTGGCGTAGTGCTGCTTGAAGCGGCCATCGACGATCGCCATGACGATTGCCATCAGGGCCCCAATCACCACCGACACACAGAAGGCGTGCCACGTGACCGCGGCTCCCAGCCAGGCACCAATGCCCGCCATCAGCTTGACGTCGCCAGCGCCCATCCCGCCGACCGCGTACAGCGGCAACAGGCAGGCCAGACCGACGAGCATGCCGACCGTGCTGTCACCCAGCCCCGTCCAGCCCCCGGTTGCCGTGCTATAAATCAGCCCGGCGAACACCATGGGGAAGGTGATCCAGTTCGGAACCCGCAACTGACGACCGTCGATCCAGGCCGCCAGAATGAGAATCGCCGAGACCAGCTTGACGGGCCAGTTTTCAATCAGAATCTGCTGCCAGTCCATTGTCTGTCGCCTTTCGTGAATAGACGGGGAATGCGTGGGGGAACATCCAGTTCCAGCAACCATTCAACGCGGCGGTCCAAGACCAGTTCCGGACCGCGAAACGATTCCATTAACCGTTTCAAGACCGGGTGGACGAACGCCGTGTGCGGAATTCGCCGACCGGGTACTGACAACGTAGGTCACGATTTGGCATCGCGTGCCCAATTCGCAACATTTCAAGCCCTGCCGAGCCGCCCGCGGTTACCGCATGCCCATCAGCCAGTTGGTCACCCAACCGGCCGTGGCAACCGCCGCGACCAGAACCTGGGCCAGATGCTCGACGGACAGTTCGATCCAGAAGGGGTACATGCGAGTTGCCTTGTTTCCGAAGGTTTTGGCCCGCTTCGGGATCATGAAAGTGAGAATTCCGAACACAAGCAGTTGTGCCTGTCGGAAACCTGCCGAGCACTTGGCAAACACTTCTCGGCACAGAGGTTGTGTGAGAATGCAAAAGACACAGCAGAAAAAGGCCGTCCGGTCGCCCGAGGGGCACTGACCGGACGGCCTCGATTCATGCGGTCGTCAAGGCGGCCACGATTACTGCAGAGCGGCGTCGACGGCCTCGAACTTTGCCTTGGCGCTGGTGCCGACAGCCTGCACGGCCGTGAGGCAGACGATGATGATCAGGGCGAGCATCACCGCGTATTCAACGGCGGTCGGGCCATCTTCCGAAACCAGGAACTTCTTGACGCTGTTGACGAACTGATTCATGAAACACCCTCTCTCTTGATTGCCGTGGTCCGAGAACCGCCGCGCGGCGCCTCTATGCGGACACCTCACACCCGTCGGCCCAGGTTCTGGTGGCACCCTGAACGGGGGCTGACGTAAGACCCGAACATCCGAGAACGCCGCACACACGGCGTCCGGCTGTCATTCGGCTGCCCGGTCTTTCGGGGGGCCGTCCGACACGGCAAACCTAGGTCGCGATTGAAGAGCGTCAAATTTCGTCAAAAAAATTCCGACGGATTTTCGCGCGATGCCCCTCTCTTAGTGGATTTCGGAGGGTCTGTGGCCGATCGGCGGCGGCAACACTGTTGTCACGCTGCAACTGGTTGCCGGTTCGCCACGTGCGGAAGGCGTTCTCCATGCGTTGGCAGGACCGGGCAACTGCCGCTACCCTCAATTCAGATCAACCGTTTTCGATCTGTCGGCAGCGGGATGAGAGTCGAAGATTCGAGGGAGGACGCCTCGCCCCCTGAATCGGGTCTCGCGACACTCCGAGTTCTTCGGTTTCGCAATGAAAGGTTTTCTGCCCATGTTGATGTCCGCCTGGCGTGTCGTTGCCCTGACGTTACTCATCCCTCTGTTTTGGGGAACTTCAGCTCACGCGGCCGAGACGCTGATGGCTGGAATCGCCAAGGCCGACATCACCCATTACGACGCCGGCCCCGTCAACGACCCCCTGTTCGCGAAGGTGCTGGTCCTCGGAAACGGCGAGACGCGGTTGGTTCTCATCACGCTCGATGTCGTTGCTGTCGGTGAGATTGGGCCGATCACGCATGAGTTCTTGCCTGCTGTTCGTGGCGCGATCGAGAGTGAACTTGGGATTCCGCCCTCAAATGTCATTGTGAACGCCAGCCATTGCCATGGGATTGCCCGAGGCGACTCCGCTCAATTAACCATTCAGGCGGTGCGCGAGGCGGCGGCGAACCTGATTCCCGTCAAAGTGGGGGTCGGCCACGGTCATGAAGACCGGGTCAGCGAAAATCGGCGGCTGAAACTCAAGAGCGGCCGCGAAGCCGACGTGCGGCATGCCTATTCGCTCCCGCCCGATGAAGAGATTGCCGAGGTCGGGCCGATCGATCCGGAAATTGGCGTCGTGCGGTTCGACCGTCTCGACGGGAGCACGCTCGCCGTTGTCTACAACTTCGCCTGCCATCCGATTCAGGGCGCCCCTAGCGGCGGCAACACGGCCGACATGATCGCGTTTTCGTCGGAGGTCATCGAATCGGCTTACGGCCCGAACTGCCTGGCGCTGTTCGTGCAGGGATGCGGCGGCGACATCAATCCGGTGCGGTATAAGATCGTCTCGGAACCGCGCGACGCCGAACCGCTCGGGCATCGACTTGGTTTGAGTGCCCTCAAGGCGGCGCAGGCCATTACGCCGAAAGAAACGAACACTCTGGTCGTCCTGAACGAGACGCTCCCCCTGCCCCGTTCGGACAACGCCGAGAAGATCGCCTACCTGGAAGACGAAGTGAAGCGGCTGACGGCCACGCTTCGCGGCACGACGCTGAATGCCCGGACGTTCCTGGAACTGGTCACGAAGTACGGCTTGTTCGACAACTTCCCCACGTATTACTCGCACCGCTACCTGCAGGAAGACGCGATCGGGGTCGACTTCCTGAAGAAGCTCGACGCCGCCAATCGCCAGCACGTCATCGCCTACTTGAACAACCTCTACACGATGGAAGAGATCACGCGAATTCAGACGAATCTCGCGCTGCTGCGGAAGCACCAGGCCGAAAACATTGCGGCCGGTTCCCGAACGATCAACGTCGAACTGTCAGCCGTCAAAATTGGCGACTTCCGTCTGCTGACGTTCCCCGGCGAACTGACGGTCCGGATTGGCCTCGGCCTGAAGAAAGCCGCCCCGCACGATGACACGTTCATCGCGGGCTACACCAACGGCTACATCTACTACGCCCCCACGACCGAGCAACTGCTGAACGTGGGCTACGCCCAGGAAGACAGCGACTGCGTGCTGGCGCCAGAGTGGCAGGGGGTGTTCGAGACGCGGGCGCTGGAGATGCTGCGGAAGCTGGATTGAGGGATGCTTTCGTACCCAGGCTCCATCTGGGTACGCCACGCGGCGTTGTGTCCGACTCAAACGAGTATGGTGGTACAGTCGCTGTCAGAATCTGGACATTCGAGATGCCAGGTAACCTTAATGATTACGACGACCGAGCGGAGCTGACCAGTTACATTTGGCACAACTATTCACAGCTCTTCAATGAGACTGAGCAGCTTGCAAGCCGAACATTGCTAGCAGAGGCAAAAGCCGCGAATTGCGATTCTGAACCGATGCGGCGGATGCTCTTGGGAAAGTGGTGCCACAGAGGGCTTGAAGAAGTCGACCAGCTATTGGCGGAAGGAGAGATTGCGTTTCGGATCGCTGCCGCAGCGCGTGTGCTGGCGACGCATCCCGATGAAGTGTTCGTCAATCGGTGCTCGAAATGTCAGTGCATCGTTGCGACCCCGCGTGCGAAGCAATGCCTTTGGTGCGGGTATGACTGGCACGGTGTACCATCTCTCAATGAGTGAACGCCCCATGGAAGCCGAGAAACGCGAACGGCCGAGGCGTGCGAGATGATGGAAAACTCCACGTGAATCCCATCAAGCTCCTTGGAATGGCCGCTTTTTCGCTGGTCGTCCTCGCGGTGGCATTGCCTCCGCTGGACCAGGGGCGCCAGGAAGCTCGCTTTGCCCAGG
Organism: Planctomycetaceae bacterium; assembly: GCA_019636285.1. Lineage (GTDB taxonomy): Bacteria > Planctomycetota > Planctomycetia > Planctomycetales > Planctomycetaceae > JAHBXV01. The sequence goes on from JAHBXV010000014.1 coordinate 99,635, forward strand.
CATACTCGCAGGCTCGCGCGATTCAGCAGGGGCAGTTGTCGGCGGAGACGCTTGATCCTTGGGGATCGCCATATCTCATCATCGAGGGTAAAGAAACGATCATTCGCGTCGTGTCATCTGGGCCGAATGGAACATCGCACGCGAACGGTTTCGACGACGATATCTGGTCTGATATGACCGAACCGCCTCATCGTCGATTTGAGCGGGCGAGGAATTGGCGTTTGGCGCTGACATTCGCTTTGGCAGCGAGTCCGTGGTTGATTGTCATCGTGCGGCGCGTGGCTCGGGGCGTTCAAAACGGCTCAATTCACGTGACGAAATGACCGAAACCCGAGCCACTTCGGAATCTCTGCCAAGCGAGAACGGAAAGCACAGCCGTCACCAAGAGCAGTACAGCAATCAAGTAATGCACTGCTACTTGGCACCAATCAGTTGCAAGCCGGACAGCCCGATACTGATCCGCATCGCCGCCCGGGTCATCACACGCTTTTCGTGGCAGCACCAGGTAGGTTCCCAGTGGTTTGAACGGAAAATACGCCAGAGTAAACCAGTAGACACTCTGGTAGACCACAGGCTCGCACTCAGCGTCTTCTGCGGCCCGCGCCAAATCACCTCTGAGCTTCTGTCTGTATCGGCGGCCGTAGAGCTGGCAATCGGAAACGTCGTAAACCACGATTTCCTCGACGTCCGATCCTGCAATCAATTGGCGGATCAGCGCTTCGCGATTGACGCTTAGATCTGAGTTGATTTTGTTCAAGCGAGGTTCACTCACTCCTGACGACTCCGAGATCTAGCTTGTTCCCGCCCCCCTCCCACTTGAGAGGGCAACACTATGTCCCTGTTCAGGACCGATTGGGCTTCTCTCTGGCGGAAGTACTTCCTAGTTGAAAACCCTACCGAGCATGCCCGGGCTTGAATTGCGAATCGCCGGTTTCCAGCAGGTATCGTAAGCCTTGCTTGAAAGAAGCTCGTGCATCCATCCGCAGATGCTTGATCCATGCGGGTTTCGGTTCCTGACGAAACCATGCCGCATGGGCCAGGGCGTAGCCGAACATCGGCTGCGTCATGTACTCTGGCTTCCGACCGTTCGAGCCAGGCCAGGTGGTGAAATCGCTCGGCCAGGTTCGCGGGACGTTCGCCAGGAAAAGGCCCAACCCGTGAAAGACAACGGTCAAGTCCGTCAGCAGTTCGTTGTCGAACACGTCATCGGGAATTCGTCGTTCGCCGAGCAGCCGAAGATGAGCAAGTTCGTGCGCGATCGTCCCCACCAACGTCATCGGCTCGTCGAGCTGTGACGTCTCCAGATGAATCACCGTTTTATGGGACCGTTCGTCATACAGGCCCGCGGTGCGCGGCAGATACTGGCCACGGTCATTAACCAACCATACTTCGTTGCGATCCGTGAACAACTCCAGTTCAACCAGTCGGGGATCGGCATCCATATAACGGCACACACGATCCAGCAGGACTCGTACCGACTTCAGGGATGCATCGTAGGCGTCGGGGAAGAACTCCTCGAGCGGGAGAATCATGGCGCGACGGACAAAGATGTCGAGCCCGAATTCTGAAGCGAGCCATTGCAGGCGGCGCTCAACCCAGTTTTTTGCATTGGGATCAACGGGGCATGTCGGGCGGAACCATCCAAACATTGTCGCACGCTGGTCTTACTAGGCACGGCGATTCTTTCGGAAACGTATGCCTAGAAAATACCTAGCGCCGGCAGAATAGCAATCGCCTTCCATCGGAGTGTCGCATTCCGAGGAGTTAACCAAGGCAGAACCTGAGCGAGAGTGATGGACTCACGTCCCGGAAGTGACATCCGGAATAGCCATCGGAAAGACATCGTTCTCGCCAACTTCCCGGCGAAGGATGGTGACCGCTTTCTCGATGATTTCGGGGTGCTCCTTGGCCATGTCGTGCGATTCGCCCGGGTCGGCTTTCAGGTCATAGACTTCCCACGGGCCGGGCTTTTTGGTTTTGAGGCCCTGGCGGACGACTTTGTAGTTGCCCATGCGGACGGCGACCTGGCCGCCGTATTCGGGGAAGACCCAGACCAGGGGCTTGCGGTCGGCGAGTGTTTCCGTCTCACTCGTAAGGACTGGCCAGAGGCTGTTGCCGTCGAGGTTGGCGGGGGCGTCGAGGCTGCAGGCTTCGCAGAGGGTGGGGAACCAGTCGGCGAAGTAGCCGGGGGTGTCGTTCACCGCCCCGGCGGGGATGCGGCCGGGAAGGCGGGCCAGTGTGGGGACGCGAATGCCGCCCTCGTAAACACTCCCCTTATAGCCGCGCAGATGGCGGGTGCTGTTAAAGAATTTCGCGTCGACGCCGCCGACATGGAACTTCGGGTTCGCGGGGCGGTCGTGCGTGGTGCCGTTGTCGCTGCTGAAGATGACGAGCGTGCGATTGGCGAGGTTGTTCTGGTCGAGGGCGGTGAGGACGCGGCCGACGTAACCATCGAGATCGCTGATCATCGCCGCATAGGCAGCGCGCGGGCGGGGATGCGGCAGGTAGCCGTTCTCGCCCCTGTAAACGTCATTGTCCCACTCAGCCGGGAACTTCCCGACCGAGGCTCGCGGCGGATGCATGGCGACGTGCGGTTCGGTGAACGGCAGATAGAGGAAGAAGGGTTTCGCGGCGTTGTCAGCGACGAACTTCTCGGCTTCGGCGACCATCAGCGTGGGGGCATAGGTCTGGCCGATCCAGTCGTCGAGTTTGACGTCTCCTTCCGGTTGCCGGGCGTTTCCAGGGATGGGCTTTTCGTTGATGATGATCTTCTGATCGTTCCGCCAAAGGTGAGGCGGATAAAAACTATGAGCGATGCTCTGGCAGTTATAGCCGAAGAACAGGTCGAAGCCTTTCTTGTTCGGGTCGCCGGTGCTGCCGACTGGACCCAGGCCCCACTTCCCCATCGCCCCGGTGGTATAGCCGGCCTTCTGGAAGGCCATGGCCACCGTGGGGACTTCGTCGCTAATCGGGTATTGGCCTTCGTCGAACTGCGGGAGCACCTTCGGAGCCGAGAGGTTGCTGCGGATCTCGGCATGGCCCAGATGTTTGCCGGTCATCAGAACGCAGCGTGATGGCGCGCAGACTGGAGCCCCGCTGTAGTGCTGGGTGAAGCGCATGCCTTGCGAGGCCAGGCGGTCTAAATTCGGCGTGGGGATTTTCTCCTGTCCGTAACAACCCAGCTCGCCCCAGCCAAGGTCGTCGGCGAGGATGAAGACGACGTTGAGCGGCTGGTCGGCGGCGGGAAGGTAGCCGGTCAGGCAGCCGAAGAGAACCAGCAGGACACAGGCGAAGCGGATCATGCGGGAAACTCCTCGGTCATGGGGCTGTTCGGGAATAGCGAAGATTCGCACTGGCAGAGCCAGTGGCACACAATGCCAAGTCAGTGGCACACGCTCGTTCTCCGTGAATCGTGAATGCGGTCAGCTTCGCCCCTTGCGGCCGAGGGGTCAACAGAGTCGAATCAGGCAAGCGCTGTTTCCTGCTCGACCATCAGCGAAGCGAGATCACCCATGTTGCACCGACGCGGTTTTCTGGGCTGTCTGGCAGGGTCGCTACTCCTCGCTTCGCGTTCGGCGCGAGCGGAGATTCCCGGAGCCGATGCGGCTTCCGATGTGCTGGCCAAGGCCGTGCGCGATGGCCAGGTGCGGGCAGCGGCGCTGTGCGTGATGCGGCGCGACGAAGTTGTCCGCGAACACTTCGGGGCGGGAACGTCGAACGAGTCGATGTTTCTGCTCGGCTCCATTACCAAGCCGATCTGTCTGGCCGCCGTCATGACGCTGTTCGATCAGAAGAAGTTCTCGCTGGACGATCCGGTCAATCGCTACCTGCCGGCGTTCGCGGGAGAGGGCCGCGAGCAGGTCACCCTGCGGCATCTGATGACGCACACTTCGGGTCTGCCCGACCAACTCGCGAACAACGCCATGCTGCGCGCCGAACACGCCGGGCTGAGTGAGTTTGTCGCCGAGACGATGCGGACGCCGCTCAGCTTTCCCGCCGGGTCGAATTACCAGTATTCGAGCATGGGCACCCTGCTGGCGACGCGCGTCGGCGAAGTTCTCTCCGGCATGGCCATCGACAAACTCGTCGCGGAAACGGTGTTCAAGCCGCTGGAAATGAGGCGTTCCGTACTCGGGCTCGGGAATTACAAACTCGAAGACATGATTGCCTGCCAGACCGAGCAGGCGGCACCGGAATCGGGTGCGGGAGACCCGTCGGCGAAGAGCTGGGACTGGAACAGCCAATATTGGCGCGGGTTGGGAGCCCCCTGGGGCGGCGGCCATTCCTCAGCCGAAGATGTCGCGAGATTTCTTGGGGAATTCATGGGGAAGCGCGGGCGCTCGCTCAAACCGTCGACCGCCGAATTGATGACGACCAACCACAATCCGATGGGCCTGACGCCGCGCGGGCTGGGGTTCGCGGTCGGTCGCGTGGCGGGAAGTCCCGGCTGTTCCGAACAGACCTTTGGCCACACCGGTTCGACGGGAACGATCTGCTGGGCCGATCCGAAACAGGAAACCATTTGCGTCGTGCTGACATCGCTCCCCGGTCGGGCGATCACGCCCCACCCGCGACAACTGGCAGCCGATCGAGTCGCGATGGCATTCGGACCCGCCTAGCTGAAAGCGGAAAGTAAAAAGCGGAGAGCCAGCGAATGGCAAATACTCAAGGACACGTCATGGACATTCGAGCGTTTGTGCTGTTGACCAGCAGTATGTTGGCGGTGCCGCAATTGGCACGCGCTGAACAGTTCGTGTTGTTCGATGCGACGTTTACCTACACGCACGAGGATGCGCTGAATTCGAAGCCGAGCAAGTCGCACTACTATGTGCGCGAGCCGCTCTTGAACCCGGATCGCCCGAAAGACTGGACAAGTCCAGTCGACTACCGGAACGGGACGATTCACATCCGGACGGAAGTCCTCGAGAAACCCGCCGGTGGTGAGCCGACGACGTGGTCGATCTGCTACATCCCGAACAAGGGGCAGAAGAACGGCTACGGCTGCACCGGGACCGTGATCTATCGCGAGAAAGGAGTCTACGAACAGGACGTCCCGATGACGAAGTTCTGGGAAAACGATTCGATCATCTGGACGGAAGGCATCCGGCAGATGGACCTGGTCATGAAAGACGGCAGCGGCGGCCAGGGCCACGTCCACAAGCGCGGCGACCCGGAAAAGTTCTTCCCGACCAAAGTCCGCATCACGGTCATCCAGGTCTCGGCCGGCGCGAAGTACGACCCCAGCCTCGTCCCCGGACTTCCAGCAAAAGAGGCCACAAAGAAGTGAACAACGGTTGCTGGGTTAAGCCGGTCGCACCGAGTCTCCCACCTGTACCGATTATGCGGCCGAGTCGGCTGGGCGGTCGTGGGGTGGGGATGTTGTTGACGGGCTGCCGATGGACCCATTAAGATTCATTCATGGGTCGAACCTCCGCCCTGCCCGCCCACGCCTCCCGCCGCATTGGCAGCCGCACCATGCCACACGCCCGCCTGTTTGCTCAAATCCCTGTGTTGCCGGTCGTCATGACACTGGTTGTCGGATTGTCGTCATCCGGACAATCCGCGGAGCCGGGAAAGGTTGTGAGCTTCCGCAATGACGTGATGCCCGTTCTCACGAAATCGGGCTGCAACATTGGGGTCTGTCACGCCAAGGCGGGGAATGGCCAGAACGGCTTTCAACTGTCGCTCCTGGGCTTCGAGCCGGACGAAGACTACGAACACCTGGTGAAGGAAGGTCGAGGACGGAGGATTTCGCCCGGTTCGCCCGACAAGAGTCTCCTGCTTCTCAAGGGGGCCGCCCTGCTCCCGCACGGGGGCGGCGTACGCCTGCCAGCCGATTCGCCCGGCTTCGCGGTCTTGCGAGCGTGGATCGAACAGGGCGCGGTCAATGATCTGACAACCGCGCCGCAACTGACGAAATTTGAAGTGGAGCCGAGCCGCGGGACCGTCACGTTGGGTTCGAGCCAGCAATTGAAGGCGGTTGCTCATTTCGCCGACGGATCGACACGGGACGTGACGCCCGAAGCGCTCTATGAATCGAACGACGCGGCGATGGCCGAGGTGAACACGACTGGTCTCGTGAATGTGAAGGACATCTCCGGGAAAGCGTCCGTCATGGTGCGCTACCAGGGGCAGATCGCCGTCTTCGCGGCTTCGATTCCGTTGGGGGCCCCGGTCGAATCGGTTCCGGCGTCGAAGAACTTCATCGACGATCTGGTCTTCGCCAACCTGCGGGAACTGGGGATTCCGCCCTCAGCCGTGTGCGATGACGCGACGTTTCTGCGGCGGGTGACGCTGGACGTTTGCGGCCGGTTGCCGACGGAAGCAGAAACGACTGCTTTTCTGACCAACACGGCAGCCGACAAGCGAGAGGTGCTGGTCGACGAACTGTTGCGCAGTCCGGAGTATGCCGACTTTTTCGCAGGAAAATGGGCGGCGATCCTCAAGAATCGCCGAGACGATACGGGCGACCTGCCGGTCAACTTTGCCTTCCATGCCTGGGTCCGCGACAGCCTGCTCGCCAACAAACCGTACGACCAGTTCGTGCGGGAATTGCTGGCGGCCACGGGAACCGTGCTGGGGAATCCGCCGGTCGCCTGGTACAAGCGCGTCAAAGACCCCAAGTCGCAACTGGAAGATGTGGCACAGTTGTTCCTCGGCGTTCGCATGCAATGCGCTCAGTGCCACCATCACCCGTTCGAGCGCTGGAGCCAGGACGATTATTACGCGCTTGGGGCCTTCTTTGCGCAGGTGGGTCGCAAGCCCTCCGGCAAGCGGGATGAAGACCTGATTTTCCACAATCGGGGCGTGGCGACATTCGCCAACATGAAAACGGGTGAACCGAAGAAGCCCGCCGCGCTGGGCGACTCGGTGGGAGAGATCGTGGCCGATGAAGACCCCCGGCTGCGCCTGGCCGACTGGATGGCCAATCCCAACAACCCCTTCTTCGCGAAGGCCCTTGTCAATCGGTACTGGAAGCACTTCTTCGCGCGGGGGCTGATCGAGCCGGAAGACGACATCCGCGACTCGAACCCGCCGACCAATCCCGAACTGCTCGCGGCTCTCGAAAAGTCATTCATTGAAAGCGGCTTCGACCTCAAGAACCTCGTGCGGATGATGGTCACGTCGAATGCGTATCAACTGAGCGCGATGCCGAACGAGTACAACGGCGTCGATCGCCAGAACTACTCACGCTACTACCCGCGCCGGCTACCCGCCGAAGTGCTGCTGGATTCGCTCGATCGCCTCGCCGAAACGCAGACCGATTTCGCGAACCTGCCGCCGGGAACTCGGGCGATCGCCCTTCCCGACAACAGCTACAACCGCAGCAATCCTTTTCTGCGGGTCTTCGGACGGCCGGAAGGGGAAAGCGTGTGCGAGTGCGAGCGGGTCCAGTCGTCGAGCCTGGCCCAGAGCCTGTACCTGATTAATTCGGGAGAGGTCAAACAGAAGCTGGCGAACGGCAACGGCCGGGCGGCGCGACTGGCCAAGGACGAACGCCCCGTCGAGGAGAAGATTCGCGAGTTGTACGTCGCGGCTTTTTCGCGGGAGCCGCGTCCGGACGAATTGCAGACCGCGAAGGAATTCCTGGCCGAGGTGCGGTTGGGAGCCGACGGAAAACCGATCGACAGCACTCAGGCGGTGCGCGAGAATTTCCAGGATCTGATCTGGGCCCTCGCGAACACCAAGGAGTTTCTGTTCAATCATTGAGATCTGGCCGCGCAAGATGACGAGATCAGCCAGACTTCAGGATCGACATTTCGACGAAGGCGAACGTTCGATGCGAATCTCTCAACGAATGCTCTACTCGCTGGTCGCGGGAATCTGCGGGCTCGTCGTCACGTCGGGTGCGTGGGGTCAGTCCGTCTGCCTGCCGCAGGCGCGGTTGTTGACGGTCGTCCCGTACGGCGGCAAAGCCGGAACAACGGTTGAGGTGACGATCACCGGCGAGCATCTCGACGACGCGAAGGAGATGCTGTTCTCGGATCCACGGCTGTCGGCGACGCCGAAGCTGAAGGATTCGGGCGAGGTCGAACCCAATAAGTACGTGATTTCCATCGCCGCCGATTGCCCGGCCGGCGTCTATGAAACGCGTCTGATGACCCGACTGGGGCTTTCGTCCTCGCGGATTTTTTCCGTGGGTACGCTGGAGGAAGTCCAGCAGGCCAAGCCCAATACGTCGTTGCAGACGGCGATGCTGGTGCCGCTGAATTCAGTCTGCAATGCGTCGATGACGCCGCGATTGATCGACCACTACGCCTTTGAAGCCAAACAAGGCCAGCGGGTGATCGTCGACTGCGCGACGCGCGGAATCGATTCCAAACTTGACGCCACCGTGATCGTCGCCGATGCCCAGGGACGCGACCTGATCGTGAACCGCGGCGGCGGGGCTGTCGACTTCACCGCACCGGCCGACGGGCGGTACATCGTCAAGCTGCACGAACTGACGTTCAAAGGGGGAGCCGAGTACTACTACCGCCTGGGAATCTGGGAACAACCGGCCGGTACGCCGATCGTTCGTCAGGCGTCGACGCGCGGCGTGAGCTCTTTTTCCTGGCCGCCGACCGGGTTGCCGGAACAGGCCGCGGTGGCCGAAGTCGACACGGCCGACGGCAAGTCGCCGCCTCAGCAGGTGACTCTGCCGCTCGATGTCGCCGGGCGATTCTTCCCCGCCGCCGACGTCGATGTCTACGAGTTCACGGCCAAGAAGGGCGAAGAGTGGTGGGTTGAAGTCGCCTCCGAGCGACTCGGACGTCCAACCGATCCGTCGGTCATTGTTCAGCAGGTGATTGTTCAGGACGGCCAGGAGACGCTGAAGGATGTTGTCCAACTGAGCGATATCCCCAGCCCGGTGAAGGTCTCCAGCAACGGGTATGCCTACGATGGCCCTCCCTACAACGCCGGCAGTCCAGACGTACTTGGCAAGGTGACAATTCCGGAAGATGGAACCTACCGCGTGCGGCTTTCCGATCTGTTCGGCGGCACGCGCAGCGATCCCGAGAATGTCTATCGTCTGGTCATGCGCCCTGCCGCTCCCGACTTCGCCCTGGTGGCCTGGGCGCTGCACATGGAACTGCGGAACGGCGACCGCAATGCCCTTTCGAAGCCCATCTCGCTCCGAGGTGGGCAAACGATGGCACTGGAAGTTGTCGCCATTCGTCGCGATGGCTTCGACGGCCCGATCCAGTTGACGCTGGATGGGCTTCCCGAGGGAGTCACCGCCAGCGGACTGACGATTGCCGCCGGCCAGTCTCGCGGACTTCTACTGGTCACCGCCAACCAGAATGCCCCGCGAGGGTCGACGTCGGCCAACTTCCTGGGCAAAGCCGAAATCAACGGGCAGGCGGTCACCCGGCCATGCCATCTGGCCTCGATGACCTGGCCCGTTCCCGATGCGTGGGGCGAATTCCCGATTCCGCGGTTGCTCGCGGACGTTCCGGTTTCGGTCGGAGGCGTTGATTTCGCACCGGTTTCGATCGCCGCCGCATCCACGGAGCCGTTCGTCGTGAAGGCCGGTCAACCTGTGAAGATCCCGCTGGTCCTGACACGGCGGAGCGAATTCTCGGGAGCCACGCTGCAACTGAAGACCATCGGAGCCGGTTTTGAACGAGTTCCGCAGTTCGATGCCTCGCTGAACGGCGATACGGCCGAAGCGACCATCGATACGGCCGCCCTCAAGACGGCTCCCGGCGACTATGTGATCGCCTTCATGGGGAGCGCGGTCGCCAAGTATCGTCACCACCCCGAGAAGGTCGAACAGGCTGAAGTTGCCAAGAAGGCTGCTGACGAAGCGCTCGTGAAGGCCGACGAGGAGCTCAAAAAGGCGATGGAAGCCGCCTCGGCGGCCGATGCGACAGACGAAGTGAAGAAAGAGCTCGAAGCGGCGACGGCCCGTCAGAAGGCCGCCGCGCAAGGAGTGCAGGATGCGGCGAACAAGCTGAAGTCGGCCACCGACACCGCCGCTCCCCGAGACATTGTCGACATTGTTGTGTCCGAACCGATTACGATTCGCGTTCAACCCGCGGAGTGACCATGAGCCGTCAGCAACTGTCCACAACCCGATTCTGCCCGGGACCGTCGGGATTGGCGTCGTCCAATCGACGGGCTTTCATGCAGATGGGACTTGCCGGTTTCACCAGCCTCAGCCTCCCCGGGCTATTGCGGCTGCGTGCCCAAAATGAAGTCTTTGGCGAAACGACTTCCCTCAAGGGTCGTGAGAAGAATTCGGTGATCATGGTGTGGCAACCCGGCGGGTTGTCACACATCGATTCGTACGACCCGAAGCCCAATTCGGGCAGCGAATATCGTGGGCCGTTCGGATTGATTCCGACCAAGGTTCCCGGCATGCAGTTCACCGAACTGCTCCCCATGCAGGCGGCGATCGCCGACAAGTTCACGGTGCTGCGGTCGATGCGGCAGAACGCGGGCGGACACCCCGCCGGTTCGATGCAGCTCCTCTCGGGCGACCCCGATACTCGCGACAAGCCGAAGCCCAAGTATCCCGACTGGATGTCGATTGCCAACTATCTGCGTTCGCAGGCGGGCCCCCGTGAATGCCCCCTGCCCGCGTATGTCGGCATCAATCCACCGCTTGAATACAACGGCCCTGCTTACCTGGGCGATGCGTACTCTCCCTTCACGGTTTCCGGCGATCCGAGCGCCCCGAATTTCTCGGTTCCCAACATCGGTATCACCGATGCCGGTGAGGTCGGCCGGTTGAATCGGCGATCGACACTGCGGCAGCGGCTGGACACGCTGGAGCGAGCCTTCGACCAGGCCGGCGAATTGGCCGCGCTCGATGAATTCGAGACGCAGGCGATGACGTTGCTGACCAATTCGAAGACGAAAGAGGCTTTCGATCTTTCGCAGGAAGACGACGCGACACGCGACCGTTATGGCCGCAACCAATGGGGCCAGGAACTGCTCCTCGCGCGGCGGCTAGTGGAAGCCGGTGTCGATGTAGTAACGACCAGCCTGCACGGCCCCCTGTGCGGCCGGGTGCAGAACTGGGACGACCATGCGGTCAACCACAACGTCTTCGAAGGCATGAAATTCCGGGCTAAGGCCTACGATCAGGCGGTCTCCGCGCTGATCGAGGACATTTACGCACGGGGTCTCGACAAGCAGGTGCTGGTCGTTGTCACCGGCGAATTCGGGCGAACTCCCAAGATCAGCTACGCGGCCAGCACGGGCGAAGGCAACGCCAGCGCGCCGGCGGGAACGCAGCAGCCCGGTCGCGACCACTGGCCAAGGGCCTTCTCCAACATCTGGGCTGGCGGCGGTCTCGATACGGGACGCTTCATCGGCGGGACCGACAAGCGCGGCGAAGACTCGGTCGAACGCATCTGCGGCCCCGGCGACTTCCTCGCGACGATCTACCATCACCTGGGAATCGATTCGGCGAACACGCTGATCGAAGACTTCAACGGCCGCCCGACACCGATCGTCGATCACGGCAAGCCGATTCCGGAGTTGATCGGGTAAGGGAGCGATGTTCCTGGGAGTTTTTGACACGAACGCGGTTATCCTGCGTGGGCTGATGTCCCCCCAGTATCGCCCTCGCTGACGCTTCGGGTTACAAAAAACGTGCAAGACGCGTCGGCTTAATTGGTGGTCACACACGAGCGAGGGCCGGTTTTTCGATCTTGGGCCTGAGTCGTGTAGCGGATGCACGTTTCCAGCGTCGTCGCACTGTCGATGTGGCGAATGCTGCCCCGCTGGGCCCACCAGTTCTTCCGATTTGACTCAAGATCGTGGTTCAGGCAACGCGTCGCCCAAGCCTTCAGGTCGCAGCGAAGCTTTCTTGGCGAAGTGTTCGGAGCTGAAACAACCACATGAACGTGGTTCGAGCGACAATTGACGGCATGCAGATGCCACTGTCGATGCTGACAGGTTTCCGCGATCTGCCGCTCGACGGCAACTCGCTGTTCTGCGGTGAGGCGGCAGGCATCCTCGGTCATGCGTGCCACGTTTTCCCGTTCCAGAACTGGATCGGGGAGCTGCCAACCGCGCCGATACTCGACCCATCCCCGACTATCGCCCGGAAGCCACGTTCCGTAGGTGTTCCACGTCAGGAAGAACGCGATCGGCTCGGCCATGACTAATGCTGTCGAGATGACAATTAGGGATTGTAACCCGAAGCGTCAGCGAGGGCTGCTTAGGAAGAAAGCCCCTCGCTGACGCTTCGGGTTACAAGATATCGCGTCGCATCCACTTAAGCATTTGCTGAGACTGCCAATCTACGGTGCTGTAGCTTGCGGCTCGGGGACGGCCATGTAGTCAACCGGAACGTCCCCGGCATCGGTATTGAGATGGCAACCGGGGACGGCACGATGAAAGGCCGCGATGCCTTCCGCCGTCACCTTCGTGCCGTTCAGGCTCACCAAACGCAAACCCGTCAGTCGCTGTAGCGAACGAAGTCCCGCATCCGTCAAATCCGAATTGACCAGGTTCAGGATTTCAACATCTTCTCGATCCTTCAGGGTGTCGACCAGCGCGTCAGCCTGCTGATGCCCGACTGCGTGGACGTTCTGGAGTTCAACATGCGTCAGCAGGCCACGCAATTCGTCGGTGAGGGTCACTTCGCGAGGGATTGACGGCACTGTGTAAATCGGTGCGATCTTCTGATCGACCTCATCAATCGCCAGAGCACTACTTAAGGTCCCATCCCAAGCCGTGCTTGAGACGGGGACTCCCGCTTCCAACAGCCGCCTGACTGCCGCCTTGGCCGGATCTGTGCCCAAGGTTGTGAGTTTTTGACCCATGTCCAATAAGACGCGCAGATACGAATTGTCCGTCTGGACTTCGCGGATCTGTGCGAGATCGGGAGCAGTCCCCCAGGTCGTAATCACAAGACGCCGTAAATGTCTCGCTTCCCCCAGCGGGCGCAGATCGGGGACGGGCGAGCCATAGAGCGAAATAACTCTCAATGCGGGAAACTTCTTCAAAAACCTCCACTCATCGTCTACTTGCTCCGTGGAGAGCCATAGTAAGTGGACATGGGGCATCACAGGCAACTCGGCAAGGTCCGAGGTCTTCAGCTTGATGTGCCCAAGCCCGAGTTCCTTCAGCGATGACCGGACCGCGCCAATCCTGGGAACGCACCCGGCGTCGAGTCCACTCTTTGCCATGACGTTCAGGTTCAGCAGATGACGCAAGCCCGCCAGAACTTCGAGATCGTTGCTGGAAACGTCGGTGGCATTCTTGACGGACCATTGGCGGACGACGAACGGTTCTTCCGGAAGCTTCTGACCGGCGGTGATACGCCTCCATTCAAAAAGTTGCGAGATCTCCACGACAACATCCGAAGAATCGCTGGCAACCGCCAGCGCTCGCTCCGCGGCCCGGCGATTACGGGCATAGTAGTCAGAGAGGGTTTCCTGCCCCGTGGGGAGGGAACCAGTTAACTTGAGAGACTCTCGCACGGCTTCGACCGACAGAGTCACTCGCATTCCTTGCAGCGAGTTACGTGCGTCGCAGGGCCAGGGAATGCGAGACGCCGCGCGGCAGAAGTGTTCGAAAGCGGGCCAGGTGCCGGTCTTCATCATCGCGACGGGCTGATCGGTCAGCGGGCAGATGGGATTGACGGCCACAGTGTCCGCGAACTGCTGATACCAGGATTCGTCCCAGCCGTCGGCCGTCCATTCCCAGGCATTGCCGTGGACGTCGAAGAGGCCGAACGGATTCGCCAGGAGTTCGCCGACGGCGTGGGTTCGCCCGCCATCGTTGACCTGAAACCAGCCGGCTTTCAGCACCGAGTCGACATCGTGGCCGGTCCAGTATCTTGAGGTCGTTCCGGCACGGCAGGCGAACTCCCACTCGGCCTCCGTCGGAAGTCGATACCCAGTTCCCGTGTCGGACAGCGTGGGCGGCATGGTCGCGAGGTGTCGATTCGAACGCTGCTCGCGTTCGTTGAGGCGATTGCAGAACTGGACCGCGTCGTGCCAGCTGAGGAATTCGACCGGAAAGTTCGCGGTCTCGAGCCCAGCCACGCGTTCCCGGTTCGGCCCGGTCGGCGAATTCTCGGACGGGTTCTCGCCAATGATCTCCTGGTATTGCCGCTGAGTGACCTCATGCGCGCCGAGATAGAAGGGGCGAGTGAGCCGCACTCGATGTCGCGGGCCTTCACTTTGCAGGCATGCGGACCACCAGTCGAAGTTGCCATTGAAGGGCGTCAGGTCCGCTTCCAGCGCCGCCGCGATTTCCTCGGGCGTTCCTCCCATCAGAAACTCACCCGGCGGAATCAGGCGGAACTTCATGCCAATGCTGTTGGTGTATTCCACCGGCACCTTGAGGTACGCCGCCCATTGCTCCTGATGCTTCTTCGCCTGGTCGGCGTCGAAGGGGGCAATCGCGGGTGGAGGAGCATCGGCGGGCCAGCCATGCCAGTCGCCGCTTTGCGAGACATTCCGTGGCCGACCTGGATAGGCAGGCTCCGCGGCATAATCGGGTTCGAGCGTGCCGGTCGAGGTGTGGAGAATGCAGCCCGGAACCGCGGCTCGAAACGCCTTCACCCCTTCTTCAGTGACTTTCGTCCCGCTGATGTCCAGATATTGCAGCCCGATGAGCGCCTCAAGTTTCTTCAGCCCGGTATCAGTCAGATCGGAGTCCTGAAGATACAGCGTCTGCATGTCGTGCCGATCGGCCAAGACCTCGGCGAGCCGATCAGCGTCCTGATGGCCCGTGGCCACGAGTAATTGCAAGCCGAGCAACGTCAATTGTCCTCGCACGGCATCACTCAGTCGAACGCCGGCCGGAATCGCATCCAGCTTCACGGACATCACGCCCTCGTCGAAAGTTGTTTCGACGTTTTCGTTGTTCAGAGGGTTCAAGGTGCCATCGAATCGAACCGCGAGGAGGGGGAGTCCAGCCGCGAGCAAATCCGGGACAGCCGCGCGCAACGGATCCTGTCCGACGACCCGATGATTCGTGCCGACCTGCACAGTGACACGCAATCGCGGATTCTGCTGCTGCAATTCGGGCACTGCCGAGAGGTCGGGCTCTTCGGTGACCGTCAAGGCGAGAGACCGGAGTTGGGGATATTTTGAGAGCGATGCCAGACTGGGAATGGGCCCCTGGTTGATGTTGAGAGATCGGAGATGGGGAAACTTTTCGAGACATGCCCAGTCGTCGTCGACATCGTGCCCCAACACCCAGAGAAAGGTCAGTTCTTCGAGCGTGGGGAGTGCCGCGAGATCCGAGGTTTTGATGGGATGGTGAAAGCTGAGGAATTGCAGTGGAGCCCGGACGGCCGCGATGTGGGGAATGGCGGCGGCATCCAGGCGGTTGAATGAGGCGCTCGCGGAAATCTCACGGATGTGGCGCAAGCCACGCAGCACGTCCAAGTCCGCGTTTGTCACCGTGGAGGAGTTGAAGACTGACCAAATCCGCACCAGGAACGGACCGTCCGGGAGGGCGTCTCCCCCTCCAAGGCCGATAAATTCATGATCGGGCAAGCGCTCGAGCAAGACACTGCCGCCCACACTCAGGGCCTTCTCGGCCGCGCGGCGGTTGACGGCGTAATACTCGGCGAGCACGGCTTCACGGTCGGCAGCAGGATTCGTCCCCGAAGGGGTGATTGCGGGTTTAGGGGCGTTCGCTGGCAAGCCAGTAGTGGTTTGGGACTCTGAGTAACGGACGGCATCAATATTCAGAACTGCGCGAAAGCCTATCCAATGGCTGCTATCGGTGACAACAAATCGTGGAAACGAGCCACATAATTCTTTCAGCGCGTTAAAGCCCCCGCCTCGTACGATCCGCGAGGGATTATCTTCAATCGGCCCTCGTGGGTCGATGGAATGGGTCTTCTCAAACTGCCTGTAATAATCTTGACGCCAGTGGTCATTCACAAACTCGCCTACGTTTCCGTGAATGTCGTGCAACCCGAACGGATTGGCTGCCAATTCTCCTACGGAGTGCAGACGGCTCCGGACGTTTGGCATAAAATGCCAGCCAATCCCCTGAATATCTTCCGCAACATCACCGCTCCAGTAACGCGTTTGGGTTCCAGCTCGGCAGGCGAATTCCCATTCCGCTTCCGAAGGCAAACGATAACCTGTGATTGCTGACTCGCCGTTCGAAGACAAAGATTCCAGCTTCGAAAGCCGCCTTAGAAAATCTGTACAGTCTTCCCATCTGGCCGATTCCACAGGAAAAGTGCTCGTGTCCATATTCTTGACGATGTCCTTTTTGCTCCCAGCGGAGGAGAATGCCGATGGATTGCGGTCAGTGACGCGTAGGAATTGAGATTGCGTGACTTCATGAACTCCGAGAAAAAAAGGCTTCGTCAATAGGACCCGATGCTGCGGGACTGACGCTTCAAGGCTTCTTCTGATCCACTCATCGGCACGAGAATCATCGGGGAGGTCGCGCACGATCTGCGCGATCTCTTCCGGCGTGCTCCCCATCAGAAACTCGCCCGGCGGAATCAGGCGGAACTTCATGCCGATGCTATTGGTGTATTCCACAGGCACCTTGAGATACGCGGCCCATTCTTCCTGATGCTTCTTCGCCTGCTCCGCGTCGAAGGGGGCGATCGCCGGTTTCGGAGCATCGGCGGGCCAGCCATGCCAGCCAACAGCCTCGGACGGCTTTTGCGCGGTGGCTTCCATTGGTAAAGGCATGACCGTCGTGGTGACAGGGTTGGTTTTGTCAGGTTCTGGCGCCTGTTTGCCGCCGTTCATCACCACGAAGCCGACAAGCAGAACCAGCGAGGTCACTCCCGCAATCAGCCTGGCGAGGACGTTTCTGCGTGAAACAGAATTTGGCAGCGTGTCGCGTTGGAGCACCTGTGTTCCGGGTGCCGTGAAGACGCTCGTGACTCGTCCGTTATGACGGAGTTCGGTTTCGCAGCGTTCCAGCAGTTCCGCGACCTCTTCAGCCGACTGGTAGCGGTTCCCCGGGTCTTTCTCCATCAGGCGGAAAATGATCGTCTGCAGCCACTCGGGCGCTCCGGGCATCACATCGTCCAGGGGACGCGGGCGGTCTTCGCAGACCCGCTTGAGAACGGCGATGGTGTTCGCCGCGCGAAACGGCGGCCGACCGCTGGCCATCTGGTAGAGGACGCTTCCCAGGCTGAACAAGTCCGTCCGATGGTCGAGCGTCTCGCCACGGGCCTGTTCGGGGGACATGTACATCGGCGTCCCGGCAATGAGTCCGCTCGAAGTCAGGCTGGCGTCATCAACGGCCCGCGCGAGTCCGAAGTCCGAGATCTTCGCCCGCTCGTTCGTGCCCCCCGTCAGCAGGATGTTCGCGGGCTTGATGTCGCGATGGATCAGGTTGGCGGCATGCGCGGCCGCCAGACCAGACGCGATCTGGCGACCAAGTTTCAGTATTTCCGGGACATCGAACGGCCCGTTGGCATCCATCCGCTGTTGCAGCGTCTGGCCGGGAATGTACTCCATGACCAAGTAGGGGATCGGTTCTTCTTCGACCGCGTAAATGGCCACGATGTTTTCATGTGTCACCGCAGCCGCGGTCCGGGCTTCTCGCAAAAATCGCTTGCGCGGGGGTGACGTCGCGGCGAGCGTCGGGTTCATGAACTTGATGGCGACGACACGGTGCAGTTTGTCGTCAAATGCCTTGGCAACGATGCCGAAGGCTCCGCGGCCGAGAATCTGTTCAATCTCGTAATGCCCGAGCCGGCCAATCCAACCGGGTCGGGTGGCCGGTGCGAGGTATCGACTGAATTCGGTTAAATCCGACGGTGGTCCGTCAGAGTCGTCATCCTCGATGGACGAATTGCCGATCACGGTCTTTTCGACGACGGCGTTCGTGGCCGTAGCGGGGGTCTCCAGAAACTGGCTTGTCTCATCGTGTGTCCGCAACAGTTCCTCGACCTCGGCCCGCAGCGCGGGGTTGTCGCCGCAGGCCTTCGCCACATACGCGGCGCGAGCAGCGGGATCGCCGAGTTCGAGAGCGGCCTGGAAGATCTCGCGTTCGGTCATATTTGCGGCTCACCGGAAAATCGCCGATCACCAACCGTGCGCTGCGACGGCGGTCGCGACGGGGTCACTTGGAGAGACGAACGCCCTCCTCTCGATAAGACGTGGCGATTTTGCGCGTTCCTGTCCGCCAAAAAAATGGAGCGGCGCACAATTTCAGCCGTGCAAAGGCGTTAGATGTCGGACGCGCGCCGGATTTCGCGGAGCAGCCAGGCCTTGGCGTAAGCCCACATGCGGTCGGCCGTTCTTTCCGAGAGATCGAGTGTCTTCGCCGCCTCGGCTGCGGTCAGACCGGCGAAATACCGCAGCTTGACCAGTTCGGCCGTCGCCGCGTCTTTCCGTTCGAGTTTTTCGAGGGCCTCGTGTAGCGAGAGCAGTTGCTCATCCGGCGGCGCGTCGGGAATGTCCGCCAGATTGACGGTGATGCGTTCCCACTCGGACCCATGCTTTTCGCGATTCCGGCGACGCGCCTTGTCGACAAGGATCCTGCGCATCGCTTCGGCGGCGGCTCCGAAGAAGTGACGCCGGCCCGACCAGTGCTGCGAATAATCGACATCGACCAGCCGAAGCCAGGCTTCGTGAACCAGCGCAGTCGCCTGGAGCGTCTGCCCCGGCTGTTCCTGAGCCAGTTTGCTGGCGGCCAGTTGACGGAGCTCGTCATAGACCAGCGGCAGAAGTTTGTCGGCCGCTGCCGGGTCACCCTGCTCGATCTGTCCCAGAAGCTGCGTGACGTGGTGCGGCGAACTCATGGGCAACGTGACTCCGGTCGGACGAATGAACTTGATAGCGACCGCTAGCGTATCATTGTCATGAAGCTGGAGTGCCGACAATCCGACTGATTGGGTCGGTATCGCAACCACGACTTCCTTCTCACCCGTCCGGCGGAGAGGGCTGAGCTTTCAAGCTCAGCGTATCGACAGGAGGCTCGTCCGCCCGGACGGCCCTTATCGTCGAATCCGATTCCCCGAAATCAGGAAGCCGCCTTAGCGAGCGGGGACAAGTCGATTCAAGACGGGCGCCGTGGCTGCGGTCGTGACGAGAGCCATGAGGACCATCATCGCATAGAGCCGCGGCGAGATGACTCCCAGCGAGAGGCCGATATTGAGGACGATCAGTTCCATCAGCCCGCGCGTATTCATCAAGACGCCCAAGGCCCCGGAGGTGGTCCAGGAAAGTCCGGCGAATCGGCTGGCAATCATCGTCCCGCCGACTTTCCCCAATGTGGCAACCAGAATGATGACCATGCAAATGAGCCAGTCCTCGACACCGCTGATGAGGCCAATTTCCGTGTTCATACCCGTGATCGCGAAGAATGCCGGCAAAAATACGACTGTCACAATCATCCGCAGGCTCTCGGCTGCCCGGCGAGCAACCTCGCTGTCATGAGGGATGAGCGCGCCGAACAGAAATGCGCCAAAGGCAGCGTGTATTCCGATCGCCTCTGTCGTCAGTGCCGAAAACAACGCCCCGACGACCAGGATCGAAACGTGACTTGGCGAGACCGGTAACGAATCGCAACGAGCGATCCAGCGGCGCAGGATGGGGCGAACGACAAGAATCATGAAGACCACGTATGCGACTGTCAGGATAGCGACGGCCAGAGCATTGCCGACTTGCGACTGTGCGACACCCACCACGACGGCGAGGAGACACCACGCGGTAGCATCGTCCGTCGCCGCGCAGCTCAGCGCCACGATTCCCAGGTCGGACTTTTCCAGGCCTCGGTCCGTCAAGATTCTTGCCAGAACCGGGAAAGCCGTTATCGACATCGCCGTTCCCAGAAACAGGGCAAAGTTGGTGAACGACACATGGGAAGGCGAGAGAGTGGGATAGATCCAGAGGGCCAGCCCCGCTCCCAACACGAATGGCAGAACGATGCTGGCATGAGAGATCGCAATCGCGGCATGAGCGTGCCGGCCGACCTTCTCGACATTCAGGTCAAGCCCGACCACGAACAGATAGAGCGCCACTCCCAGTTGAGCAATCATCCCGAGTGCCATCACCACCAGGCGATTCGGATCCTCGGCTGGCCCTGGGATCAGCCAGTGCATCGCATCAGGCGAGATGGCACCGAGCAGGGACGGCCCCAGCACGATACCGGCAACCACTTCGCCAATAACGGCTGGTTGGCCAATTCGACGGAAGAACTGGCCCAGGAGATTCCCGACGGCGATAACAGCCGCAAGCGTGCCAAAGACATGCAGCACAACATGGACATTGCCGCCTGGTTTTGCCGCGACTACCGCTGCGGCCGTAGCCTCCGCGGTCGAGCCCTCGCCTTCGCCGTAGTGAATGATTGCCAGAAAAACGGCAGCCGCCGCCGCCAACAGGACAACGTAGCCGAACAGGAGGGACCAACTCGCGGATGACCCACGAACAGCGTGCTGCATCATATCGCTTCCAAACCTTCAGTGGAAAATCGCTGTCAAGACAATACTTGTCGAAACATGTGTTGTCAACGGCGACGTTTCCATAGCGATTCGGCAGAGGCAGCCCCTACTGAAGGTGAATCGATCCCACAGCAGCAGTACGCAACAGAGTGGCCGTCTCGTCGCGCATCGTGTTCAATTCCGCCTGGGCGCGCCGACAAGAGAGTGGACCGCTCATATCATCGAAACCGGCCCTGGCAGAGCAGGTTGTGACGGCTTTTCTTCGTGCTGCATTTCCACCGGTTTGGCATCGGGACGTTTGCGCCATTCCGCCAGCCGCTGCATGAGGACATAGAACACGGGAACGAAGAAGACGGCCAGAACCGTGGCGGCGATCATGCCGCCGAATACGGCGGTACCCAGCGCCCGGCGGCTCGCGGCCCCGGCTCCGGTCGCGCGAATCAGCGGGACAATGCCGAGGATGAACGCGAACGAGGTCATCAGAATGGGGCGGAAGCGCAGCCGCGAGGCTTCGACGGCGGCTTCGAGAATCGGCCGGCCCTGGGCCCGAAGTTCGCGCGCGAATTCCACGATTAGAATCGCGTTCTTACTCGCGAGGGCAATAATCAGCACGATGCCGATTTGCGTATAGATGTTGTTGTCCATGCCGCGAACCGCGACGGCAATCACGGTTCCCAGGAGCGCGAGAGGGACGACCATGATCACGGCGGCGGGCATCAGCCAGCTTTCGTACTGGGCCGCCAGCACCAGGTAGACCATCAACACTCCCAGGGCAAAGACATAGAGCGCCTGCGAGCCGACCCGCTTTTCCTGGAACGACATGCCCGTCCATTCATAGCCCATGGAGTCCGGGAGCGTGGCGGCGGCCAGTTGCTCCATCAGTTGGAGAGACTGACCGGAACTGACTCCCGGCGCGGCGGCCCCGTTGATGGTCGCGGACGGATACAGGTTGTAGCGGGGTACGATCTGCGGGCCGAGCGTCTTGTGGACCTTCGCGAGAGAACCGATCGGGATCATCTGTCCGTCCCGGTTCCGAACTTCGAGCCGCGCGATGTCTTCGGGTTGCAGCCGAAATTTTTGCTCGGCCTGCACGCGCACCTGGTAGGTCTTGCCGAACTTGTTGAAGTCGTTGACATAGGCGGAGCCGAGCGCCGCCTGCATGGTTCCGAAAACCGAATCGAGCGGCACGCCGAGCGTCTTCGCCTTTACGCGATCGATATCGACATAGATCTGCGGCACTCCGGCGCGAAACGTCGACTGCACGCCGGCCAGGCTGGTCTGGCCGTTGGCATTGCGGACCATCTCGCCCACGACCTGCTGCAGCGCCTGGAGCCCGGTTCCCCCTCGGTCTTCGATTTTCATCTCGAAGCCCCCCGCGACACCCAGGCCGCGAATTGCCGGGGGCGGAAAGGCGAAGACCATGGCCTCGCGCACCGATTGAAACTTCATCATCAAACCGCCGAGGATCGCGTCCTGCGACAGTTCCGAGTGCTTGGCCCGCTCTTCGAAGGGCGTGTAGGTGATGAACATCGTGGCGGCGTTCGACGTCACCGACGAGTCGAGCAGCGACATCCCGCCCAGTAGAAACCATGACTGAACGCCGGGCGTTTCCTTGAGAATCGCGTTCACCTTCCGCGTGACGTCGCGAGTCCGCTCCTGCGAAGCCGCGTCGGGCAACTGGATCGCGATGATCGCATAGCCCTGGTCTTCGGACGGCACGAACCCCGTCGGCAGGCGGAGGAACCACCACCCCGTCAGACTGACCAGTCCCAGAAACAGCAGCATGACCAGCGCGGTCTGGCGGACCGCTACGCTGACGATGCGGGTGTAGATCCCCTCGACCCAGTCGTAGACCCGGTTAAACCCGCGATAGAAAAAGTTCTTCTTCTCGGGGGTTGGCCGCAAATAGACCGCGCACTGCGCCGGCTTGAGAGTCACGGCATTGAGGGCGCTGATGACCGCCGTCGCGGCGATCGTCAACGCGAACTGGCGGTAAAGCTGCCCGGTGATCCCCCCCAGAAAGGCCGTCGGGAGAAACACGGCCATCAAGACGAGCGTGATCCCCATGATGGGGCCAATCACTTCGCCCATGGCCTTGATCGTGGCCGTCTTGGGATCGAGCTTGCCGCGGTCAATATGATGCACGGCGTTTTCGACGATCACGATCGCGTCGTCAACGACGATCCCGATGGCAAGCACCAGCCCGAACAAGGTCAGCATATTGATCGAGAAGCCGAGCGCGGCCATCGCCGCGAAGGCACCGACAATCGTCACGGGGACGGTCGTCGCGGGAATCAGCGTAGCCCGCCAGTCCTGCAGGAAGACGAGAATCACGACGAGAACCAGCAGCCCGGCTTCCATCAACGTCTTATAGACTTCGTGAATCGACTCTTCGACGAAAATTGTCGTGTCGAACGGAATGATGGCATCGATCCCCTCGGGAAACGTCCGCTCCAGTTCGTGCATGGCGTGTTTGACGTTCTCGGCGACCTGCAGCGCGTTCGCGCCAGGCAACTGATAGACCAGCAGGCTCGCCGCCGGCATGCCCGCGATTTCGCACCACTGGTCGTACGTTTGCGCGCCGAGTTCCACGCGGGCGACGTCTTTAACACGAGTGACGCGCATGCCCGACTGACTGTCGTTAACGGTCTTGACAATGATCTCGGCGAACTGCCCGGGATCGCTCAGCCGCCCCTGGACCGACACATTGAACTGAAAGCCCTGATCCCGGGGAGTGGGCGCCTGGCCGACCTGGCCGGCGGCGACCTGGACGTTCTGTTCGCGAATCGCGGCCAGCAGGTCTTCCATCGTGAGGTTGCGGGCTTTGAGCGCTTCCGGGTCGACCCAGATGCGCATGCCATACACGCCGCCGCCAATCACCTGGACGTCGCCCACGCCGGGGACGCGTGTCAAAGCGTCCTTCACCCTCAAAGTGGCGAAGTTACTCAGGTACAAGTCGTCGAATTTGTTGTCGGGAGAAACCAGCGACGCCACGAGCGTGATGTTCGTCGACTGCTTCTTGGTGGTGACCCCCTGCCGCTGCACTTCCTGCGGCAATCGCGGCAGGGCCACCGCGACGCGGTTCTGAACGAGCACCTGCGCGTCGTCGAGATTCGTGCCGACCTCGAATGTCACCGTCAGCGTGTACGAGCCGTTGCTCGAACAGGTCGAGGACATGTAGAGCATGTTCTCGACACCGTTGATCTCCTGCTCGATCGGGCCGGCAACGGTGTCGGAGAGAACTTCGGCGTTCGCGCCGGGATAGACGGCGGCGACCTGGACCGTGGGGGGCGTGATCTCGGGATACTGCTCGATCGGCAGAACCTGGAGCGCCACGATGCCCACCAGCATCGTCACGATGGCGATGACATTCGCGAAGATCGGCCGTTCGATGAAGAACTTGGAAAACATGATATCCCGATCTCGATTCCCGTCACGCGGCGGCGGCCCTGGCAAGCTGCTCGCTTCGTGTGCCACCGGCTATGCCAGTGGGCCCGTTTAGCTGATCGTTCCTAACAATAGGCACTGGCGGAGCCAGTGGCACACGACCCATATCTCTATCGTGTAGTACCGTCAATACCCTCTGGACGTCCGATATGTTCCTGAGCTTGCAGGGGTCTTCGAGCCGCCAACCGAGTTTTGACGGAGGCTCATGAGAAACCCTGACACAACCGATTGCGCCGGTTAGCAACCTGCGGAAGACCAGGCAAACGCTTGATTGCACAGAGGTTGTGTTAAGACTTCTAACAGAATATTAGCGGCGGCCCGCCAGATCGTGGGAGTTCGCGAGCGAGGCTGGCGAAGACATCAATTCAGGCGAGACTTCCTCGCCAGGCCGAGCCCGCAACAGGCCATCGACAATCACGTGGTCGGACACCGCCAGGTTCCCTTCCACCACGCGGTATCCATCAATTGTCACGCTGGTTTTGACGATTCGCTGTTCGACAACATTGTCCGGCCGGACCACCAGCACGAATTCGCCCGACTGGTCGGTTCCCAGCGCCCGCTCCGGAACGAGCAGTGAATTCGGCTTTTCCGCGACGGGAATGCGCATCCGCACGAACATGCCGGGAAGCAGCGAGCCAGCGGCATTCGGAAACAGGCCGCGAGTTCGCAATGTTCCCGTTTCTCCATCGAAACGGGGATCGGCATAGTCGATCTTTCCAACGACGGGAAAGCCAGGCTGGCCGGGGATTCCAAGTTCCACCGGGATCGGATCGGGGTTCTCGACCGCTCCCACCTGCCGCAGGGCAGGCGTCTTGAGAACATCGTTCTCGCTGATCGTCGCGTACGCATGGATGGGGTCGACCTTGACGATCGTCGCCAGAACGGACGATTCTCCGTCGCCGACGAGGTTGCCAATGTCGTAATTGACGCGGCTGATGCGGCCGCCGATGGGGGCATGCATTCGGCAATAACTCAGGTCGAGATCGGCGTTCCGGACGGCGATCCTGGCCGACTCGACCGCCGCTTCGCACGACAGGATCGTGGTGTCATAACTGGCGGTCTCCTGCTCCAGGCGGGCCTTGGCCGATTCGACTTCTGCCTCGCGTGCCTGCCGGGTCGCCACGGCCTGATCCATTTCAGCATCGGTGGCGACCTTCCTCGCGATCAGATTGCTCAGCCGCTGTTCTTCCTGATTCGCCAGGTGAAGCTGCGACTCGGCGAGCTTAACCTGAGCCCGGGCCACCTCGCGGGCCTTGGACACGGTCGCCTGTTCGAGAGCCGCCTCCGCTTCCCTCAGCCGGGTGCGGGCGGCTTCCAGTTGAATCTGGAACGGCTCTTCGTCGATCACCAGGAGCAGTTGCCCCTGGGTCACGATTCCCCCCTCGACGAAGTGCCGCTCTTCCAGAAAGCCTTTCACGCGGGCGCGGATTTCCACTGTCTCCATCGGCTGTGTCATGCCGCTGAATTCGAGATATTCCGTCACCGATTTTTGCACCGGAGCCATCACCGACACCTGGGGAGGCGGCGGTTTCTGATACTGGTTGGGCTGACCGCAGCCGACAATCAGAAGCCCCGCGACGCCAGCCAGCACCACAAGCCGGCCTGGCAACCATGACGGCATCATTATCTTTCCCCTTGGCTACTTACCAAATGGTCAATATAATTGACCGAATGGTCAAATCATAGCGGCGAACCGGGAGGCGTCAATTCCAGCCTGTCACGATTGCCCGAGTCGGCTGGTCAGTCCCCTTCTGGAACGGTACTCTGGACGGAAATCCAGCGATCTTCGGGAGTACGATCCACCCTCCCGGCCTTCACGCAAATACAGCCTTCCCAAGCACTTGCCAGAATTTCTCGGGTTTCCGGATTGGCTCGGAATCCGCGCGATCGACACCCTGTTTTCCCATCGGAGCGATTTGATGACACAGCTCCAACGCCGGACACGAGACCCCGTTGCCGTGCGGACCACAGTCCTGGATGCGGCCCTGGAACTCTTTGCCCAACACGGCTTCGCCGATACGTCGCTCCGCGATATCTCGCGAAAGTCGGGGGTCGCGCACCCGCTGATTCTGCATCACTTCGGCAGCAAGGAATCGCTGTACGCGGAAGTGAAACGCCGCGTCGTCGAAGGGTACGCCCAGCGCTTTCCCGCCGCCGCGCGGGCCGTCAACCGGCCCATCAATCTGCGGGCCGAACTTCGGCGAATCATGACCTATGTCGGTGAAAACGAACTGGCCCTGCGATTGTGCGCCCGCACCCGCGTCGATGGCGACTATCAGGTCTGGCCTGGAGAACCCAACCTGTTCGATCTGCTCGAGCGACGAATGAAAGTCGCCCAGGAACAGGGTCTTTTGCGCGACGATCTGGACCCCCGCCAGCTTAGCGTCATGATCATGGGCATTGTCTTCTTCTGGCTTGAGAACCGGAAGCATTTCGCCGAACGCTTCGGCAAGCCGCTCGACAACAATTCGTACCTGAATACCGCGATCAAGATGATTGAAGAAGGGCTTCTCCCTCGGAAGTAACCGTCTTTACGCGGCTTACCGGGTCTCGGCAAAACGCCGCGAATGTCTGGCGGACACCGGATCGTCCGGAAGGTTCGCGAAGTGGGCTGCCGGTCAGTGAAAGTCGCGCGACTTGAGTTTGAGGTCGCCTAACCCGCTGGGTCTGGCTCTAGCCGACAGTTATGCCGAGATGAAGGTGGCAATAGGTCTCATCGGCAAGTCCGCCAACCTCAGCTACCCGGCCTCGAAGATGTCCGGGCCGACCCATAGCCCTCCCCGTCCGCCTCACCTCCCTCGAAATCGTCATTCCAACAAACCAGCCTCTTGCGATGCCGTTGTCGGCGGCGTATAAGGACAGACAGTCATCCTGTCTCGGTTGTCTCCGATGCATCCACGTTCCACCCTCGCGCGACGCCCGCTCGCCAGCCTCTTGGTTGGCTGCGTGATCGTTTTTGTCGGCGCGGCGAACGCTCATGCAACGTGCGGAGACTATCTGGACATGTCCGGGCACACCGCTCACGGACACCAGGCCGCCACCGCAGACAGCCCCTTGGGGCCAGTCGCTCCCAAGCCTTGTGATGGTCCCTCGTGCCGGCGCTCCCACGAGCCCGTCACGCCTTCCAGCCCCACCACGTGGGATCCCGCTCCCGTCCGCAGTGCCTGGCTCAACGCCCTGGTCACGTTCGCGACGGTGGAGCCCCAGGGAGGCTGGGATCCGTCTTCATCCATGACGCCCGCTGACGGCGCGCCCGTGCGGCTCGAGCGTCCTCCACGCGCCGGCTAATGCTGGCCAGCGCGAACCGCTCTCCCGTTGGGCTATCGAGCCCCTCGGGAAGACATGGCATTCGCTGAAAACTCGGGCGTTCCTGGGACGCCAGCCGGGTTTTGAAACGCGATCCACGAAGCGGCTTCTTCTCGCGCTGGCAGGTCGATCAGTCGCACGGTTCTGGCCGCGCCGCCTGGCATAGCCCATCGACCCGCGTCTCCCAGCCCTAGCAGGACTTGTCCCGACGCGCTCGATTCCCTTCGCGGGAATCCGCGCGCGGACTAAACGCAGCCATTTCTCGCTGCTATCACGAACTCATCGCCTTTGTTTTTGCTGTTTTTCCATCGTTCTCTTCCGTCCGGGAGCCATCATGTCACGCCGCCGTGGATTCACGCTCATCGAATTGCTCGTCGTGATCGCGATTATCGCGATCCTCATCGCACTGCTTCTGCCGGCCGTCCAACAGGCCCGCGAAGCCGCTCGCCGCACCCAGTGCCGCAACAACCTCAAGCAACTCGGCCTTGCGATTCACAACTATCACGACACCCACAACTGCATCCCCATCGCTTCGGTCAAAGGGACGGTTGACGAAGTCAGCGCGCACGCCCGCCTGCTGCCGGCTATCGATCAGGCCCCGCTCTATCAACGCGTCGACTTCAACTACGGCTACACCCACGTCAACAACGACTTCGCCCGCATGACGACCGTACCCGGCTTCCTGTGCCCGTCGGCCACGAACAGCCTGCCGTCGCAGTTGGGCGGCCCCAACAACTATTACTGGAACGCGGGAAGCGGCGTGGTCATGTATGCCTCGGGCATGACCGGGCAACCCGCTCCCAACGGCATCATTTTTCACACCCGCCGCACTCGATTCAGCGACGTGACCGATGGCCTCAGCAACACCGCGGCGATGTCCGAGAAACTGACGGGTGATGGGTCCAACGGGGTCAGCACGCCGAAGACCGACACCTTCCAGCCGGGGACTTACCCCAACAATGCCGACGAAGCGACGCAGCAATGCAACGCCGTCGACGTGACCAACCTGTCGATGCAGGGCTACTCCAACGTAGGCGGCCCCTGGCTGCAGCAATATCACTCGACCAACCAGTACAACCACGTCCTGCCCCCGAACGGCCGTTCGTGCATGTACCCGCCCGGCCGCATCGCCACCACCGCGAACAGCCTGCACACCGGCGGCGTTCACGTCCTGCTGTGCGATGGCTCGGTCCGTTTCGTTTCCGAGAACATCGACATCCGGAACTGGCGGGCCATTGGCAGCATGAACGGCGGAGAGACCGTGAGTGAGTTTTAGGCGAGCGGACGGCGGAAAGCGGAGAGCTAAAAGCCAGCAGAAGACAAGGATTACCGGCTGGTTTGAACTCTTCGCTTTTCCAGATCGCTGTGGAGGCTGCGAAATCCGGCCTCATGGAAACACTTCTCTTCGCTCTCCCTGGAACTGGAAGTCATGGCTGGTTGGCCCTCTCGTTTGATTCTGATTGCGATGACGGTGCCCCTAGCGGCAATCATCGGTTGTGGCGGCGGTCCGCACGATCATGCCTTCGATCCCGAACTGGCGCGAACGTCACTCAACAAGGCGATGCAGGCCTGGGTCGATGGCAGATCGCCGGACGAACTTCAGCCGGAAATCGTCGTCGGTGATACCGACTGGAAAGCGGGTAAGAAGCTCGTCTCGTACGAGATTCTGGCCGCTTCGGAGAAGTCCGATGGATCGAATCTGCATGTGAAGGTCGTCCGCGAGATCCAGGAAGAAAAAGGATCTCCCCGGAAGTCTGAAAAGACTTACATCATCGGCACGTCGCCCGTCGTCACGATCTTCCCGCAATAATTTTTCTGACCGATATCGGAACCCGACACGTTCTCGATTCCGTGAAAGGCTTAACGGATGCCCATTCGCTTTTCTCGACAGTTGGCTCTCTGCCTGACCGCCCTCGTGATCCCCTGGTCAACGGCGGGCGCTGACGAACTTGCAAAACCCAGCCCCGCCGAGACTCGTCCGGAAATGAAGCGCCGCCTGGAAGCGCTCAAGGAACGAACCTCCCGCATCCCACTGCCGGAACTGTCGGAAGCCGATCGTGCAGCGGGGCGCTCATCGGTCAACAACGGCCGCTTGCGGTCGATTTACCTTCCTCCGTCGTGGCAGAGCTTTCAGGTGCCGGGCTGGGGACGCGGCGGGCGATCGCAGGCTTCCTCGTCCACTCGACCCTCGAATCCACTCGCCGCCCTCGAAGCGACACCCGGCTATGGATTCAAGACCCGCTTGTTTTGGATCGTCTCGCGGGCCAATGACTGTCAGTACTGCCTGGGTCACCAGGAACTGAAACTCCGCCGCGTCGGCATGTCCGATGACGAGATCGCCGCTCTCGACAGCCGCTGGAACCTCTTCCCGCCGGCCGAACAGGCTGCCATGGACCTGACCCGCAAGCTGACGTTGACCCCGGACAAGGTCACCGCCGACGACATCGCAACTCTCCAGAAACATTTCCCCGACTCCGAGGTTATCGACCTTGTCTATACGATTGCCCGCTACAACGCAGTCAACCGGTGGACCTCGGCGACCGGCATCCCGCAGGACCAGTCCTTCGGCGGAGACGACCACCCGGCGATCGACACGCCGACGTCGAATGAATATGCCTCGGTGAAATCGAATGTGGCCCCATTTGAATTGCCCCAGCGTCCCGCGTGGGAACCAATGGACGTCGTCAACCAGAAGTTCGCCGCCATTCGCAACCGCAAGGCTGTCGTCGAACTGCCCTCGGCCGAGAAGGCTCAGCAAGTCCTGACCGCCGACACGCCCGGAGTCGGTGCCCCCGAGTGGTTCCGCGCGATTGCTGACATCCCGGTCGCCCTTGACGTCTGGCGGCAACGTCAGGGAATCGTTCGCGACGGGAAGACCGATCCTCTCTTGCGAACGAAGATCGCCTGGGTGACGGCCCGAGACAACCGCGCGTGGTACTCGGCTGCTCACACCCGTGCTCGATACCTGGCTCAGGGCGGCCCCGAAGCCGCGCTCGCATCGTGGGACGCGCTGCTGGAAGCCTCGCCCGCGCCGGGCCACGCCGAGGCCTTGCGGTTCGCCCGCAAGCTGACGGTCGCCCCGCAGACGATCGTCGACGCCGACATCGCCCGGTTGCGGGAATCGTTCTCCGACGCGGAAGTCGCTGAGATCATCGACCTGACCGCCAACGCCAACGGCTTCGACCGCTACACCGAAGCGTTGCAACTGCGGCTGGAGATTTGATTCGCTGTAGACTCCACAGCCCCCGGCGAGTCAACTCGCCGGGGGCTGTTTTTTGCCGGATTGGGGACGTCAAAGTTTCCCCACACGGATATTTCCGCTGAATTCTTTGCCTTTGCCATCGGATCTCACGCGGACATGGCAATGCGTTGCACCGAAGGTGCCGTTAAGATATTCAAGCTCAGAATTCGGCTGCCTGTAAGTGACAGTTTCAACTCGAACACAGAACACTCCGAGGAACCGTTGCCATCACTGTTGTCCCTCTGAGACCAGAAGCCTTGAACCGCCCGCTGCGAGCGTGCGGATATCGGCAGAACTTGCTGCGCAGTGACTTCGCGCTTGGCGACGACCAGACGATACCTCTCGTTGGCTTCGCACAGCTGCCGACCGATTCGCGGTCAGCCTGTGTGGTGGTCCTTGCGGAGTCCCCAGAGCCGAGAAAGTCCGTCGAGGCTTGCCGAGCGATTGGCGCACCCCTCGTCTTTGTCTGCTGTCGAGACAGCCTTCAATGGTGGAAGCAGGGGCGAGACTCGGCCGAGTGGTTGGAAAGTGTGCCAGCGGCAAAGATCGACACATTTTTCTGCGCGCATCAGGACCAGTTCTCTCCAGAAGCTATTTACCGTGCGAAAACTCTCGGACGCGTGCGAAGCGAATACCAATTGGACTTTGTCGACGTAGGCGTGATGCCTCTGATCGAAGAGGAGGTTGGGACGGCCCTCAGTCGCCTCATTTCACGGAATGTCGCTGGATTAAAGAGCCGACTGGGCTGGGACGACGTGACGAGCGAGCAGGGACACTGGCTGCTGCAGACCGTTTTCTGGCTCGTCTCCGGAAAAATCCTCCGCGACAAGCAAGTCCCGAGCTTTGCAGATATCGATCTCGGGGATATCGAGGACGTATTCCTACGCGTCGCCAGGCACTACGGTACGGAACCATTCAAAGTTGGCTCGAAGCAGAAACTCGAAGCGCTCCGCGAGTCTGCTCACGTTATCGAACAATTCAGTAGCTTGGCGTTGACGACGACCGAGTCCCTCGCATACGTCTACGAAAACACGCTCATTTCGACGCAGACTCGATCACAGCTCGGCACCCATAGCACCCCATCGTATCTCGTCGACTACGTGCTGGGACATCTTGCTGACTGGATCGAGGAAATTCCCGAAAACGAGCGAAGCGTTTTCGAACCTGCTTGCGGGCACGCTGCATTCCTTGTGTCAGCAATGCGGCTGCTGACGCAACTCTTGCCGTATGAAAAGGCCGTGCCTAGCCGTCGAGGCCCATATCTGCGAAACCGATTGCACGGCACCGACGTCGACGCTTTTGCTCTCGAACTCGCGCGACTCTCACTGACGCTAACCGACATTCCGAATCCGGACGGCTGGGATTTGCGCGTCGAAGATATGTTCATCGGCGACCGACTGAGGAATCACGCTAAGGGGAATACAATCCTCCTGGCAAATCCTCCATTCGCGAAATTCGAGGACGAGGAACTGACCAAGTACTCGAATGCTGATATTGAAATCGTCATCAAGAACAAAGCGGCCGAGATGCTTCGGCTAACACTACCCCAACTCAAGCCAGGAAGCGTCTTCGGTTTCGTACTTCCACAATCCATATTGCATGGATCGTTTGCTAAAGATGTGCGCCATTTTTTGATCAATAACTTCGAATTGCGGGAAGTAGCACTCTTTCCTGACAAAGTCTTCCAGTTTTCGGATGCAGAGTCAGCAGTCATTATTGGGCGCCGACTTGAGAACGCGTTGCGACGACGGCCCCAACTTCGTTTCCGTCGAATCCGTGAATGGCAGCTTCCAAAGTTTCGTCAGACATATGAAGCTCCCAGTTCACGAATTATTGATCAATCTCGCTTCCAAGCTGCACCAAGCCATCAGATGCTGGTGCCAGACCTCGAGGAAGTCTGGCTAGCTCTTCGAGACAACCCCAAAGCCGCTGATGTCGCGACTCTGAGACAGGGTTTGATTTACCACGGGACGATGAACCTCCCAACCGAAGCCCAAACGTATTCAGAGAATAAGTTTCCTGATGCGCAGGAAGGTTTTGTTCGGTTTCAGCGAGACATCCAACTTCATGACTTACCTAAGCCGTATTGGATGAGTCTTGACCGAGCAACGATCCGCACAAATGTGATCGGCTCGACGAATGGAACACCTCAAGTACTAATGAACTATGCACCAGTCAGCCGAGGCCCTTGGAGGCTCAAGGCTCTGCTGGACCGACACGGACACCCGATCACCAGTCGCTTTATCTTCCTTCGTCCAACGAGTTGTTCTTTGGAGTCGCTTTGGGGAATTATCAACTCGCCGGTTGCTAACGCATTCACGTTTTGCCATTTAGGGAAGCGAGACCACCTCGTAAGTGTGATTCAGAATATCCCGATGCCCGACAGGGACGATTTGTCAGATCTCGAAACAGCGGTGGCTACATACTTCAGCGCTGCGTCCGAGGGCGCTAATACGAAAAGTCTGCAAGCACTCATGTCCCAAATTGATGCCGTGGTCATGCGCATGTACGACCTCCCCATCGAATTGGAACAGTCTCTTCTTTCGTTGTTCTCAGGTTGGCAACGCGCTGGCGTGCCGTTTGAGCAAACCCGCTTCCTTCCCGAACAACTTGAAGGAAAGCTTCGCTTCGCTGAATTCGTAGACTATGAAGCCGACTGGTCAACAACCAACCGCAGACGGGGAGAATTGATCGACAAAGAAATCGCTGGGAAGTTATCTCCATCCGAGCGTTCCGAATTCGAAGGCTTGCAGGCTTACGCGGATTATCATCTAGATCAAGTCGCTCCGCGGCCGACCGCCGTGCTCGAGCAACTGGAGGATATAATGTTGGCAAAGGCCGGCAAACGAGACAAGGACGCTTGATGAAAGGGTTCGAGTACCCCACTGAGCCGCATGTACGTCGTCATGGCCCGGCCGGTTACAAGGACTATGGCAGCTTTCGTGACTGGCTGCGCGACGAGTTCACGTTTCGGTGCGTATTTTGTCTCCACAGGGAGCGATGGTACGGTCGGGCGGGTACCTTCGACATCGAACATTTCGTGCCGGTCTCCGTCGATCCGCTCGGCGAGTGCGAATACACGAACCTCCTATACGCCTGCCGGACCTGCAACACTGCAAAACGCAATGTCTTGGCAGTTCCCGATCCATGCGCAATCCCATTTGGGGACTGCCTGCGAATCAAGCCGAACGGACGAGTTGAAGCGTTAAATGCCGACGGCAGGAAGTTGCAGGAAGTTCTGCTCTTAAACAAACCTTCCAACGTCGGTCATCGTTCGCGATGGATACGCGTTCTCGAAGTCCTCCGACAATCGGACCCGGAACTTTACCAAGAATTGATGGCGTTCCCAGATGACCTTCCCGACTTACGGTGCAAGCGGGTTCCGTCGAATACAAAGACAGAAGGCGTGGACAACTGTTATTTTGTATTGCGCGAGCGAAGCAGACTGCCGATGACCTA
>JAHBXV010000015.1 GCA_019636285.1 Planctomycetaceae bacterium
CGCCCGCCTCGGCACACGCCGGGAGCAGGGCGGGATTGCCGGTCAGAAAATTAATGACCGGCGTTCCAGGTCGAACGCCGTCGATCACCATCTTGGTGTACGGCAGGACGTAGTTGCGGTAGTCAGCCGGGCACAGACAACCCGCCCAACTGTCGAACAGTTGAACCGCCTGGCACCCGGCATCGATCTGTGCGTTCAGATATCGCACGAGGCTGCGGGCCAGACGTTCCATCAGTGTCCGCCACGCGCCCGAGTCGCCGAACATCAGGCGCTTCGTGTGGACGTAATTCTTGGAACCGCTTCCCTCGATGACGTAACTGGCGAGCGTAAACGGCGCACCGGCGAACCCCAGCAGCGGAATGTCTCCGGGAAGATCGCGACGAATCAGTCGAACGGCGTCGAACACAAATTGCAGACTTTCGACGGATTCCAATTCCCGAAGCCGGTCGACATCGCCGGGCGCGCGAAGCGGGTTGTGAATGACAGGGCCTTCTCCCTTGGCATATTCCAGGTCGATCCCCATCGGTTCGAGCATCGGCAAGAGGTCCGCGAACAAAATCGCCGCGTCGACTCCCAAAATTCGCTGGGCATCGAGCGTGACCTGGGCTGCCAGATCGGGCCGCTTGCACAGTTCGATGAACGTGACGGTGTTGCGAATGGCCATGTACTCGGGCAGATACCGCCCGGCCTGGCGCATGATCCAGACGGGAGTCGTATCGACCGGTTCGCGTCGAACCGCCTTCAAGAATCGCGATTGCAGATAATCAGCCACGGCACGCCTTGCGGTCTCGGACGGATGAGTCGATTAAGCCCGTCCGTTGTAGCAGAGGGGGTGGTTGGTGGGTAGTGGTTGGCGGCTGCTGAATGAGAGGGGGACGCGGGGACACGGCGACGGGGGAGCCAAGGCGGTGCTCCCCGTTGGGTCGCGTCTAAAATGGGCATCGGATCGTTAGCGGCCGCCAGGGCGGACCAATGTGTGGGGTTCAATGATAGGCCGGTACATTTCCGGCCGACGGTCGGCGATGCGGTTGACTTCGTTGGTGCCGGGAGCGCGCACGAGGTGCTTTCGCCGTGAGAGAGCGACATCGATGTCGGCGTACAGAATCGCCTCTTCGGTGTGCCTCGCCTCGGCCAATGTCCGGCCGAGTGGGTCGCAGATGCGGCTGTGACCGATGAACGCGGTTCCCCGCTCCACGCCAACGCGGTTAACCGCCGCGAAATAGACCGTGTTTTCCATGGCGCGGGTGTTGATCGCGTAATCAGCCGCCGACTGCGCGCCAGGGGGCCAGTTGGTGGGAAGGACGATGAGATCGGCTCCCAACAGCGTCAGGCACCGTGCCGGTTCCGGAAAACCGGCGTCGTAACAGATGTTGAGGCCGACTTTCACATCGCCGCAAGTTGTCACGGAGAACGG
Source organism: Planctomycetaceae bacterium (assembly GCA_019636285.1). Lineage (GTDB taxonomy): Bacteria > Planctomycetota > Planctomycetia > Planctomycetales > Planctomycetaceae > JAHBXV01. The sequence goes on from JAHBXV010000015.1 coordinate 1,415, forward strand.
TCGATCCCCATAAGCCGTGTAGCGGTCGACCCCCAGCCAGGGGAGGTGGACCTTGCGATACGACGCGAGAACGCCCGTCTCGTCGACCAGCGTCGCCACATTGAAGACGCGGTCGCCCTCGCGTTCGAGTAGACCGACGACAATAGCCCCGCCCAGCGACGCGCAACCGGCCTGCAGTCGCTCGATTGATGGTCCGGGAATTTCTTCCGCATACGGAAGGGCCTCGGCAAGACTGTCGAAGCAATACCCCGTGACCGCGCACTCGGGGAAGATCGTCAGATCCGCCCCGTTCGACCGAGTTTCCGAATGAAACTCGAGGATTCGTTCCAGGTTCGCGGCGGGTTCCGCGAACCGAACATCCATCTGCACTCCGGCGATCCGCACAAGCACCTCCAGGCTGCGGTCCTATTCTGATCGCGAACGTCCCTCTCAGGAGCCCGCGACATCAACCGTCCCTGGGGTAGCGGTGTCCGAAATCCCTCGCCGCCGCGCAAAGTCTGCCCTACTCGCTCAAGATTCGCAAGACGGTTTCCCGCATGGCACCATTCACCGAGATCCCATTCCCGCCGTAGATGGTTGCCGAACCTGCCCAATCGACAAAGTGGCCGCCGGCCTCCTCCAGAATCGGGAGCAGGGCGGCCGCGTCCCATGGATTCAGGGCGGGGTCGACCATGATTTCCGCCCGACCGGTCGCGACCAGAATATGCCCGAAGCAGTCGCCCCAGCCGCGCGCCAGGCCGACCGTGCGCAGCAGTTTGTCGAAGGCGGCACGGCGGCCGATCTTTTCCCAGCGGGCCATGTTCGTTGTGCAGAACGTCGAATCTTCCACCGTGCTGACCGTCGAAACGCGCGCCGCACGCGGTTCCGCGTCCCCGATCTGCCACCACGCCCCCTGGCCACGCGCGGCGTAAACCACTTCGTTGAGCGCGGGAAAGCGGCAGACTCCGACGACGCAGGTCTTTTCGTATTCGACGCCGATCAGCGTGCCGAACAGCGGGACTCCGTGCACGAACGATTTCGTCCCATCGACGGGGTCGAGAATCCAGCGAAACCCACTGGTTCCAGGCGTCTCGCCGTATTCTTCGCCCAGCACGGCGTCATCGGGGAAGACATACTTGAGCCGCTCGCGAATCAGGCGTTCGGCGCCGCGGTCTGCTTCGGTCACTGGAGAGGTATCCGACTTGCGGATCACCTCCAGTTGCGGTTGCTGGTAGTAACTCAGAATCAAGTCTTGCGCCTCGAGCGCCACAGACTTGGCAAATTCCAAACGGGCAGACAGATCGGAGTCCGTCCAGGACATTCAGAAACTCCATGGGAGTGTCGATGGGACACAGTGGAACTGGATAACGTACGGATGACGATCAACCGTCCGTCAGTCGATACAGATACTCGCCGGCCTTGCGGACCAGCAGAATGCCTTCGTCTTCGCGGTTCGCGAACGATTCGACATCGATCGAATCGGGATCGCGATAGCCCAGGTTGATCGATTCACAGACTTCGCGGGGAATCTGGGACGCTACCGTCACTTTGACACGAGGGCGCTCGACGCCGTCTTCAAAGGTTCCCGTCCCGCGCACATGCGTCGAGTGGGCCAGGACACCCCAGGGGTAATCCTTGAAGCGGTCCCATTGCTTCACGAAGTAATCCCGGACGTGGTAGCCGATTTTGTGGATCAACTTGCCATGCGTCACCGAGATTTCGCTCATGTGCGGGGCGTAAATGATGAGTTCGCCCCCATCGGCGACGATGGGCTCCATCTTGTACATGCACTTCCCGGCCACCCACAGGTCGTCGTACATCGGCGGCGCGCACGACAGGATGGTCTGGAATGGCTTGGCGTATCGCTTGATGTGAACCTGCGAGGAAAGATCGGCCGCCTCGTTCCAGGCCGATTCGGGCGTTCCGTAAAACAATCCGTGCAGGGCGGCATCTCCACGAACGACGAACGTGAGCGCCCGGCGCTCGACGGGAATCAGCGAAGCGGCCATGTCTACAACCTGCCGCACCGGCGTTCCTTTCACGCCGATGATGCCGACGTTCGTAATCAGAGCCCCGAGCCAGTGGAAGAAATTGAGGATGTCTGGCCCCGCGATTCCGGGGAAAAAGTACTTATTTCCTCCAGAAAAACCGACGACTTCATGCGGAAACACCGGCCCCAGCACCAGCAGGACGTCGTAGTCGGCGATCCGTTTGTGGATGTCAACCGGCACAGACATCGACAAGAGGCCGCCCGAAACAGCTTCGGTCTGCTGGGGAGTCAGCGTTCCCAGACGCATGAGCTGTTCGGGACGGTCCCATTCATGGTTGTACAGGTTCGTCGCCGCGAATAGCCGTCCCCGCTCCTGCTCGCTGATACCGAGCAGCTTGCAGATCTGTCCGTCCGACATGGGAGGATGAGTCCCCAGCGCGACAATCACATCCAATGCCCGTGTGTGCGGCGACAACCGCTGGAAAAGGGCGTCCCAGAGCAGGGGCAGGGGAGCGGTCCGCGTGCTGTCCGGCACAAGCACCAGCACGCGCTTGCCGACGAAATCGTCGATCGGCAAGCTGGATTGGAACCATTCCCGGACGGCATCTTCCGTAAGAACGGGAACCTGAGCCTCGAGCATGGAAGACATGAAACCCGCTTCCGATAACGGTTTCTCGGTGTTTTTCGTGACCCCGTCCCGGCATCAACCGGCGGAGTGTTCCCGCAAATTCCGGGAAAGAACTCTGGGTACGGAACTCGATGCGGCGGTTATCTCGGCACGGCCAACTCACGGATTCCGAACCCTGAAGGCGCGGCGAATTGTATCGATAGCGGACGAAGGCTGCGAGTTTCGCGCGGGGCAACCACTGAAATCATGAGACTCTCGTTTGCCCGCCCCGTCGTCGGACGACTGGCGCCGTCTCCAACGGGTGCTCAGCATCTGGGTAATGCGCGCACCTATCTGATCGCCTGGCTGGCCGCTCGCGCCGCGGGAGGGCGAGTGATTCTACGGATCGAGGACATCGACTCGCCTCGCGTCAAAGCGTGGGCCGTGCAGCAGGCAATCGATGATCTGCGATGGCTCGGCCTCGACTGGGACGAAGGGCCCGACATCGGCGGCCCAAACGGCCCGTACGTGCAGACTGAACGCCAAGAATATTATAGACGGTTTTTTCGCGAATTGTCAGACAGGAACCTCGTCTATCCCTGCACCTGCTCGCGGTCGGACATCGCCGCCGCCAGCGCCCCGCATGCGGACCAGGAAGGGCCGGTCTATCCGGGAACGTGCCGACATCGGTCTTCGCGGGACCAGGAGAATCTCGCAGCCGGATCGTTCAGTTGGCGATTCCGACTGACGACCGAGTCCGACAGCTACTTCGACCATGGGGCCGGCCAGCAATCGCGATCGCCGGCCGCCGATCTGGGTGACTTTGTCATCTGCAAGGCCGACGGAACCCCCAGCTACCAGATGGCCGTGGTCCTGGATGATGCGGCAATGGGAGTCACGCAAGTTGTCCGGGGCAACGATCTCATTCCTTCAACATTTCGGCAGCGCGCCCTCATTCGGGCGTGGGGCCTGCCGATACCCGAATATCTTCATCTGCCGCTGGTGATTGGCCCGGATGGACGTCGGCTGGCCAAACGCCACGGCGATACCCGACTGTCAATTCTTCGTGAAAATTCGGTTCCCCCGGAGCGCCTGATCGGGTTTCTGGCCTGGTCGGCGGGGCTGCGGGAGTTCCCGGGACCCGCAACGGCTCAAAGCCTGCTCGACTCGTTCGAGCCGACAAAACTTCACTCTCGGCCCTTCGTTTTGCATCCCGCCCATTGGGACTGGCTCCTCGCTCCGTCCGGGAAAGTCGCTCCCGGATGGTTTGAGACTCCAACGAACGGCGGAACGACGCCGTAGGCAGGGTCTGGAAAGTCCGGCGTCGCTCGGGCATCATTCATGGTATCAGCGCGGTACGATCTTTCTCTCAAGTCCGCGACGTGCCAGACCTTCAATTCGTCTTCTTTCTTCATGTTCGAGTCGTCCAGGAGTCCCCTCGCATGTTCCCGACCATCCCGATTTCGCGCCGCGGTCAGGCATTGGCGGCAGCCGCCTGCCTCGCGCTGCTGACCGTCGGCTGTAACGGCAAGATCCCCACGTGGGGCGAGTTGACCGGCCAACAGCAACAACAGCAGCCGGTCCAACCACAACCCACCATTGTCCAGCCGCCGCCCATCACGTCGTCGCAACCGGCGCCTCCCGACGCCAGCGCGATCATCGCGACGTTCAAGACCACGGCGCCGCAGGAAATGTCCGACTCCCTGCTTGGCACCGTGGCCAACCTGCCCGAGCGACGGGAAGAAATCGAAGAGATTCTGGCGGGCGGGAGCCAGGTCACCGACAACGGGCTCAAACAGCTGTCGGCACTTCCGAATCTGCGAACGCTTGATGTGCTGGGAACCAAGGTCACGAACGAAGGTGTTGCTTCCATCGCGAAGATCACCTCGCTGGAATCGCTGCGTTTCACGGGTCAACAGCTCAAGGATGACGGGGCTGCCGAACTGGCCAAGATGCCCAATCTTCGCAAGCTGTACATCGACAATGTCGCCCTCTCGCCGACGGGTTGGGCCGCGATTGGACGGATCCCCTCGCTCGAAGTGCTGCATGTCAGCCACAGTTCGATTGGCGATGCCGCGATGCCGCTGCTGTGCGAAGCCCAGAACCTCAAGGAATTCGTGCTGCACTACTCGGGAGTCTCCGACGTCGGCGTCTCATACCTCGGCAAGCTGCCCCATCTTCAGAAGCTGGAAATCTCGGGCTGCTCCGTCACTGGAGAAGGGCTGCTGAAAGCCCAGTCCGGCTCGGGCTTGTCACAACTGAAGAGCCTGGGAGTCTGGGGCTGCCCGCTGAACGAGCGGGGCGGCCAGGCCATTGCCCAGATGAAGAACCTGGAAGACCTGAATCTCGGCCACAATCCATCCATACAGGATGTGCATGCCATCGCTATCGTGAAGGGTAAAAAGGAACTACGGTACCTGAAAATGCATGGGAACCCGCTTCTGACCGATCGGACACTCGTTGCGATGAAGGGTCTCCCCAAGCTGGAATTCCTGGACATGGGCGAAACTCGCGTCTCCGATCAGGGACTGATGCAGCTGACGAAAATGGAATCACTGAAAGAGCTGCGGGTCGGAGATACGAATGTTTCGCCTGCCGGTCTCACCAAGCTGTGCGAGGCGCTGCCGCTACTGGTCGTTCCTGGCTTCCGCGGACAAGGCGGGGCGGTCCCGACGTGGTCCCTTGAGTAGTTCTGCCATTCGCCATGGCTAGCAACTTGCGCGGGTTGAAATTCGCCCTCGCTTCTGTTGCGATGCCGCGCGACGCCCTGTGAGACATGTGTCGGTTCTGGTTATGAAAACCCTATTCCGAAAACGGACACGATGGCCAAGAAAAAAGCAGTCAAGCGAACCGTCAAGAAAGAGGCCAGGAAGCTGGCGAACGAGCGGATTGTCCTGCGAACCGGGGAATCGCTCGTCGAGGGAGGCGCCGATAACTTGTGCGCCGAGCCCGAAGTTCTGATTGGCGAACTGGACGGACCCGTCGGCCACTCGATCGCCAATCTGATGGGCAACCAGGTCGCCGGGCATTCCAAGGTGTTCGCGATTCTGAACAGCGATGTCCAAGTCCGCCCGGTGACCGTGATGGTCAGCAAGGTGACGGTCAAGAGTTCGAAATACACGAACATCCTGATGGGAACGGTTCAGGCCGCGATTGCCAACGGCGTGCTGGATGCGGTGCGGGCTGGCGACATCCCCAAGGAGAAAGCCAACGACCTGGGCATTATTGTCGCGGTCTGGCTCGACCCGTCCGTCACCGAGGGTCCGATCGATCACGAACAATTGTTCGAGAACCACCGCAAGTCGATTTCCAAGGCTTTGAAGAAAGCCATGCGACACGAACCGTCCATCGATTGGCTGCTCGCCAACCAGGACAAGGTGACCCACGACTTCCACAAAATGGGCGTCGACGGACAGTTGTAGCGCGGCGGCTGACTCCGCCTTCCGGTCGGACAGGTCATATCGTCGAGACGCGATCGCGCGGCTGTGCGTGTTTCAATTCGCACGCCGCGCGACTTTTCCGGCAACGTGGACTGGACAAGACTTAACGGTGGCTAAATGATTAGAGGCGCTAACGAATCACCCGGCCACGCCTCCTGCCCGGCTCTTGTGTCATGCAATCGTACGACTTTCAGGAAAGCCTGGGCTATTGGCTGACGGTGACGTCTCAGGCCGTCCACAGACGCCTCGACGAGCTCCTTGCCCCACAAGATATTACGTTCCGCCAATCGCATGTCATCGGCTGGCTCGCCCTCTTGGGCGAGGCCCCGCAGTGCGAACTGGCAAAACGCATGCTGATCGAACCGCCGACGCTGGTGCGCCTCCTGGATCACATGGAACGGCGGGGCTGGATCGAGCGTGTCGAGGCCCCCTCCGACCGCCGGCAGAAGCTGGTGCGTCTCACGGCGGCGGCGGAACCAGTCTGGGACCGCATCGTCGCCAGTGCCCGGCAGGTGCGGCGCGAAGCGGCGGAAGGCTTAACCGGCGAGGAAGTTCAGGTTCTCAATCACCTGTGTGAACGAATCCTGGCCAATCTTCAGCGACGAGAAGAAACCGTGTCGTGTTCTGAATCGGGAAGCACCTCATGCCTACAATAACGGGAAGTCGCGCCAAAGGGCTTTGGACGCCCGGTTCGACTCGGAATCCGCGAGGGTTCATATCCGTGACTCCGCGCTGGAGCGCGGCCGCGAGAGTGACCGCCGTTCTGGCGATGCTGCACGCCTCGGCCTCGCTGGCCACGGCCCAGGCGCCTGGCCCGGCCCGAGTCATCGCCGCTCCGGTCGTCGCGAAGACGATGGGGCGTGGCAGCACGTTCGTGGGAACCATTGTGCCGGTTCGCCGCAGCGCGGTCGGCAGCGCGGTGGATGGGCGCGTCGTCGAATTCCCGATTGATACCGGCGACCGTGTCGCGGCAGGACAGGCCATCTGCATGCTGCTGACGGAAACGATTCGCCTGCAAATCGAAGCGGCCGAGGCCGACCTGCGGCTGCGTAACGCCGAGTTAGAAGAGCTGCGCAATGGATCGCGTCCGGAGGAAATCGCGCAGGCTCAAGCGCGACTGGAATCGGCTGATGCGCGACGGCGGTACACCGAATCGCGATATCGCCGTGCCAAGGCCCTGCATGAACAAGGTCGCACGCTGACTGTCGAGCAATTCGAAGAGACCCTGTCTGCGCATGAGGTTGCCCAACAGACCTATTTGGAGGCTCAGCACGAACTCGAGTTGCTGGAAAAAGGCCCGCGAGTCGAGCAGATCGCTCAGGCAGTCGCCCGGCAGGACGCCCAGCGAGCCCAGGTCCAGCAACTACGCGATCAGCTTCGAAAGCACTCCATGATTGCTCCGTTCGATGGCTATGTCGTCCGCGAAGGAACAGAGCGGGGTGAATGGGTCACACGTGGGCAGGTCGTTGCTGAGATTGTGGCGCTGGATGAAGTCGACATTGACACATTCGTCGTCGAGGACCAGGTCACGCATGTCAAACTTGGCGAACGAGTTCGCGTGGAAGTTCCCGCGCTCGGAAAAGCCGAGGCCCTGCTGGGACACGTCGTCCAGATCCCGGCGGAAGGGGATTCTCGCTCGCGCACCTATCCTGTCAAAGTACGACTGACAAACACCATCACACCGGACGGCCCGCTGCTCAAAGGCGGAATGCTGGCTCGTGTCACGCTGCCAACCGGCCCGGTTCAGGAAACGCTGCTGGTTCCAAAGGATGCGCTGGTGATCAGCCCCGGGGCAACGCGTGTCTTCGTGGTCGGTCCGCCCCAGGCTCCCGCGGCGGTGGGCGGGCCAAAGAGCCCGGCCGCAAGTTCGGCCGCCGCTGGTCAGCCTCCGGCACTTGTCGCTCGGGCGATTCCGGTTGTCGTCTCGGACGCCGCCGCAAGTTGGATCGCCGTGTCTGGTGACCTGAAGGCGGGCGATCAGGTGGTGGTGGTCGGCAACGAGCGATTGCGCCCGATGGGCGAACAGCCCGTCGAAATCATACAAACCTGGCCAATCCCCGAAGACCTGCGCGACGCTGCACCGGAAAGCACCGGTAATCCTGCTCAATAAACTCGCTGCAAACGTCCGCCCTGTTCCTGCTCTCTGCCTATCCGCCCGCCCGGAGTGACTTCGAATGATCGAGACCTTCATTCGGAATCCCGTGAAAGTCACGGTCGCCGTTCTGATGACCGCGTTGTTCGGCATCATCGGGGCGCTGCGCATGCCCATGCAGCTCACTCCCGAAGTGGAGACGCCCACGCTGACGGTCGAGACGCGCTGGCCTGGAGCGAGTCCTCAGGAAGTCGAGCAGGAAATCGTTCAGGAGCAAGAGGAGCAGCTCAAGAGCGTCGAAGGACTGACGAAGCTTTCGTCGGAAAGCCTCGATTCGATGGGGCGGGTGACTCTCGAGTTCGCGGTCGGCACGAACATGGAAGAGGCGCTGCTGAAGGTCAACAGCCGGCTGCAACAGGTTCCCGAATACCCCGAGGACGCCGATCAGCCCGTCATCAGCACGTCGAATTCCAGCAATCAGCCGATTGCCTGGTTCATTCTGATGATTCGCCCGCCGACGACTGAGGAAATCGATGCATTCGCCCAGAAATATCCGGATCTGAAGGATGCCATCGCCCCCGCCCGTCGCACCGAAAACATCGGCCTGCGGGTCTATCGACTGAGGCAGGCCGCGAAAGAACATCCACGAATCGAACGGCTCCTGGCGCCCACGGGTACGACATCCGACGAACATATCCAGCTCTTTCTCGAAGAGAATGAAGAACTGCTCGCGACGCAGCCCGCGCTGCGCGAGCGGCTGGAAATTGCTCTCTCGCTTCCGCGCGATGAAAGCCGGACCAAGTACCTTGAGCTACTGGCTCGCGACTATCCAGCGACCCGGCGCCTGTTGCCGATCGACGTCATGAAGATGCGGCGGTTCGCGGAGGATTACTTGGAAGCCGCCTTCGAACGCGTCCCGGGCGTGTCGAACTCGAACGTCATTGGCGGTCTGGAAGATGAAATCCAGGTGATTGTCGACCCCGAGCAGCTTGCTTCGCGCGACATCACCATCGAAGACGTGCGCAATGTTCTTCGCAGCCAGAATAAAGACACCTCGGGCGGCGACTTCTGGGAGTCGAAACGCCGCTGGGTCGTGCGAACTCTGGGTCAGTTCGACTCAACAGAAAAAATCGAACAGCAATTGATTGCCGTCCGCGATGGACGTCCTGTCTTCATCCGCGATGTCGCCGTCGTGAAACACGACTTCAAGAAGCCCGACGGTCTGGTCCGTCGCTACGGCGAGTCGAGCATTGCCGTCAACTGCATTCGCGAGACAGGCGCCAACGTGCTCGACGTGATGGCCGGGCTCAAGGAAACGAACGCCCAGCTCAACGAGAACATTCTGGCCGGCGAAGGGCTGATTCTCACGCAGGTCTACGACGAAACCGAATACATCGATTCGGCCGTTAAGCTGGTTCGCGAGAACATCTACCTCGGCGGCGCGCTAACCATGGTCGTCCTGATGCTGTTTCTGCATCTGGGCTATCGCACCGTCCTGATTGCCCCGGCGATTCTCGCGACCGGACTTGCCGCGGTCTGGATCAACGACAGCTTCTTCCTCGCGTGCCTGGCGATCATCCTGTTTTCGGGGATGTGGTTCGCGCGCGGCGCCCTGGCCATTGGCCTCGCCATTCCCACCAGTATCGTGGGGACGTTCCTGGTCCTCAGCCTTCTGGGGCGAACGCTCAACGTCATCAGTCTCGCGGGGCTGGCGTTCGCCGTGGGGATGCTGGTCGACAACGCAGTCGTTGTCCTCGAAAACATCTTCACAAAGTGGCAGGCCGGCGAATCGCCCTTCTCGGCGGCGGTGAAGGGGACTCGCGAAGTTTACGGCGCGGTCGCGTCATCGACCCTGACCACGGTCGCTGTCTTCCTTCCCGTCGTCTTCGTGCAGGAAGAGGCGGGGCAGCTCTTCCGGGATATCGCACTCGCCATTTCAGCGGCGGTTGCGCTATCGCTCGTTGTTTCCATCGTGGTAGTGCCCGTCGCCACGGCACGCATTCTCCCGAAACACAATGCGGTGGAAGCGACCGCTCCCCCTCGGCGAAAAACCGTGCTGGTTCGCATGATCGAGTCGATTGGCGAACTCTTCTCCGGCTTTGTCGCCGGGACCAATGCGTGGCTGCAACGCTCCGTTATCTTGCGACTGCTGGCCGTCTTCACGCTGGTGTGGACGTGTGCTGCCGCGACCTACTTGTTCTGGCCGGCGGTGGAGTATCTCCCTGGTGGCAATCGAAATCTGGTCATTGGCCTATTGCTGCCGCCACCGGGCTACAACATCGATCAGTTGACCGTCATGGGCGAAGAAGTCGAAGAGGCGCTCAAGAAGTACTGGGACGTCGACCCCGATTCGCCCGAAGCCAAAGAGTTGGATGGCCCCGTAATCGGCGACTTCTTCTTTGTCGTCCGCGGACGCCAGGTCTTTCTGGGCGTGAAGGCCCACGAGATGACGCGTGCCGGTGAACTGGTAGGGATTGTCCAGCGGACCGGGATGCGATTTCCCGGAACCTTCGCGGTTGCCTTCCAGTCCAGCTTGTTCCAGCAGGCCTTGCAGGGAGGCCGGACAGTCGATGTCGAAATCACCGGGCCGGAACTCACGCGGCTCGTCGAACTGGGCGGGCAGGTTCTTGGTCAGACCATGGGGCTGTATCCCCCCGACAAGTTCGGCCCCGCGATGGTGCGCCCCGTACCCAGCCTGGATCTCTCAAGCCCGGAAGTACACGTCGAACCCAAGTTGATTCAGGCGGCCGAAATGGGGCTGACGACCTCGCAGATCGGCTACATCGTCGATGCGCTGGTCGATGGGGCCTATGCGACCGACTATTTCATCGGCAGCGACAAGATCGACCTGATGATTCGCGGCAAGGACGACTTCGCCCGGCGGACCCAGGACGTGGAGTCTCTGCCGATCGCCACGCCAATCGGCCAACTGGTTCCCCTGGGAGCCGTCGCCGATGTCATCCTCGCGAGCGGCCCCGAGCAGGTGAACCACCGCGAACGCGAGCGGGCCATCACCATTCAATTCACTCCGCCGCCGATAGTTCCGCTGGAATCGGCAATGGCGGCCATCGACGAGCAGATCGTGCAGCCGATGCAGAAATCCGGCCAGCTTCGCGGCGGTTACCGGATCGTTCTGGCGGGAACTGCCGACAAACTGCGCGAGACCTGGAACGCAGTCCGTTTCAACGTGATTCTCGCCGGTCTCATCACGTATCTGCTGATGGCAGCGCTCTATGAATCGTGGGTCTACCCGTTCGTCATTATTCTGAGCGTGCCGCTGGGGGCCGTCGGCGGCCTCGTGGGACTGAAACTGTTGGGTCTGTACCTGATGGCGAACGGTCAGACTCCTCAGGCACTCGACGTGCTGACGATGCTGGGCTTCATCATCCTGATAGGAACGGTGGTGAATAACCCGATTCTGATTGTCGATCAGGCCCTCTATCTCATTCGAAACGAGGGGATGCAGCCGCGCATTGCGATCGTGGAGTCGGTCCGCTCGCGGATTCGCCCGATGATGATGACGACCGTCACAACCGTCCTCGGTCTCTTGCCGCTGGTCCTGTTCCCCGGCGCGGGAAGCGAACTCTATCGCGGCCTGGGCAGCGTCGTGCTGGGAGGCTTGATCTTCTCGACGGTACTCGCGCTTTTCCTGATTCCGTCCGCCTTCACGCTGGTGCTCGACGCGCAAATGTTCCTGGCACGGCTGTTTGGCTGGGAATTCCAGATCGTTGGCGCGAAACAGCACGACGACTGGGCGGACGATACGCCGAGTGATGCCGGACTCAACGGGCACGGCACGAACGGACATCACGAGGCGGACAGGCCGAAGCGCAACGAACCAGCCCGCGCCAACTGATACCAAACCATGGAGCACGGATACGATGCCCCCCTCAGATGGTCATCGCGCCGCGCCGTCGGTCGGCAGCGAGAAGGGCCGGCCCCAAGCGCCGCGGAAGACCATTTCCGACAGCGGCTTTCGCATCCGGCCTCCCAGTTGCCGCTGCTTGAGATCAGCCGAAAACCTGTCGAGATCGGTGGAGAGGTAGCCCACGGCGACGGCCGTGCAAGCCTCGTAGTGCTCGGGCAGGTGATATTCCTGTTGAACGCGAGCGGCGTCAAAGCCACCCATCGGATGCGCGTGCAGTCCCATGGCCATCGCCTGCAGGATCAGGTTCTGCGTGGCGGCTCCCACGTCGTGCCAGGCGTGGCGGTTCGGCTTGTCGTTGCGGGCGTAGACTTTGGCGGCAACGGAAATCGCCAGAAGCCCGGCGTGTTTCGCCCAGGCTTGATTGGCCTCCATCAGGCAGCCTAAGAGTCGATCGAACTCGCGCCGATCGTCGCGACCGGCGGCGAGAAAGCTCCACGGCTGTTCGTTGTACGATGAAGGAGCCCAGCGTGCCGCTTCAAACAGGCTGCCGATCTTTTCTGGTTCGATGGGACGCTCATCGAAACAGACCGGACTCCAGCGCTCGGCAATCAGCTCGTGGACGGGAAATCGCGTCTCGGCGGGTTTCTGCATGGATTGATCTCTCTATGGATTCGTTGATCGATCTCACTCGTTCAACCAAGTGATGGTCTGTCGGCCGCGGAGCTCTCACGTTTCTATGTGTTCGACGTTTCCAGACGAGCGACCTCCGGCTGCGGAAAACGCCCCGCGCAGACAAAGCAGGCCAGAAGGATCAGCGCCAAACCCGCTGTATTGATGGCTGTCGAAGCCTCGTGATAGGCGGCAAACGCGGGCGTTCGCGGCTTACCTGGCGGCGTCACCAGTTCGACCAGCGGAACAAAAATGGTGTAGTAGTCGGCAACCATCAAACCAAGCGAAACGGCCACGAGTACCAACAGCGGCCAACGCCTCCAGCCCCAGTTCGCTCCTCCCAGGAGTAGCGCCACTAGCGAGCAACCGAGCAGCGTGAATCCAGAGCGGTAATACCAGGGAAACCGCAGCGTCACGAGGACGTCGCGCATGGTCGAATCGACCTGCGACGAAGTCACTTCCGTTACGCCGACAATCACGAAGAGAACGGCCGCCCCCACCCAGGCGTTGAGACAGAACCGCCCCGCGTCGACGGCGAATCTTTGCAGCACGGCCATACGAGGTCCTTGAGATGTTGGTCACGTGGGGCGGTTGGGACGAATCGGACTTCGATGATACAATCGGTTCGCACATTACCGAAGCTTTCCGGCACGAGAGTTCCCATGATCAGAATGTCGAGTCGCGGATCAGTCTGCAGCAGTCTTCGAGGCATTGGTCTGGGCCTTGTCTTCGCCTGGATCTCCAACGGTTCACTTTCAGCGGCGGATCCCCTGACCGTCGAACAATCGCTCGCCGTATTTCAGACGGACAGCGATCTCGTCGTGGAACTGGTCGCCAGTGAACCCGATGTCATCGACCCGGTTGCCGCCGTCTTCGACAGAGATGGCTCGCTGTGGGTGGTCCAGATGGGAGACTACCCGCACGGTCCCATGCCGGGGGAAGTGCCGAAGTCCCGCATTCGGCGATTGTTTGATCGTGATGGCGATGGCCGATTCGAAACGGCGACCACGTTCGCCGATCAGCTCCTGTTCGCCACGGGCCTGCTTCCGTGGAAGGACGGCGTGATTGTCACGCTCGCCGGTGAAGTCGCCTTTCTGGCGGATCGCGACGGCGATGGCGTCGCCGACCATCGCGAGACCTGGTTCACCGGATTTACCCAGGAAAACTCGCAACTAAGGGCCAACCATCCGACTTTGGGACTCGACGGGTCTGTCTACATCGCCAACGGCCTGCGCGGTGGCACGATTCGCTCATCGTTTCCGGGCTCGACGGCGGGAGACGTCGAAGTCCCGATCACCGGTCGCGACTTTCGCTTCGATCCCCGGACCGGCGATTTTGAAGCGGTCACCGGCAACGGACAATTCGGCCTGACCTTCGATGACGCGGGACGACGTTTCGTCTGCACCAATCGCAATCCGTGCATCGAAATTGTCTTTGAAGAACGAGACCTGAAGGGTCATGCCAGCATCGCCGTTCCCAGACTCGTCTATGACGTGGCTGCGTCTGGCGAGGCATCCCGTCTGTTTCCGGTCAGCAAAGCCTGGACAACGTCGACGCTGCATGCGGGCCAATTCACGGCCGCCTGCGGGGTCTTGATGTATCGCAGCGAAGGGCTCGGAACAGAGTTTGTTGGAAACGTCTTCACGTGCGACCCAACCGGCAATCTGGTTCATCGCGAGCGACTCTCGGCGCGCGGCGCACTCTTGCAGGGAACCCCCACCCCGGCGGATCGCGAGTTTCTCGCCTCGCCCGATACATGGTTCCGTCCGGTGAATCTCACGCAGGGCCCCGACGGCGCCCTGTACGTGGTCGACATGTACCGGGCTGTCATCGAGCATCCTCAATTCATGCCGGAAGAACTGAAAGCGCGACCCGACCTGTACGACGGCACCGACCGAGGGCGTATCTGGCGGGTGCGGCAGCGTTCCACGAATCGAGTTCCCGCAAGAACCTTCGATACGGTCTCGCAGCAAGTCGCTGCCCTACAATCTCCCTCGGCCTGGGCGCGCGACACAGCGTTTCGATTGCTGCTGGAAGCCGACGACCCGGCGGCTGCATCCGAGTTGCAGCGATTGACCCTGGCGGCCGATCAACCAGAAGCGGCCCGCATCGCTGCGGCATGGCTTCTGAAAGCCCATCGCAGTCTCGATGCGACCACAGTGCGAAAACTGCTCGACGATGAGCACCCTCGGGTGCGCGCCACGGCAGTCGAACTGGCCGAGAGCGTGCGGGATGACATTCCCGAAACGGATCCGGTCTGGCTGAAACTTGCCGCCGATTCCGAACCACGAGTCAGGTTTCTGCTGGCCCGTCAATTGGCCCAAGTCCCGGCCTCCTCGGCACGCCTGTCACTGGTGACCGCGCTGGCCGACCAGACCGCCTGGGAGAATGAATCGACAAAATCGATCGCGATCGATCAGGACTTTTCGCCGCTGGCGATTGCGTTGGCGGCCGATCCCTTAACGGCCGATCTGCTCAAATCGCTGCTCCATGAAACAGGAACCGGGAAGCCGCGTCGACTGTCGGCCGCCGGGGAGTCGCTCTTGGAGCAACTTGCTGAATCGGTCACGGCTGGCGACAACACCGATTCCTTCGAGCCAATCATGGTCGCCGTTGCGGACCGCTGCGCGTGCGAGCTGAACGACTCGTGTCGGCTGAGCGAGGGACCATCCGTCATTCCCGCCGTGTTGCGGGGACTAGCCCGCGGCGCAGCCCGCCGGGGAAGAAGCTGGCAGGCACTCGTGAAATCGCTGCCGGAAGCACCGCGACAGAAACTGACGGAATGGCTCGGGAACATCTACCAGACGCAAGTGGCCGCGGCCGGAAGTCACCCCAAGGCGACGGAAGCCATCTGGCTCCAGCGTCTGGCCGAACCCGATCGAGCGGCTCGGATTCTCGTGCCGCTCGCCGTCGGTACTGCGAAGACCGAACTGCGACTGGCTGCACTCGACAGCCTGGCCAATTGTGGCGCGCCGGACTTGGCCGTGACGCTGCTGAAGACGTTCCCGGCAGAGACTCCGGCCATTCGGCGGGCGATGCTCGACACGATTCTGGCCCGGGGCGAGGAACACGCCGCTCTGCTGAATGCCATCGAAGCCCGCAGCCTGCAACCGACTGAGATCGATACCACGCGTGCCCAACGGCTGCTCAAACATCGCGACCCGCAACTTCGCGCCCGGGCCGAAAAACTGCTGCTCTCCGCGACCGCCGATCGACAGGCGGTCCTGGAACAATACCAGCCAGCCCTCGAAAAATCGGCGACCGCCGATCCGCTCAAGGGTAAGCAACTCTTCGAAAAGAATTGCGTCACGTGCCACAAGATCGGCACGCTGGGTATCAATGTCGGTCCGGATATCGGCGACACGCGAGACAAGACGCCCGCCTATCTCCTGACGGCGATCCTCGATCCCAACCGGGCCGTCGACAACAACTACTTCGGCTACACGGCCGTGACGGTGCAGGGGAAGGTCTATACCGGGCTGATCGTTGCCGAGACCACCGACAGCATCACGATTCGCCAGCCCGAGGGAAAACAGGAAACCCTGCTGCGGGACGATCTCGACGAACTCAAGTCGTCCGGCCTCTCGCTGATGCCCGTCGGCTTGGAAAAGACGCTCAACGTCGACCAGTTGGCGGAGCTGATTTCGTTCCTGAAGAATTGGCGCTACCTGGACGGCGAGGTTCCGGCGCGCGCCGGCCCATAGCGGCTCTACGTCGGTGTGCCACTGGCTTTGCCAGTGCGATTTAGTAGGGTCACGCGGTTGTTTGTTGAAAACACTGGCGGAGCCAGTGGCACGCGAAGCCTCGTTCGTGCGGGACCAAGGACTCGAACCTCTGCCATCGCTCACAGAATCAGCATGGCATCGCCATAGCTGAAAAAGCGGTAGTGTTCAGCGACAGCGATGCGATAGGCCTCCATCGTCAGGTCATAACCAGCGAACGCGGCAACCAGCATGATGAGCGTCGACTTTGGCAGATGGAAATTGGTCAATAAGACGTCGACGGCCTGAAAGGCAAATCCCGGCCGGATAAAAATATCGGTGGTGCCGACCCAGGGCTGACCAAATCCCGCCTGAATGGCAGCAGTTTCCAGAGTTCGCACGCTGGTTGTCCCCACCGCGAGAATGCGCCCCCCCCGTTCGCGACATTGTCGCACGGTGGACGCTGTTTCTTCAGAGACCTGTCCCCACTCCGCGTGCATCCGGTGCTCGGAAACCACTTCGCTGGAGACGGGACGAAATGTTCCCAGTCCCACATGCAGAGTCAATTCCGCCCGAGTCACGCCGAGCTGCGCGACGCGACTAAGCACCTCGGGCGTAAAGTGCAACCCAGCCGTGGGAGCAGCGACCGAACCCGGGTGAACCGCATAAGTCGTCTGGTAGCGTTCGCGATCAACCACGTCGGCCGCATCGCGGTGCATGTAATGAGGCAAGGGAACATCGCCCACTGATTCTAGAAGCTCCAAAGTGGATGCGTCCGCTCGCGGTCGCATCAGCCACTCGCCCGCTTCTCGTTTCTCAATCAATTCGAGTTCGAGCGTGCGATCAGCATCGGGCGACCGGAGCGTAATGGACTCTCCCGGCTGCAAGGTTCCCCGCGTCTGCCCGATCACGCGCCACGTTCCGAGCGACTCTTCCGCCAGAAATAGTCCCTCCCAGCGACCACCAGTTGCCGTGCGAATTCCCTGCAGTTTCGCGGGGATGACGCGACTGTTGTTGAGAACGAGGCAGTCGCCAGCCGAAAGCAATTCCGGCAGATCGCGAAACTTCCGGTGCCTGAACGTGCCCCGCTGGCGATCGACGACCAGCAGCCGCGAGTCGTCGCGGCGGTCCGCGGGCTGCCGGGCAATCAGTTCCGGGGGAAGGTGATAGTTAAAAGTTTCGAGCCGGTCGAAATCAGGCATTCGCGTTCGTGTCGTCAAAAAGTGTTGTCACATGGCGAGCATCACATCGTAACCCAAGAAAGCCTCGAATGGCTCGCTGACGGTGAATCGGTTTCACCGGTCGATCTTCAGTTCGGGATGTGACATGCACCCGCGACACCGCATTGCATTCTGCATCACGGAACTCGACCGAGGCGGTGCCGAGGGCGCGCTGACTCGGCTGGTCACGGGACTGGACCGGAGTTTCTGGGAACCCCGAGTTATCTGCCTGGGCCCCGAAGGGCACTTCACAAGCGTGCTGTTGGAGGCAGGCATTCCCGTTGTCACGCTGGGTGGCCGGGGGCCGATGTCGTTGCCGCGGGTCTGGTACCGCCTGGTTCGTGAATTCAGAGCGTTCCGCCCGGCAATCGTGCAGTCTTTCCTCTTCCATGCCAACGTGTTGGGAACACTCGCCGCGGCGCGAGCCGGAGTTCCCGCGCGACTCACCGGGCACCGTGTTTCGGATCGCCGGTCGCGATGGTTCGGGCGCGTCGAACGCTGGGTCGATCGCTGGGTGACCCGACGCATCTGCGTCAGCCAGGGCGTCGCGGACTATCTGCATCGCGAGTTCGGGTTCGATCCGGCGCGAACCGATGTAATCCCCAACACGATTAGCCCGTCCGACTGGCAGGTTCCGGCCGCCGATCTGACCCAGTTTGGGTTCGGCCTCAACCACACGGTGCTGCTTACGGTGGGACGACTCGACCGCCAGAAAGGGACCGACATATTAGTGAACACTGCCTCGCTGTTGCGATCGACTCATCCCGATTTGCGGTGGCTGGTTGTCGGACCGGGCGATCCCGTTCCCTGGCGGAATCTGGCGGCACGGAACGGAGTGGCCGAACTCATCCATTTTGCGGGCCCCCGAGACGACGTGGCGGCCCTGATGAACGCAGCTCAGGCACTGGTGCTGGCCTCGCGATGGGAAGGAATGCCCAACGTGGTCTTGGAAGCGATGGCGGCCGGTTGCCCTGTCATTTCGACCAAAGTTGAAGGGGTTGTGGAGTTGATTGAACCCAACCGCAATGGATGGGTGGTCGCCCCCGAAAATCCGGCGGCACTGGCGTCTGCCGTCATTGGCTGTCTTGCCAACCCCGAAACCGCGCGGCGGTATGCCGCTGAGTCACAAACAATTGTCTCAGAAAAGTTTACGCACGAACGCTCGCTCGCCAAATACGACGCTCTCTATCGCCAGCTTCTCTCATCGCGATAACCGTCAACGTCTCTCCAACCCCTTCAGAAATTTTTTCTGAAAATCTCAATTCACTGCCCCACAAGCAACTACAGCGACGCCAGGGGTAGTCAGACCGCGCTGCGTTCCGGCAACCGCTTGCATTGCGGACGGACGGATGGCATCTTGGGCCACCGTGGGGACGAGTGGGGAAGAGTGGTGGTGAATGGCACTGACCGGGACGTATGAACGCTCGATCGATGCCAAGAGCCGCGTCGCCATTCCCAAGCGTCTTTTACAGGATTTTGGTGAAGGCGATCTGGAGTCGCTGTTTATCGCACCAGGGACGGAGCGTTCACTTGTTCTGTACTCACCCGCCGGCTTCGACGCCCTCGCCCAGAAACTCGCCGAGCGGTCGGGGCACCAGAACTTTCTGCGGCTGTTTTACTCGAAGGCCGAGCGGGCCGATCTGGACGGGCAGGGGCGCATTCGCATCCCTGAGCGATTGTTCGAGTTCGCCGGTCTCTCGAAGGATGCCTACCTGCTGGGGATACAAGACCACATTGAAGTCTGGGATCGAGCGATCTGGGACGAATACGTGGCTCGAACAACTCCGCGGTTCGACGAACTCGCGGCGGAAGTCTTTGGGCAGTAGTCGCGGCACTTCATGACGGCCGCATTCCGGCGAGGGTTCTCTTCGCCCCACACGATGCCCATTAGCTTGAAATCAGATTTTTGAAGTCAAGGGGTCGTCCGAGAAACCCTGACACAACCGGTTGTGCCTGTCAGAAACCTGCGGAACACCGAGCAAACGCTTCGTTGCACAGAGGTTGTGTCAGGAACCTTAAGAAGGAGTTTCAGGCCGGTCGTTGACGACGCCAGTCAGCGGATACCGCCGGCTTACCGGGCTGCGCGGTTGCAGGGTCGACCATGGAAGGCTCGACAAGAGTGCCAGGCTGTGGCAGCAGCTTTGGCACAGGTCATTCGCCTCGGCGAGAGCCACGGTAGCACGGATGCTACCGTGGCGAGTGGCTTTTTCCGGGAGGCAATAGTCCTCCAGCAATTGTCGCGCATCTGCTTACAGCGCCAAGGGCCAATTTCTCCGCAAGGGTGTGATTCTTCCACTCTCGCGGGCTTTTCGTCGTCGCCTCGCGGCGACCGCCAGCCTCCTGACCTCAAATGGTCTTCGCGCGCGCGGCCCCTTGGCGATATACCCCCGTTGAAATAGCGGCAATTCCTGCGCGTTCGCGACGTTCGGCGACTATTCTCCGGGCGTCGAAAGCCATCGCGTCGGAAAGGGCAGGACGACGGATACCGGGGATGACCAACCAACCACGCGCGGCGCGACATGTCCCGGTCCTGGCGCGCGAAGTGCTTCAGTGGATGGCGCTTGCGCCAGGAATGGCCGTTCTGGATGGAACCGTCGGGGCAGGGGGGCATTCCCGGTTGATGTGGGAAGCCATTCAGCCTGAAGGACGACTCCTGGGAATCGATCGCGATACGATGATGCTGCAATTCGCCCGCCAGCAACTTCCGGATGAACGCGTCGTTCTCTGCCAGGGGAGCTACGCGGATATGGAAGAATTGCGATCGCGATGCAACTTTCCCCAGCCCGATCGGATTCTCCTCGACCTCGGCCTCTCCTCTGATCAATTGGCCGACAAGGAACGCGGGTTCGGTTTCGATGCCGGCGGCCCGCTCGACTTGCGGTTTGATACTTCACAAGGCATCCCGGCTTCGGAATTTTTGCAGACAGCCTCGGAAAACGACCTCACGGCCATGCTCCAAGATCTGGCCGATGAACCCCGAGCGGCGTCGATCGCCCGGGAAGTCGTCCTGACACGCCAGACGAATCCTCTCCGGACGGCCGGAGACCTGGCACAGCTTTGCGAGCGCGTTCTGGGAGCACGCGGAACCGGCCCGAAAGACCGTCACCCCGCGACCAGAACCTTTCAGGCCCTGCGAATCACCGTGAATCGGGAATTGGAACACGTCAGCCGCGGCCTGGCTGCCGCGCGGACCACGCTGGTTCCCGGCGGACTGATTGGCGTGATTACGTTTCACTCGCTGGAAGACCGTCTGGTGAAGGCAGAATTCCGCGACGAATCGTACTGGAAAGTGGTCACTCCCAAGCCAATCGCCGCCTCACCGGCAGAGCAGAGATTTAACCCCCGCAGTCGATCGGCGAAACTCCGGGTGGCCCAGCGACTTCCGGGAAATTCGGCCGGCTGACTCGTTGAAACGATTACGTCTCGGATCAACACGATCCGCCAATTTTCGCAAGGATGCGAACCATGGCCCGCGAAACCAAACTTGGATTGGGACTTGTCCTGATTCTGCTGACCGTCTTTGGATTCCTGGTCTACAAGCGCGCCGTCAACCCGCTTGTGACCGAAGGCGATCCGTCCGAAATCGCCCAGGTCGAGCAGAATGACTCGGAATCGCAAACGGCTGCGAAAGAAGAAGTTCCGACTACGGAAACGATCGTCCGGACGTCCGGAGAAACGACCTCTGGCGTCTTGGCGCGGCCGGAATCGTCGAGCGACCCGTTCGCCAATGCCGCGCAATTCGAGCCTTCTAACGAGGCGGGCGAACGTACCGCCGTGAAAACGGCCACGTCTGGCTCCCGCCCGGCTTTGCCGACTGCAATTGATGGCGACCCTTTTTCCAGTCAGGGCAATGGAGCCAATCCGGGAAAGGCCACTGTCGCCATGGATCAGTTCACCTCCCAGGATGATGGGGGCGATCCGTTTTCCGATTCGCCGTCGACGGGGAAGTCCGCTACGGTCGCGGCCAGTGAACAAACATCGGTAGACGGTGATCCGTTCGGGGCCACTTCGACGGCTGCCGCCAGACCTACCGCCACGGCCGGAAAGTCACTTCCCGCCCTGCCGACCAACGCGGATGACCCGTTCGGTGACGACGCGGAACCGGTTGAGATGGCTACCGCCGCGACCAACGATTCCAAGCCGGGGGACAGCAACGATCCGTTCACCGTCGAGCCGACGGCGACGAAAAAGTCGGAACCGGCCGCAGTCGCGCTTCCGGTACTCGGCAACCTCGAGCCAAACGATGTCCGACCAGTAACCAGGACTCCGGAACTGACAGAAATCGAGTCGAACGATCGTGATTTCGGGGCCGACGCGGCGGCCATGGTGGAACGAGCCGTTGAGGAGAAGCCAGGCACTGATCCATTTTCGGGCGGTCCGGCGATGAGTTTCGAGCCGATTGAAGAACGTCCTGGACCGCGAACATTCCCCGCCGCGAAGTCGGCGCGACCGGTGGAACTTCTGCCGGAACCGGAAGACCCACCGGCATCGATCGCGAATCGGGCATCCGATGGCGATCCGTTCGGCACCGGTGCCAAGCCTGCGCCGGGCCTCGAGCCCGTTCCGGAAACCCGATCGGTCCCGGTCGATCCCTTTCCAGCGGCGGAAGTTCCGACAAGCCGTCCGGTGATCGGACAACAGCCGAAGATTGCGGCCCCCGCCGCCATCGAAAGCGATCCGTTTGGTAGCCCGGCCAAAACTGAATTCGAGCCTCCTGCTCGGACTCCGACCATGGTTGACTCATCCCCGGATGGTTTTGAATCGCCCGTTGAAGTCTCAAGCCCGACGTTTGGGCCCTCGAATCGTACCGCCCCATCGAGCACGCTACTTCCTGGGATTGGCGTGGGCATCGCGAATGCCGATGTTCGGCAGCCGCAAGCCGCCGATCGCCAAATCCAGGAGGGGGACAATTTCTGGTCGTTGAGCCGGGAGATCTACGGCACCGGGCGGTATTGGAAAGCGTTGCAGGCATTCAATGCCGATCGGGTTCCCGATCCGAATCGCATGAAACTCGGTACCCGCATCGCGACTCCCTCGACGGATGTGCTGGAACAGAGGCATGCGAATCTGATCCCCCGCGCGGCTATTCCGGAACTGGCGATTCAGCCGTCGTCCGGGGTCGCCAACCTGGGCGGCGAGCAGCCGGGATTCTTCATTGGAGACCAGGGAGTTCCAATGTATCGCGTGGGTTCGGAAGACACCCTCTCGACCATCGCCGAACGCCACCTCGGCCGGTCCTCGCGATGGATCCAGGTCTTTGAGATGAATCGAGACACCCTCAAGAACGGCAATGACCTCAAGATCGGATCGGTTCTGCGACTGCCAGCCGATGCGAGCCAGGTTCAACTGGTGAGCGACCGCTAAGCCAGCCGATTCCAACGAAGATCGGCGTCGACTCGTGTCCGAGTCTGACAAGACCGGAAGGGAACAAAGTGTTTTTTCGGTTCGCGGCCGCGATCGCCATGATTGTCGCGATGGGGCTGACCGCAACGGCCTTGGAGAAACACAACCTGGAGTTGAATCGGACAATTGCCCATCGCCAGTACCGACTGGAACTCTTGCGGGAGCGTGAAGCCCGTTTGCGAGCGGAAGTTCAGGGGTTGGCCACGCCTGCGGCCCTGTATCGGCAAGACGCTGCTTCCAGCTCCTCCCCATGACCAGCCCGCCTCCGGAGAACGTCGTGACGAGGTGGCTCGATCCGCGGCGCTGGTTTCATCGCGTCGTGCCGCCGATGGCCGGAAACGAACCAGCCTCGATCGATTCGCCTGCCGCGCCGCCGCCTGAAACATTCTGGTGGCGCAATGTCGCGGCGGCGGGAACTCTGGTCGTTGCCGGGCTGGTTCTGGCCGGTCGTTTGACGTGGCTGCAAGTCGTCGAACGGGAAGAATTTGGCAAACGCGCTGTACGGCAAAGCGTGGTCGAGGAGGAAACCGTTCCTCGTCCGGGAGACATCCACGATCGGGCCGGACGCCTGCTTGCCACCAGCGTCCAGACTTCGAGCCTGTACATCGTTCCCAGTCGAATTCGCGAGCGCTGGACGGTCGCGGGACAACTGGCGGATGCGTTGGAACTGAATCGTGACTCGCTCTACGAGCGAATCGCGTCGCACCGGCACTTTTTGTGGGTGAAACGCCGCCTGTCGGACGAGGAACTCAAACGGGTCCAGGCACTCGAGCTGCCCGCCGAGATCTGGGGGCTTCGAGCGGAGTATCAGCGGGTTTATCCCCTGGGCTCGCTCGCCGCGCATGTGCTCGGGCTGCGCGATGTCGATGGAATCGGGCATGGCGGCGTCGAACAGCAGTTTCAGGAACACCTGCGGGGAACCCCGGGGAAACGACGGCTGGTCCGCGATTCACGGGGCCGCGTCATCGAGTTGGATTCGACTCTGGAAGCCCGGGCCCGCGACGGTCGGCCCATTCAACTGACTCTCGACGCGGTCGTTCAGCAGATTGTCGAAATTCAACTCGATGCCGTGATGTCGGCGTGGCAGCCGGAAGGGTGCTCGGCCATCGCGCTCGATCCCGCGACGGGTCAGGTTCTGGCCATGGCATCGCGGCCGGCTTATGACCCAAACAATCCCGCGGCGGCTCCGCTCGGCGGGTGGAAGAATCGTGCGATCAGTGCGATCCACGAGCCCGGTTCCACCATCAAGCCGCTGATTGTTGCCCACGCCCTGCATCAAGACGCCATTCGCCGCGATGAGTCCTTCAACTGCGAATACGGCCAGTATCGCATGGGTCGCAGAGTCCTCCACGACCATCACGCCTATGGACGGCTGAGCCTGGTCGATGTGCTGGTGAAGTCCAGCAACATCGGCATGGCCAAAATTGGCGAGCGGATGACGAACGCTGGACTTTACGAAGCGACCGTCGCCTTTGGATTTGGCCGACCGACGGGCATTGAATTGCCGGGGGAATTGCCGGGAATCCTCAGGCCATTGGACAAGTGGAATGGTTACTCAACGGGATCAATTCCCATGGGGCACGAACTGGCCATGACGCCATTGCAACTGATCGTCGGCCACGCGGCGCTCGCGAACCACGGCGTCTGGCAGCAACCACGACTGGTCCTCCCCACAGGTTCCTCCGCCGAAGATCGCTCGGTCCAGCAGCGAGTGGTTTCCTCGGAAATTGCCGACTGGATCGTTCAGGAACCCATGACCGAAGTCGTGCGGCGGGGGACCGGAACGCGTGCCAAACTGTCCGATCGCGTCGTATTCGGAAAAACTGGCACGGCTCAAGCGCTCACTCCGGAAGGAAGCTACCGTTCCGATCGCTATGTCAGTTCGTTCCTGGGGGGCAGCCCACCGGAGAATCCCCGACTGCTTGTCCTGGTGGTCGTGGATCAAGCCGCCGAGGGAAGTGAGCAATTTGGGGGCAAAGTTGCTGCTCCCGCAGTGGCAGCCATTTTGAAGCAGTCGCTCGATTATCTCGATGGCGGCTCGGCAGGCGTGCTGACAGACCGCCCCGAAAAGTCGTCCCGCCGATGAGACCTGACGAATTTCCTCCGGTAGCGTCTGATCGACGGAGCGCCTACCATCAATGGGTCCGAGTGATGGGCGGCCAGTGACCGCCCACGTTCGCGGACCGTCCCTTCGAGACGAAACCGAGACAGCCTCTGTAATGATGACCGCACACGAGATTACCCGCGCATCCGCTTCCGTTCCGGTCGGATTGCTTCAGGAATTGCGCGGCATCCTGTCGGCTGCGGCCGTTGTTGATGAACCGCAGCGGCTGGTGGTGTACGAGTGCGACGGGTTCGTCGTCGAGAAGAACATGCCCGACGTGGTCGTTTTCCCGGAATCGACCGAGGAAGTCGCGGCCGTGGTGCGGGCCTGTAATCGCCACAATGTCCCGTTTTTGCCGCGGGGCGCGGGGACCAGTCTTGCCGGAGGGTGCCTGCCGGTCGGCGGCGGCATCATGATCGCCCTGACCCGCATGAAGGCGATCCACGAAATCAACCTGCGCGATCGCTATGCCGTGGTCGACCCTGGGCTGGTGAACGTGCATCTCACCCAGAAACTGAAGGGGAGCGGCTATCACTACGCTCCCGATCCATCGAGCCAGGGAGCCTGTACGCTCGGCGGCAACTTCGCCACGAATTCCGGCGGACCGCACACCCTGAAATACGGCGTCACCGTCAACCACGTGCTGGGAGCGGAAGTCGTCCTCGCGAATGGAGACGTCGTGATGCTCGGCGGTCCGACGGAAGACATTCCCGGCTACGATCTGACGGGGTTGTTCGTCGGCAGCGAAGGAACTTTGGGAATCTGCACCCGTCTGTGGGTGCGGCTGACACGTGACCCGGCCGCGTACCGAACGATGCTGGCCGTCTTCGAGACCGTCGATGACGCGACCGTCGCAATCAGCGAAATCATCGGCGCGGGGATTGTCCCGGCTGCCCTCGAAATGATGGACCAGGGAATCATCGAAGCCGTCGAGGCCGCGTTCCACTTTGGATTTCCCTTGGACGCCGGGGCCGTCCTGCTCATGGAAGTCGATGGGCTGGAACTGGAAGTCGACGCCGAGGCGACGCGCATGGAGTCGATCTGCACGGCATGCGGCGCCCGTGAAGTTCGGCGGGCGAACTCCCCCGAAGAACGCCTCAAGCTTTGGAAATGCCGGAAGCAGGCTTTTGGCGCGATAGGCCGACTTAGCCCCAGCTACTGCACGCAAGATGGTGTCGTGCCGCGCACGAAGTTGCCACAGATCCTGCAGCACATTCAGGACGTCTCGCGGCGGTACGATGTGCGGATCGTGAATGTCTTCCACGCGGGGGACGGAAACATTCACCCCATCCTGCTGTTCGACGAGCGCGACCCCGATCAGGTCGAGCGCGTGCTGGCGGCGAGCGACGAAATCCTGTCTCGCTGCATCGACCTGGGGGGCAGCGTGACGGGAGAGCACGGGATCGGCGTCGAAAAGATCAACTTCATGTCCCGCCTGTTTTCGCCGGACGATCTCGCGGTCATGGGATTGATTCACGACTGTTATAATCCAGAGGGACGACTGAGCCCGGGAAAGATGCTGCCAGTCCTGGCGGGATGCGGAAACGAACACATGCCGCGTCGGGTGCCGGGCCGCAAAGCGGCACTGTAGCTCGTCGATATCCCCCCTTTGTAAGACGATTGACCGACTCGCAAACCGTTGGCTAAGCATTGATGCCCTCCGTCTTCACACCGTCGACGCAAACTGAACTCGCGAGATTCGTTGCCGGGAACGCGGCAGGTTCTCGCCAACGATTGCGACCAATCGGCGGACGGACCACGCTCTCGGCGAACGTCGCCAACTCGGAAGAGATCTGCGAGATTCGCCTGGGAGACCTGAAGAGCCTGGTCGACTACCCGGCACGGGACATGACGGTCACCGTGGAAGCCGGGATGACCGTCGCGGAATTGCAGTCCATACTCCAAAAGGAGAAACAGCGACTGCCGGTCGACTTCGCACAGGCCACGCGGGCAACGATCGGCGGGGCTGTCGCGATGAATGCCAGCGGCCCCCGGCGTGCCGGACACGGATCGCTGCGGGATTACCTGATTGGTGTCAGTGCGGTCGATGCGCAGGGTCGGTTATTCCACGGCGGTGGTCGCGTCGTCAAAAATGTCGCCGGATACGACCTGTGCAAACTCGCCATCGGCAGTCGCGGCACGTTGGCGATCCTCACGCAGTTCACGTTCAAGCTGCGTCCGCTGCCGGAAGCGGAAGGGCTGATCTGGACAACATTCGACACGTTCGCCGAGATTGAGAATGTTCTCGAACGACTGCTGGTTTCAGCCGCTCGACCAGTCGCGGTTGAGGTCTTGACCCCACCGGCAGCCGCGGTCATCGCGAATGCCGCCCATGCCAGCCTGCCGATCGATCGCCCCGTTCTTGTGATTGGCGTGGAAGGGACGGAATCGACCGTCATGTGGCAGATCGAGCAACTGCGGCGGGAGATGGTTCCATTTGGCGTGCAGGATCTCCAGACCTGCACCAGCGAAGCTGCTTCGCCGGTCTGGTCGGCTTTGACCGAATTTCAGACGCCAGCCGATGACCCCATCACGTTTCAGGCGAATCTGCGTCCCTCCCGCGCGATGGAATTCCTGACGTTAGCCCACGCTGCAGGAGTTCTGGCCCAATGCCACGCAGCGAACGGACTCATCGTGGGGCATATTCCTGCCGAACCCGGCGGGGGAACTCCACCGCTTGGCACGCTGACCAAACTCCGGGAATTCGCTCGCACCGCCGGAGGCAACCTGACAGTGCGGCATGCCGATGAAAACCTCTCCTCGCGAATCGACTGGCTGGGTGATCCCGAGCCCAGCGCGACGTTGATGAGACAATTGAAGAAGAAACTGGACCCGCATGAGTTGCTCAATCCCACGTGGTTCGACGGTGCTGGCAAATAGCGAGTCGAAGCACGCCGATTGAGCCGTTGTTGATGTTCTCTTCCCGGAAGTACGTAGAATCATGTCGGCAAATTCGCCCACTCAAGCTGCCTCACCGTCAACGGCGACGCCGCTGGGGGCCACGATCCCTTACGAACGCTTTCTGGACTGCGTTCATTGCGGTCTTTGCACGGCGTCGTGTCCGACTTACCTCGAAACCGGCGACGAAAACAACAGCCCTCGCGGCCGCATTTACCTGATGCGGGCGGTCACCGATGGACGGCTTGAACTGACCGACACAGTTCGTGGTCATCTCGACTTGTGTCTCGACTGCCGCAGTTGCGAATCGGCCTGTCCCTCCGGCGTGCAGTACGGTCGCCTGATCGAACCATTCCGCGTCGAGACGCAGATTCGCGATCGCCGCGAAGGGCGAACTGAACCCGATTCCTGGTTTCAGCAATGGATTCTGTACGGCATGTTTCCGTACGCCGGTCGGCTGCGGATGTCGCTGGCTCCCGCTCGCTGGGCTCAACAGCTTGGTCTCGACCGACTCGCGGAAAAGATGGGGCTGGTTCGCCTGTTGCCGGCGAAGCTCCAGCGCATGCATCGTCTGCTGCCGCCGCTGAAACCGCGTGGAGCCGCCATTCCTCACTTGTTGCCAGCCAAAGGCGAGCGGCGCGCCCGCGTGGGGCTGTTTACTGGCTGCGTCGCTGACGCAATGTTCCATCACCTTCACTGGGCGACGGCCCGCGTGCTGCAAGCGAACGGCTGCGATGTCATCACGCCGCGCGACCAGGTCTGTTGCGGTGCGATTCACTATCACAGCGGGGCAGGGGATCCCGCGCTCGCCTTGGCAACGGCCAACAGCCGCATCTTTGGCGCGGAAGACCTTGACGCCGTGATCGTCAACGTCGCCGGTTGCGGTTCGATGCTGAAAGACTACGGCCACGTCGCGGAGGAAGTAGCACCGGGATCGCAGGAAACGGCCGAATTGCTGGGTCACTTCGCCGGTCGTGTTCGCGATGTCTCCGAATTCCTCGCGGAATTGGGGCCACTCGCACCGCCAACGCCGGTTCCGCTGAAGGCCACTTACCACGATGCGTGCCATCTGTGCCACGCGCAACAGATTCGCCAGCAACCGCGCCAATTGCTGTCGCTCGTGAAGGGCCTCGAACTTGTTCCGCTGCACGAATCGGAAATCTGCTGCGGAGCCGCGGGAAGCTACAATCTCACTCAGGGCGAGATGGCGGATCGCCTGGGTCGCCGGAAGGTGGAGAACATCATCGCGACCGGCGCGGAGGTGGTCATCATGGGGAATGTCGGCTGCTCGCTGCAGATTCAGGCCGAACTCAAAGCGGCTGGAAGTTCGATCCGCGTGCTGCATCCCATGGAAATTCTTGACGAGGCTTACAAGCCAGCCGAGGAATGAGCGAGTTTGTGAGTCATGGTGAGCGCGAAGACAATTGATGCCGTCTGTTTCGACCTCGACGGGCTGATGTTCAATACCGAGCATGTCTTTCATGAGGCGGGGGACATTCTGCTGCGCCGCCGGGGCCATGCGATGACGCGCGGCGCGATGAACGCCATGCTGGGCCTGCGTCCGCTTGAGTCGTTTCGGTCGCTGTGCACCCATCTCGATCTGTGCGAAGAGCCGGCCGACCTGCTCGCCGAGTCGCGAATCATTTTCGAGAGTCTGCTCGATACGCGACTGAAGCCCATGCCGGGGCTGATCGAACTCCTCGACCGCCTCGACGCGGCCGGCCTACCCATGGGAGTCGCCACGTCGTCGCCGCGCGACTATCTCTCCGCGATCCTCGGACGGTTCAGCCTGATGGATCGTTTCGTCGTCACGCTGACGGCCGAAGATGTCACGCACGGCAAGCCCCATCCCGAAATCTACCTCAAGGCCGCCAGCGTCCTGGGGGTCTCTCCAGAAAAGATGCTGGTGCTGGAAGACACCCAGACGGGGACACGCGCCGGCAGCGCGGCGGGTGCGTACGTGATTTCCGTTCCCCATGAACACACGGCCGACCACGACTTTAGCGGCGCACGGCAGATCGCCCTCGGGGGGCTTGGTGACCGGTTGATTTATGACCTGCTGGGGTTCGCATAACGCGGCTGGGACTGAAATGGCTGGTCCGACCGGCCAATTCTGCCTGTGACCGGACCATAAAATCACGCCTATTGATCTTCGTCGCCACCATCTGCCGATTCTGAAAGAACGGTCTCTTCGTTCGGGAATCCTTCGAGGCAGGCGGGGACATGCGCATTCTGTACGGCGCGAACTCGCAGGGGCAGGGGCACCTTTCCAAGGCGGCGGTCCTGGTCCCGCGTCTGGAAGCGCGCGGACACGAGGTTCGCGTTGTCACGTCCGGTCCGCCAGTTCCCGAAAGCTACAAATTCCGCTGGCATCGCCATCTGGACGGCCTGGCGTATGCGATCCGCGGCGGTCAGACCGACTTTCGGAAGACCGCGATGGAGTGGCTCAGGAACTCACCGCGAATTCTCAAGAGCCTGTCTCGGCTGCGTGGGCTGGTCCAGGAATTTCAGCCCGACCTGATTCTCAGCGACTTCGAGCCATTGACCGCCAGCCCGCTGGTGGGAAGCCGCTGCGAGGTCATCTGCGTCAGCCGGCAGGTCGCCTTGTTCGACCGCGCGATTTCCATGCCCGATGAAGCATCGCTTGAGCGAAAGCTGGCTCGGACGGTCATCCGGTTGTTCACGGCCGGCGCGGACCGGCTGTTTGGCTATCACTACGAGCCGGCTTCTTATCGTTGCCTGCCGCTGGTTGTTAGACCGGAACTGGCCACCGTTCAACCCGACGAAGGTGAGCACCTGCTGGTTTACTGCCACAGCGAGAGCTCCGAGGAGCTAGTGGAATGGGCCAATCGCCGCCGCCAGCGCGTCATTGCGTACGGCTTTCCCGAAGTGCCACGAGGTCGTCGCGGCCACGTGGAATTCAAGCCAGCCGGACGCGAGTCGATGCTGGAAGACCTGCGAACCGCTCGCGGCGTTCTCACGAATGCCGGATTAACGACCCCGATCGAAGCTTTTCTGCTTGGAAAGCCCACGGTCGTCATCCCGATTCGGCGGCAGTGGGAACAACTGGTGAATGCCCGCCACCTTGAGTCTGCTGGACTCGCGGCTTCGTCCGAGTCGTTCGATCCTGAACTGGTCCTGAAGACGCCTCCGCCGCCGCGAGACCATCCCCTCAAGGGTTGGTTGGGAGCTTCGCCCGAAGTGATTCTGGATGTTCTGCTCGGCGAACGTCGGGCGGCATAGTCGGCCTCTTTTCGCCGCCGTCAGCTCAATTCATGCGTCCAGCCGGTTTCTGGCAATGGCTCGACGTTACCGTTTCGTACGAGTCGGCAACCCGCTTCGGCGGTGACCGTCCCCACGCGACATAACGGGGTCTCCGACGTCCACTCCCGCAACAAACGGCTGCCATCGTCTGGAGCAACCGCGAAGAGGAGTTCAAAGTCTTCGCCGTCGCTCAACGCGCGACGGAGACGTTCTTCGGGAGGGAGGTCGCTCGGCACATCGGCTGAGATGGGAATCGCGTCGCCATCGATCGTCACGCCGACGTTGCTCTCGCGGGCCAGGTGATGCACGTCGGCGGCCAGGCCATCGCTGATGTCGATCATGGCGTGGACCTCCACGAGTTCCATCAGCAGGGCGGCTTCGCGAACGCGAGGTTCAAATCGTAAATGACGTCCTGTCAGGCTGCCGCCAAGCGAACCGGTCACCATCAGCCAGTCGCCCGGTTTCGCGCCGGACCGCTGGACCGATCGCCCATTCGGCTGGCCGACGACGGTCACGCAGGTGACAAGCGGCCCGCTCCAGACGTTGGTATCGCCCCCCGCGAGAATAACGTCGTAGTCCCGCGCCAGGTCGAGCACTCCCTGCGTCAGCCGTTCGGCCAAAGATCGTCCATGGCTGGCGGGAAGGGCGATCGCCAGGAACGCGGCGACCGGACGGCCTCCCATCGCGGCGATGTCTGAGAGATTAACGGCCAGAGACTTCCGGCCGACGAGTTCCGGAGCAGCCTCGTCGAGCCGAAAATGCGTCCCGTCCATCAGCATGTCGACGGCGACAAGCGACTCACCGGCGGGACCATTCGCCAGAACAGCGGCGTCGTCCCCGATTCCCAGCGGAACCAGGGGCGAGCTACCGGTCCGGCGGCGGATCGACTCGATGAAATCAAACTCGGAACGCGACATACCCGTGATTCTGCCGCACGGGGTGTCGCCTGTCGAATCGAGAGGCATCATTACCGAGCGGTCGGCACCGGTTCCGGGCGGGATGCATTGGGCTCTGCCCGTGCATCCTGTTGTGGCCGATCAGCGGAAGGCACACTGGCGGAGCCAGTGGCACACGAAGATTCAGCCATGACAAAGCGCTAGTTCGAGGTCGGCTGAAGATGACCGAACAGGGTCTCGCGACCGCGGACCACGTAGAACTTGATCGGCTGACGGGGAGTCAGGCGGTCGAGCACCCACGAGATGTTGTCGGACGTCAGCGTCTCGAAGTCATTCAGGCCAACCAGCACGTCGCCTGACAGAATCCCGTTCGAGGCGGCCGGGCTGCCCGGACGAACTTCCAGAACCTGCATGCCCCCCTGGTAGCTCGAAGGCAGCATGTGCTTCTGCGTCTCGGGCATCGGAGCCATCCGCAGACCCAAGAGACCCCAGTGGCGATCGGCGATGGGGTCGGGCGAGTTGGCACGGGCCGTGAAGTCGGTCCGGTTGACGGTCACGCGTCCCGTCGCCGCGGGCGAAACGGACAACGCCAGCTTCTCGGTCTTTTCATCGCGACGCACGAGGACATCAATCGCTTCTCCCGGCTTCTTCCCGAGCAGGGCCCGCTCAAGATCGACCGAGTCGATAACATCCAGCGTGCCCACCTTCAGAACGATGTCGCCAGGCTTAAGTCCCGCATTCAGGGCAGGGCTGCCGGGAGCCACGTTATCGACGACGAGCAGCCGATTCGTTCCTTCTTTGACATCCCGACCAGTAATCCCGTGGGTCGTGCTTTCGAGACGTTCGATGCTCATCAAGTTCGAGATCAACTTCCGGGCGTCGTCGATCGGAATCGCGAAGCCAATTCGCTGGGCACCAGCCCGAATGGCGACATTGATGCCGATCACTTCGCCATCCAGGTTGATGAGCGGGCCGCCGCTGTTGCCGGGGTTGATGCTCGCGTCGGTCTGAATGAGATTGCGATACGCCTGCGACTCGTTGGCTTCGACGTAACGTCCCAGGGCGCTGATGATCCCCTGCGTGACGGTATCGTGATAGCCGAACGCATTGCCGATCGCCAGAACCGTTTCGCCCAGCATCAGATCGGACGACGTGCCGATGGGAATGGTGCGCAGCGGCTTGAGCGGTTCGATCTTGATGACCGACAGATCGTTGGGAGGATCGGAAGCGACCACGCGAGCCGCATAGTCGGCCCCTTCGGGAAGCTGAACGCGAATCGTGTCGCAGTCGACGATCACGTGATGATTGGTGACGATGTACCCGCGCTCGTCGATGACGATGCCGGTCCCCATCCCGTTGACTTTCCGCGACTTCCCGGCGGCAATCACCAGATCGCGTTCGGCGGCGGGTTTCTCGGTGTGGATGTTGACGACCGACGGACGCGCCCGCTTGATGGCACGAACGACGGGCGTTTCACGCTCCTCCGAGGCGGAGCAAGTCCAGGCCATGGCGAGTACGGCGAATACGCCGCACATGCTTAAGGAGAGGTACCGCTTGATCATGGGGTGCTTCTGCTGGGGACCACTCAGGATGTACTGGCCAACGATAAGCTTTGGTCACGATCCTTCGTGATTCGCGGCATGCGATCCGTCTCAATTCTCCGCAGGGGGTGGATCGGCGCGGCTCGCCGAACGGCTTGAAATCACCACGGCCAACTCGCATAACTTGCCTAAGCCGACATCCGGTCGGGTAAACTTGCACTCTCCGGACACCCTGGTCCGCGAATTCAGTGCCAGCGCACCACGTTTCTCTCAAGTTGAGTGGCCCATGTCTCGCCGCGTGCAAATTCAAGAGATGCTCAATGAGGAACCGAACGACCCATTCCTCAACTACGCTCTCGCCCAAGAACTGCTGAAGGAAGGACTTATCGAGGAAGGGGAGGCGCAGCTCCGCGCCATCTGCACCCAGCAACCCGACTACGTCCCCGCTTGGTTCCGCCTCGGCCAGTTCCTGGCCGACGAGCAGCGGACGGATGAAGCCGTTTCGATCTTGCAGGAAGGAATTGCCACGGCGAAGAGAACGGGCGACCTGCACGCGGCGAGTGAAATGACCCAGTTGCTGGATTTGTTGACGTGACGGACTTTCCAAACGCGTTTCTGGCCCCGCGCCTGCCGGGAACGTCCGTATTCTCCGCCTCGATTCTCGACAACCTGTGGCGCCGTCGCCGCTTGATTGATGCCAGCGCCGCGTGGCCGGTTGACCAGCTCGCCGACTTGCGGGAAACGCCCGTCTGGAATTGGGGCATTCCCATATCCAACAGAGGGGCAGGGGAGGCAGCGGCTCAACTTCGCGGCTGGATGGAATTGAGCGCCGCCTGTCTGAACACGGCGTTCATTCTCAGTCAGCACATCGCGGCCGTTTCACGAATTGCCGCCAGCCCGAACGATGCCGTGAAACGCCACGTGCCCGAGTATCAGTCCGGGCAACGCATGGCGTCGGTCGGAATCTCGCATCTGTCGACATCGCGCCAGCACCTCGCCAGCCCCGCTGTCTCGCTGCAACACACTTCCGCTGGCTGGGAACTTTCGGGCGAAATCCCCTGGGTCACGGGCGCGACTGCGGTCGACGACCTCGTCGTGGGAGCCGTTGATCCGAACGGTGGCCAATGGCTATTCCTGGTCGAGCGAACGCGGCCAGGCGTGAACGTCCGCCAACCCGAAACGCTTCTGGCTCTGAATGCAACGCAGACAGCCTCGCTCGATCTCAACAGTCTTCAAGTCTCGGAAGACGATCGATTGATCGGCCCGGTTGCCAACGCGCTGCAGGTCGGCTCATCGAGCGGTACGGGCTCGCTGACGACAACCGCCATCGCGCTCGGCGCGGCGATTCCCAGTCTCGCCGCATTGGAAGAGCAGGGAAGCCGACGCCCCGAACTGGCTTCGGTGGCGTCGGCTCTCATTGAGGACTGGCAAGCCATCGTCAACGACATGTTCCGCCTCGCTGAATCCACATCCGCGACGCCGGAGCAATCGAACTCGCTCCGCCTGCGGGCCAACTCGCTGATCGTCCGCGCCGCCCTCGCCGGCCTCTCGGCCAGCAAGGGCGCGGGATTCGTGCACAGCCACCCGGCCAGCCAGGCGACCCGGGAAGCCCTGTTCTTCCAGGTCTGGTCCTGCCCGCAAGCCGTCGTCACAGCAACGCTGGGGGAACTGGTGAGGGCGTGCGAGGCGCTTTAGGCTATCGACCCATAGCGAACAAACTTACTTCTCCAGAGACTCCACCAGCTTCAGAATCGCCTGGCTGTCTTCGGCGGCGGCGACTTTGGTGTTCTTGGCGGCGATCTTGCCGTCAGCGTCGATCACGAACGTCCAGCGCTGGGTGGTAATGTTGCGGACGAAGTCGACCTCTTTGCCGTCGACTTCTTTCTTGACCGTCTTCTCGCCGACGGTGAAGGGGACGCCGAACGCGGTCGCGACTTTGCCTTCGGTATCGGCCAGGAGCGGGAAGTTGAGGTCGTACTCTTTCTTGAAAAGCTCGTGATTGCGGACCGAGTCGCCGCTCACGCCGATAACGGTGATGCCGCGATCCTTCAGCGTCTTCATGTCGTCGCGGAATCCGCACGCTTGCTTGGTGCAGCCGCCCGTCATGTCGGCGGGATAAAAGTAGACGACGACAATTCCTTTGCCGACGGCATCGCCCGACTTCCACAGCTTGCCGGTGTCATCCATCGCCTCGAACTTCGGCGCGGGATCGCCCACCTTCAGGTCCACTCCCTCCGCCGCGCTGCCAACCGAACAGGCGAAGCCAACGATCGCCATTGCCACGGCCAATTTCCAACCCGTCTGATTTCGCATGAATCGACTCCCGGAAAAACCCCGCGACGGGGCGACTTCGAATTGGGGAACCACGACGCATATTCCTCGTTGACAATCAGCCCCCATCCTTCTTGTCCATCGTGCCGTGACGAATTTCAACCGTCGCTCAACAAGTTTTGATGAACTCCCCATGTGTTCCACGTTTTTGGAATGATTGACACACCCGGCGGAATCGGCTTAGCCTGCAAGGCTGATCGCGGTTGTCGAGTCGAATTCGGCAGGGATTGAACATCCGGGGAGACGGTCATGCAGCGCGGCGGAATTTGGACCGACATCGTGAGACGGTGGAGCAGGGGAGCGTGCGTGGCCATCTTGGCCGTGGGCTCACTGCCGGCTATGGCCCAACAACCGGCGGCTCCCGGTGGAAACGCCCCCGAATTGCAGCCGGCGGCTCCCGGCGACCAGATCGTCGTGAAGCGCGAGCCCGTCCAGATCATTGACGCTGGCAAGTATCGGACATCGCTCGTTCTGCAACCCGAACAGGTTGTTGCCGTGGCCGCTCCAGCAGCCGGCATCGTGCGCGAGATTCCCGTCAAACTGGGGGATCGGGTTCCCAGCCAGGGCGAGGTTGTTCGACTCGACAATGCCGAGGCCAAGTTGCTGCTGGCCCGGGCCACGGCGCTGTACAAGGTCGCCACGCTGGAGCAGAAACAGGCTGGCAGCGATCAAGCCGCCGCCGACATCGCGGCCGCACGAACCGAAGCGGCAAAAGCTGAACTCGATCTCGCGCAGCTTCGGTTCGACCAGTCCACCGTTCGGACCGCCATCGCGGGCGAAGTGCTGGAACTGCTGGTTCGCGCGGGCGAGACCGTGTCGCCGGGTCAGCCGCTGGCAAAAGTCGGTTCGCGGGACCGCCTCGTGGTCGAGATTCCCGTCGATCGGACCCAGGTCGAGGCAGGGCAGTCGCTTTCCCTGCTCGTGGACGCAACGGAGGTAGCGGGCAAGGTTGAGGTCGTGCTCCCGCTGGCGTCCCGGTTCGATCCGCTCCGCGACCTGTTCGATTCCATCGCATCAGCCCGCGTGGTGATTGAAAACACGGGCGGCAAGCTGAATCCGGGTCAGACCGTCTATTCGCCGATGATCCCGCGGTTGCCCATTATCGAGGTTCCATCGGGAGCCGTGGGGAATGGAGCGGAGGGAGGACGCAAGGTCCAGGTCGTTCGCGGGCAGACGGTTCGCGACGTTCCGGTCCAGGTTCTGGCGGGTGTCGGTCCTGGCCGGACGTTTGTCAGCGGGTCGTTTCTGTCGGGGGACGAAGTGATTTATGAATCGTCGCATTTGCTCGCCGACGGATTTCAGCTTCAGCCGGTCCTGATGTCGACGACGGATCGCCCCGCGGGCACGCCAGCGTCCCCGAACACTCGTCCCGGAGCGCCCGCCGTACCGGGGGCGACATCGAAAACCCCCACCTTCTGAGGCGTGTCGAGCCGCAATCCCGAGACTCTCCCCGCTGCTTGTCGGTACCGGGGTGAGAAAACACAACCCGGACCTGGAGCAATTTGGGGCGTCCGCGCCAATTGCCGTTCGCCGAAGGTCTGGGCGGCCTTATACTGAATGTGGTTACAAGACCGGTTGCCGATGTGATTTTCCCCGTGTCGCCAGAGACTTGCGAGCCGCCGAGCAGGGCTTCAAGAGTGCTCGAAAGTCTTTGGGCGCCAGTCGACTATTGAGACCCCAAGTCCGCTCGCGACCGGGGTCCGCGTGCTGGAGTTCCTGTCGTGTCGGAAGAGAACGCCAATCTGATCGATGACTACGAGCGGATCACGCCCATTGCCGGCGGCAGTTCCAGCACGGTCTGGGATGTCGCCGAGCAGCGGACCGGTCGTCGACTCGCGATGAAGCTGCTGAATCCCAAAGCGCAGAACGTGGCGGAGGCCAAGGCCAGTCTGAAGCACGAAGCGAGTGTCGCGAAGACGCTTCAGCACCCGAATATCATTCACTTCGAACGCTTCGTCACCCATCGCGACGCCACCTATCTGCTGATGGAGTATTTCCGGGCACCGAACATCAAGCAGCAGCTCAAGATCAATCGTTCTGCTGTTCACGCGAGAATTCGCCCACTCCTGGAAGGCATCTGCGGCGCGCTGGTCCACGTCCACGAGAAGGGCTGGATTCACCGCGACTTGAAGCCGGACAACGTGCTCATGAACCGGGCCGGAGAAGTTCGGCTGCTCGACTTCTCCCTGGCCGTCAAACGCAAGGAGGGGATTGCGAAGATGCTGGGCGGCAAAATGTCCCAGATCCAGGGGACGCGCACCTACATCGCCCCCGAAACCATTCGCAAGCACTTCCCGACCGTTCAGACCGACATCTACAGTCTGGGAGTGACGTTCTTTGAAATCCTCGGCGGACGAACCCCCTTCCAGGCACCGACCCCGCAGGAAGTTCTTCAGAAACACCTGACGCAGGCACCCATTCCGCCCTCGGAGCTCAACCCGAACGTCACGCCGGAGATGGATCGCCTCGTTTTGAAGATGCTTTCCAAGAAGCCGGCCGATCGCCCCGCGGACGCGCAGGAAGTTTTGACGGAATTGCGACGGATCAAGATCTTCAAGGAAGATGTGGAAGAGAGAGACCTTTCCAAGAAGCAGTCTGAAACGGCGGAAGGCGTCGAGGAACTACTGACCGCGCGGCTCGACAGCCGGGCCGACGCGCAGCTCGCCGAACTGATGCGAGCCAATCCCGAAGTCGAAAATCGTTATCAGGCCCAGCGACAGGCTCGACAGGAACGAATTGACAAGGAAGAACGCCGACGCTCCAAGGCGGCCAAAGATCGCTCCGAGCAATCTGCCCCGGCTCAACCCCCTGTTCCACAACCCATGGCCGCCCCGATGCCCCCCATGGGCTATCCCATGGGGCAGCCATTCCCGGGATGGGGCCCGATGCCCGGTTATCCGGGAGCGGGCGGTCCCGTTCCGCCGATGCCGTATCCGCAGCAGCCGGGAATGCCCGGTTATCCGCCCATGCCGGCAGCTTCCCCCCCACCGCAAATGTTTCCGCCAGGCCCGCCACCCGGATATCCCGCCCCTCCCCCGGCGGCATCACAACCTCCGGCACCACCGCCACAACCCGCACGTCCCGCACCGCCAGCCGAGCAAGACGGCGAACTTCCTTTCATGACAGAATTGCCCGACGTCATGTGATGTGATAAATACGCGGATCGCGCCATATTCAGCGGTTGCGGCGAGATCGCCGACAACGGCTTGAGAATACGCTGGCGTGCCGCTGACAACGCCCCGCCAATGAAGTGCATCCATGCGCCCGCAAAATGTCCTGCCGTTTGAGCGTACGATCTTCGAACTCGAGGAACAGCTCTCGAAGCTGGAGTCCGAACCGTCGACTCCCGGCACGCTGGAAACCATCCGCAACATGCGGGCGGACATCGCCAAGCTGAAGCGGGAAGTCTTCGACAATCTCGACGCGTGGCAGACGGTCCAGGTCGCCCGTCATCAGGAGCGGCCCCAGACCCGCGATTACATCGACCTCTGCTGCGACGAATTTCTCGAACTGCACGGCGACCGCGCCTACGGCGATGATCCCGCGATCGTCACCGGCCTCGCCAAGATCGACGATTTCCGAGTCATGTTCATCGGCCAGCAGAAGGGCCGCACGCTCAAAGAGCGGACTCAGTGCTACTACGGCTGCGCGCATCCGGAGGGCTACCGCAAGGCGCTCCTCAAAATGGAGATGGCCGCGAAGTACAAGCTCCCGATCGTTTGCCTCATCGACACGCCTGGCGCCTATCCGGGCATCGGCGCGGAAGAGCGCGGCCAGGCCTACACGATCGCCTACAACCTCCGCGAGATGTCGCGCCTCGGCGTCCCGATCATCTGCACGGTGATCGGGGAGGGGGGGTCCGGCGGTGCGCTCGGGATCGGCATTGGCGATCACGTCGCCATGCTTCAGTTCTCGTACTACTCGGTCATCAGCCCCGAAGGCTGCGCGAGCATTCTCTGGAAGAGCGGCAAGTTCGCCGACAAGGCCGCCCGCGCGCTGCGGTTCACGGGGAAGGATCTGTTGCAGTTCGGCGTCGTCGACGAGGTGCTCCCGGAACCGCTCGGCGCCGCCCATCGCGACCATCGACTCATGGCCGCAACGATGAAGGCGATGTTCGTCCGCCAGCTACGCACGCTCTCGGCGCTCTCACCGTCGGAGATCCTCAACCGCCGCTACGAAAAGTTCCGCCGCCTCGGCGTCTTCGAAGAGCAGACCGCGACCACGGCCAGCGTCTAGCCATTGATCGGCGCGAGGTATCGACTCCTCACGAGCCGACCGAACGGGATCAGCCGCCAACGGCAACTGATCGCTGCTGATCTCAAGCGAGGCACGTCGTCGTAGCGGCCTGAATCCGGTCGCCAGTCATCGCGAGACTCGGCCCACCCGAGGCTGGCATTACGCCCCGAGGAGACAGCCCGCCAACACCACCAACCCACGGTTTTCACCCCGCTGCGCAACGTCCGATAATGTCCGTTATGTTTCCTTTCTGACCTGCGTTTACAGGGAGAAACTGAAAATGCGGGCTCGTTGCGGACATTCACCGCGGGCCTTCTCCGTTGACGATTCCCGGCATGGTTTGGCTGTGGTTCCCCCGCCAGCGGCGGCCGCGACGGATGAGAACAACGCAGCCAACAATCGTTCCGATCGCTCCGCCCCGATAACTGCCATCGTGCAT
This sequence comes from Planctomycetaceae bacterium, assembly GCA_019636285.1. Taxonomy (GTDB): domain Bacteria; phylum Planctomycetota; class Planctomycetia; order Planctomycetales; family Planctomycetaceae; genus JAHBXV01. Next base: position 42,093 of record JAHBXV010000015.1, read on the forward strand.
GATGCCCGCTCGTGTGAACGCGACCGGATCGCGGCAGCCCGACGGAATCCAAAGCTGCGACAGATCGGTCGCGGGCGTGACCAATAGATACGCGGCTGACAACGAGACGAGTCCGACGGCAGCGGTCACGAAGACCGTCGTCGCAATCGCCGGCCCCATTACCGCGCGAGGCCAACGGTGATCGCAGACTCGCCCGCAGACGATCGTCAGAACGGGGCCAATGACGATGCCGGTCCACCAGGCGGCGAGAAAGCCGACAAGCGCGGCCCCTGCTCGATTGTGGAGCGGCGGGGCGATCTGAAATTGAATGAATTTGAAGGCATGGAAGTAGTCGGGCGAGACGGTGTAAGAAACCTGGTTGTGGACGGCTCCAAAGAGTCCCGCGACAAAACACGCGATGGCCGTCCACATCGCGAGTGCCAAATAACGCCCCGCGAAAGATCGATGACGGACAAGACCGACTGGTTCGGAAGGCACCATCCAACATCTCCGTCGGTCCGCTGTGAACGGCTCCCGGATGGCGAGGCATTCGCTCAGAACTGTTTGCGAGTATCGAGCAGCAGCGTTACGGGCCCATCATTCACCAGTGCCACGTCCATGTGTTCCTGAAAGCGACCGGTCTCTACGACAAGATTGCGACCGCGAAGCTCAGCGGCGACGGCTTCGTAAAGCGTGCGCGCGGTTTCGGGACGCGCGGCCGTGATAAAACTCGGTCTTCGGCCGGTTCGGCAATCCCCCAGCAGCGTGAACTGGCTCACCAGGAGAACCCCGCCATTGATGTCGATGACAGAACGGTTCATCTTCCCGTCGTCATCCGGGAAGATCCGCAGTCCGGCGATTTTGTCCGCGATCAAGTTGGCATCGGCCTGGGTGTCGTCCGTGGCCACCCCCAACAGCACCATCAAGCCGTGATCGATCCGGCCGACGATCTCGCCGTTCACCGTTACGCTCGCCTGGGAAACTCGCTGGACGACAGCACGCATCGAGTGACTCTTGAGAAGAAAGTCCAACTATCGGGACGTTTCGAAGCGGCATTCTTCAGGGATGTCGGCAGCCGTCCCCGCCAGCAACTGCGAAATGAGCTGCGCCGTCGCCGGAGACAGGTGCAGGCCCTCGCGGAAATGACCGCCCGCGATCGCGGCGTTCCGAAAGCCGGGTATCCACGACAGCAAGGGCAGGCCATTGGGCCGCCACGGTCGCAATCCGCTCCAACTCGTTTCGAAACGCGCACTTTTCAGGCTGGGAACAATCGACTCCGCGAAGGCGAGCAGACCACTCACACCTTCAGCCGTATTCTCTTTCACAAACCCGACGCGCTCTTCCGTCGCTCCGATCAGCACGCGGCCGTCCCTGCGAGGAACCAGGTACCGCTTGCCGACCTCAATGATGCATCGAAACGGCTGCTCGGGAAGCTGCAATAAAACAATCTGACCTCGCATCGGCTCGATGCGTGCGTCGTGCCCCAGCCGGTCGGACAGAATTCCCGTCCAGGAGCCGCCCGCCAAGACGAACTGCCCGGCCTCCCACGAGTGCAAGGGCGTCCGCACCGACAGCATTCGGCCGCCGGCATGATGGAAATCGACAACCGGCTCACCGGCCTCGACTCGCACCCCGCGCCGTAGGCACGCAGCCAGTAGAGCCTTCAGATGCCGCGGATTGCGGACCTGGCAGAAGTCTGGCAACCAAAGGGCCTGCGCGACACGGTCCGACAGACCGGTCACTTTGTCACGCGCCTCCGCGGCAGTCAGGCGATCGACCTGAATTCCCCGCTCCACGAGATCGCGGGCGGTGAGTTCGAGGTCATCGTCGGACTGCGAACCCAGTTCCAACGCCCCGCAGCGATGAAACTCATTGGAGATGCCGGACTCTTCCTGCAGCAGAGCGCTCCAGTCGGGCCAAAGCTCGTGGCTCAGGCCGCGCAGGCAATCGGCTGCACAACGTGCCCGCCTCCGATTTCCCGGCGGCAACATCCCCGCGCCGGCCCAGGAGGCCTCGCGTCCCGGTTGAGCTTGATCGAGAACTCGTACCGTACGGCCGGACCGCGCCAATTCCCAAGCCAAAGACAGGCCGATCACGCCCCCGCCGACAACCACCACGTCCGTTGTGTCCACCATCGTCTCCTCGCTCGATTGATTCTAAAGGAATTCAATCGAGCGAGCATCCATGGACGGAGACATGCGGAGTTGGGCGGCAAGCGGATTCATGCCAATCACTTCTTGCCGCCGACATTCGCCAATGAGGCGGCGAAGGCTGTTCCGATCGACGCGCTATCGGCGCGATAGACAGCCCGGAGCGCCGCGTCGAGGGAATCGCCCCCCTGCAATCGGGCGACAAACTGCCCGAAGCTCGCCGGCCCCCCCTGCCTCAGCATGAATTGCACCAGCGTATAGCCGATGGCTGGAACGTCTCCCGGCGGGAACGAGCCGTCCGCCAGCACTTGGGCCGGCTGCGTGAGGGTCGTGCCGCGAAGGCTGTCAGCCGCGCGAATGTTCAACTGCGAGAGATAGGGGTTCGCCGTGGAAGCGCCGCTGGCTCCGGCCAGCGCGAGCCCCGTCCCGGCGACCAGCCAATCGGGCATATCGCGTCCCGATCGCTGAAGCACGGCACTGGTGACGTGCTCCAGGACAACGAGCTGAGTTCCAGGACTCGTCGTTGTCGGTTCGTCGCCCAGGTCATACAGGGCGACCAGCGCTCGCTCTTGCCCAGCCGTGATCGTTGAGTGGCCATGAATCTCGCGAGGAATTGTTCGTCGTTCGACCGTGCTGTTGAATTCGTCGTAGCCAAAACGGTCTTTGAAGACGAAGACCGCGAGCTTCCCTTTGAAAACGGGCTTGTCCTGGATATTGAACGCCGTCTTCAGACGCTGAAGTTGGTCCGCGGCCCAGTTATGCACCTGTTGCAGGCGTTCCTGCGGCAGATCGCCCATCACCAACAGATCGTCCCCCTCAACCATCCGCATGGGGGCATCGCGGAAGGTGCGCTTCCACATGTCGGCCGAATCGGCCTGCCGTTTCTTGAGCCAGTCTTCGGGGGTCAGCTTCGCGAGTTCGGCCGCCTGCATTTCTTCGGCAGTCGGAACCAGGTCGCGGAGCGGCCGCTTGGGATCGCCCCCGTCGTACTTCACGCCCTCGGTAATCCACGTCCGCAAGTTGTTGTAGAACTCGCGTGTGATTCCCGTCATGTTGCCGGCCGGCATGACCGGCGTCTCGTCGCCGTTCACCAATCGCCACAATCGGCTTCCCTCCAGATTGCCCGCGACCAGCACGCGACCGCTTTCGCCGCCCCGCAGGAGCTTCTCGAAGCTCATGACCGAGAGCCCCCCTGCCCGACGCTGGTCGCTGTGGCAGCCGCCGCACGTGTTGAGCAGTGTCGGGGCAATATCTTTGGTGAACGAAACCGACTCCTTCCCGGTCGCCATCGCGACCTCGGGTTCCGGTTCGTCGGGAGTCTTCTTCCGCAGCGAACGCAAGATGGCCGTTTCGTCGTCACCGTCGAAGGTTGCTCCGCCGGCAATCCAGGCGGCAATGGTTTGAATTTCCTGCGCCGTCAGCGGTTCGGGGCCTCGCGGCATGCGGGCCTGGGGATTGGGTGAAGTGAGTCGCTGGCAAAGCAAGCTGGCCGCGGGATTCCCCGGCACCAGTAACGGCCCGCTCTGCCCGCCGCGCTTCATGCCCGCGAACGTATCAAGCCGCAAGCCGCCCCGAGCGTTGTCGCCATGGCAGTTGCCGCACTTCCCCGACAGAATCGGCACCACATCGTCGACAAAGCTGACTCCGAGCTTTTCCTTGGGCATTCCCCCGCCGCCATCGGCCTTGTCGAGCAGTGTCTTTTGAGCATCAATGACCCGCTGAACCCCGGCGATGGCCGGATCTTCCGCAGTGACCTGAACCTCTTGGGCCAGCTTACCGAGGCGATCTTCCAACGCGGTGATTTCCGCGCGGGCCTCGTCAAACTTCTTCCGCGTAATCAGTGTCCGGACTTTGCCGGCATCGGCACGAATGTCCGCCAGTTCCTTGCGCTGCGCGGGCGTCGGCGGAGCCGCGTCCAGCGTGTGGCACAGCGAAACCACCACCATCCCTAACACGGCTGCCCGCGTGAAGTGGGCCAAAACACTGTGGTGACTTCGAATCATCGGCGCGGCTCGCTTTCCGACCATTTTCGATCTGGCTTGCGGAAACATGGGTTCTCGGAAATTACCAGCATTCAGGCCGTTGCATCGGCAAGCCGCAGTCCACGGGCAAACCAATTCTGAATCGGCCGATTTTGCAGCAACATCCGTTCAGATGACGAGATTGCCCAAACGGCATCCCCGTCACAAGACAAACCCCTGTCTAGTGTGCATAATTCGTGGAGAAATGCCAGATCCGTTGAGTTTTCGGCTCGTGCCGACGTCATCCGCTCGTTTTGCCCCGAAAGCTTCCGTCAACAGACGACTTCCGGGCGGCTGAGGGTGTCTCGTGTCCGTCGACAATCTGCCTGCCATCCCGACTCCCCCCCCTGCCCTGTCGTCGGCCGAGGTGAGAGAACTCGCCGAACGTCTGGTGACTCGCCTGCGAGAGCTGGCCCCGGTGGCAGTGGCCTTTTCGGGGGGCGTCGACAGCGCCCTGGTCGCGAAGGCCGCGTTCCTCGCCAATCCCGATTCATCCCTCGCCGTGACGGCCGTCAGTCCCAGCCTCGCCCGCGAGGAACGGCGAATGGCGGCGGAGGTCGCCCGCGAGATCGGGATTCGCCACGTCGAACTGAACACCCGCGAATTCGAAAGCGACCAGTATCGCGCGAACCCGGCCAATCGCTGTTTTCACTGCAAGACCGAGCTTTACACCACCCTGAAGCAGTTCCTGGAACCGCTGGGGCCGGTGACAATTGTGAACGGTGCTAACCTCGACGATTGCGGCGACTATCGTCCGGGGATGCAGGCCGCCCGCGACTTTCACGTGGTCAGCCCGCTCATCGACCTACACATCACAAAGCAGCAGGTCCGCGAACTGGCCAATCACTGGAAGCTGACGATTTGGCAAAAGCCGGCATCTCCCTGCCTCGCCAGCCGCATCGCCTACGGCATCCCGGTCACCGAGGAGCGGGTCGCCCGGATCGAAGCCGCGGAAGCCCTGCTGCGGGAACTGCTCCCATCGGTCGATCTGCGCGTCCGCTGCGAAGCCGGTGAACTGGCCCGTATCGAAGTTCCAACCGCTGCCCTGCCCAAACTCGTCGACGAAGCAGTTCGCATGAAATTGGTCAGTCGCATGCGCGAACTCGGCTTTCGCGCGGTCACGCTCGACCTGGCCGGTTTCCAGTCGGGGAACCTGAACGCGCTCGTGCAACTGACACCCTCACCCGCTGCGGATGGCGGGAAGACGTCGCAGTAGTCGCCTGCGGTCGTTCAGACTTTCATCGCCCCCGGCATCGCGAGCGGCGTCAGATCGTCTTCTTCCAGTTCAACGGGCTGCGACATCAGGGCGCGAGTCGGCAGATCAATCTCAGGGGCATTCTCGGCCCACCAGCCGCGCGCCTGGTCTTCGGACCAGCCATTCGCGTGCTGGCACGACGCCAGTTCCTCGGCCACCATCGCGGCGGAGGCATACCGCTCGGATGGATTTTTCGAGAGACACCTGAGCAGGATTGCTTCTAGATCGTCCGGAACCTGGTTCATCCAGAACGACGGCGGAATCACCGGGTCGCGGGCATGGGCAATCATCACCCGCCAGGCACTCTCCCCTTCGAACGGGGGTTTTCCGACCAGCAGGTAGTAACCGAGCGCCCCCAGCGAATAGAGGTCGGACCGAGGATCCAGCCGGCTTTCGCCGCTCGCCTGCTCCGGCGACATGAATAAAGGCGACCCCGAGAACGGACCGCAATGCGACGGCGACGAATACCGGGGATCGGCACCACCGCTATGCTCCACCGCCAGACCAAAGTCGAGCAGCTTCGCGACGTCATACAGTCCGCCGCGCCGCGAGGCATGGACGTTGGCCGGCTTCAGGTCGCGGTGGACCATTCCCACCGAATGCGCTTCTTGCAGGGCTCCGCAAATTTGGCGCAGGAAATGAATCACCCGCTCGGGAGGTAACGGACCAAACCGCTTCACGAGTTCCCACAGATTCATGCCCGGCAGAAACTCCATGACGTAGTAAAACGTGCCATCGTCAGTATGGCCGTAGTCGTAAATCTCAACCGTGTTCCAGTGCGACAACTTCGCGGTGCTGCGAACCTCGTGCTCGAAGCGGGCAAGCGCGACCGGGTCGGCCCCCTGCCCCGGCTTCACGAGCTTGATGGCACAGGGTCGCTTCAGCAGTTGATGCTCGGCCAGAAAGACTTCCCCCATCCCGCCGCTGCCAATCCGGCGTTTCAGGCGGTATTGCCCCAACTGTTCGGCTCGGCGCGCCTGTTGACGCAGGCTGGCGATCGTCGCCGTCCCGAACGTTGCCGCTCCGTAGGCAATCCCCATCAGCAGGCTTAGTTCCACGACCGAAAAGAGGCTGAAGACTTCCGCCGCGAACGGCGAGGCGTATCGAATGCAAATCAGGCTCCCGACCGGCGCGATCGCCGGGGGAAGCAGCATGACGGCCGTGCGCTGCCAGCTATTGGGCATAAAGATCGCGTACGTCATGAGAAGCAGCACGAAGCCCGTCGCTCCCAACAGGCAATGGCTCGCCAGTTGTGCCGCATTCCCCGCCTCGGCTGCCGCGAGCATGCCCCCGGTCTGCGTCGTCAAGAGTTGCACGCCCACCGGCACGAACAGCAGCAATTCGACAGCCCGCAATTGGGAAAATGTCAAAACCCGCGGCCCTGCCAGGACAATGAGCGCCCCGATCGTGGCCACGAAGACAGCCCCGCGCAGCCAGGGGTTAATGTCCGATTCCAGCAGCACGGCCCGCAGAAACAGCCCGGCCAGCCCCGTGGTCACCAGTATCGCAGCGGCGAACAGTCGGCTGCGCAGCACTTGCGTCTTTGAGGCCATCCCCCCTTCTTCGGGGGCGACAATCTCCATGCGCGGTCGACTGCGCCACGAACTCCCCGTTCGCACCATCGTCGTCGATTCTCGCGGGAAGTCGCCAGACCCCGGAGCCGCCAGGATGGTGGCTTCCAGATTCGCGACAACTTGATGGAGGAATCCGGGTTGAGCCATGATGAGCGAGGGTCGCCAATCGAAAGTTCACGCGGGCCTGCCAGTGAACGGCTCACCACTTCCGGTGGCATCACATCGGCCCTTATGCGGAAACATGGCTCACGTTTCCGCCGCGCAACGGCACTGTTCCCATTCCGGATCAGAGGAAGTTTTGCCTTGAACCTGCGACCTTGCTGCTCCCGCCTGTCGTGACGGTTGAAGCGGTTGAAGCAAAGCGAGCGATGGGACGGGTGGAGTTCAGGCGACTAATTTCTCACTCTACCCGCACGTGACCTGGGTGATGGCGAATAGTCGGCGATCACGGCTTCACCGCAACTGCTCCGCAAGCGCCACGATAATCCCCTCCGGCCCACGGACATACGCCAGCTTGTAGGCGTCCCCATACTGCATCTCGCCAATGATTTCGACGCCGAAGTCGCGGAGGCGTGCCACCATCGCGTCGATGTTCTCGACGGCGAACATAATGCGACGGAGGCCCAGCGCGTTGACGGGCGCGTCCACCGGCCCGAACCGGACGGCGTTGGGCGTGTGGAACTTGTCGAGTTCGATCCCCTGCCCGTCCGGGGTCCGCAACATCGCGAGCGTGGCCCGGACGTTCTCCAGGCCGATCAGCTTCCCAACCAGCGGTCCTTCGACGGTCTGCTCACCCTCAAGCGTCAGGCCCAGTTCGAGGAAGAAGGCCTTCGTCGCTTCCAGGTCGTCGACTACGATGAGGACGTTATCCATTCGCTTGAGCGTCATCTTCGCCGCTCCGTCGATCCCGCTCAGCTTCGAACAGAAGGCAGCCGGGCGAAGAGCCCCCCACAACCCGAAAACGGCTCGTCTTTCGTGTGCCACTGGCTCTGCCAGTGTGCCTTAAGTGAATCGCTTATAAGAACCTGCACTGGCGGCAAAGCCAGCGTCCCCTTCCGTCTCCTCGACATCGGGTGTGCGTCAGCCGAGCCCCGGCACCGGAAACGCCTTACAGAATTCGGCGATTTCACCACGGACGGTCTTGATCACGGCAGCATCTTCGTGGCCGCGCAGGACTCGCAGAATCCAGCCCCCCACCGTCTTCATTTCGTCAGTTCCCATCCCGCGCGTCGTCAGCGCGGCGGTTCCGATGCGGATGCCGCTGGGATCGAGCGGCTTACGCGGATCGTACGGAATCATGTTCTTGTTGACCGTAATCCCGGCTTCATCAAGCGCGTGCTCGGCGATCTTCCCCGACAGGCCGAGCGTGGTCACGTCGGCGAGCATCAGGTGGTTGTCGGTTCCGCCGCTCGTCAGCCGCAGCCCTCCCGAAACCAGCGTTTCGGCCAGCGTCTTTGCATTGGCAACGATCTGCCGGGCGTAGTCCTTGAATTCCGGCTTCAGGGCCTCGTCGAAACAGACCGCCTTGCCGGCGATCACGTGCATCAGCGGCCCACCCTGCATTCCCGGAAAGACGGCCTTATCGACCGCCTTCGCATGCGCTTCGCGGCAGAGGACCATCCCCGAACGGGGGCCACGCAGCGTCTTATGAGTCGTCGTGGTCACAAAGTCGGCGTACGGAACCGGGCTGTTGTGCACGCCACCCGCAACCAGTCCCGCGTAGTGGGCCATGTCGACCATGAAATACGCACCGACCTCACGGGCAATTTCGGCAAACTTGGAGTGATCGATCTCACGCGGGTAAGCACTCGCCCCGGCGAGGATCAACTTCGGCCGGTGCTCCTTCGCCAACCGTGCGACCTGGTCGAAATCGATGCGATGATCGTCCTGGCGCACGCCGTAGTGAATCGGCCGGTAAAGCTGGCCCGAGAAGTTGAGATTCATGCCGTGCGTGAGATGGCCCCCATGTGCCAAGTCCATCGCCAGGATGGTGTCGCCCGGTTGCAGCACCGAAAAATAGACCGCCATGTTCGCCTGCGAGCCGGCGTGCGGCTGCACGTTGGCATGCTCGGCCCCGAACAACTTCTTCGCCCGGTCACGAGCCAGATCCTCAATCGTGTCCACGAACTCGCAGCCACCGTAGTAACGGCGACCGGGATACCCCTCGGCGTACTTGTTCGTCAGCACGGTGCCGACCGCTTCCATGACGGCGGCGCTCGTGTAGTTTTCCGACGCAATCATTTCCAGGCCGCTGCGCTGCCGATCGCATTCGTGCTGCAGCGCGTCCCAAATCTGCGGATCCTGACTGGCAAGGCTCATGATGTCATCCAAAATGCAGTTCGTACGGTCTCGGGCCAAAACTCATTCCACCGGCAGTCGCCGGGAAAGAACTTCGTGGAGGCAATGACGCTTGTCGTTCCAGACAGTGGCCCCGTGCCATGTTATAGTGCTCTCGCCCAGGCGATACCACGCAACCCCTACCCCGCCAGGCATGTGCGTTCCTCGATATGATGGGCGCATCTGGCGAACCGGTTTTCTTCCCCTTCTTGCTGCCGCATCGCATGACGGATACCGACGACTCGACCGCCCCTCCCGCCGCGTCAAACGGCTCGCGTGACGGGGTCTTTTCCGGCCAGCGGGTCGCCCTGACCGGCGTTCTTGCCTCAATGACCCACCGGCAGGCGGCTGACCTCATTGAAGATCTGGGCGGACAATTCACTCAGCACGTCACGCAGACGACAACCCTGCTGGTGGTTGGCGAGGAAGGCTGGCCGCTGGAAGAAGACGGACAACCTTCCGTCAAACTCGAGCAGGCTCGGTTGCTGATGGACCAGGGGCTTCCCATCCGCCTCCTCAGCGAGTCGGAATGGCTCGCGGCCGCCGGTCTCGAACCTCGGGAACTGCGCCGCGGCCTGTACACGCCCGCCATGCTCTCCCGGTCGCTGGGAATTTCCGTTCACGAAATTCGTCGCTGGGAACGAACGGGGCTCATTCAATCCCGCCGCCGGGTTCATCGACTGACGTATTTCGATCCCGCGGAAGTGGCAACAGTCCGGCATCTCGCCGAACTCATCCGCTCGGGTGTTTCGCTCGATCGGATCGCCAGCACGCTCAGCGACCTGCAATCGAGATTTCCCGAGCTGGCACGCCCGCTCGACAGCCTGCAAGTCCTGCTCAGCCGGGGCACTCCGGCCCTGGTGCTGCGATCCAACGAAGGGGGCTGGATCGACCCCAAAACCCGGCAGCGGTTGTTTTCATTCACGGAGGACTCCCCGCCCGTTACCGACGATGAAGAACCAGCCACCCTCCCCTTCCCCTCGCTCGACCCCGACCAGAGTGCGAGCACCCGTCCGTTGGCCGACTGGGAACGAATGTGCGAGCAGGCACTCGCCGACGACGATCTTCCCGCCGCCGAATTCGCGGTCCGTCGGCTCACCCATCTCGAACCGCACAACCCTCGCTGGCACTTCGAGCTGGCGGACATCCTCTATCGCCGCGACAAACCCCAGGCAGCCGCCGAGCGCTATGCCATCGCCACCGAGTTGGACCCCGAACACCTCGAAGCCTGGGTCCAGGCAGGATGTGTTTACGTGGAACTTGGGGAGCCCACCGAAGCCAAGGCTGCTTTCGCCGCGGCCCTCGCGCTCTACCCGGAACTGGCCGACGTTCATTTTCATCTGGGCGAACTCGCCCACCGCGCCGGCGAAACCGACGCCGCCCGCCTGCATTGGCGGAAGTACCTGGAACTCGACAACCTCGGCCCGTGGGCCGACGTCATCCGTCAAAGGCTGGACGCGGCCGATTGACCCCTGACACAACCGGCTGTGCCTGCCAAATACTGTGAAAGGCCAGGCAAACATCTCGCTGCACAGAGGATGTGTGAGAATCTGTTAACCGAGAGGATTTCCCACCGGCGCCTGGTTCGCCTGAGTCCAGACCGCGACGCCGATGGTCATCACCAGCAGCACTAAAAAGAGAGATGCGAGCAGAATCCCCAGGATCCTGCCGGTCTGCCGATCGTCTTGAAGCCACGGAGCGAAGTCGCTCTCCGTGAGTTCTGCGATCGCGGCTTTGTGTTCGGTCGTCACTCGGATTCTCCGGCGAAATCGGACATCAACGGTCTGGGACTTTAGTCGCATATAAATCGCCCCAAGACGATCATGTTTCAAGAATCGCCGCGTTCAGCAGTTCCTGCAGCAGCCCGGAATGGGGATACGGGTGGCCGGAATGCTGGGTGAAACCTTCCCCGTAGGCAACGCCGATACTTGCTCCCCGCTCCGCCGACCACCGCCGACAGCCATCCAGATATTCATCCAGCCCATGCTGTCGCCGCAGCCAAGCCCGCTGGCTTTCGTGGCAGGCCAGCATCGCGAGTTTCTGCTCGATCTGATCAGAAACATCGACAATGAACGTCGCCGGAATCGGCCGACCGTACCAGTCAATCCCCGAAATGGGGTCGACATAATACAGGTGTGGAATTCTGTCCAGAGCGGAAGCGGGATCCCATTGTTCAGTCTTGTACAGAGGAGCCGACGCCGAAAAACACGCGTCCCGGACCAAACGGCTCGTGAACTCATGGTCGCTCATGTAGTCGACCGGTGGTGCGGTGATGACAATGTCAGGTCGAGACTTGCGAATTGCCTCGGTGACCCGTCGACGGCCGTCGTTGTCGACGACGATCGAAAGATCGCGAAACTCCAGACACATGTAATCGGCGCCGAGCAGATCAGCCCCCTTCCGGGCTTCCTGGCGGCGCACGGCCGCGATTTCTTCGCTGGAAAGCTCGGCTGACCCCAGATCGCCCGGCGTCATCGTGACGATCGTGATCGGGCAGCCCAACTGCTTGAGGCGGAACAGCGTTCCCGCGCACTGCAATTCCACATCATCGGGATGAGCATGAATCGCGAGAATTCGAGGCAGCGCCATCAATCGGGTACTCCGAGAACCTTCACCAAAAATCCCTGGAAGGCCAAGTATCGCGAGGAATTTCCGATCCCACAACATTCGACTTGCGGAACTTGCCGGTTTCCACCTACAACCCCGGCGTGAAACGGCATCCACGCGGACGGGCCGCTGCCGGTCGATTCGACGGTCTCTCACAGGGATGGAGAGGTCATGCTGAGCTTGCGACGCTGGTACTTCGAGAGTTGGTTTCTTCTGGGCGGTTGCCTGTCGATCGTCGGCTGTGGCGGCGGATCGGCTCCGACCCAGGCAGACGCGACGAAATCCGACCAGCCGTCGGCGACAGCAACAACAGAGGCTAATCCGCCACGGGGTCAGTCCGAACCGGGCGCGGGCGCTCTCGCCGCGGTGGATCCCGACACTCCCGAAGAGATGGACGAGGAAATTGCCGAGGTCGAGTTCCAGGAACCCGATGCCGGCACTCCCGAGTGGCTGATCCAGGAAATCCTCAAAATCCGCGTCGAGCCCTTCCCGGAAATCGCGGAAGACAAGGCCGATTCAACCGAAGCGGCAGACGCCGCCGCGAAAGCCCTCGAAGCCCAGAAAGAGCTCCGCCGCGAGCGAAATCTGAAGATCGTCGAGTTGTCGACGGAAGCCATTTCAAAGACACACGGCACCAAGGAAAAAGAGCGGGTCTTCCAGGCGGCGGTTCATCACCTGCTCGATGCCCGGTCGCAGTTAGCCTTGCAGGGCGATCGCGACAGCATCGACTCGCTCTACGATGCCGCCGATGCCTTTTACCGCAAAATGCCGGAATCGGAAGTGGCCCAGCAGGCGCAACTGACGCTGGTCAATCTCACGCACAGCCATGCCAATCTCTACGGCGCCACGGAACCAAGCTGGATCGAGGAATTCGCCAAGCAGACCCAGATCTATGCCAAGCGGTTCCCCAAGGACGTGGGCCGCTGTGTCGGTCTTCTGGCGACCGCTGCCCAGTCTTGTGAATCAAGCGGCATGAAGAGCCAGGCGATCAACTGCTTGACGATTCTGCAGACACAGTTCGCCGATCATCCCGTCACGCAGCAGCGAGCGGGCACCTTGCGCCGTTTGCAGATCGTCGGACAGAAGCTCGAGCTGGCCGGACCAACGATCGACGGCAACTTCGTCTCCATCGACGACTATGCCGGAAAGGGCGTGATCGTCCTGTTCTGGGGCACCGGCGTCCCGGCCTGCCATGCCACCATCGACGCGCTCGTCCCCATTGCGAAGAAGTACGAGAAGTATGCAGTCGTTGTCGGAGTCAACCTGGATACTGACGAACTGGCGGTGGACAATTTTCTGGGTGAGCGTTCACTAACCTGGCCACAGATTTTCCATCCGGAAGTCGCCAAGCGAGGCTGGGCAGCCCCGTTGGCCGCTCATTACGGGATCCAGAAAGTTCCGTCGGTCTGGCTCGTTGACCCCAATGGCATCGTTGTCGACACCGACCTGGCCGACAATGCGATTCAGCCAAAACTTCACGAAATGATTGGCCACTACCTCGCCAACCAGAAGAAAATCCAGCCCGTCTCGGGGCAGGCTCCTGCCGAGTAAAGATCATCACGGCAGAGGGTCGTTCCGCGAAGCAAGTTAATTCAGAAAAAAGACTTACCAGAAAATGGACCTCGCCCGACGGGCGAGGTCCATTTTTCATTGACGGACCGAGATTGGCAAAAGGGCTCCCATTGTCTCAGTCAATAAATGTGAACAAAAATGCCGTTCCGGGTTGTCACCAGAATGTCCGTATATTAGCATTTCTTCCAAGAAGACAGGGAAAACCCCCACGTGCAGATTTGTGAACTACCCACCCACTCGCCGATATTGCGCCAGGAAAACACCTTGGCAGAAACCTATTAAAGAGGCACGCATGTCCACGAAGTCGCAATTGACGTCGCGCCAGAAGGAAATTTACGAGTTCCTCCGGGACAAAATCGTGACCCGCGGTTACGGGCCGACCGTCCGGGAAATTGGCACGCACTTCGGAATCCGCTCACCGAACGGCGTCATGTGCCACCTGAAGGCGCTCGAGAAAAAGGGCCTTATCAGCCGCGAGTCCCATATGTCGCGGGCGATTCAGCTCTCCAATCCTCCGCAGCCAAAAACCAGCATGCCCCTGATGGGCCTCATCGCGGCTGGTCATCCCCTGCTCGCCTTGCAGCAGGAAGAACGCGTCGACTTCAGCGGTCTGTTCAACTCCGATGACCACTTCTGCCTGCGGGTCAAAGGGGATTCGATGATTGAAGATCAGATCGCCGAGGGCGACTACGTCGTCGTCCGCCGCCAGAGCGAAGCCCGCGATGGCGACATTGTCGTCGCCCTGGTCGAAGGGGACGACGCGACGCTCAAGCGGTACTACCGCGAAACGCATCGCGTCCGACTGGAACCCGCCAACAAGGGCATGAAGCCGATTTTCAGCGCCCAGGTCGAAGTCATGGGTGTGGTCGTCGGCGTGATTCGCCAGTACTGAGCCCGTTCGGCCTGTTGATTGAGTACCACTCGCAAAAGCAAAGGGCCCCGGTCGACCTTCGACCGGGGCTCTCGCTGTTTCTGGCTTCCCCGCTTACCCGGCCACGCGGGCTTGGTCGGCGTTCAGCTTGTTATAGAGCGTCTTGAGAGCAATCCCCAGTTCGGCAGCCGCCTTCGGCTTGTCGCCCCGGTGTTTCTCCAGCACCTGGTAGATCACGTCCATTTCGATCTCCCGAAGCGTCTTCGCACCGGCGGCAAAATGCGGTGCGGGAGTCGCCGATTCGGCGGGCGACACCGAATGTGTCTGCCCACGCGGACGCAGAACGCCCGACGGCAGGTGCTCCGGCAGAATCGGTTCGCCGTCGGCCAGAATGACCGCGTGTTCGAGAGCGTTCGTCAATTCGCGAACATTACCGGGCCAGTCGTACGCCTTCAGGACTTCGATCGCGGCAGGAGAAATCATGGCGGCCGGGATCTCGCGGCGTTTCAGATGCCGGGCCACCAGCGTGCGGGCCAGTTCCGGAATGTCATCGCGACGTTCACGCAGCGACGGCAGATGAATTTCGAACGTATTGATGCGGAAAAACAGATCCTCGCGGAAGTGCCCCTCGCGCACCATGTCTTCCAGATTTCGATTCGTCGCGCAGACGATCCGCACATCGACGTGAAACGCCTCATTCTCGCCGACGCGCCGCACTTCGCCCGATTCCAGGAACCGCAGCAGCTTGACCTGCATCGCCTTGTCGAGTTCCCCCATTTCATCGAGGAACAAAGTCCCACCGTTGGCGACTTCGATCAGCCCCTTCCGGGGTGTATCGGCTCCCGTGAATGCTCCCTTCTTGTGTCCGAAGAGCTCGCTTTCGACGAGGTTTTCGGGGAGCGCGCCACAGTTGACCGCGACGAACGGCATATTCGCCCGGCGGCTCAGGTCATGCACCCGACGCGCGACCAGTTCCTTGCCCGTTCCCGTTTCGCCGAGGACGAGCACGCTGGATTCCGTCGGGGCGATTTTTTCGATCAGCCGCTTCACCTGCAGCATCTCGGTCGTGCGACCGATGATGTCGGGCGATCCCTCGACCTGCTTCAATCGCGATTCGAGGGCGATCGTTTTGTTCGTGAGTGTTCGCTTGTCGGCGATCCGCTTGAGAACGGCCGCGATTTCGTACAGTCGGCAGGGTTTCGGCAGAAAGTCGTACGCACCGCGACGAACGGCCTGAATGGCCGCGTCCATGTCGCCATGTCCGGTGCTGATGATGACTTCGGTCTCGGGCGAAACCTTCTTGATGTGGTCGATCACGTCCCAACCGCTCATGACGGGCATGCGCAGGTCGACGATCGCGGCGTCGAAGACGTGGTCTTCCATCGCCTTGAGGGCCGCCGGGCCGTCCTCACAGATGACGACATCGTGTCCCATCCGGGGCAGTTCCAGCTTCATCACATCGCGAATGGCGGGTTCGTCGTCAACGAACAGAATTCGCAGCTTCTGATTGGTTGCGGAGGTCAACTGGCCTGCTCCTTGGCCGTGCGATCGACATCCTTGCCGACCGTCCGGAAGATCGTTGCTCGATTTGAAACCGATTTCGGCTGACCCGTGGGAAAGACTGTGGAAGCCCTTTCCGGGACGGGAGTTAGCGATGGGCAATGTCCATGGGAGGTCTCGAAAAAGGGTCGGGGGGATGTAGCAGAATCAGCCGATCCCCGCAATGTCCGTTTTGGTCGTTCTCGCGGGAAAGTTGTGGCGAGTCAGGCCGCCCGCTGCGCTTCGGCGGGTGTCCGGGGCAGATGGACATAAAACACGCTTCCCTTTCCGGGGCCGTCGCTGGCCGCTTCGATGCGGCCGCCATGCTCGGTCACAATCCGATGGCTGATCGACAGCCCCAGACCGGTCCCCTTCGCGGCAGCCTTCGTTGTAAAGAACGGTTCAAACAGGTTCTCGCGCACCTCCGCGGTCATGCCGCAGCCGTTATCGCGGAACGTCAGCATGGTTTCGTCGGCGCGCTCTTCCGCGATGATTTCCAGTTCCCCCTTCAGCGGGGTCGATTCGAGGGCATTCGCCACCAGGTTCAGGACCACTTGCTTCAATTCGGCCGAGTTGACCGTGGCATAGCACGCGTGCGTCCGATCGAACCGAATCGTGTGGCCTCGGAACTTCCCCAGATGGGCCACGAGATCGAGGACTTCCCCGATCACTTCCGTCAGGTTCACGCGCAAACGAGGGGCGTCCTGACCGCGCGAGAAATTCAGCAGCCGCTGGGTAATCTCCCGGCAGCGCGAGGCTTCCCGCTGAATCATCCCCAGGTACTGTCTGGCGACGGCTGCGTCATCTGGCGACCAGACGATTGGCGACTGCGGATCCTCGGTATGGACCCGCATTTCCAGCGACTCGGCCGCCATGCTGATCGCGGACAGCGGATTATTGATCTCGTGGGCCACCCCCGACGCCAGAAATCCAACCCCAGCCAGACGTTCCGAGCGAACCAACTGACGGCTGCGTTCGCGAACTTCCCGGTCCAGATCGTCGCGAATCTCCTGAAATCGCTGCGTCATGCGGTTCATGACCGAGGCCAGCGAGACCATTTCATCCTGCCCGGACAATTGCAGGCGGTACCGGAAATCGCCCTGAGCGATCCGCGAAGCCCCTTCATGCAGCTTGCGAATCGGCACGAAAATCCAGAGGTAGCCACATCGGATCAGGCCAAAAAACAGCACCGTCGCGATGCCCCCGCAAACGAGCACGGTCCACAAATGCGACTGGTAAATCAGCTTGGCCTGGCTGACGCGGCTGTGAAGCCCCTCGAGCGGACTGGGAATGTCCAGCATGCGAATCTCCAGATCGGCGGCGATCCGCAGCATGTCATCGGCGGCCTGATATTGCCGCTGTTCGTCCACCAGGTCCGGAAGCCGCAGTTCGAGCTGGTCGAGCCCCCCTTCAATGGTGGGAAGCATCTGCTCAATGACGACCTTCCGGGCCGCGATGCCTTCCGTTCGCGGGAGTTCCTGCAGCCGCTGCCGAAATCGAGTCAGTTCGTCGCGCGTCTGGGCAATTCTCTGCTGACACGCTAAGCGGCGAATCTCCCGCAACTCCCGCGTAGCCGTCGGCGAATGCAATAGAGGCTTGAGAAGTTCGCCGATCGACGAGACCAGATCCGAACGGCGGGGAGCCTCGTTAATCGAGAAATTCAGGTCATCGATGACGGCCCGATAGGCCAACAGACCCGACACGCCGCTGCCGGCCACCACCAGCAGCATCAACATCACTAACCCCAAGCTGAGCACAAGCTTGCGGCGAATGGAGCGAGTGAGCCACATTGACGTCCCTGTCCTATTGGGCGACCGCGACCGAGCGAGAAACCGCCATTCCATTGGCGAGGAAAACGCTCGAAGGTTTGTAAGGTTTACACGCCGCCCCGAATTGGCACAAGACCGTTTTCGCCGCCTGGAAACCTTCGCGGGGACGACGAACTATTCGCGGAGTGCCGCAGCCACCGCCGCTTCAAGCTCGGCATGGCTGAACGTCTGATCCGGATCGCTGCTGGTGAAGACTTTGAGCAGCTTGCCGTCACGGCCATACAAGAAGAAATGTGGAAGAGCACCGTCGGGGATGCCAAATGCCTCGGCACCATCGCCGCCGATATCCAGCGCGCTCACCAGGTTCGGGAATGCTGCCTCGTGTTTTTTAAGAAAAGACAACACCTTGGGTGACGGCTTGCCCGCTTCGAGGTCGTCGAAGTTCAGCGACATAACCACGAGCCCGTCCTTCTGAAACTGTCGATGGAGTTCGACCGTCTTCGGAAACGCCTTCAGGCAAGGGACGCACCAGGTCGCCCAGCAGTCGACCAGAACCACCTTCCCTTTGTGTTCAGCGACCGCACGATCGAACCCGGCCCGGTCAACAACCTTGGCGGTGATCTCGCCCGGTTCGGCAGCGACGGCATTTCCCCCGACCAGAACTCCGGTCACGAGCAACACAAGCAAACAACGAAAACTGGCCATCACGGTTCCTTCCCCTGCGACGAATTCTCTACCGGGTTCACGCCTCACAAGATTGTCCGACAATCTTCATCCGATTGATTTCACCATGTGGGAATTGGGTTGGCAACCGGCATCGCGAAACCCCGTTGACGGCTCATCACGGAGACTTGCCGGTCTCGCGGTACTCAATCTCGCAGCCAACGGGGCGGGATTCCCGAATCTCCGGCCGCTTCCCTGCCAGAACCGCATCGATCGCGGCGGGAAGATAGTCTTCCTCCACTTTCTCGGGCGCTTGCCACGAATCGTCGATCGCCCCCAGGTAAACGACTTTCCGATCGCCACCAAGCACGAACACAGTGGGAGTCGCGACCACCCCATAAGCCTTTCCCGCGGACTGCGTCGCGTCGTGCAGATACGGGAAATTGAAGCCCTGCTCGGCCGCCCGAACCTGCATCCCCTCGCGCGTGCTGCCAGCCTTGAGACTCACCGAGATCGCGACAAACTCCACGCCCCGCTCGCGATACAGATCCTGCAGCCGAATCAGCTTTCGTTCATACGCCGTCGCGACCGGGCAATGATTGGCTAGAAAAAGAACGACCACGCACTTGGCATCCTTGAGGCCCGACAATTCGACAGGATTGCCTTCCAGGTCATCCAATCGCCCCCAGGCAGGGGCCGCATCGCCAGCGCTTAAGACTCGGTTGAATTTTCCCGCTTCAGCCGTCGCGGAGATACCGAGCGCGGCAAATACCAGAAGCGTCGCAAGCCAGCAGCCGATGGGAAGCCGAGTTTTCACGACAGGATCGTCCTACCAAACACCAAACAGTCGGTTCCAGTTACCCTTGAGTCTGGCACCTCGGAAATCGATTTACGACCGGAAACTGACCTCGGCCATCGACAGTCGCAAAATATTCGTAAATTGGTATATTCAAATCTATGAACGCACTCGCGGCCTCGACCTCCCCCGCTGCCTTGGATCGCGTCTTTGCCGCGTTGGCGGACGCGAGTCGCCTGCGGCTGGCCGTTTTGCTGCTGGATGGCGAATTGTGCGTGTGCGACCTCGTGAACCTGATGAAACTGCCGCAACCCACCATTTCACGACAGCTCCGGCTGCTGCGGGATGCCGGACTCCTCACCGTGCGACAGGCCGGAACCTGGCATTACTACCGCTGGGCCAATCCCGCTGATTCACCGCGAGTCGAACTGGTTCGCAAGCTGGTCGAGAGTCTCGCCGAACAGGACGAGGGCTTGCGACTCGATCGGGCGAAACGCGCTGGTTATTCGCTGGCCTGTCCACCAAATGGGGAGAAGTGCTGATGGACCAGCGACTGCGTGCAAAACTGCTCGGCGAGTTTCTGGGAACATTCTTTCTGGTCTTCGCCGGGACTGGGGCCATCGTCATCAATGACGTCAGCGGCGGAGCCATCACGCATCCGGGCATCGCCCTGACTTTCGGCCTGGTCGTCATGGCAATGATCCATGCCTTCGGCGATGTCTCCGGCGCCCACCTGAACCCGGCGGTCACGATCGGGTTTTGCCGGGCTGGAGTCTTCGATCGCAGTCTTCTAGTCCCCTACATCCTCACTCAATGCTCCGGAGCACTCGCGGCCAGTTTTCTCCTGCGAGTGATGTTCCCAGACCACCCAACGCTCGGCGGCGCGAACCCCGCAGGAAGTTGGAATCAGTCGTTCCTGCTGGAATTCATCCTGACGGCGGCCCTCATGCTGGTGATCCTCGCCGTCGCCACCGGGCCGCGCGAGAAGGGCTTGCTCGCGAGCGTGGCCATCGGAGGAACGGTCGCCCTCGAAGCGATGTTCGCCGGCCCGATTTGCGGAGCCTCGATGAACCCGGCTCGTTCGCTCGGGCCAGCCGTGGCCAGCGGCCGACTCGGTTCCCTGTGGATTTACCTCGTTGCCACGACGCTCGGCGCGATCGCCGCCGTCGTGCTTCACGAACTACTTCACCCGGCCAGTCCCCCAGCCCCGGAGACGGAACCGCGATGACACCAAAGCCGCGAAACGTGGTCTTCGTTTGCGTCGAAAACAGCAATCGTAGCCAGATGGCCGAAGCGTTCGCCCGCCTGTACGGAGGCGACTCCATCGTTGCGTACAGCGCGGGGTCGCGACCCTCGGGAAAGGTAAATCCCAAGGCAATTGCGGCGATGCAGGAACTCGGCTACGACCTCGCCACTCATCGGTCCAAGTCGACCAGCGAACTGGAAGGAGTCGAGTTCGCCGCAGCCATCACGATGGGCTGTGGCGACGAATGCCCGAACCTGCGGGCTAGTCATCGCGAAGACTGGCAGATCCCCGACCCGAAGGAAATGCCGCCAGAAGAGTTCGCCAAAGTCCGCGACCTCATCGGCGAAAAAGTGGCCGCGTTGCTGGAGAAGCTGAAAGCGGAATGATGTCTTCCGCTGGCGGCTGGAAGCTGGCCGCTCGCGGCTTCTCTCAATCATTCCTCCCCTTCCCCTTCAAGTCTTTCGCCGTAATCGGAGCATCTTTCGAGATCGTCCGCGGGCCCTTCCCGGCTCGTTTCTCGTAGATGCCGTCGCCCGCCTTCACGTACTTGGTGAAGCCCAACTGCTCGAGCTTCTTGTCGTCGCGGGAGCTTTTGTGCATGTGGCTCTCGGACCACGTGCCGCCAATGAACGGCGGCTGAATCACCCGCTGGACCTTTTGCCCGGTTTCAGGGTGCGTGGTGAGCGGGGCTTCGGAGAACGCCTGGATGATTTCGAACATCCCCACGGCTTCGCCATCGTCGTCCAGGATTTCATAAACGTATGTCGGCATGGCAGTTCACTCGCTTTCCGGCCGTTGCTTCCGAATGACCGGGTTCTCTGGAACCCTTCACCCTGCGGCCACACTTCATGAAACCACGCCCCCCCATCATCTGGCAAGCCTTCCCCTGAATAGCCGACGACGCTGTCGGCGGTCCGGCGCTGCGGCCCAAGATTCACTTCAAGTTGGTGATTGGCGAGCAGTTGCGTATCATGCTCGATCCTGACCGGATTCTCCGTCGTCGGAAGGCCGGGCAACGGGTTGGACAGCAAAACAGGCATGGGGGAGCCGCCTCCGTGCGTCGGCAAGGTATGTGCAGATGTTTGAGAAGGTGGGCGAGTCGGATTTCGTCGCGGGCGAGCATGACGTGCTGCGGTTCTGGAACGAACGCGGCATTTTCACGAAGTTGCGGCAGCAGAACGCGGGAAAGCCGACTTGGAGTTTTCTCGACGGGCCGATCACCGCGAATAACCCGATGGGCGTCCACCACGCGTGGGGTCGCACCTACAAAGACGCCTACCAGCGGTTCTGGGCGATGAACGGCCGCGAACTGCGCTACCAGAACGGCTTCGACTGCCAGGGCCTGTGGGTCGAAGTCGAAGTCGAAAAACAGTTGGGCCTGGGGGCCAAGTCAGCCATCGAAGCCTACGGCATCGACAAGTTCGTCTGGGAGTGCAAGAAGCGCGTCCTCAAGTATGCCAGCGTTCAGACCGAACAATCGCAGCGGCTCGGTTACTGGATGGACTGGGACGACCCCGCCCAGTTACGCCAACTGGCCGAAGCCATCGGCACCGACAAGATCGTGACGATCACCACGCCCAGCGGCCAGACCGAGACCGGCACTGCCGAAGAACTGGTGGCCCGGTTGGGCAACCCGGCCTGGGGCGGGAGCTACTTCACCTTCTCGACCGACAACAACGAGACGATCTGGACGTTCCTCAAGAAGTGCTTCGAGCGGAAAAAGGTCTATCGCGGTTACGACGTCATGCCCTGGTCGGGCCGCGGCGGCAGCGCGTACTCGCAGATGGAAGTCGCCGACGGACGGAAATTAACCGTCCACCGGGCGCTTTTCGTGCGGTTTCCGATCCTTGAAAAGCCGCCATCGCCGATGGCGGTCCCCAAAGAACCGTCGACAGCGTCGACGGCTTCTCATCAGGAATACTTGCTCGTCTGGACCACCACGCCGTGGACACTCACGAGCAACGTGGCGGCGATGGTCAATCCCGACCTGGAGTATGTCCAACTCCAGGCGAAGCGTGACGGGGCCATCTATTACGTGGCAAAGGACTGCGTCGAGTTCCAGCGGCTGGCAAAAGAGTTCAAGGAAGGTTTCGGCCGTCCGGAATGGGCGTGGCCCAAGGGAACGCCAAAGCTGAAAACAATCGGCCAGTTCTTCAAGGAACAGGGCGGCTATGAAATCGTCGGCACCGTCTTCGGCCGCGACATGATCGGCTGGAAGTATGCCGGTCCGTTCGATGATCTGGAGGCTCAGTCAATGGAGGGCGGCTATCCCTCCGAACCGATCGACAAGGACTCAGCCGGGCGCAACGGCATCGAATGCCATCGTGTCATCGACGGCGGACGCGACTTCAAGGGGAATGCTAACGTCTCGGCTGGCGAAGGAACGGGCATCGTCCATAGTGCTCCCGGCTGCGGCGACATCGACCACCAGATCGGCATGGCCAATGGTCTGGTCAGCATCGCCCCCCTCGGCGAAGACGGCACATTCCAGGAGGGCTTTGGCCCCTTCACCGGCAAGAACGCCGTCGCGCCAGAGACCGTCGATCTGGTGATCGAGCAGCTCAAAGAGAAAGGGCTGCTCGTCGCGGTCGAGCAGTATCCCCACATCTACCCGTTCTGCTGGCGGACCGGCGATGAACTCGTCTTCCGGCTGGTCGATGAGTGGTTCATCAACATGGACTGGCGGCAGGAGATCATCGACGTCGTCCAGAAGATCGACTGGCTGCCCGATTCGATCCAGGGTCGCGAGCGCGAGACCGAATGGCTCACGAACATGCGCGACTGGATGATCTCCAAGAAGCGATTCTGGGGCCTGGCGCTGCCGATCTGGATCAACCCCGATAATCCCAGCGACTTCGAGGTCATCGGTTCGCTCGCGGAACTGAAGGAGCGCGCCGTCGAAGGCTGGGATGCGTTCGAAGGGCACACGCCCCATAAGCCCTGGATCGACGCGGTCAAGATCAAGAGCACGACGACCGGCGCCACGCTCAGCCGCATTCCAGACGTCGGCAATCCTTGGCTGGACGCGGGAATCGTGCCTTTTTCGACGATGGGCTACAACTTCGATCCCGAACACGAATTCTGGAAGAAGTGGTATCCCGCCGACCTCGTGACGGAGTGCTTCCCCGGCCAGTTCCGCAACTGGTTCTATTCGATGCTCGCCCTGTCGACGATGATGCGACACGGCGAGACCGACGACGCCGAGGAAAAGAAGCCGTTCCGGACGCTGCTCGGCCATCGCCTCGTTATGAACGAAGCCGGTAAGCCAATGCACAAGTCGGACGGCACGGCCATCTGGTTCGAGGAAGCAGCCGAGCAGCTCGGCGTCGACACGATGCGGTGGATGTACCTCGCGCAGAACCCGGCAATCGACCTGAAATTCGGCACTCGCCACCCCGACCAGAAGGTGACGCTGCCGACGGTGAATGGCCCCACCAACCGAACGATCGACGGCGTCGAGACCTGCTTGGTGACAAGCGGCCCCAGCGACGAAGTCCGTCGGCAGGTTCTCATTCCGCTGTGGAATTCCTACGCATTCTTCGTCAATTACGCCCGACTCGATGGCTTCGACCCCAGCGCGGCCCAGGTGCCGGGAGCCGAGCGGCAGAGCATCGATCGCTGGATTCTGACCCGGCTGAACGAGGTCGTCGGTAAGGTCCGCGCGGCGTTCGAGGGCTACGACTCCCCGGCCGCCTGCGACGCGATCGCGCGCTTCGTCGACGACCTGTCGAACTGGTACATCCGTCGGAACCGGCGGCGCTTCTGGCGGTCGAAGGACGTCGGCGACCGCGACAAGCTGGCCGCGTACCAGACGCTCTACACCGTCTTGACCACGCTCGCCAAGTTGATGGCCCCCATGACGCCGTTCCTCGCCGAACGCATGTATGGCAACCTCGTCGCCAGTTGGGACAAGTCAGCCGCGGAAAGCGTTCATCTGTGCGAGTATCCGCAACCGAATGATCCGGCATGGAGCGGCTGCGTCGAACCGGAAACAGTCGCCCTGACCGACCTGGCCCAGCGGGTCGTTCGGCTGGGCCACCGCCTGCGAGAAACAGCCGATCGCCGGGTCCGACAGCCATTGCGCGAAGTGCGTGTCATCCACGCCGATGAGTCGGCCCGTCAGCGGGCGGGCATCATGCAGGACGTGATTCGCGACGAATTGAACGTGAAGGAGCTTTCTTTCGGTGAATCGGCGAGTGACATCGTCACGCTCAAATACCGGGCAAACCCTGCATCGCTCGGAAAGAAGCACGGCCGTTATCTGAATGACCTGCGAAAGCTGATTCCGGAACTCCCCACCGAAACGCTCGCACCGCTGTCGGCTGGCGGAACCGTCAACGTCGAGGTCAGCGAGACGGCCATTGAGTTGGTCGCCGAGGATGTTCACATCGACAAGGAACACGCCGACGGCTGGGTGAGCGAAACGGATGGCGAGTTGACCGTGGCCCTGTTCACGACGCTCGACACTCCCCTGCTCCACGAAGGAATGGCCCGCGATCTGGTCCGGCACATCCAGCAGTTGCGGAAGGACGCCGATCTGGAAATCGAACAGCGGATTCGCGTCGGTTACCAGTCGGACGACACCGCGATCGCCGACATGCTCGCCACCTGGAGCGACTACATCCGCGGCGAAACTCTGGCCGATGAACTAACCGCCGACACCCCGCCCGCAGAAGCGAAGTCGGTGATCGTCGGCGAGGCAAAATTCCCGTTGTGGATGAGCGTCGTGAAATGACACAAAAGCCGGCGATGGCATCGCCGGTCCATTCGTCGATTTTCCCCTGGAATTATCGTCATCAATCGGACGGCCCGGTAAGATCGAGAAGTCGATTCATCATCACGAGAGCACGGTTATGTCCACCAGCACTGTCGTAGAAACGCCCGTTCCCGCCAGAACGTCGGAAGAGCCGTTGTACGAGGTCGTCAACGGGGAACACGTGGAGTTGCCGCCGATGAGCATCTTTTCGACGCTGGTCGCGAACCAACTTTTTTTTCGTCTCGCGGCACACCTGAGAGATCATCAACTCGGCCGGGCCGTCATCGAGGCGCTTCTCATTCTGGACAACGAGGCGAATCTTCGCCGGCGTCCTGATGTCGCCTTTGTCTCGGCTGAGCGGTGGCCTCTCGATCGGGAGATTCCGGAGACGGGCGACTGGGACGTCATTCCCACGATCGCTGTCGAGGTGATCAGCCCGAACGAAACCTCGCGCGAGGTGATGGAAAAGATGCTCGAGTACTTCCGCGTCGGGGTCGAAGAAGTCTGGCATGTTCACCCCGAAGCGCGAACGGTTTACCGTTACGAGAGCCCGTTGGAAGTCAAGATTTTTGGCCCCGACGACCAGCTAGTCAGCACGCGACTTCCCGGCTTTTCATGTCCGCTCGTAGAGTTGTTCCGCCGGACGGCTGGGGGTAGTCAGGCCGTCGCGGTAACGGCGACAAAGTGACGAAGTCTTCCGAAGTCATGACCGGCGATGGCATTGCTCGAAGCCCTTTGGAGCCTTCATGAACTCACCCCACACCGTCGAGGGGCAACCGCCCGGGCCTGTTGATCCGTTGGCGCCCCGCTCTCTCCCGCGTGTGCTGGGGTTGTTCAGCGCGACGATGGTGGTCGTCGGGTCGATCATCGGCAGCGGTATCTTTCTGAAGGTGGGGAACGTCGACGCGGCTCTCCAGGCATGGGGGTTCGGGCCGATCATTGGCGTGTGGGCTCTCGTCGGCCTGGTGACGCTTGCGGGATCGCTGGCAATGGGCGAACTGGCGGCCATGTATCCGCATGCCGGGGGGCCTTACGTTTATCTGCGCGAAGCCTTCGGCAAGCCGGTGGGCTTTCTTTGGGGTTGGACGGAATTCTGGGTCGTGCGGACCGGGTCGATCGGGGCGCTTGCCTCCGCGACGGTCATCTACCTCGATCAGGTTGTGCCGATCACGCGGTTTCAGCAGGCGTCGCTGGCGAGCCTGATTGTCATCGGCCTGTCGGCGATCAGTCTCTTCAGCACCCGCTGGGGAGCCGCCGTGCAGAACGTGGCAACGGTGGCCAAGGTGGCTTTTCTCGGGCTCATCATTACCCTCCCCGTTCTGTTGGGTCACGCGCATCCCGAAAACATGACGCCCCTCTGGCGAGGCGGAGTGTCAGGCGACTTTCTGCGGGGCCTGGGCCTGGCGATGGTGGCCGTAATGTGGGCCTATGATGGGTGGATCAATATCGGCCCGGTCGCGGAAGACATTCGCAATCCCGAACGGAACCTGCCGCTGGCTCTCATCGTTGGCCTCAGCGTCATCATCACCGTCTACGTCGGGGCGAATCTCGGCTATCACTTCGTCCTGTCCATGCCACAAATCGCTGAGACGAAGACCGTCGCCGCGGACGTGTTTCAGGTGATGTTCGGCGAGACCGGGCGGAACATCGCGGCCCTCGGCGTCATGTGCTCCACGTTCGGAGCCACCAACTCCAACATGATTGTCGGCCCGCGGATTTATCTGGCCATCGCCCGGGATGGTCTTCTGCCCGCATCGATTCATCGCGTGCATGACGTCTTCGAAACGCCGGCAAACGCGATCCTGTTGCAGGCG
Source organism: Planctomycetaceae bacterium (assembly GCA_019636285.1). Classification (GTDB taxonomy): domain Bacteria; phylum Planctomycetota; class Planctomycetia; order Planctomycetales; family Planctomycetaceae; genus JAHBXV01. Next base: position 69,042 of record JAHBXV010000015.1, read on the forward strand.
GCCTGGACCGTCACCCTGATCGTGCTGTTCTACACTTGGAAGGACGACCCGAAAGCCGCCTTCGACGGGCTGACCGATTCGGTCATCTGCGCGGGACTGATCTTCTACAGCCTGACCGTCGCGGCCGTGTACGTCCTGCGGCGCAAACACCCGCACGCGGCACGCCCCTATCGCACGTGGGGATACCCGGTCACCCCCGCCCTCATGATCGCAGCCTACCTCGCCGTTTTCGTCGGCATGCTGCTCGAACAATGGCAGGAATCGGTGGGCGTCCTGGGACTGATTGCGGCGGGAGTCGTCTACTACGCGCTCTTCAACCGCCGACGATAGGCCGTAGACCATGCGACAAGTCCACGGCACTTCACTCTGGATCGGAAACGCCGGAGACCTGCGAAAACCGGCCTCGATTTTCGACAAAGGTATCGAGGCGGTCATCGACGTTGCGGAGGAAGAACCGGTTTCCACACTTCCGAGAAGCCTGATGTACTTCCGCCTTCCGCTTGCGGACGACGCCTCGAATACGAACTGGAAAGTTGAGCTGGCGATAGAAAAGGCGGCGAATCTTCTCCAACGTGAGGTTCCGACACTGATCGCGTGCAGTGCAGGTCTCAGCCGTAGCCTCTGCGTGGCAGCGGGAGCCATCGCGCGTGTCCGGCGGATAGACCCCCACGAGGCGCTGGCCAAGGTGATTGAATCGGGACCGGCGGACATTTCGCCAGGGTTCTGGGAACAAGTTGCTTGTCTCGTGAGCGTGCCTTCACACGATGATTCGGAGTGACATGCGATGCGGGTTTATCTCGATACCTGCTGCATCAACCGTGCGTTTGACGATCAGGCTTCCGAACGGGTGCGACAGGAAACTCGTGCAATCCAGGTGCTCCTGGACTCGGTGACGGTAGGCGAGGTGACTTGGGTAGCCAGCGATCTCATCCGGCTCGAAGTCTCGCGAATCCGAGACGCAAATCGCCGAACCGCCGTGGAAATTCTCTTGGAGAGTGTCGGGGAATGGTACACTGTTGATCTGGACGGAACGGCCGTGCCCAATGATTTCACGAATGTTTCGTTGGGCGGGGCGGATGCCATTCATCTTCTTGTCGCGATGGCAGCCAATTGCGACCAGTTCCTGACGGTAGATGACCGGTTGGTGCGACGGTGCCAGCGGTTGCCCTCGCTGGCACTGAAGGTTCTGAACCCGGTCGAATGGCTGAGGGAGACACAAGAACATGCGGCTGAGTGAACTCGACGAATTGTCGGATGACGAAGTCCGTCGATTGGGAATGAGCGCGGTCTCCAGCGCGCTTGGCCCGGCTGGACTCATTCGCTTTCTCCATCTTCTCGGAGCCTGCCACGGCGATTACGCGGCTGAAAAACTCCAGCAGCCGGAAACAGACATGGAGACCCTGCTGGCAGACCTGCGAAAACTTCGCGAGGAGCAGTTGCACTCGGCGTCGGGCGCGTCTTGAAGTGGCTTCCTCTCCCCTGCTCCATGTCGTCCTCCATCAGCCCGACATTCCCCAGAACACGGGGAATATCGGCCGCACGTGCGTCGCCGTGGGGGCCAAGCTGTGGTTGATCCGGCCGCTCGGCTTTCAACTGGACGAGCGCCATCTCCGCCGGGCGGGAATGGACTACTGGGACCAACTCGATTACCAGGTGGTCGACTCGTGGAACGACATCTGCCGTGAACTGGGCAATCGGCCGATGTGGTTCGTCGACAATCCTGCCGGGCGTCTCGTTTGGGACGCTGATTTCGCCATTGGAGACGTGCTGGTCTTCGGGAGCGAGACACGTGGCCTGCCGCGATCCCTGATGGAGCAGCATCACTCGCGAACGCTCGAACTGCCGATGCGCCCGGCCGTGCGCAGCTTGAATCTGGCGAGCACGGTCAACACGGTGGTCTACGAAGCCGTGCGGCAGTTCGGCGGTCTGCCACTCTGAACGTGGTAGCGGTTAACGTCGTTGCAGTAACTTGCTACGGACGACAGCTTCGAGCTGGTCGAGCACATCGGAAGCCGACACGGCCGAGGTGTTGATCGTGATGGCGTCCTCGGCCGGACGAAGCGGACCATGGGCGCGGGACTCGTCGCGCTGATCGCGCAACTGCTGCTGCGAAAGGATGTCCTCAAATTCCGCCGTGACCCCCTTACGCCGCATCTCTTCGACCCGCCGTAATGCACGGACTTCGGGGCTGGCGGTCAGAAAGAATTTGCACTCGGCATGCGGAAACACCACCGTCCCCTGATCGCGACCTTCGGTCACGAGGTCGGTCCCTTCCCCAATTCGCTGTTGCTGCAAAACAAGCGCCTGCCGCACGGACGGGAGCGCAGCCACCAATGAGGCCGCATCGGTGACGGAGACATCCCGAATCTGGTCCGCGACGTCTTCGCCATCGAGCAGCAACCGGTCCTGCGAGAAAGACAGAACCAGTTCCGACAGGAGTCTGCCGACGGAGGGCTCATCGCTGGGATCGAACCCGCCTCGCAAACATGCCAGTGCGACGCCGCGATACATCGCCCCGGTATTCAGAAACGCAAACCCGAGACGCTCGGCCAGACCGCGAGCAACGGTGCTCTTGCCGGTTCCCGCCGGTCCGTCGATCGTCACGATCATGAGTTCGGTCTGCCTTATGAATCCGCGAAGATCGCTTTTGAGTCCTGTTTTCCGAAGAGCACTGTCAGAGCCAGTGGCACACTCCAAGATGACCTTAACAAACAAGGCGCTAATCGAAATCGAGTTCGATATCGGCCAGTTCAAACGGGCTCAGGGAGACCACGACGGCATCGGCATCGAACGTCAATTCGATCATGTTCTCGCCAGCCGCATTCACCTTGCGGCCAGCCCGGGGCTGCCGGAACGGCGTCACATGGATCGTTCGCGTCATTCCCTCGGTTTCCAGAAGCCGTAATGTCACACGGAACGACGGCTTCCCGTCCACGACACGAACCTCCGGCAGGACGCGCAGTACCTGCACGTTCCTGGCATCGATCGCCAACAGCCAGCCGGCGGCCCCGGACGACGGCGGACCCGAGACCGGCACGATGAGCGGTTCCGACATCGCATCCCACGCGGCCGCGAGCGGATAGCTTTCGTCAATCGCGATGGTGAACCGGAACCGAGTCTGCCGGTCGTGCGTCGTTGCCAGAATCGTGTCGACCATGCGCGGCCCGGATGAGCGATGAAACATCAGCCCATGCGGAATGATGGTGACTCGCTCCGACTCGGAAGCCACTTCGATATAGTCGATCGAGTCGAAACGCTCCCCCGCGAATCCTTGTGCTCCATGCCAAACGCTTCGCGTGACGGCGGCACCGCTGTCGTTCCAGGCGAATCGGGCGACGAAGCAGTTGTTCCACGGATCGCCATCGGTGGCTTTGCGTTCGGTCAGCTCCAGGTCGATCTCGACGATGGGTTTTCCCAGATAGACGCGCGTGATCTGCCGAAACTCGGCGAGCGCTGCCCCGTTGGTCTGGTCGATCACCTGGCCCCATGTCTCGATTTCCCCCATCAGCGGCCCGGCTGACAGAACCTTTCGCCCGACAGCCTTCATTTCGGCGTAGGCCGTTCTGGTCGGGATGTCGTCCTCATGGGCGATCGGCAGCACCCGCTCACGCGGAAACCGGTAAGAAATCTGCTGGCTCAGATAGTTGGCCCGCCGATTGTGGGGGCGAATCTGGGCAATCCCGCCAGTGGCGCTGCTGAGACTGACCTCGAACTTTTCGTTCCGCAAAACACCATTGTCATCCGCGAGCGGAGTCTTCGGGGCGGCCGGGGCTGGCCCCTGCCCATCGTCTGGAAGATAGGCGAATCCAAACGCGGGGAGATCCACCAGGCAGAGTGCCGATCCCTCGTTCCGATTGATCCACTGCCGTCCCAGAATGGGCGATTCGGGCTTCGGCAGGCTGGTAAGTCTGTCCAATCGCACAGCGACACGTCGCGGATGCGGCAGCGGATTGAGAATCAGTCGCCCCGGTTGCCCCCCTTTGGATCCGACAATCAAGTCCGCCAGTCCACGAGCCGAATCGTTGACGAACCGGTCGAGTTCTTCGGACAGATCGGCAGAGTCACCGAGTTCGGCTGTCGTGAGCCCTTCCGCGAGCTTGGCGCTCCAATTGGCTTCGACGGCTGGATCAACGGCTTGCGAAAGGAGCCAGGCGCGAAGCCCACGACACCAGAGTCCGTCCTGCAACCGACGGCTGTTGCGGTGCAGTTTAGTCAGGCGATCGATGGGATCGACAAACCGCCGCGCCGCGGACTGGAACAGATACGGCGAGATGTATTCGCCAGCTTTGTAACTGGCGAGTCGCCCCGTCGACGCGGATCGCTGAAAGAGATGATCGAACGTCGCCCACTGGCCCAGCACGGGCGCATACGAGGCAGCGCGAATCAGATCGTCGATCCAGGGCTTGGTCAGTTCCGGCCAACGGGCAAAGCAAATTCCCGCAACCTGGTCGTGGTCCATCGACTCAGCGAGCCGCGCGGGAAACCGCAGAAATCCGGACGAAGAATCCGCCGCGAGCGGAATGCGGCTGCCGGCATCCAAAACCGTGCCATCGCGCCCCTGCCAGCGGAACCGGGTGTATTCAAAGTCGGGATACAGGCCGTCATCAAGGACGACGTGCAACGCCCCGATGTAGCCAAAGTGCCGAAGAAACTGCGGCAAGGCATTTGTCAGGCCAAACGCGCGACGTCCCCAGATCTTCGGCGCGCGCCCCGTCTGCTCGAGAAACGTCGCGCGACCCGCCTCCAGATCGGCCAGCCAAAGGACGAGCGGCACAAGTGGGCTGGGGAGTTCGCTCCGTTCGCCACCAACACAAGCAGCCCGGCCGCTGTCGACGGCTGCCCGCAACGATTCTCGGACTTCAGGAGCAGTCGTGAGGATTCGATTCAGATCACCCGCAGTACACAACACGTTGATCGGCGTCGATCGATTCAAGAGTGCCGACAACGGCTCACCGGCCGATTCCCCGTGCAAGAGGCACAGGTCAAGCAGGTAGCACTCAGCCGGGTAGAACCGCTCGCGCCCTTCCTGCAAGACTTCAAATGCCCCGGCCAGATGCAGGTGTGTCGTTTCGGCGTCGTGCTCCAGAAAGGCGCGCGCGGCTCCCACCGCGCGATTTTGCAGGCGGATCTCATCGACACTGTCGAAACTGCGCATATGCCGGGTCGTCAATTCGACAAGCAACCAGGTCAGCCCGAGCGCCAGGAAGTCAGCCACGCGTTCCGGGGACAGGTCCGGCGCAATGGACACAGCGCTGTTCAGGGCCGTAAGCCAGTCTTCCCGACCAACATGCTCGGCAAGAACGATTGCCCCTGCTTCCCGAGCCGAGTCGACCCAGCCGTGTGGCAGCCAGTCAAAAACAGCGGACGAAACGAGGAAGATTTGTCCCGGCCCCGGGGCCGGCGGTTCATCGGCGCGATGCCAGCGTGGCATCGTTCCGGCAGTCGCCAGCAAAACCGGGTGCCAGGCGACACAGAAGGAATTGAGCAAACTCTCCGCCGGGCCGTCCGCCAGTTCGCTGGGGAAATCCTCCAGACTGTGGCAGGGAACGAGAATCACAATGTCGTGGAGTGCCATGGCAGTTCAAGCGGCCAAACAGGGAGGCAACAAAGCAATGAGAAACAGAAAACAACTATAAATAAATTCATTACAAGTCGTGGAGCTTCTGGTCCTTCACTATAGCCGCCCGACACGGAGCCCGCGATCCGCCCTCGGTTTTGATGGAGCCAAGAGTCACTTTTGGGAACTCTTTCTGCCGGAGTATCGTCTCAAACACTGGAAGACGTATCCGGGGGCGCCGGGGACAAGCGGTCATCCGCTCTGGAAGCCAATCCAAGGCAAACGAACGGCCCTTTTGAGGGCCAGTTGTACGGGTTCGATCAAATCGGCGGGCTGGAATGACGGAAGAATCAAAACGCACCCGCAAAACGCCTTCAGGCTGCGTAACCTGAGGAAGAGAGCATGCGGGCAACAGGCTTTTCTGGTTGACTTTCGGCAAAACGTAAGGGTAGTCTAGAAAAAAGGTTACACGGTTCTGCGGAAGCGCGGTCGCGCGGCGGAAACACCAGGGCGCTCGCCCGGTTTTGTCAGTTTCGACATCGAGTCGGTGACAGTTTCGAGTTTCAAATCCGATTCCGTTCAATAATAGTCCTTGCGCGGGTTCCATTGTGACCCGGTCGAGGATGTTGGCATTGAGGTCCACCATGGCAGATATGCAGGCCGTCTGGGGTATTGAGATCGGAAATGCCGGGTTGAAGGCGATCCGGCTGCGATATGCGGAATCCGCTGGCCAGGTCATCGCCGCCGCGTTCGATTACGTCCCCCACGCAAAACTCCTCAGCCAGCCGGATGCTTCTCCCGACGAGTTGATCGCCGAAGCGGTCAACACCTTTCTTTCCCGCAATCAACTGGGCGGCGACACGGTGGTGATCGGCCTGCCCGGGCAGACGGCCCTGGCGAAGTTCATTCAGATGCCCCCTGTCGAGGGCTCGAAGGTCGCCGAGATCGTCAAGTACGAGGCTCGCCAGCAGATCCCCTTCGCTCTGGAAGAGGTGATCTGGGACTGGCAGGTGATGGGTTCTGGCATTGAAGAGGGGGGATACCTTCTAGATGCGGAAGTGGGGCTGTTCGCGATGAAGCGCGATCAGGTCCAACACCATTTGCAGCCATTCCTCGATCGCAAGGTCGAGTTGGAACTGGTGCAGATCGCCCCGCTGGCGCAATTCAACTACCTGTGGTATGACCACTACGGCTATCGGCTGGAAGGCGACACGACGGCCAAGGAGGAGTACGTCGTCCTGCTCGACATGGGGGCCGACAACACCAGCCTCCTGGTCACCAACGGTCAGAAGATCTGGATTCGAAATGTTCCGCTCGGCGGAAACCATTTCACGCGGGCGCTGACGAAGGAAATGAAACTCACCTTCGCCAAGGCGGAACATCTCAAGTGCAACGCCACCCGTTCGCCCGACCCCCGCGCCGTCTTCCAGGCGCTGCGGCCGATCTTCAACGATTATGTCTCCGAAATTCAGCGCTCGATCGGCTACTTTGCCAGCGTCAATCGCCAGGCGAAGATCAGCAAACTGATCGGCGTGGGCAACGGCTTCAAGCTGGCCGGTTTGCAGAAGTTCCTCCAGCAGAACCTGCAATACGAAGTGGAACGCGTCGACCAGTTCCCGGGCCTCGTCGGGGACAACGTGCTGACGGCCCCGCTCTTCCAGGACAACCTGATGACGTTCACGGTCCCCTACGGCCTCGCGCTCCAGGGACTCGGGGTCGTCAACATGAAGACCTCGCTCCTTCCGCCCGAAATCGCCCTCGAGCGAACCATCCGCCGGAAGAAGCCTTGGGCGGTCGCGGCGGCGGCATCGCTGCTTGTTGGGTTGTCGCTGTCTGCCGCGGGCTACGCCAGCGTCCTCGACTCGGTCAGCACGGCGCGGTTCGGCGAAGTGGAAACCGCCGCGGGCAATCTCGAAACGAAGGCGAACGGGCTGAAGTCGAAGTATTCCGGCGAAGAGGGCCGCAATAAGACCGCGCGGGAGCAAGGGGGTAAGCTTGTGACCTCCCTCGATTCGCGCGAACTGTGGCTGGAAGTCTACAAGGCGATCAACGACTGCCTGCCGCGCGATGTGGGCCGCGAGCTCGACCAGAGCGAAATCACGCTCATGAATCGCATCTCGCTGAAGTCGATCACCGCCGAGAAGCTCTCCGATCTGAGCACCTGGTATGGCGACGCCCGAAAAATCTCCGAAAACGCGAAGACCTACATGACCAAGGAAGATCAGGCGACGGCTCCGTCCGGAGCCGGCTATGTCTTCACGCTGCAAGGGGTTCACTATCACCACGAAGACAAAAACGTGAACACCGGCCAGGGCAGCGGCTATGTGATCGAGCACTTCCTGAAGAAGTTGCAGGACTGGAAAGTCGATGTCCTCGATGCGAACGGGAACAAAGTGGGAGAGACGCCGGTCGGGCAGATCGGCATCTCGCACGCGACGCTGACCAAGTCTCTGCCGCCGAACTACGTGACCTTCTACCCACAGGGAAATCGCATGGTCCAGGCTCCGGGAGCCGGAGGAATGCGACCGGGCGCCGCCTTTAGTCCCGGCCTTCCGATGCCGACGGGCGCCTTCCCCGGCGCGGGGCGCCCGGGAGCGGCGTTTCCGATGCCGACCGGACTTCCCATGCCCACGGGGCTGCCGGGCCAGCCAGGCGGATCGAGTGCGGGCGCGGTGCAGATTCCGCAGTCGAATTTCATTGTGCAGTTCGCTTGGAAGCCGACGCCTCCCAAGGATCGCCTCCAGCAGCCGCCCGGACAGGAAGCAGCCACGGAGGAAACACCGGCTCCGGATGCCGCGGCCGATCCGGGGGCGACTCCTGCGGCTGCTCCTGCAACCGATCCGGCAGCAAATCCGGTCGCCGATCCCGCGGCTGCTCCCGCAGCAACCGGTGATGTGAGCCAGTGACCAAACGTAGGTGACAAGACCCTGTTCGCGTGACGAACCGGAAATTTATAAGACACGTGGCGAAACGGAACGTTGACCCGCTAAGGACCTGGACGACATGGACAAGCTGCAACCCATTCTCAAGCAGAAGTTCTGGATTCTGCTCGGCCTGGCGATGATTATCTCGCTGGTGGGGTGGTGGATGGCGACCGGATCGATGGCCGCCACGATCGAGACTCGCACCAAGGCCATTTCCGACGCGGAATCGAAAACGAACATCGGGGCCGAGGTTCCCAATGACAGTTGGTCCACGCAACTGAGCGAGATCAACCAGCAGCAGGAGCGGCTCGTCAAACAGTCGCGGAACTGGCTATGGCAGCGGCAGGCGGCGGTGATGACCTGGCCGGAAACGATTCTCAATTTTGTCGCTCAGACGCCCTATCGAGGCGAGTTTCCTCCCATTGCCCGCGAAGCCTATCGCAATCGTTACATGTACCAGGTTCGCGACACCTGGTTGACGGTGCGTCCGCTGGAAGGCTTTCCGGATGGATCGGGGATCGTCTCGTTTCCGTTCATGAACTTCCCGCATCGCAAGTGGGGCGACTTGCCCCCGACCTCGCAGGAAATGTGGGAAGCCCAGGAGGATCTTTGGCTCTATAAGCCCATTCTCCAGGCGATTCGCGAAGTGAATGTTCCCGACGGAACCCTGCAGGACGCCTCCATTTTCATCATTCAGAAACTCCAGTTGATGGGGGGCGATCGATCGACCATCGGGCAGTCCGCGACGCAGATGGGCGCCATGGAAGGTGGCGGAGCGATCGATAGCGGCGCCATGGGTGGTCTCGCCGAATCCATGTCCGGTGCCGGTGGCGCCGGTTTCGGAGGCGCTGGAGCCCGCACAGGTGGGTCATTCGGAACGACCCCGGCCGACTTCAAGCCCACAGAAGAGTTTGGTAATGCCGGCGGCACGGAAGGTGGCGGCGGCTTCGGTGGCGGGGGTGGAATGTCCACCGGAATGGCGGCGGACATGGCAGACGCCATGGCGGATGGCGGCATGGGGGGAGGGGGGGCGACCGCTACACCTCCCAGGCGATATATCGATGACGAAGACGCCCTCCCCTACAAGACGCGAGGCTTCTATCTGTCTGTCATCATGGATCACCGCCGCGTGCCGCAGTTGATTGCCGAGTTGACGGCCAGTAATCGATCCCCGTGGCCCGTGGAAATCGTCCGTGTTCAGGTTTCGCGAGTCAACGATGATTCTCCGTCATCCGGCGGCGGCATGGGCGGCATGATGGCTGGCGGCATGTCCAGTGGGGGTCTGTCGAGTGGAGGCATGTCTCCTGGCCTCGGCGTGGGTCAATTTAGCAATCCGATGCCCGCCTTTGGCGGCGGAGGCAGTTCAGCCGACTTCCAGGATTCACTCGCGGACGTCAGCGGCGGATCTTTTTCTTCGGGATTGCCGGACGATCTGGCTCCGGGAGCCGGTTCGGCCTTTGATCCGGACGCGGCGCAGAAGCTGGCCACGACGCAGGCCCTGTTCCAGACGGCCATCAGCGACCCGATGATGGCCCAGGTGACGATGGCGGGCCTGATCTATCTGTTCAAACCGCCGGAAGGTTCGCCCGAAGCGGAATCGGCTGAGCAGGCCGACGCGGCGGCTGCCGCCGGGACAACCGATTCGGGAGCCGTTGCCCCGGCTGATCCGGCAGCGACTCCGCTGACGGAACCCGATCCGGCAGCCGTGCCAGCCACGCCAGCCGACCCGGCCGCGCCAGCAGATCCGGCAGCTGTCCCCGCGAATCCGGCACCCTCGGCACCCGCCGAGGCACCGGCCACACCGCCAGCGACGACACCGCCGTCCGAGCCCGCGCCACCACCTGCGGCGGCGCCCCAGGAACCCGGCGGTCAGTAGCAGGAATTCGACCGCGCGAACGCCTTCGAGAAGCGAATCCAACAGTCACCGAATCACCGTCACCACGAAAAGGGTGACCCAAACAAGTCACGCGGCACCAACCGGGATTGTCGAATCTGACCACCCGGACATTTATGAGTGAGGATCGCCATGAAAGCCATGCTGGGAAAACTGAAGGGTGGCGGATTCAAGAATCTGTTCATCCAGCACGGCGAGAAGCTGGGTTTCGGCGTCGTCGTGCTCATGGTCCTTGGAGTGCTGGCGTTCGGGACATCCTGGGCGCGAACCGATAAGTCGCCCGATGCCATCTCCGCCAACATCGAGAAGGCCGAGATGCAAATTCGGAATTCCACTTGGCCGGACGCCAAGCGGCAGGAATTCGCGCTGGTCGACTTTTCCGATAAGTCGCAGGCCCTCTTGAGCCCCTTCCCGACTCAGCCCTTTGAGTTCGGGACCAACATGTTCTGGCCTTTGTATCGCAAGCAGGAATTGGCCAAGGAAGCCGAGTACCTGGCCGTCGAGGATCTCCGAGCCGACCCCGGATTGGCAATTCTTTCGGTTGCTGAAGCTCCACCCGAGGGCCAGCTTGCCCAAAGTAGCTCGATGAGCACGGACGCACGGGAAGATGCGGCTGAAGCGGCCGCTGCTGGAACTCTCGGCGCGCGAGCCCCTGCTATACCTCGCGGCGAGTTCAAGGCGAGAACTCCGGGTTCGGCCGGTGGACTTGGCGCGGGTGGACTCGACAGCGGTGGAGCCGCCGTTCCGGGAATCCCCGGTGTGCCCGGCATTCCCGGCGGGATCGGTTCCATGACAGCCTTGCCCGGCGGCATGACCGGAGCGGCGATGCCCGAGATGGGCGGCATGATGGGCGAGGGGATGATGATGGGCGGTCCGTCCGTGAAGCCACGGGGGGTTCGGTTCGTCGCGGTCCGCGGCGTCTGGCCGCTGGCCCAGCAACTGACAAAGGTGCAGCGAGCGCTCAATCTTCAGACCCAGGAAGAGGCTCGCATGGCATTGACCATCGTCGATTTCGTCCTCGAACGTCAGCGAGCCGTGCCGGGTGATGATCCCTGGACCGGAGCTTGGGAACAGATCGACGTTTCAACCGCCATGGAAGTGCTGCAAGAAACCAGCGACTACGACTATGACCCGGTTCGACCGGAAGTGACCGATACGGCGATCACCATGCCCTTGCCCCTGCGGCTCCTCGGCTACTGGGACGATTTCGCCACGCATCCGCTGATCGAGAACTTCAAGCTGTCTCCGGCTGAAATGGAGCAGCAACGACTCCTGGAAGAAAAACTCCAGGAACAATACGACCGCTACTCCGCTCGGCTTCGCAAGCAGACGGGCCCTGCCAAGGGAGGATTCTCGGGCCTGCAGCGCGACTTCCGCCAGATGGGAGCCGATCTCTTTACCAGTGATTTCGGCACCGACGCCATGAGCGGCCTTCAGCAATCGATGATGGACGCACAGTCCGGCATGATGATGCCGCCGGGAATGCCCGGCGGAGCGGGTCGCGCGGTGCCGGGGATGCCCACCGGCCGCGGGGTCGCGCCAGGCGGGCTGAATCCCAAGGATCAGCAGGCACTGCGGGCCAAGCTGCTTGTCGTCGGCCGTTTACTCCTGTTTCGCTACCTGGACTTCGCGGTCGAACCGGGCGTGGCTTACCGGTATCGCGTGAAACTGCAATTGCGCAATCCGAACTATGGCCGACCGTTGGAAACAGTCGTTGACAGTTCGATCGTCGAAGGAGAACTGCGAGACACCCCTTGGAGCAATCCTTCGCCGGTGGCAATTGTCCCGGAAACAGTCGCCTACTTCCTGCAGAAAATCGACCGCGACCCCCATCAGCTCGATGAGTCGAGCCGTCGGGCCGTGGCCGAGCTCGAAATGTTCGAGTGGGATGCGGAAATGGGAACGATGAAGATGGACAACATCCGCGTCGGCGCGCTGGGTCAGTTCATCGGTGAAACGAAGAAGAGCCTCTTGCTCAACGTCGCGAAGCCGTCGTTCAAGGAAGAAACCGTTACGTTTTCAACCGACGACATGCTGCTAGACGCCGTGGGGACTGGCGACATTTCCCTGGCCGCTCACCCCGATCTGAAGATCGCCAAGGCCAACAAGGGCATTCTCGCCCTCACGGGAGAGGCATTGATTCTGCAGGAATCGGGCGACCTTAAGCTCCTCGACCCGAAAATGGGGCAACAGAAGCGCAAGGAGCTGGCCAGCCGCGTGGCTGGCGAGCGAGCCGACTTCGAGCACCTCAAGAACAAAGAGGAAGTCCCCTCCAATGCGCTCGATGGCGCGATGCCGGGGGGAATGATGCCAGGCATGGAAATGATGGATCCCAAGGCGATGGAGCAATACATGAAGGACCAGGCCAAGAAAAATAAGAAGAACCCGCGAAAGCCGACCGGCGCGCCGATGCCCGGCAGTATGTCTTACTGATCGATCAGCTCGCAACTCTTTGACCGCTAAACAACAACGCCCGTTCCTCGCGGGCGTTGTTTGCTTTCATGGCAACCAGTTCGCGGGTTGCCGTGTCTTAGCGGCGGACGAGTGGGTCTCACGCCGACGGCAGTTCGACATCGGCTCCGCTCGCGTCCCCTTCACCGCCCCCTTCGGTTCGAAACCGATAGCCGACGCCGCGAACCGTCTCGATGTGATCGGCCGCCTCTCCCATTTTCTGCCGGAGCGAGCGGACGTGAACGTCGATCGTCCGCTCCAAGGCGTTGGCATCTTCGCCGCGGCAGCGGTCCATCAGTTCATTCCGTCCGAAGGGACGTCCCGGCTGCCGCGAGAGAGTCCAGAGCAACCGGAACTCGGTCGGGGTCAGTTTCATTTCTCGTCCCGCGACCTTGGCGACGTGGTTGACCCGATCCACTTCGATGTCATGAATCGTGATGATATCCGCCGTCTGCTCCACGGAGGCCGTTCGCCGGAGGAGTGCCTTGATGCGATGGATGAGCGGTTTGATCTTGAACGGCTTGGTCACGAAGTCGTCGGCCCCCATGTTGAACCCGACGATCTCGTCGACCTCCTCGCTGCGCGCGGTCAGCATCAGAATGCGGGTGCCGGACGTTCGCGGGTCGGTCCGCAACTGTCGACAGACCTCCAGCCCGTCGATGACCGGTAGCATCAGGTCGAGCAGAATGACATCCGGCGGAGCGGCCTGGGCCTTGCGCAGACCCTCATGCCCATCCGACGCAACGGACGTCTCGAAACCTTCCTTTTCCAGGTTGTACTGCAGCACTTCCTGGAGGGAACGCTCGTCTTCAATGATCAGAATCCGCGGTTTCGTCATGACTCTTGGCTCTTCCTCGTCACGTGACCACGTTCAGGTCGTCGACCTTCCGCGCTGATCGCGGTACTTCCGCTTCGAAATGTCATCTCTGGATCGGAAAACTGGCCCGCCAAACCTGCGCTGACGGGGCGAGTGGTTCCCTGGCATTTGGCTCCGCCTGCCCCGCAAAAATCTCAGTGATTGCCCGATCCTGAACGGGCAGCCAGATCATCATCTCCGGTTCGTAGCGACCGGCTATGACGCACGATCTCTCCTTCGACCAGATAAACAACGTCTTCAGCGATATTGGTGGCGTGATCGGCGATGCGCTCGATCTGTCGGGAAGCGGAAAACAGATGCATGGCCGGTTCGACAAGGTTAGGGTGACGCCGCATGAGCTGCGTCAGATCGGCAATGATTCGGCGGTTCAGTTCATCGACGTTCTCGTCATCGAGACAGACCTTGCGCGCGATTCGAACATCGAGTTGCACGTAGGCATCGATACTCTTCTGCAGCATTCCCAAGGCGAGTTGGCACATTTCCTTCAGATCGTCCGGCACGGGAACTTCCGGCGAACTCGCGATCCCGCAGGCACGCTCGGAAATACTGACGGCCAGATCGGCGACCCGTTCCAGCTCGGCCGAGATTTTCATCGCGGTGGTGATGCGCCGCAGATCGACGGCGACCGGTTGATGCAGCGCCAGAAGCTTCAGGCACTCTTCCTCGATCCGGACATCCATCTCGTCGATTTCATCATCCCGCGCCATGACGAGCCGCGCGCGATCGAGGTCGGGCTGATGCAGAATCTCCACCGCGTCGTAGATCATCTGCTCGACGTGCGCGCACATCGACATGACCAGTCGATGCAGGGACTCCAGATCGCGACTGAGATGAATGGACATTCCCGTTGCTGCCTTCCCGCCACGCGCCGACGTTACCGACAGGAACATTTGCCGCGTGACATGACTAACCTTGTTCGAGCATCACGGTCGCCGAAGTAAATGAGACCGAAGATTTGTTAACCCGAAGCGTGAGCGCGGGAACTTCGCTTATCGCCCTCGCTCACGCTTCGGGTTATCTTTCGCAGAGCGCCTTTTCGGAAAAACCTCTCATCATTTTCCGTGGAATAACGTGCGGCTAATGGCTGCAATTTAGAGACTCTAACGCAACCTCCGTGTGATGATGTGTTTGCCTGGATTCTGGCACGTTTCGAACAGGCACAACCGGTTGTGTTAGGGGCCCTTAGGGAATATTCCGCGATTCCAAGAATCATCAGCCAAAGCGGCCTGTGATGTAGTCTTCGGTCTCTTTCTGCTCAGGATTGGTGAATATCTGCCGCGTGACGCCGATCTCCACGAGCCGCCCCAGGCAGAAAAACGCCGTGAGTTCGCTGATTCTTGCCGCTTGCTGCATGTTGTGCGTCACGATGACGATCGTGTAGTTCTGCTTGAGTTCGAAAATCAGATCCTCGATCCGCGCCGTCGAGGCGGGGTCCAGTGCCGAGGCCGGCTCATCCATCAACAGGACTTCGGGGCTGGTGGCCAGCGCGCGGGCGATGCACAACCGCTGCTGCTGGCCGCCAGACAAGGCCATGGCCGAATCCCGCAGACGGTCCTTCACTTCGTTCCAGAGCGCGGCCTGCTTGAGGCAATGTTCGACCAGGTCGACGATCGTGCTTCGCCGACGCTCGCCGGCGATTCGCGGACCATAAGCCACGTTGTCGAAGATCGACTTCGGAAACGGAGTCGACTTCTGAAACACCATGCCGATCCGCTTGCGGAGCGCGACAACATCGACATCCGAAGCATAGATATCTTGGCCATCGAGCAGGACATCGCCGGTGACGCGCGTCCCTTCGATGATGTCGTTCATGCGATTCAGTGATCGCAGGTAGGTGCTCTTTCCGCAACCGGACGGTCCAATCAACGCCGTGACCGCCCGTTCGGGAATAGTCATGTTGATGTTGAACAACGCCTGATGAGCGCCGTAGTAAAACGACATGTTGCTCGTCACGAACTTGGGCGGACGGGCAGGCTGTTCTTCGCCGCCGTTGGCGGTGCGGCGACTGGAACCCGGAGGAACTGGACCTCCCGGAACGTGAATCGCTTTCAGGGGTGGCGGGGTTGACGACATCAAGGATTACCAGCGAATCTTCCGGCGGAAATGCTGACGAATGTAAATGGCGGCCCCGTTCATCAAGAGGAGCAGCCCGAGCAGGACAATGATTCCCGCCGCCGCGACATGGGCAAAACGTTCCGCGTCGATCTCATTCACCCAGCCGTAGATCAGCAAGGGTAACGCCGTGAAGCTGTCGAAGGGAACATTAGCCAGTTTTCCCGGCGAGCGCACGATATCGACAACGCTATTGATCCGGCCGGGATTGAAGCTGATCTGAGTGGCCGCGCCGAGTACCACCAGCGGCGCGGTCTCCCCGACCGCTCGTGACACCGCGAGAATGACCCCCGTGGCGATCCCTGGCGTCGCGGCCGGAAGAACCTGATTCCAGATGGTCTGCCACCGCGTGGCTCCCAGGGCATACGACGCATGCCGCAGCGACGCCGGGACCGAGCGCAGCGCCTCCTGCGAGGCAATCACCACCACGGGCAGGCTCAACAGCGCCAGCGTCATCCCCCCCGACAAGATGACGGCCCCCAGCGGAAGATGAAATTCGATGGACGTCATGCCGAAGTTCAACGCATACGTCTGCGGGCGATCAAACAGGCCGAAAAACCGCACGAACACCGTGAAGCCGAGAATGCCATAAACGACGGAGGGCACCCCCGCCAGGTTGGCGACATTGAGGCGAATCTGCCGGGTCAGCCAGTTTGGCTTGGCGTACTCTTCGAGGTAAACAGCCGTTCCAACTCCGACGGGCACGCACAAGAAGGCTGTCAGCAACATCAACCAGCACGAGCCCCAGACGCCCGACAGAACCCCCGCGCGATCGGCCTCGTAGTGGTTGTGCCGAGTCAGAAACGCCAGGTCGAGCCATCCCCACGCCTGGTACAACAGCAGCCCCAGGAGAACCGCGAGAATCGTGACCGAGGACCACGTGACCACCAGGCAGGCGCGCTCGAAAACGCGGCTCGCCAGATGGCGCCGTTTCAACCGGCGGGCATAGTCCTCGTCAATCGAGAAACTCAATGGTAAACCTCGCGATATCGCTGGAGGACCATCTGAGAGGCCAGATTCATCGCCAGCGTGGACAGAAACAGCATGAGGGCAACAGCGTACAAGCTCCGTTCTTCCAGCGAACCGGCCGAGACTTCGCCGCTCATCAGGTTGACGATGAACGCCGTCATCGTCTGCATCTCCGAGAGCGGATTCAGCGTCGCTACGGCCCGATTCCCCACGCACATCGCCACGATCATCGTCTCGCCGATCGCCCGCGAGAGCGCGATCAGGAAGGAGGCCAGCACACCTGACAACGCCGCGGGCACCACGATTCGCGCGCTGACGTCGAAGCGGGTCGACCCCAGTGCATAGCCGGCTTCCCGAAGACTTCTTGGAACCGCGCGGAGCACGTCCTCGCTCAGCGATGAGACCAGCGGAATAATCATGATTCCGACCATGATCCCGCCCGAGAGGGCGTTAAACCGGCTCACATCGATCCCGAAGAGGTTCCGAAACAGCGGCTGCAACACGAGCGGTGTCAGGAAGACAAGCCCGCAGTACCCGAACACCACGGTCGGTATACCGGCCAGAAGTTCGAGCGCCGGCTTGAGAATCGAACGGGTGAGGGGAGAAGCATATTCGCTGAGATAGATCGCGCTGAGCAGTCCCACCGGCAGGCCGATCATGGCCGCGATCACCGTGACCATCAGCGTGCCAGCGGCCAGCGGCAGAATGCCGTACCGCTTGTCGTCGCCGCTTGCCGTGGGCGCCCACTCCCATTCGGTGAAGAACCGCAGGGGAGAGACTTCCTGAAAAAACGCCGGATGACCGGGGAGCGGAATCACCGTCTCCAGCAGCAGCACGGCAATAATGCTGACCGTGGTCGCCACCGTCAGCCACGCACACAACTGCAAGAGCGCCTCGATACAACCATCGAACAGACGCCGACGGCTGAGAACTCGGCGCAACGAAGGAACACCGGCTGAATCGCCGGATTTCGAATCGTCGGGAAGGTTCGCTGGCGGCTGTGACACCATCTCGCTCAATAGAGTTTATCAATACGGTTGCTGGCAATCGGTCGTTGGCCGGACTCGATTTGCCGACTCGCGGCTTAGAAACCCTAACACAACCGGTTGTGCAGTCAGAAACCTGCTGAATATCGGGCAAACACTTTATCGCACAGAGGTTGTGTTAGAATCTCTTAACGACGACTACTTGCTCGCCTCGGCGATCGCCGCGTCCAGTCGCTGCATCATTTCGACGCGGACTTCCTCTTTCAGCGGGATATAGCCTCGCTTGGCGACAATCTCCTGGCCCGTCGGCCCGAGATAGTACTTCAGGAATTCACGGACTTCCGGTCGCTTCAGACCGCCGTGACTGGCGTACACGAAGAGCGGTCGCGACAGGGGTCGATACTCGCCGGTTTCGATCGACTCATCGGTCGGGGCGACAGGCGGCGCATCGTCGGCCGCTCGAATGCCAAGGGCCTTCAGCTTGGCCTTGTTGGCGGTGTAGTACGCGTAGCCGAAGTAGCCGAGAGAGTACTTGTCGCCGCTCACTCCGCTCACCAGGATGTTGTCGTTGGTGCTGGGAGAAACATCGCTGCGGCACGCCTTCGCCTTGCCGTTGATGACTTCATTGAAGTAGTCGTATGTCCCGGACTCGCTGTCCGGCGTGTAGAGCTTGATCTTCTCGGCCGGAAAGCCCTCCCGGAGATCGCTCCACTTCATGACCTGGCTTTCGGGACGAAACAGGGCGTGAAGTTCGGCGACGCTCAGATCGTCGACCCAGTTGTTCTCGGGGTGAACAACGACGGAGAGGCCGTCGATCGCGACGGTGAACTCCACGTACTTGAGATCCTTCTCTTCGCACTGCTTCTTCTCGTCCTCGGTGATCGGGCGGGACGCGTCCCACAGATCGATCTGCCGTACGACGAAGTCCTTGAACCCACTCCCGGTCCCCGCCCCGCTGACCGTCACGTCGACGTCGGGATGCAGGGCGTCGAATTCGACGCCGACGGCCTGGGAGACGGGAAAGACCGTGCTCGACCCGTTGATGCGAATGCTCCCGGATAGCGTCCCCTCGCTGGAGCTTCCGGAGTCTCCCGAAGTCGCGCCGGACGGCGGCGGGTCCACTTTCTGCAAACACCCCGGGAGCACGAACAGCGTGGCGGCAAGAAAAAACTGGCAGCGGAACATCTGGGTGCGCACTCAAAACTCCTGTTCGTCAGACGTCGAATTCTCTGCTGTTCGTCGCGGACTTCCGAAGCCCCGTCGATGGACTTTTCAAACGGCCCTTTCGATCACGATCGCTGAACATGCACTTGCGCCCATGTCCATTCCAGAGCGGGCCGGGCCAGCCCGCGCGATCGCGTCTTAACAATTCTGCCAAGACTGTATTCGTCATTCATGAAGAAAGGAAAAGCACGTCCGTGAAGATTGTGTGAAGACAAGCCCGAGTGCCCTCTCCTGCACGAATCGACTCACCGCTTCTCATTCTCAAATCATGAGTTACGCCATGCCACCCACTCCCGTCTCAGCCTTGGGAAGACTCCCGGCAAGTGTTTGCGCTGAGGGGGGCTTGCTCGGCGAGGCGGGCAGGCGGACCGCAAATCGGCTCCCCTTCCCCAACCGACTGTCGACCGAAACACTCCCGCCAAAGACCTGGCAGAGGTGCTTCACAATCGCCAGCCCCAGTCCGGTCCCCCCCATTTCGCGCGAGCGGGCGCGATCGACACGGAAGAAGCGCTCGAAGATCCGTTGCTGAAGCTCCCGCGGAATTCCCACGCCCGTGTCTTCGACTTCAAACCAGACTTCATCCTGATTCGCCCCCCACCGGACAGTCACGCGCCCCTCCGGCGGCGTGTAATTGACGGCATTGTCGAGCAGATTGTCGACTATGGTCCGCAAGCCGTCGGCGTCGGCGAGAACAAAGGGGCGTTTCGCATCGGTCGCGGCTTCGAAGATCAGGTCGATCGACTTGGCGCGGGCAACAGCCGAGTGCTCCTCGACACTGGCCGCCAGCACGGGAACGACATCGGTCGGAACCAGATCGAAGGTTTCTTCGTGCGTCTCGAGCCGCGCCAGTTGCAGAAGATCGAGAATCAGGACATGCAGCCGTTCCGCCTGCTCCAGGATTCGGGAAATGAACAACTGATTCGCTTCCGGATCGTCGAGCCCTCCGTCGAGAAGCGTTTCCGCATAAGCGCTGATCGACGCGAGCGGTGTTTTCAGTTCGTGCGAAACATTCGAGACAAACTCGCGGCGAAGGCGTTCGAGGCGGCGGAGGTCGGTCACGTCGTGCAGCACAACCACCACGCCGGGACAGGGGTTGCCGGACAAAGGCGAAGCCAGCACGCCCACGACGGCCTGCGTGCGGGCCACTTCAAATTCCAGCCGGGATTGACGCTCGCAATTTGTGAGAGCCTCCTTGACCAGCCGCTGAATTTCGGGGACTCGCACAACTTCCCAAAATGGCCTGTCGACGAGCGGCGCCGAGGTCAGATCGAGCAACCGGCGGGCGGCGGTATTCGCGAAGACAATCCGTTCGCGGCCATCGATGGCGATGACCCCTTCCACCATCGCCCCGAGAACGGTTTCCAACTGTTGATGATTCTGCTGCACCCGCAGTCGTTCGTTCTGCAATTCCGCGATGCGCGAGGCGAGTTGGCGACTCATGGAGTTGAACGCCACGGCCAGTCGCCCGATTTCGTTCCGACTGCGTACCGGCACCTCAGCAACCAGTTGCCCGGCAGCCAGATCCTGCGCGGCGTCGGTCAGGCGCCCCAAAGGCTCGATGATTCTTCCGACCACGAGATAGGTCAGCAGCAGCGCGAGAAACCCGGCGAGCAGCCCCCCGGCGAACAAGCGGTAATCGACCGCCGTCATCCGGTCCTCGATCTGGCTCAGCGGCACCGACGATTCGAGATAGCCGCGCGGGTCTCGCGACGTCCCCAGACGAACCAGACAACTCAGCCGGAGCTCACCCTGATCCGAGGTCCGATCCTGCGAGAAGGCGACTTCATCGAGGCGTGCCCGCTCAAACCGGGAATTCAACGGTGCGGACGGCTTGCGGTCGGAAGGGGGCCACAATTGCTGCCCGTCAGGAGAAAAGAGCGTCAGTCGCGTCGACGTCGCCCCGGCAATTCGACCCAGGTATTCCGCCCGTTCCTCGGTCAGACCCTCCGAGTCGGTCGAACCGTCGAAGCTGTTGAGGGTTTCGCGGACCAGTCGGGCCTCGTCCACCAGACGAGTGCGAACTTCCTCGAACACGGTCGCGCGATGTCGCGACGACAGCACGAACACGAAGCCTGCCGCCGTGCAGATCGTGAAGGCCGCGTAAAGTCCGAAGATTCGCCAGAACAACTGGGACGAGAGCATCGACCGTCCAATTTCCGCGATCATTCCACGGCTCTTGGGATCGAATCGGCCCCGAGCCGGCTTTTCGGAACATGCTACCAGCGCCGCGCGGCAAATCACCCCTTGCAGGTCCAGTCACGCTCGCCTTCACAAATATTTAGCCGCGACCCAGCGGGGAGCGCGCCCCACTGACGCCTGAACCCACCCCCTTGTTCTACGAGAGGCAATCCATCAAGATGCTCTGATAGTTTGCCCAAGCCTCCCTCCCCGGAATCCTCGCATGGCCCCTGCCCTCCTCCTGCCAATGCTTGTGTCACTTTTCACGGTTGGCCCCACACTGGGTACGGAGCTGCAGTACGCCGGAAAGTTGAGGCAGGTCGCCAGAAACGGCGATTCCACGGTGGTGAAGACGTTCGCCCTGACCGCCATCGTGGTACGTGGCGAGGCGGAGCGGCCGACGGTAGCGTGGGTCATCGACGAACGCGGAGAAGGCTGGCCTTGGCCCCATCGGTTCGGCGAGTGGACGGCTGGCAGTGCCGACGCAAAGCTCCCCTCGGTTCTCCATGAACACGGCGAAATCAAATCAGCCGTTGCGCTCCGGTTGCCGGTCTTTGAACATCGCCATCAACTGGCCGAAAACGCGGAGTGGACGGAAGGGCGCGTCGAGTTCCGGGTTCTCCGCCGGAAAATGGTCCAGGACCGTGACTGCTGGGAAGTCGCGGTCAGCGGCACGCGCGGTCACGATGAGCGTCTCATGATCGATGCGGCGACGGGGATTCTCGTCTCCGGCAAGCAGCGATTGTTTCTCGGTCAAGGCGATGAGTTCGAACTCACGCTGGATCTGGAACAACAGCGAACGCTTTCAGATGAATCATTCGCGGCCACTTCCACGACGGCCGCCGGACTGACAGCCCTGAACCAGAAAATTGGCCGGGAGGAGGCGTCGGACGATCCGCTCCTCTCGGCCGAGCAGGTCGAAGCGGCGAAGGCCCTATTACCAGAACTCCAGAAGGCTTCGGCTGGCACGTCCCTGGAATCATTGGTGACCGTGATGACCCGCGATGTCCAGCAGCAGGCACGGCGGCTGGAAGGGCTCGAGGGACTCACCCGCCGTTTCGTCGGGCAGTCTGTCGGGGTTGCCCCACAGCGACTGATCTCGGGAGCGGAACTCGCGCCGGAAGCCTTGCGTGGGCAGGTCACAGTTCTGCATTTCTGGACCTACAACGGCGATCAGCTCAAGGAGCCGTTCGGTCAGGTAGGGTATCTCGATTTCCTGAACGGCAAGCGGAAGCGAATCGGCGTGAAGGTGGTCGGCGTGGCAGTCGATCCCCGTTTCGGCGATCCCGCGCAAGCTAGTGCTGCAACGAGGCGCGTCAAGAAACTGCTGCAATTCATGAATCTCGGTTACGACGTCATCGCCGACGATGGCAAGCTCCTCAAGCAGTTCGGCGATCCGCCGAGCCTGGGTGCTCCCCTCCCCTTGTGGATCGTCGTCGGACACGACGGAAAGATCGTGCATTACCACTCCGGCCATTACGACATCAATCCGGATCGTGGCTTGGAACAACTCGACGCAGCGGTAATCGAAGCGGTGCGGCAACGACCGACCGGTGCCGACTCGAAAGATTCGAAATAATCTGGCACTTTGTCATGCCTGAATCTTCGTGTCCCTCTTGTCATCGTGTGCCACTGGCTCTGCCAGTGCCTCTTGTACATGCCAATCAACTAAAGGCACACTGGCGGAGCCAGTGGCACACGAAAGCCAGTCCGTGACCGAGCGCGAGCTCGTGTCGCGACGAACCTCCTCGACTCTCCGCTGAAGGGATTCTCGCCAAACATGTTGAGTCTGACTCTGATCGAACAGGCCCGCCAGCGGCTGCACGGCCTGGTTCACCGCACTCCCCTGGTCCATTCCACCGCGATCAGCGAGCTGCTGGGTTGCCAGGTTTACCTGAAGCTGGAAAACCTGCAAAAAACGGGCTCGTTCAAGCCACGCGGCGCCTTCTTCAAGATGCTGTCTCTCACTGATGCCGAGCGAGCGGCCGGTATCGTCGCCGTGAGCGGAGGCAATCATGCCCAGGGGGCAGCCTATGCAGCCCGTCACCTGGGTATCCGCGCGACGATCTGCATGCCGCGCACCACGCCCCGCAATTACCTGGATGCCACCCGCGGCTATGGCGCCGAGATTGTCCTCTGCGAGAACATCGCCGAGGCTTTCGCGGAAGCCGAACGGCGGCGACAGGCCGGAGCGACGCTCGTTCACCCGTTCGACGACGACCGGCTGGCAGCCGGCCAGGGAACGATTGGCCTGGAGATCCTCGACGACCTGCCCGATGTCTCCCGCGTCTATGTGAGCATCGGCGGCGGAGGCTTGATCGCCGGGATCGCGACCGCCCTCAAGACGATCGTCCCGTCGATCCACGTCCACGGCGTAGAAACGCGCGGTGCCGATGCAATGGCCCAGGCCGTTGCGGCCGGGAAGATTGTCGAGCTGTCGGAAATCACCTCGATCGCACGAACGCTCGGCTCGCCCAAAGTCTGCGAGATGACGTTCGCCGCCGTGCAGGAACTGGTCGACGAAGTGACCGTTGTCGAGGATCGCGATGCCTGGCGGTCGCTCGTCTCGATTCTGGAGCGGACCAAACAACTCGTCGAACCCGCCGCCTCGTGCTGTCTGGCAGCGGCCCTCTCACACCGCGACCGATTCCGTCCCGATGAGAAAATCGTGCTCCTGATGTGCGGCGGCAACGTTTCGGTCTCGGATCTGGCCCGGTTCGAGCGTCAGTTCGCGGAATCCTGAAGTTTAGCCGCGACCCGCAGGGGAGCGCTTTCCTGACCGACAGAGCGTGTTGCGAGAGTGATCGCACTCCGGCATACTCCCGAACAGTCCTTTCCGACCCGGACCGCGCGGTTCGGGTCGAATTCTTTTTCCGCCATGCGGTAGACCGATGCCGAGTTCGACCATTGAAACGTGTACGCTTTCCAACGGCATGACGGTGCTCTTCGAGCCCATGCCCGATGTCGAGTCTGTCGCATGGACATTGATGATTCCCGCCGGCGCCGTATTCGAGCGCCCCGATCAAAGCGGCACGGCCGCCGCTTCGGCCGACTGGCTCCTTCGTGGTGCCGGACCATACGGCAATCGCGAGCTTTCCGCAGCGTTTGACGACTGGGGCTCGCAGCGGCACGAAACGGCAACGCCCACTCACATTGTCATGCAGGGGGCAGCCCTCGGCGGGCATCTCGATAAAATCCTGCCGCTCTATGGCTACACGCTGCGGGAACCGTTGCTGCACGACGACGAATTCGAAGCCGTGATGATCGGCGTCGAGCAGAATCTCCTGGGTCTGGAAGATGACCCCCGCCAGAAATTGATGACGGAGCTGGTCCGGGCCAGCTACACCGATCCGTGGGGACGCCCCGCCGACGGCACGCTCGACAACCTGATGAACATCGACTCCGACGACGTTCGGGCGTTTCTCGGCAATGGCCTCAATCCGTCAGGGGCCATTCTGGGGCTCGCGGGAAACCTGGAGATCGCCGCGGCTCGAGACCTGGTCGAATCGGTCTTCGGTTCGTGGACCCCTGCCGTGCCGGCGGTCGTCTGGCCGAAGCCCAGCGGCTCTCGGTCCTCCGTCGCCAGCGTCGAACTCGAAACGGCACAGACACAGATTGGCGTGTCGTTTCCGTCAGTCGCGTACAGCGATGCCGACTATTACGCCGCCTGGGCCATCGTGGACATCCTGAGCGGGGGCATGAGTTCCCGGCTGTTTCACGAAATCCGCGAACGGCGCGGCCTGTGCTACTCGGTCTCAGCATCGCTCCACACAGCCCCCGGCGCGGGACGTGTGCTCTGCTATGCCGGGACGACAGCCGAACGGGCTCAGGAAACGCTCGATGTGTTGCTCGCCGAGCTTCGCAACGTCGCTGCCGAAATTCGCCCGGATGAACTGGCCCGCACGAAAGCGCGGGCCAAGAGCGCGTTAATCATGGCCCAGGAATCGACTGGTTCGCGTGCCGGTTCGCTGGCCCGCGACTGGTTCCACCTCGGCCGCGTGACGACGCTCGAAGAAGTTCGCCAGAAGGTCGAAAACCTCACCGTCCGGGATCTGGCCCAATACCTCGAGCGCCATCCTGTCGACCAGTTCACGATCCTGACGATGGGACCGGCTCCCCTGCTCGCCGATGTCTGAACTCGGGCCGCGTTCGGCATCGTCCCGTGATCGCAGGCTTTTCTCTCTCCGGTTAACACCATGCACTTTCAGCAGAATACCCTTCCGAACGGACTGACCGTCCTCACCGAAATCAATCCGTCCGTGCAAAGCGTGGCCTTCGGATTTTTCGTGAAAACGGGCTCGCGCGATGAAACGCCCGGCGTCTCGGGAGTGAGTCACTTTCTCGAACACATGGTCTTCAAAGGGTCCGAAAAATACTCCGCCGAAACGGTCAACCGGTTCTTCGATGAAATCGGGGCTCAGTACAACGCCATGACCGGCGAGGAATCGACGCTCTACTACGCGACCGTTCTCCCCGAACACTTCGCCGCCGGCTTCGAACTGTTCTCGTCGATTCTCTTCCCCAGCCTGCGCGATGATGACTTCTCGACCGAGAAGCAGGTCATCCTCGAAGAAATCGGCATGTACGACGATCAGCCGTCGTTCGTCGCGTACGACCACGTCATGCGGCAGTACTTCAACCGGCATCCGCTGGGCAAACCGATCCTCGGCACCCGCGAAACTGTCGGCGCCCTCACGGCCGAGCAGATGCGCGGCTATCACCGCGACAATTACCTGGCGGGCAACATCACGCTTGTGGTCGCCGGGAAAACGTCACCCGAGGAAGTCCTCGAACTGGTCAACCGCCATTGCGAGCACTGGCCGGCGGGAACCGTTGTTCGCGACTACCCTCCCTTTGCGCCCGAGAAAGCCAGCATCTGGCTGGCTCGTGAAAATTCGCAGCTCGAACACGTCATGCAACTGGCACCGGCTCCCGATTCAAAGAGCCGTTTGCGCTACGCCGCCGAACTGCTGACCGTACTCGCCAGCGATGATGGCAACAGCCGTCTGTACTGGGAATTGATCGATCCAGGACACGCCGAGTCGTGCGATGTCTCCTACAACGAACTGGACGGACTCGGCACGTACATGACATACCTCGGTTGCGAAGCCGACGAGACACGCGCGAATCTGGAGCGGATTACCAAAGTTTACGAACAGTTGCGCCGCGACGGCGTCACCAGCGCGGAGTTTGAGCAGGCTCGCAACAAGGTCGCGACGCGCATCGTCATTCGTGGCGAGCGGCCGATGGGACGACTGTCCTCGCTCGGCGGAAATTGGCTGTATCGGCAGGAGTACCGCTCGATCGCCGACGATCTGGCCGTTCTGCGGGCGCTGACCGTCAACGATTTGAACGACCTGATGGAACAGTTCCCCCTCTCGCAAACCGTCACGGTCGGCGTGGGGCCGCTGGCCTCCCTCGATTAGCCGTTTGCTGGCGACTTCAGCAGACGTCCGCTCAGAGCCGGCATTCACGCGCCCGGATTTTTCTTGCATCTCAGGTGCGGGGCGATATCGTCCCGGGTATGGGGCCACATTGCGGGCAGAGCCTGTGACGTGCCCCCGCATTCCAATCGCCCAACGATTCGGCTCATCACGTCACCTCCGTCTGGAGAAGTCGCATGCTGTCATTCACGGCACGTGGTCCCGCGTTTTGCGATGGCCAGACGAGGCGGGATTTTCTGAAGATCGGCGCGCTGGCTGTCGGCGGACTGACGCTTCCGCAGCTCTTGCGGGCCGAATCAGCCGGCAAATCGACCGGGATGTCGATCATCAACATCTACCTCCCCGGCGGCCCCACCCATCTCGACACCTTTGACCTGAAACCGAACGCCCCCAAGGAATTTCGCGGCGAGTTCCTGCCGATTGCCACTTCGGCAGCGGGCCTCGACATCTGTGAGTTGATGCCGCAGCTCGCCCGGCATGGAAACGACTTCAGCATCATCCGTTCGGTTTCGGGGATGCGAAACGAGCACACGCCAACGCAATCCGATTCCGGCTGGTCGCAGCAATCGCTGCGCAGCATCGGCGGTCGTCCGGGACTCGGCGCGGTGATGTCCAAACTTCACGGCCCCTCGTGCGTGACCGAGTCAGGAGCTTCGCCGACGTTTGTCGACCTGACGGGCTGGACCAGCGAAGGATTTCTCGGCCAGATGCACGCCGGCTTCCGGCCCACCGGCGACGGCATGCGCAACCTGACATTGCAGCGGGGACTGACCGCAGAACGGTTATCGGAAAGAACGTCGCTGCTCGAAAAATTCGATCGGCTTCGACACGACGTTGACTCTTCCGGATCGATGTCGGCGATGGACAGCTTTACCGAGCGGGCGCTTGGCATCGTGACATCGGGTGATCTGGCGAGGGCCCTCGATCTCAAGCAGGAGTCCGCCGAGACGCTGGAGACCTACGGGGCCAGCAACCGGCGTAACCGGTTCGCGAGTCAGAACGAGCGATTCATTCTCTCGCGGCGATTAATTCAGGCCGGTGCGCGTTGCGTCGCCTTTGCCTGGGGAAGCTGGGACACGCATGGCCAGAACTTCCGCACGATGCGCGACCAGCTTCCCGCGCTCGACATCGCCCTCGCCGCGCTGATCGATGACCTCAAGCGCCACGATCTGTTCGACCGCACCATCATCATGATGTCCGGCGAATTCGGCCGTACGCCGCGGATCAACGGAGGGGCCGGACGCGATCACTGGCCCCAAGCCGCCTTTTTCTTCCTTGCCGGAGGTGGATTCCGCCACGGTCAGGCGATCGGGGCCACCACGCGCAACGGGGAAGCCCCGGCCGAGCGTGCGGTGCCCATTCAGCACATTTTCCACACCGTCTATCACCAACTGGGAATCGACGCAAACGCTGTGACGCTCACGGATCCGAATGGGAGACCCCAGTTCCTCGTGGACGAGCGGGAACTCATTACCGAACTGCTCTAAGACCTCGCTCCCCAGTTGTCAAAATGGAAGCTCTGGCAAAAATGGAAGCAGTTTGCACGCCGCAACGATTCGAGGAATCCTGAGCGATTCGCGGCGCCGATCTTAGGCGACAGGCCGGAGAGTCTGTGTCGCCTGGAGGGCGGCCCATTCCTGTCCCGTTTCCCTTCGCTGGAGACCGGGTGCGGGCATGCTCTCTGGTGAACGGCAAGTCATGCCTCTGCCGCGGGGAGCCAAGATCGTGTCGATTCAAAGACGAGCAGTCTGGCTGTTCCTGCTGGCGGCTCTCCCACTGACAGGATGCACCGTCGCCCCGCACACGCGGTACATGGTTCCAGGCCAGCAGTTCACCACGAACTGTCCCATGTGCCGCGGGTTCTGCGGCTATAATTGCGGCCCGTTGCCATACAACCCGTACGCATGCCGTACAGTGACGCCGATCGAGCGGTACCACGGCTGGGAAACTCAATTGATTCCCACGCGAGCCCGTGACTCGGTCAGTTGCGGCTACGCGCCTGAGTGGCCCTAATTCTGACGTGTTGCCGTCGACTCACGACTTCGGCGTCGCTCGGCCAAGCTGAATCACGACGCCATCGAGGAACGTGGCCAACGCCGCGGCCGCGCGCTGGCCTTGCTCGCGCAGCTTCCAGAGGTCGCTGGCGCTGCCGGGGCGTTTGAGCAGCGACCCCACAACCGCGCCGAAGCGAACAGTTCCGGTTTCGCCGAACAGGGTCAACGCTTCCTGAGGCAAATCGGCGGTAACATCATCCGTCAGCGCGCGGATGACCAGACACCGAACCTGCCGTTCGCGGCAGACCCGGGCGACGGCAAAACTCTCCATGTCGACGGCGATCGCGCCGGAATTGGCCGCGAGCGACCGTTTCTCGGAGACCGTCCGTACGATGGCGTCCGTCGTGTAGACCCGGCCGACGTGGAGACCGCGTGCCGGATCGCTCGTCATGTGCGTATCAAGCGAAAGCTGTTCGCCCGACGCATTCACGACCGAGTCCGCCACCACGATGTGCCCGGCTCGCGCCGCGTCCGACAGCCCGCCCGCAAATCCACTGGAAATGACCCAGTGTGGCGAGTGGGCATCGAGCAGGGCATGCGTCGCCTTTTCGGCACGCACCCGCCCTGCCCCGCTCTCCACGACCACGACGCGCACGCCATCATACCGACCGCCGCGAAACGTCAGGTCGCGACCGACATACTTTCGGACGCGTTCGCACCGGGCCAGAAACGGCGCCATCTCCATCGACATCGCCGCGACGAGGCCGATGTCCGCATGCGCGAGGTCGCCGTTCTCTGTGTCGGTCATGAGTTACCCAGGTTCCGGGGCTCGCCAATCACTTTTCACAATACCGATTGACCAGTCAGGGTGGCACGCCCTGAGTCTTCGAAGAGCGTGGTGAAGAACACCCCCACGCCCTTCCCCAAAGCCGTCAGGGCGTGCCACCCTTCATATCGCCGACGCTGCTTCGACGACCGCTTTACCCGTGCTGCGATTCAAAGTTCTTGCAGAACTCGATCAGCGCATCGACACCGGCTTCGGGGAATGCGTTGTAGATGCTCGCCCGCATTCCCCCCACGCTGCGATGCCCCTTCAGACCATCAAACCCGGCTTTCGTCGCCGCCGAGCAGAACTGGGCGTCGAGTTCTTCATTGCCGGTGACGAACGTCACGTTCATCAGCGACCGACTGTCGGCGTCGGCCGTCGGTTTGAAGAGCTTGCTGCTTTCGAGGTAGGCGTACAGTTTGCCGGCCTTGCGTTCGTTCCGCTCGGCCATCGCCGTCAGTCCGCCGTTCGTCTGGATCCAGTTCAGTACCAGACCCATGACGTAAATCCCGAACGTCGGCGGTGTGTTGTACATCGACTCGTTTTCGGCGTAGGTGCGGTACTGCAGCATGACCGGCAGGTCTTTACAGCCGGCTTCCACGAGGTCGTCGCGAATGATGACCAGCGTCACGCCGGACGGTCCCAGGTTCTTCTGAGCACCGGCGTAAATCAGGCCGTACTTCGAGACATCGATCGGCCGAGAGAATATGTCGCTGCTGGCATCGCAAATGAGCGGCACGCCGGCGGGAACGTCCGGTTCCGCCTTCCACTGCGTCCCGAAGATCGTGTTGTTCGAGGTGAAGTGGCTGTAAACCGGCGACTCGCTGGCCTTGCGGGTCTTTGGAATGTAGCAGTAGTTGCGGTCCTTGCTGCTGGACGCCTTGTGAACGCCGCCGCACGGCTCCGCCGCCTTGATCGCCTTTTCCGACCAGCTTCCCGTGATGTCGTAATCGGCCGTTTTGCCAGACGACAGGAAGTTCATGGGGATCATGCTGAACTGCAAAGACGCCCCGCCCTGCAAGAATAGCACTTTGTAGTTGTCCGGCACATTCCCGACCGACCGGACCAGGGCTTCCGCCTCATTATAAACTTTCAGGAACGCCTTCCCGCGATGGGAATGCTCCATGATGCCGATGCCCGTTTCCCCCAGCGACAACAGGGCTTCGCGCGCCTCGGTGAGAACTTCAACCGGCAGAACGGCGGGACCAGCGGAAAAATTCCAGATACGGGCGGTCATCGAATGTCCAACTCACAAGAACCAACGAACCGGAACCGACCGCCGGGCGGCCGAGACTCCTGCGTCATACTCGCGTGAAGGCCAGACCGTCAACGGTGCGGCGGGGTTCGCCCGGCTTTCAATTCGCGAATTGCCCCAATTCCCGGGCGACGCAGTGGAAATCCTTGATACGACCGTCCGATTCGCTCGTTTGCGTCTGGACGACGGGAGCGCTACGCTCCAGCCGTCCGACCGAGCCGCTTTCTCTCACTGGAGTCGTCGACATGGCCCGCATGGTCACGCTGTTTTCAATCGTGTTGTGTCTCGGTCTCGCCCCCACGCTGTACTCGCAGGAGACGCCGACGGAACCGGCGGAAGAGAGTTCACCTCCCCCGGCGACTTCCCCGTCTGGCGACACGATTCAAGACATGCTGAAGACCGGCGAAGCCGAAGTGGCCAAGATCGCCAAAGAAGTCGACGCCGACCCCCGCGCCCAGGAAATCTCGGCCGGAATTCTCAAGCCGATCTACCAACTTGCCGAGCAAATCGCCTTTCCGGCGTTCTACTGGCTGGCTTTCGCTCTGATGGTCACCGGCGTGACCAGCTATGCGCTCCAGCTCGTGCTCGCCAAGCTGGTCGTGCTGACACGAATGCATTTCAACCTGACCGAAATCCTTAGCGACGCGCTGGGGTTGGCGATCAGCCTGATCGGTCTCGTTCTCACCACCCAGGCCGCCGCCGAGAACTCGACCTTCGCTCAAAGTGCCTGGTCGGTCCTCTCATCCACGGCGCTGGGACTGGTTCTCGGCTTCCTGTTCTACCTGTGGGGCCAGCGCCTCGAGTTGCGCGCCGCGGCGGCGAAGAGGGTCCAGGGCTAAAGCCCTGGTAGCGAACGGAGGAGCGGCTCGTCGAACCGCTCCTCGCTGACCCGCGGCAAGAAGCAATCAATGCCCGCCGGCAGGAGCCCGACGATGAGCCACGTCTTCGGGCTTTCCTTCCTTCGGTTGGATAAACGGCGGCAGCAGCGAACCAACGATCATTCCGGCGAGCGAGCCCAGGAAGCCGTAAATCTGCGGCGGAACGACTCGCCAGAGTTCCGCGCTCTCCTCGTCGTACTGGTATTCCATCGCGATCCAGACAGGGACGGCGAACAGCAACGAAAAGACGGCTCCCTGCGTTGACGCTTTCGACCAGTAAATCCCCAAAAGCAGCGGCACGAATGCCGTCACCAGAGTCACCTTGTAGCCGCTCTCGACCATCTCATACATCGTGCTCTGCGAGTTGACGGCGAAGGTCGTCGCCAACACCGAGACTCCCACCAGCATCAGCCGCAGCGTCCACAGCATGGCCCGATCGCTGAAGTGCCGCGTGATGGGATGGAGAACATTTTCCGTCAGCACGCTCGCCGGAGCCAGGAGCGTGCCGCTGGCGGTGGAGAGAATGGCCGAAAGCAGCGCCCCGAAGAACAAGACCTGGCACCACAAGGGAGCATCCCGCAGCACCAGGGTCGGCAAGATTTTCTGCACCTCGCGCGCATCCTCCGATTGGAACAGCGCATGATACGCCGGGTCGATGATCGTGGCCGAAAAGGCGATGAACATGGGCACGAAGGCGAACCCGAAATAGAAAATTCCCCCCGCCAGAGTTCCCCAGTACGCGGTCTTCTCGTCCTTGGCGCTGGTCACCCGCTGAAAAATGTCCTGCTGGGGAATCGACCCCAGTGCCAAGGTCAGGAACTCGCCGATCGCGATCAGCCAGCCGGCAGCCGTGATGTGCGGAAACAGGTTCAGCTTCCCCGCGCGATAGGCTTCGCCCACGACATGATCGAAGCCGCCGGCACGATCGCCCAGCAGCGTGGCCACGGCCAAAAGTCCGATCACGATCGCGGCGGTCTGCACCACGTCGGTCAACGCGACGGACCACATCCCTCCGAACAGCGTATAAACGGTGACGATGACCGCGCCGATCAGAATCGCCTCGTTCAACGAAATCTGCGGAAACAGGACGTTGATGACAAGTCCCAACGCAGACAGTTGCGCGGTCGTCCAGCCCATGTACGAGCTGGCGATGCCCAGCGAAGTGACGATTTCCACGAACTTGCCATATCGTCGATGGTAGAAGTCGCCGATCGTCAGCAGTTCGAGCCGGTAGAAGGTCTTCGCGAAGAAGATGGCGACCAGAATCAGACAGACAGACGCCCCGAACGGATCGCCCGAGACATGCCCGAGCCCCTGGTCGGCGAACTTCGCGGAAACGGAAAGGACGGTCTCCGCCCCGAACCAGGTCGCGAAGACGCAGGCAAAATTCATGTAGAGGGGCAGCGAACGCCCCGCCACCATGAAATCTTTGGAGTTATGAACCCGGCTCGACGCATACACCCCCAGGGCGACCGTGGCCGCCATGTAGATCATGACGCAGGCAATCAGCATCCCGCGCACCTCCCCTGTCCAGCCAAAAAACCGTTAACAGCGGGATGCCCCCATTCGTCCGGACGTTCGAGCCGTCCACCCGGATCGTCAACGAGCTGTTCCCGGCCCCAACCCCACGCGGGAAGAGGCGGCGACATCTTAGCGATGTCGTCCCTCGAGACAAATCGGAATGGTCAAACTTCCCACTTTCCGCCCGACGTCCCTGCGACTGACGCCAGCGAGCGCGGGACGTTGCCTCTTGCGGTCCAGCCCGAACAGATGTCACACTGAAAGCGTCACGTCTTTGTCCGAGCGCCACTCCCCTTCTCCGGCAATCTCGCCGCGGCGATCGTGTTTGATCTCCACGAAGTCCGGGGCCAATTCATGAACGAACAAACTTCGGCCACACCCACCAATCCGCCGGTTCGGCTGACCCGATTGACGATGATCGTGGGGATTCTGTTGCTCGTCACGGGGCTCGCCGCATGGCAGTTGGGGCTCCTGGGAGGATCGTCGATGGGAGCCCGCGCCAATTCCATCCTGGTCATCGCCCCTTACCGTCACCAGGGAACATGGGTTTTCGACGACGCCTCCGCCGGCCTGGTCCAGGAACCCTTCGTGGCCGGCGTGCCCGAGATGATCGACATTCTCGTGAAGGAGATTCCCCGCGCCGACGAAGGGTTTCGCCTCTTGTTCAGCGCCAGCCCCTTCCCCGGCTACCAGAAGGAACTCAAGTGGTTGCGCGGCGACATGGGAGGAAACTACTACGCCCTGAACGACCCGCCGATGGAAGGCTGGATCTGTCCGGCCCTGTTCAAATACTACGACGAACCGCCGCCGCATTTGTACGTGAAGGCCGAGGAGATGAAGCGATAAGTCGGGTGAGCGCCTTGGTGGCCGGGTCGTCAAAGCTCAACGGGCGTTGCGATCGTTTCCGGTCGCAACGCCCGTATGGCACCTGTCGTATCCGACAGGACTTTTTAAAATGCCGCGGCTTTTACCAGGGTTTCAGTTTCCACCCCAGGATAAAGCCGACG
Source organism: Planctomycetaceae bacterium (assembly GCA_019636285.1). Taxonomy (GTDB): domain Bacteria; phylum Planctomycetota; class Planctomycetia; order Planctomycetales; family Planctomycetaceae; genus JAHBXV01. Next base: position 103,139 of record JAHBXV010000015.1, read on the forward strand.
CCAAAACACCATAGGGCGCAGACCTCCGGGCGTTCACGGGCATACGTTCTTGCATAACTGAGCAGATCGTCGATCGGCTTGAGGCTGTCTTCGGCAGTGGGCTTTCCGGGCGTTCCCACCGCGGAAGGTTTTTGTTGAGTCGTATTCATGGTGGAATGTTCCTGCATGGCTTTAATCACGAGATGTCCTCCTTCACGTGACTCGTGGTGGATTGGGATTACCAGCGGGACCGACGTTGCGGAGCACGTCCGCTGGGTGGTTTAGATTGAACGACGTGCTTTAACCACGTGATGTTGTCCGCCAGTTCATTACGCGATCGGCTGAAGGCCGACACCGATCGTTCCAGAGCTCTCCAGCCAAAGCGCCCACACACGGCCCCGCTGACAATTGCGACCAGCGCCAGAACCACATGGACGACGCTGGTATTCCAATCGAATGATTCCGCGATCAGCCGGCCTCCGCCGAGGAGCAGGACAATCAGTCCGGCCATCCCCACGGCGGGAGCCACGCCAAGTAGCAGGACCGATCGCATGAGCCGAATTCGGCTGGCACGCAGGTCGGCCAGAAACAGGTGCCCCTGCAACTCGGCGAGCGAGATCACATCATACGTGAACTGACGGACCCCTCCCGCGAGCGGGTTATCGGACTCATCACTGGGCGGTGTCATCTTCTCTTGATGGTGCATCCTGCCGTCACTCCTACTAGAACCCCCAGCCCCATCACGAGGCCCGGATACCGGGCTATCCATTGTGCCGCCCGTTCGGAAAACGATGGCTCATGGGCTGGCTCTTGTCCGCGCCCCCCTGCCGGGCGGCTTCGGCTCGAACGTTCCCATTTGGTGTCCATGATGGCTCCCTTGTTGGCGATTCGGGCCTTGGTGCGGCCGATGCGTGCGCCCCTAACATTTTTCCCACTTGCTGAGCGGCAAAATTGATTGCCGCTCGTGTCGCCAGATTGACGACCAGCCCCCCGATAATGGCCCCCAGGCCGGCCGCTCCCGCCGAAGTCGCGGGCTCCGAATTCTGCTTTCTCACGGTCTGTCGTTTAAACGACTCTTCAATCTTCTTGAGTTCGCCGGAAGAGAGACCCTTCCGACGCGGAACGAGCCAGTAGCCCACGGCGACCGCGGCCAACGCCGTTCCCCATGGAAAGTCGCGGACGTAATTCCGCCAGTCGACCATCTGCCGCGCGCCATCGACGATGCGTTCCACATCGCCGGGAAGCTTGCGACGAATCGCCGCCATCTGCCGACGCAGTTCCTCGCCACGATCCATAGGGAGATCGGTGTCGGACATCACCTGGTCCTTTGGAAGATCAGCGGGAAAGTCTGTCACGTCCGGCTTACCGCCCACGCACGACCGGTTGTGCCTGCCTGAAACGCGCCAAAATCCAGGCAAACGCCTCATGGCACGGAGGTTATGCGAGAATCTTTTAGAACCCCTGACACAACCGGTTGTGCCTGTCGGAAACCCGCTGAAACTCAGGCAAACACGTCATTGCACGGAGGGTTGTGTCAGGATTTCTTAGTTGCGGCGCAACATCAGTGAAACCATGACACCCGCGAGGAGTCCGGTCCCAAAGGTCACCAGCATCGACTCCATGGGATGTTGACGGACGCAGGTGGCGGCCTGTTCGTAACCTTCTTCGACGCGATGGGCCACGTTTTCATAGCCATCGTACATAGCGGACGAGGCGGCGGAGGCGTATTCCTGCACCCGCTCTTGAGCTTGCCCGGCGTACTGCTGGACGGCTTCCGCGGCACGGTTCACGGTTGACGATCCGGAGTGAACGACATCGCCGATGAAAGTTTCGATTTCGCGCCGCGCGGCTCCGGTCTTCCGTTCGATGACTCCGACCAACTGGTTCATGTTCCCTTTGGCCTGGGTCAGCTCATTGTCGGTTAAATCGCCCCATCGTTCCTGCAGCCGGCCCTTGAGATCGTGCCAGACTCCATTCAGTTCTTCGCGCGTAATCATGATTGCTTCCTCTACTTGGCTGAAAGATCGAGACAACGGCGGGGTCCAACCAACTCGCCCGGCCATGACTCAAGAGCGATAAGCAATCAGCGTGCCCACGCGGGTCGTCAGCCGCGAACGCCAGTCGCAAATAATTACCCCCCAACGCGTTACCGCCCCGAGATCCTGCATGCCAGTCGTGCTCGAGGCGAAGTGGGACGACGAGCCAGACGGGGAACTCGCCCGTTGGCGAGCCGAACTGGTTGCTGAGCATCCACCGGGGGATCAGTGGCTGAGGGTCGAAGGCCGGAAATTCGAAATCCGAAATTCTAAATTCGAAGCCAAAAGAGCCACACCGGTGTCCCCGGGCTGGCCGCTGGCCGCTGCTGGCTGATGGCTGACTGCTGATGGCTGACTGCTGACGGCCGCACATCAAAACAGCCGGAGCTGCCCTCCCTTGGCTGTGGGAGGACGGAATTGGCTCGTATCGAGCGGGAGGAGGCCGGTGTAGCCGAAACGGGCTTTGAGAACCTGGAACATTTGCCGGATCTGTTCGGCGATCGGGCCGCTGCCGCGCATCCGTTCTCCAAAGTTGGAGGAGTTCAGTCGGCCGCCGCGCGACTGGCGAAGCTGTCCGGTCACCTTGTCCGCTTCGCCGGGACGTTCGCGGTGCAGCCACTCCAGGAAGACCGGCTCGACAGTCAGCGGCAGACGCAGAAACGTGTAGCCGGCGGCCGTCGCTCCCGCCTCGCGAGCGGCTTTCAACACATCCGCCACGCCATGATTGTTGAGCCCGGGAATCAGGGGAGCGGCCATGACCATCACGGGCACGCCGGCCTCGGCCAACAGGCGAATGGCCCGGAGGCGAGCGGCGGGGATGCTGGTGCGCGGCTCCATCGACCGGGCCAGATCTTCATCCAGCGTGCAGAGGGAAATTCCGACGTGGACTAGGTTGCGGGCAGCCATGTCGGCGAGCAAATCGAGGTCGCGAACAATCAGGGCGTTCTTGGTCACGATCGAAACCGACTGTGAACAAGCATGGGCCAATTCCAGGCAGCCGCGCGTCAGGCGAAACCGCCGCTCCCCCGGCTGATAGCAGTCCGTCACGCCACTGAACATCAGGCTTTCGCCCGTCCAGCGATCATTCGCCAAAAACTCGCGCAACAGCAAGGGGGCATCATGCTTGACGAAGATTTTGGTCTCGAAGTCGAGCCCGGCATTCAAACCCAGGTATTCGTGCGTGTTGCGGGCATAGCAGTACGAGCAACCATGCGCACACCCCCGATAGGGATTGACGCTGTAGCGAAACGGAATGTCGGGCGAGTCGTTTTCCGAAACGATCGACCGCGAGGAATCGGCCAGATACTCGATCGGCCGCCCCTCCTGGGCCGCCAGATATTCTTCATCCCACTCCCAATGTTCCCCATCCGGGACGGATTGCGTCGCCCGGTAGGGATTCGGGGGATCGAGCCTGGAGCCGTGGCGCATGAGCGGAAAGACCGAAATCCGAAAAACGAAATTCTAAATCCGAAGACAAATGGGCCCGGCCGGTGTTCGCTGGCTGCTGGCTGCTGGCTGCTGGCTGCTGGCTGCTGGCTGCTGGCTGCTCTTCCCTGATACCTGATCCCTGACTACTGACAGCCTCCCCCGATTTTATACATTTGTTCACATATTCGCAAGCCATCACTTGGCCGCTGTCAGCGCGGACTGTCCGAACCCTTGGGCGGAATCTTTACCGAAGACGAACGAGGGCAGCTTGAGCGACTGCATCAGCCCATCCAGCGAGTCGATCAATTGGCGATCACAGGCGGCCTGGGCCGTCTCTCCCTGGTTGAGCCGCACCAGAAATCGATCGACATTGGACACCGGGCGGGTTACTCGCCAGACAACTTCGTTTCCGCGCTTAAGGATGAGATCGACCGCGACTCGCTTGATCGTGACAGTCTCCGAAACGGCCAGCTCGCCAATCTTTGACAGGGACCGCGTCCCGTCGGTCTTCAGGCTTGCCTGAACTTCCAGCACGTTCGGCGCCTGATCGGCCGCCTTCAAGCCGCTGGACTCCAGCCGTTCGCGAATGAGGGCATCGGCACCTTCACGGAGTTTCGCCAATTCCGGTTCACCGCTGATCGCCAAGCGCACGGCGACCGAATCGCCCGGCTTGACGATCGCCTTGGCAATGAGGGCTTCGCGATCGAACTTGGCCGCCGTGGCCTCATCGGGCAGGTTCACCGATCGCAGGACCACATTCTTTCCGGCTTCCGCCAGAAACTCGTACCGCCCACCCACCGCGCGGGAGGTTGGAGGGATCGTCTTCACGCCGCGGTAGGACCAGACCACGCCTTCAAGATCCAGACTGACCAACAGCGAGCCATTCATCATCAGGTAGCGGTCGCCCATCCAGTCGAGGCGCGAAGACATTGCGGGGACGGGAAACTTGGCGACTGTCTCGCCGCTCGCCAAATTCACAATGTGGAGAACCTTATTGGCGTCGTCCCCCTGCGAGGTCGCGAGGAGCGGCTGCGTCTCGTGAAACGCGAGCGACGCACACCGGCCTTCGATCGGCAGTTCCCCAACGGCTTCGCCCGACCTGGCATTAAAGAATGCGAGCGTCCGGTCTCCCAGAATGTTGCCGGTCACCACGGCCAGCAGCGCTCCTCCCGGGCCCACCGCAAACCGGCGAATTTCTTCGGCCTGCCAGACGGGTTCCTTCCGGGCCAGCGACCACACGACAAGTCGATATCCTTTCCCAAGAGTCACGACATGCTCGTCATCCAGAAACGCTGCCGCTTCGACCTGGCGTGAGGACTCATCCTTTTCGCCGCGATACGGCCGCCATCCCAGGACATGCGCGGCGTCTCCCGTTGTTGCGAAGACGTCCAGGCGACCCTGCCCGTCATGCTGTTTCACGAGCACGAATTTGCCCGACGGTGAAACCGCCAGCAGATCGGCCGAGAACGGCACGATCACCCGCCCGAACTCCTGCCCGCTTTCGAGCTGATGGACACTGACGGCAGTGGCCTTGGCGATGGGGCTGGGAATTTCGATGTCGCCCCCCTTCTCCCGCAATTCGAGCAGCTGGGGCACTGTCCGCAAGCGGGGATCGTCCAGGTTCTCGTCAATGCCCACGCGCACCGCGGCAAAGGGTTCCGTTCCGCGATTGAGCACGAACTCGCGCGCAATTCCTTCCGGAATGGCGATCTTCACTTCACTGGCGAGAGTGACGGCCGATCCAGGCGTCGGCTGCGGAACCGCCCATGTCGCGGACGGAACGACGGCGGGTGCGGTGGAAAAATCAATCGCGGTCAATTCCGGCAGACCGGCATCGCTGGCAAGCCCTCCGGCCTCCATCGACTTCCGCGAGCTGGCAATCAGCTCTTCATCCAAAACGGCCGGCTCCAAACGTGCCGCTCCCTTGTCGAAGGCCACGGCTGCCACCCAGCTTCCGCCCATCACGCGGCGCGAGGGAATGACTTCGATGCCCTCCTGGGCCGGAAAACCATAGACCAGCGATTCCGCGTCCGAGTCGATAATCCCGCGGCTGTGAACCAGCCAACGATGCGATCCCGGAAAAGCCTCCAGTCGCTCACCCTTGTAGGGCGGCTTCAATTGTTCCTTCAGGCGCGGGGTCAGATCGAAATCCTTGATGATCTCCCCCTTGGCGACGTCCCAGACGACGAATTGGGTGGTGTCGCGCAGATTGCCGCGGAACGAGATGTCATAGACGAGCGCTAACTCGGTTCCATCCCGCGAAAAGGCGACTCCGTTGAGTTCGATCGATGACGTCTGCCCTTCAATCTGAATGCTGCCGGCCAGCTTGCCGGTCGCGAGTTCGTAAATGTCTAATTGGTGCGTCAGAAAGTCGGCCTGCACGGCAATGTAATCAGCCCCGGGGCTGAAGGCGTACGCGGTCTCGGACGAGAACTTGTCGCTCCCCTTGATGTGTGTGAGCAAGTTGCCCGACGGAATCTCCCAGACCTTCACGCCGCGATTCACTGACGAGATGCCGACAAGGCGCTCCGGCGTGGGCATCGCCAGGACCGCGGGGCTGAACTTCTCCTGGTCAGTCCCGGTCGGCAATTGCCCGAGCGACTTCTTGTCCTTGATGTCGTAGACATCGATCGACGTTCCCCCGGCCAGACTCGTCGCCAGATACCGACCGTCGGGACTAAGCGCGAATTCCCCGGAGAAGGAGAGTTCCGGAGCGGAACCGGTCTTGCGGCCGGTCACGAGGCTGAAGACATCGATCGGCGCGCGAGACCCGAGCGACTTGCGCACCGCCGCGAACTCGCTCGGAGCGACTGGAAAAATCACTGCCTGACCACGGAGATTCTTGGGATCGAGCGGAACCTTGAGCGATTCCGGCGCGGAAAACTCGAGCGATTCCTTCGCGGGATTCGGAACGACCGACCAGTCGCCGACTTTCGTGAAGGTCAGTCGATCCGACGCGGCGATCGTCTTTTGAAAGCCGCTGCCCGCGGCTGGAGTTGATGACGGATTCGCTGCGACAGGAGTCGCCGTCGGGGCAGAGACATTCGCGGGCGTCCCCGTCGCGACCGCTGGAGGCTGAGGCTGCCCGGCCATTTGAGGCGCTGCGGGATCGGCTGCCGCCGGACCGGGAGCAGGTGGATTGGCCGCGGCGGGCGCGGCTCCCGCATTGCCACGGAAGAGACGCGGCATGATGAAGACGGCCGCCCCCACCATGAACAGCACGCCGATCGCCGCCATCCCCAGTACGATCCCTAGACCGTTCGACGACGAGGATTTTTTCTTCCCGGATCGCTTAGAGCTTCGAGATCCGCCGCCGGGAATCTCGAGCCGCGCGCCACATGCCTTGCAGCGGGATGTTGAACCCGCCCGATCATCGGCAAAACGAAATGTTGTACCGCATTCGCCGCAGGAAGCGCGAATCGTCATCCAATCATCCTCGTGATGTGGCAGGAAGATGATCGACGCGCGAGAGACCGCTTCGAATGGCGTCGATCTGAACGCGTTGGAACTTACCGCGCGTTCGGGCGCCAATCAACGACTCAAATTCGACAGATTCGACGGATTTCTTTGGAGGCGAGATTGGCCTTACTTACGGTTCGGCGCATTCAGCAAACGCGGCGCGCTGGCGCTTTGGGCCGGATCGACCAGTTTCTCGGTGACGGTCCCCAGCGCGGTGATTCGCGAATCGGCTCCGATCGCTCCGAGGACGGTCTTGTCGATCTTCGAGGACTGCGAAACGAGCAATCCTCGCGTGGTGTCAAACTGAATTTCACCGGCCGGCGTGCGCTGAATGAGTTGCAGTTCGATTTTCGGGTCGCTGATCGGGGACAGAACGGCCGCTCGCACTCGAATTTTCGCGATTCCGTCGGTGATCTCGATGAGCTCATACTGCCGCTGAACGGTCACCTGCTGCACGAGGCCGTTGTCCAACGTCACGGGAACCTCGAACCGTTCCTTCCACGTTCCGCCGATAGCAACTGGCTCCTCGGGAAAGGCAACGAGGAAATTCATGCTGGCATCGGTCCGCTTGGCCGCTTCCGGCAAGCCCGGAACGTCCGCGGCGATGGGCTCGATCTTGACCAACGCCCCGGTCGCTTTAACGTGGAAGCGGGCGACGGCCCGGTTCAGACTGGCGGCCACCTGGCTGAATTGCGGCGGCGGATCCCCGGTCTGACTGTCCCACTGCACGGGATCGAGTTCGTTGAACTGATTCTGCATCTGGACGCGTGTCAGCACCGGCTCCAGGACAGCACCGCCGGAACTGTCCACCGACACCACGCGAAACTGCTTCCAGCTCCGGGTGGAGTTCGTCACCTTCTCGACCGTCTGCCCGGCCTGGGTGGTGAATTCGCTGACGTGTTCCGATTCAAAGCTCACCACCTGGTTTTCAGTGAACTGGTACCGCAAGGCCGCCGGATCGGCGGCATGGCCCCATGTGCCATAACCAACGATCAGACTAAGAATTGCAACAACTGCACCGGTGCGTGACTGGATTAACATGGGCCCCTCCCTGGGTCGATGAACTTCGCGGTGAATGCCCCGGTCGGTGCGTCGGACCGGTCGCGCGCGGGGTATGGTAGCCAAGTCCGCCGACTCGGGGGAGACCAATGCGGCCCGTGGTGCTCCGTCAATGCCCAAGGTCCGGGTGTGTGCCACTGATTCTTCCAGTGCATCCTTTTGTGGGTGAAAGACTTATGACGCACTGGCGGAGCCAGTGGCACACGAAAATCACGCCCCGACAAAGCACTGTTTTCCGGGTTTCTTGTCAACGACGGGTCGCCCGCGAAGACGCGGATTAACAACGACTTGAACGAGATGGAGGGACGCCTTACGACCCCCAGCGCCGGAAACCGCCGTACAACCGCACCAGATGGGCGTCACCGTGACATTGCGTGAGACGTAACCCCATGCGGAAATATGAGATTCAGCATCCTTTCGACCGATGGCCTCTTGGCAAGCCCGCGATCGCGACTTACTTTGAAAGATACGAACAGTCTCGTTCGCAAGCGTCGCGGAGGGGCCATTTCCAATGGTTCCCACCGCCGCCAAACGTGCAGTCACCTCCATAACTTTCCGTGATCCGAAAGTCGGACGTCTCAATGGGACTTCGACGTCGAGTAGAAAACGGTCGAGTCAAACACCATGGACAAGAAATTTCTGACAGCCGCCGAGGTTTCCGAGTTGTTCGGTGTTTCGAACGAAGTGCTGGACTCCTGGATCGAACAGGGCCTCGTCCGTCCCCTGGCAGACCGCGGGACTTTCAAATACCGCGTTGAAGAAGTCGAGCGCGCTCTCGAAGGAGTCGCGCCGGACGAAGCTCACCCGGGCGGCCAAGTGCTGGCGTTCGGCAATTCGGACGATTCGAGCTTGATGAGCGCCCTCGAGGTGGGCTCGATGGCCGAAGATGAAACCGTCATTTCCAAAGAGGCGGACGTCGCGAAGTATCTGGAACAGAACGAGCCGGTCGGGGACGACCTGTCGTCCCTGGCGGATGATCTCGACAGCCTTTTCGACCCGGCCGCGGCTGACGAAGTTGCCAACGCGGGCGGCCAACCGGCTCCCGCGACAGCCGCCGGTGAACCGGTCGACTTCGTCGACGACCTTTTGGGGTTTGAACCGGAGAACGAGGAAGCCATCGCGTCGGTCGAAGAATCGCCTGAAACGTCGGCCATCGTCGAGGAAGCCGTCGTCGAGAAAGAGTTGTCGCTCTCGGATTCGGTCCTGGACGAAATCGACGACAGCGCCGCCAGCGAAGACGATAGTGGGCTGGCGCTGGAAGCCGGTGACAGTGGAATTTCGCTGGAGACGGGAGACAGCGGGATCGCCCTGGAGACCGGTGACAGTGGCATCTCCCTCGAAACGGGCGACAGCGGTCTGGCCTTGGAAGCTGGCGACAGCGGGCTGGCTCTTGAAACGGGCGATAGCGGGATCTCGCTCGACGCGGGCGACAGTGGATTGACGCTGGAAGCAGGTGACAGCGGGCTGTCTCTCACCGGAGCCGACGACGATGACGGCTTTTCGACAGAGCTCCTGGAAGGCGGCGTCCCGGTCAGCGATCGGACGGAACCAGAGCTCGACGCAACGGCTCACATGTCGCCCGACGAATTCTGGGACGACGAGCCAGCAGCCTTCGCCAACATTTCGGACACCACTCACGACGGAATCGATGATGATGCCACGAGCATGATTGTCACTGACGAAGAGCCCGCGGAGGAATTTTCCGAAGACGACGTGGCTGCTTCTCTCGATGCGGCGCTCAGTGACCAGGACATTGCCGCCGAAGGGGACGAGGAAGAGGTCGAAGACTTCCTGGAAGCCGACGACGAAAGCTTCAGCGAAGAGTTTTCAGCGGCCGAAGACGAAGACGAGTTCTCGGAAGAGTCGTTCGCCGCCCTGCCCGTCAAAGCCGGTCCGCGGGAACCGTCCTGGGGCGCGTTTGCGTCCATCAGTGTCATCGCCGCCAGCGCGGTGATCGCCATCAGCGGACTCATGGTCTGGGAAGGGATCTCTACGATGTGGACCGGAGCCGAACCGTCCGGGCCGGCCGCCGCTCTGGTTTCATCGTTGTCGGGCCTGCTCGGCTAGCCGGCTTCGCCCATCCACAATTCCACAGAGAACCCCGGAGAACATGGTTCCACGGGGTTCTTGATTTTCCGTCTGGTCCGAAGCTTCTCCGCCTGCGTTACCGCTGGACGCGAGCACTGCCCCCCTTGGCGAAGGCCTCCACTTCCGGCAACCGGGCCATCGTCACGTCGCCCGGGAACGTCGTGAGCAGCGCGCCGTGAGCCCAGCCCAGGCGGAGAGCCGTTTCCGGATCCTTGTCGGCGAGCAATCCGTAGATGAGCCCGGCCGCGAATCCGTCGCCCCCGCCGATCCGGTCCACGACATCGAGCTGACAGGTCGGGCTGACATACTGCTTCCCGTTCAACCAGATCACGGCGGCCCAATCGTGGCGATTGGTCGAGTGAACTTCCCGCAGCGTCGTGGCGACCAGCTTGATGTGCGGATGCTTCTGGACGACCTTATCGATGATGCTGAAGAACGCCGCCGGATCGAGCTTGGAGGATTTTTCGACATCCTGTCCTTCGATCCCGAGTCCCTTCTGCAGATCCTCTTCGTTGCCGATCAGGCAGTCGACATGCTTGACGATCTGGCCAATCGTCTCCTGCCCTTTCTTGTCGCCCCCGACCGACGCCCACAGCTTGGCGCGATAGTTCAGGTCAAACGAGGTAATGGCACCGCTCGCCTTAGCGGCCTGCATCCCCTCGATAATCACCTGCGAGGTCGTCTCGGAGAGAGCCGCGAAGATGCCGCCCGAGTGGAACCACTTCACGCCGCTGGCGAAGATGGTCTTCCAGTCGAAATCCCCCGGCTTGAGCATCGCGCCGGCTTCATTGGCGCGGTTGTAGAACACCACCGGGGCACGGACACCGAGGCCGCGATCGCTGTACACGGTCGCGATGTTCGGCCCGCGAACGCCGTCGTGCTTGAACTGCTTGTAGAACGGCTTGACTCCCATTTCGCGAACCTTGGCCTGCACCAGTTCGCCAATCGGGTAGTCGACCATCGCCGTGGCAATGCCGGTCTTCAAGCCGAAGCAGTCGGAAAGGTTCGCGGCGACGTTGTACTCGCCGCCAGAAACGTGAATGTCGAAGGACTTCGCCTTGCGAAAGGGAATGATTCCCGGATCGAGCCGATGGACGAGGGCTCCCAGGGAGAGGAAGTCGAGTTCACAAGCGTCTTGTCGTACAGGCAGATTGGGCATGGGGGGGATTCAGTGGTTAGTAGGTGGTGGTTGGTGGTTAGTGAAATGACTCTGGCGTTCCGCGCGGCTAGATCGTCACTGCCGAGAAGCCGCCGTCGACGACGATGTTTTGACCCGTCACGAAGGAAGCCGCTCGTTGCGAGGCGAGCCAGACGACTGCCCCGCTGAGTTCCTCGGCTTTGCCGAAACGGGCCATCGGGGTGTGGCCGATGATCTGCTGACCGCGAACCGAGTAGCTGCCGTCTTCATTGAACAACAACTTGCGGTTCTGATCGGCCGGAAAGAAGCCGGGGCTGATCGCATTCACGCGGATCCCGCGCGTCGCCCACTCGCGGGCCAGGAACATGGTCAGATTGATGACTGCCGCCTTGGCTGCCGAGTAGGCAACCACGCGCGATAGCGGAATCATCCCCGACATCGAGGCGATGTTGATGATGCTCCCCTTCTCGGCCGCCAGCATGGCTTCGCCAAAAACCTGCGATGGCAGCAGCACGCCGCCCACCAGGTTGAGGTCGAAGACCTCGTTCCAGGCGGTCCGGGAAAGTTTGCAGAAGTCGGCTCCGGGAATCAGCGTGGCATCGGGTTTATTGCCCCCGGCCGCGTTCACCAGGACCGAGATGGTCCCCAGCTTCGACTGGATCGCGTCCCGCGCGGCGGCGAGCGACTCGCAACTCATCGCGTCGGCCGAGACAAACAGGCCCTTGCCACCCGCCGCTTCGATCGCTCGAACACGCTCTTCGCCACGCTCGGCATTGCGGCCCAGAATGGCAACCTTGGCACCGGCTTCGGCCAGCGCCTGAGCCATTCCGCCGCCGAGCGCCCCGGTCCCGCCGATTACCACGGCGACGTCATCAGACAGATCAAATAAACGACTGCTCATACTTACTCTCAAAGCGGGTCAATTTCGTCGCGAGAATTGTAGCGGCTCGCGCGCGCAAACGGCAGCCTTCTCGATTCAGCGTTGCATCGCCGGATGAATTTCGCCAATTCTGATGAAAAGGAATGACGCATGAACAATCCGGCGAAAGATGAACCAAAACACCAGTCAAGCGACGACGGGGATCAAGACCCCCGCCGGTCGCGGAGCCATCATCGGAGCGTGCGACTCTGGTTCTGGTCGCGCGCCCGGAAAATCGTCGTCGCGGTCATCGGAACGACGGTCCTGCTGGCGGGCCTGGCGATGCTGTTATTACCCGGCCCGGGATGGGCGGCGATCTTTGCGGGCCTCGCCATTCTGGCCTCGGAGTTCGTCTGGGCACGCTGGGTTCTGAAGCACGCCCGCGCGAAGTTCAACCAGGCCTGGGAGATGGCAACCGGGTCGAAGTTGCTGAGCGAGGAAACCGAGGACGACAAGTCCGAGTCTCATCCTTCTCGAACGTCTGCCCCTACCCCGTAACCGTCCTCGCAACCCGCCCCGCGCACCGCGATCGCATCGGTTAAATCTGGAACATTGGCATGACATCCGAAATCGTTCGCCACAATGTGACCCGCCGCTGGTCCGACGCTGTCGTTCACAACGGGACGGCTTACTTCGTCGAAGTGCCCGAAGATCCGACGTTGCCCCCAGCCGAGCAGTTTCGACAAGTCTTTGAGCAAGTCGATCGTACCCTGGCCCGGGTTGGCAGCGACCGGACCCGGCTGTTGCAGGTAACGATTTATCTTCCCAATCCAGAAGACCTTGCGACGTTCAACGAACTCTGGGATGCCTGGATCCCCGCCGGACATGCCCCCTCGCGAGCCTGCCTGCACACACAACTCGCGGCTCCCGGATACCGTGTCGAATTGATCCTCACGGCGGCAACATGACTGACCGGCAAACCAGGCCGCAAATTCAACGGAATCGTCAAAGTTTAACAGGCAAAATGCCGATTCCCTCGAGAGAGGCCTCCTCGCACGGAGACTGATCGATTCGTTGCCCCGAACAGCCGAACCGTCATGGAGTCTCCCCGCGTTCGGTTTGAGTTCCTGGCATTCGTCCTTCTTTGCGTGGCGCATTCCGCATGCGCTGTTGGTGGTGAGAGCTTCGGAGAACCACCTCCGCCAGCTTTCCCGCTGGCCCCCGAAGAGGCTGTCGACGCGCCGATCGTGGAACCAGTCTCTTTCGGCAGCGCGCTGCCCCCCCCGCTGTCAACGCCGGTCACGCACGGCATCGTTTACGACAAGGGCTGGACGCTGCGTCCCTTCAATCCAGAAACACATCCCTACGAACTGACGATCGGGTTTCACAACCAGTTCCGCTACACCGGGTTCGCGGCCGATGAACCCTCGGTACAAACCGCATCCGGCCAAACGATGATTACTCCCAACCGGAACGACTTCGATGTCAACCGCGGTCGCCTCATCTTTTCGGGCTACGCCATCGATCCGCTGATGGAGTTCTACGCCAACATCGACTACAACACCGTCACCGAGCAGCAGATTCAGATCTTGATGGCCTGGATCAAGCATCCATTCAGCCCGGCTTTCCGACTGGCTTACGGCCTCGGAAAGGTTCCCGGAACGTGGGAATGGCAGGAGTCGGCACGGTTTACGCTGGGAGCCGAGCGATCCTTGGCGACCACGTTCTTTCGCCCCTCGATGACCGCGGGAATCTGGATTGAAGGGGAACCGATCGAAGGGGTTCATTATCACGCCCTGGTCGGCAACGGCTTCAACACCGCCACGCTCAATGTCTCGGAAGTCGATACCAATTTCGCCGTGTCGGGCATGACCTGGTGGGAACTTCTGGGCGATTTTGGCCCTGGTTTTTCGGACCTTGAGCAACACGAATCACCGGTCGTGAGGGTCGGCCACGCGTTCACGCACAGCAAACAGGACTCCGATCCCTCAGGCGAACCCGGCCCGGAGCAGACGTCGATTCGACTGTCGGACGGCACGCGGCTGGTTCAGCCCGGCGCGCTCGCCCCCGGAACCACCGTCAATCAATTCGATCTCAGTCTGTACGCGGTTCATGCCGGCGTGAAGCAGAACGGATTGAGTGTCAGCGGGGAATACTTCTTCCGCTGGTTGAACAATCTGGAAGCAACCGGCCCTCTGCCGGAAACCTCGATCTTCGATCACGGATTCTTCGCTCAGGCCGGGTACTTCCCGATTCCGAAGAGCCTGGAAGTCTTCGGTCGCGGCTCCGCCGTCTTCGGACCGTATGGAGACGGCTCGGAACTGGGCGGTGGCGTGAACTGGTACATCAACCAGCGGCGCGACTGGCGGCTGACGGCGGATCTCGCGCGTGTGAATCAGTCGCCAGCCCAACAGGACCGCACGGGATTCACGGCCGGTGCCAGCGGGCTGCTGTTCCGCCTGCAAATCTGGACGTACTTCTAACCCTCGACGGGTAAATCGCTCTCCTGGCGATCCTGTTCACCCGAACAATTCGGGAATCTCTTCGCCCCCGTCCACGAGTTTGATCGGACGGGCGTCGAAGGTGTGGTATTCCTTGCGGGGATCAATGTCGAGCACGCGGCAGAAACTGACGAACAAGTCCTGGATGGCGATCGGCCGGTCGGAAACGTCGATTCCATCTTTGTCAGTCGCGCCGATCACCTGCCCGCCCCGAACTCCGCCACCCGCGAGGTTCGCGATCCAACCTTTCGAGTAATGGTCGCGGCCGCCATCGGCCTTGAGCTTCGGCGTCCGGCCAAATTCGCCCATCCAGACGACCAGCGTATTTTCCAGCATGCCGCGCTGTTCGAGATCGAGAATCAGCGTCGCGTAGGCGGGATCGGCCTCGGCGCACAGCCAGGGCATATCCCGGAAGCCATTGTTGTGCGTGTCCCAGCCGGCATCGTTGCGATCGCCCGTGCTGATGACCTCCACGAAACTGACCCCCTGCTCCACCAACCGCCGAGCCAGCAGACATCCCTGCCCGAAGTTTGTCCGGCCGTAGGCATCGCGCAGGCTGTCGGGCTCGTCGTCCAGATCGAACGTGCTCAACCGCGGGCTGAGGACGAACCGCGCTGTCTGGTCGTAGATGGACCGCTTGTCGGCAACGTCCTTCGCACCACCGGCCCGGGCGAATTCATTATCCAGTTGCTCAGCCAGATACAACCGCCGCCGCAAGATATCGGCTTCGACGACCGGACGGACATTGGGGGGCAGCGTTCCGGCCTGATCGACATTGAAGGAGGAGTATTGCACGCCGAGGATGCCGGCATCGACATCCCGCGTTTTGATTCGCGGCTTGCCGATGCGAACGAACGACGGCAGGTCGCGACCACGGTCTTCGCGTTCCCGCGAGACCACCGAGCCCAGCGTCGGATAGCGCACCGCCGGGTTGGGAGGGTAGCCGGTGCGAACGAGCATAATCGCCCGGTCGTGCTCGGCTTCGCTGGTCCGCATCGAGCGGATCACGGCCAGGCGATCCATGATTTGCGCGGTTTGCGGCCAGAAATCGGCGAAGTGAACGCCCGGTACGTTCGTGGCGATCGGCTGCGAAGGCCCCTGGTATTGGGAGCCGGGCTTAGGATTGAACGTGTCGTACTGGCTGGGGCCGCCGTCCATCCACAGCAGAATGAGAGACTTGCCCCGCTTCCGAAGTTCAGCGGCCTGTGCCAGCATCAGGTCGCGCCAGCCAACCGTGGAGACCCCGGCCGCCAGCGAACCCGCGCCGACCGTCTTCAGAAAACTGCGGCGCGAAGCAACGCCATCGCGATTCACACCCAGGTCCAGCACGCGATGTTGCATTGGCAGGTCTCCAGCATCAACACGAACACAAATGCCCGCGTTATCGTTTCGTCGTGAATTCCGCCGTATTCAAGAGGCCCCACAGCAAGTCTTCGTATGCGGCTCCCCGATCGGGCACCGATTCCCGATGCGAAACCGCGATCTGAAGTTCCCGTTCGCTCGGCCGACGGGCCAGTACCAGTTCGAACAGCCGTTCGGTCAGTTCACGATCATCGTTGACGGACTTCACGAGGCGGGCCAGAACCGTGCCGCTCTCGGGATTCGCGTTCACCTGGGCCTGAAGCTGGTCGTTATTCATCATTAGCATGGCTTGCGACAACGTGCGGGGAATGTCCTCCCGCCGCAAAGATGTATCAAACGTGAAAGTCTCGGCGATGATGTCGCGCGTGCTCTTGGGCGGAGGCGGAAAACGAATTTCCTTGGTCGGCTTCATCGCCTCCGGTTTGACGTTCGGCAGGTCGATCGCCGTCACCAGCGAATCGAAAATCTCGTCGCCCCGTAGCCGTCCCGTGCGTGCCGCGACGAACGGATGATCGTCGTCCGGGGTGCCAAGCTTTTGCTGGTAGATGCGGGTTTTGAGCAGCAGCCGGAAGAGATCTTTCACATCGTACCCGGTGGCGATGAAGTGGTTCGAGACGGCGATATGAACATCGGGACAAACGGGAAAGATCGCCAGTCCGAAGTCATCAACCGGTTCGTAGAAGCCGCGGCCGAACAGACGCGCCCAGACCCGATTCACGTACGAACGGGCGAACCATTCGTTCTCTGGGTTGGTGATCAGTTGGGCCAATTCCTGACGACGCTCGGCATCCGACTTCCCGGTTCCGGTCTTAACACCTGACAGAAAGACCGGCTCCATCATCCGACCCTTTTGCGTCGGGTCGGCGACGTTGGGCATTTCGTACTCGCCCTTCCCCTTGTCGGACACTTCAACCAGCGTGCCGTCGTTCCAGGGCATCTTCACGGAGACGCGGGCGAAGTAGGCTGCGAGTTCATGGAACTGCTCGCGCTTCCATTCGTCGAACGGATGGTCATGGCACTGAGCGCAGCCAATCTGCAATGACAGGAAAATACGGGCGGTTTCGCTGGCAAGCCGCGCCGCGTGGCCTTCGTGATAGCCGACAAACGTGGCTGGCGGGTTTTCGCCCACCTTGCCGCTGGCCGAGAGAATCTCGCCGACAATCGCATCCCACGAGGCCCCCGAGTTCAACTTCTCGGCGAGCCACTTCTTCAGCGGGCCATATTCCAGGAACGTCAGTTCGGGGGGCGGAATGCGATACGCGATCGTATCGCTCCAGTAGTTGGCCCAGTTCGTGCCGAATTCCGGATTCGACAGCAGGGACTCGATAACCGCGTCGCGCTTGTCGGGCGCTTTACTGTCGAGAAACTGCCGCAGTTCCTCGGGGGTTGGCTGGCGACCCACGAGATCCAGTGACAATCGCCGCAGAAACTGAGCATCTGCCGCTAGGTCGGCGGGCTGGTCGACCGCCATCTCCTGGGCGATCAGCCGGTCCAGGTCTTCCGACGTGAGCCGGGGTGAATCGCCCGCAAGTGTCGCTGGGGCGAAGCTCGCCAGAACCAGGCCAACGATTGAAAATAGCCGATGTGCCATCGGAACCTCCGCAGCAGCCAATCGGTCGGCGGGCAGCCGCCGCAAATCAACGCAACCCGATATGTTAATTTGAGTTATCGGCTGGGTCAACCATCGATTCTCCCGCTCTTTCGGAACTGGTTAGCGAGTTTTCACCGGATTTGCCAGATTCTGCCGGTCCGTAAGCTTTCGCAGTCCGGCACAGGTGCCCAATGAACTCATCCGGCAGGCCCGCCTGTCTGCGGGATTCGACCTGAAAATCGTCGCCGATCCCCTTATCCGGCCGCAGCGGCCACTTCAGGTGGGCGAGATACGTCTCCCATTCGGAGGCCTCGGCCGGCTTGAGTCGCCGCAGCCATTCATAGCCAAATCGCACGTGCTCGATCTCGTCCCGATGGATATGCCGCATGATCGCGGCACTCTTGGCATCCCCCACGGCGAGAAAGTACCGCTCGAACTCCAGCGTATGGTCGAGGTTTCGCCCCTCGAACGTGAGCGGAAGGCCAGCGAGATAATCGAGGACGTTCGCGAATTCGAGGGCCTTCTTCCAGATGTAGCAGTTCACTGGACGTTCGCCGAACGCCAGACCCAGCGAAGCCGCTCGTTCAGCATGCATTTTCGTATGCCGCTGCTCGTCCCGCATGACCTCGGCCACGCCCAGGCGAAACTCCGTTGGTGCTTCTGGGAATGCGAGTAGCACCCAGGCCATCACTTCGAGCGCCTGAAGTTCATGATTGGCCATGATGTGATGGGCCAGCGCCCGGCGGGCAGGGTCCGCGAACGTATCCGGATGGGGCATCCCAGGGGCGGTCCGCCGGGGAGCAAATTGCAGATTGTCCGGCCGAACTGGTTCGCTGACGCGGACAGCCTCGCCAGGTTGCTCATCCGTGAAAGCGGTTCCCACCCGCTCGAGCTTGGCCTCCAGCGAGGGTGACAACAGAACCCGTTCCGCGAATTCCCGCAATTCCATCCGCAACGTCTCTCATGCAGTCGCTGAAGTCTCGGAAATGACGACTGCACGATCTTACCGCAGAGGTCGCTGGGAACGCAGAGGAAGGCATCCACTCTCCCGCCGTTCCCGGTTTTACTCCGCGTCCTCAGCGAGCTCCGCGTGAGATCTTTAACCGGGGGGCCGCGCGTGGAGGGCGCGGGCGATGTAGACCCAGCCGCTCCAGAGGGTGTAGACGGTCATCGTCCACAGGAGGACATCGCGCACGATTGTCAAAGCGTTGCCAGCCGCCAGATCGGGGACGAGCCGCGGATCCAGGCAGAGAAGAGCGGCCGTGGCTCCCGCACACTGCAGGAACATCTTGATTTTGCCGGTTGCCGAGGCCGAGAAATCGATCCCCTGCTGCTCCAGCACGCCGCGCAGGCAACTGATGAACATCTCGCGGCCGATCACGATGATGGCCATCCAGGCATTCACGCCCGAGTCGGGCACCGGTAGCAGAAACAGGAACACGCCGCCTGTAATCAGCTTGTCGACAAACGGATCCATGATCCGGCCGAGCTGCGTCACGAGCTGGTACTTGCGAGCAATCCAGCCATCCAGCACATCCGTCAGCACGGCAAAGACAAACAGCGCCGCCGTCCAGATGCCGGGAACACCGGCCGAGATCATGCCGAACAAAACGAACGACAGGATCAGCCGAGCGAAGGTGATGGTGTTGGGAGCGTTGAGCCAGCGTTCGGGCATGGGGAGCAGCCAGCGGCCAGCGGTCAGCCGCCAGCGGAAAAGGAAATGAGCGGAAAGCCAGAAGCGGAGTGCGGAGTGCCACAATCGAGCAGCGAACGGTTGCGAGTGCTTTATCGTTGCCGAGTCTTCGTGTGCCACTGGCTCCGCCAGTGCGTCTTTTGATCACCAATCACCTTAAGGCACACTGGCAGAGCCAGTGGCACACACCTGAATCTTTCGGATTGACAGAGCACCGGTCTGGCTCTTGGCTTTCAGCTCTCCGCTCGCAGCGTTATCGAGTCGCAATAATCGGGAGGGCGCCGGGGGGGCCCGTGGGACGAACACGGTCTTCGGTGGCGGTCGCTTCGCCGACGAGGTCGTAGTCCTGGCGCTGCAGCACTTCCACCGGGACGAAGTCGCCGACGTAAAGCCCTTCTCCGGCCACGTAAATGTTGGAGTCGATCTCCGGGGCATCGCAGTACAGCCGCCCCGCGAAGACCCCCGGTTCGACCTCTTCGTCAAGAATCGCATCGAGTTCGTAGCCGACGAGCGACTCCTGGAACTCGAAGGCGATCTGCTGCTGCAAAGCCATCAGTTCATCGCGGCGGGCGTTCTTGACGTCTTCCGGCAGATGATCGGGCAGCCGGGTCGCGGGGGTATCGGGTTCGTACGAGTACGGGAAGACGCCCAGCCGTTCGAAACGGACGTCTTCAATGAACTGTCGCATCTCGGCGAATTGCTCATCGGTCTCACCGGGAAACCCGGTGATAAACGTCGTCCGCAATACGAGATTGGGGACGCGGTCGCGAAGTTTGCCGATCAGTTCCTCGGTCTGGGCGCGATTCACCCGCCGCTGCATCCGCTTGAGCATCGTGTCGTTGATGTGCTGGAGCGGCATGTCGAGATACGGAATGATCTTCCCGGAATCGGCGATCGTGCTGATGAGTTCGTCGGTGAAGAAGATCGGGTACAGGTAGAGGAGCCGAATCCACTTGAGCCCCTCCACCTGCTCGAGTTGCCGCAAGAGTTCCGGCAACCGCGGTTCGCCATACAAGTCGATGCCGTAATAGGTCGTATCCTGCGCGACGATGTTGAGTTCGCGCACGCCGTCCTTGACGAGTTCCCGCGCTTCCTCCAGCACCATTTCGATCGGCTTGGTGACGTGCTTCCCGCGCATCTTCGGAATGCTGCAGAACGTGCAGAGCCGGTCGCAACCTTCGGAAATCTTGAGATAGGCGTAATGCCGCGGGGTGATCCGCAGACGTTCGCGATCGTCCATCGCCTTGATCGGGGCCGGACGGAAGAGCTCCCGCTGCTCGCGACGGCGCCCGACCAAATGGTCGGCCACGCGGTTGATTTCGTCGCGGCCAAAGACGCCGACGATGTGATCGATCTCGGGCAATTCATCGAGGAGAGCCGGGCCAAGTCGTTGCGGCAGGCACCCGGCGACGATCACGCCTCCAGTCTGGCCACCCTTCTTGAGATCGAGCATCTCGCGAATGACGGCTTTCGACTCCGCCCGCGACTGCTCGATGAACCCGCAGGTATTCACGATGACAAAGTCAGCCCCGGCCGGTTCGGAAACCAGGGTATAGCCATCCAGCGCCAAAGTGCCGAGCATCTTCTCGCTGTCGACCAGATTCTTGGGACAGCCGAGGGAGACGAAACAATACGTCCCTTTGGAATCCGACGGCGGTCCGTCAGACAATTGGAGCAGCGAAGGATCAGAATTTGGGATAATCGGCGGTTGCATGGTCAGATTCGTTTCTCGGCAATGATCATTCGCGGCTGGAATCAATGGTCCCATTCTGAATGAGACACGGCCAAAACAAAATGCGAGATCAAAAAAACTACTTCGGTCGGATTCGAACGTGAAACTCGTCCAGAATCCACAATTTTCCGACGGGTGACGAACTTTCCAAGAGGCGAATCACCTGTTCCGTCAATCGGAGGATCGCGGAAATTGTCTGTACCCTGGGGCGAACAACGATGATTCCTGAATACTCGTCGGGTGGATAAGCTCGAATGTCTGCGAAGTCCAAATCCAATGTCACGAGCACTCGTTGCTCGCTCTGACAAACCTTCGCAACGACATTGTCCGGGGCGCCGGCAAGTTGCTGCTCAACAACGCTGATTGCGTCGTGGCCGTTGTCACACAGGAGAGCAACGATTTCAGCGGCGAGGTTTTCGTCCGTCTAACCTCATGCGGGAACCTGCGGCAAGGCGATATACCGCTCCTGAGCCAACTCAGAGGCATACGACAAAGCCGCCTGAAGATCCTCCCGCTGCAAGGTGGGGTAACTTTGAAGAATACGTTCCAACGTCTCACCGGCCGCCAGATTATCGAGAATCACGGAGACCATGACTCGGGTCCCCTTCACGCACGCCTGCCCATGACAGATTAGCGGGTCGACCGTGATGCGATCACGCCAGTCCATGAGCGGACTCCTGATTGTGATGAATGCACTGCAAGTTCGCGGGGCACTATTCGAAAAGGCTCTCCACGCCGACTTCAAAACCCGGCAGAATATCCGGAAATGTCAGTCGATCCGTATTGCTCAAAATCGTGGCTTCCTTATCAGCCGAGTAAACATGCACACGTTGTGACTCGGGATCAATGACCGCCACGGTCAGGACTTCTGCACTCAGATACTCGGCAACCTTTTGCAGAATGTCCTTCCAGCGATCGCTCTGAGAACGTATCTCGATGACTAGTTCCGGACTGGCTGACCAGTATCCTTCCGGCCGTGGACCGCGCGGGATCCTTTCATAGCTGTAGAACGCCAGATCAGGACCACGAACCGAGTCCGGGTTTCGCCGCGTGATAACCCCCGCATCGCTCCCCCCGATTCGGCCAAGATCATGCTGTTTCACAAACTGTATCAACAAATGACCGATGTTCAGCACCAGGTATCCATGAGACGTGTACGGGCGATTCAATTCGACAATCCTTCCCCGCACGAGTTCGGTCAGACGACCGTCACCTGGCAAACGACCATATTCCTCCGCGGTCAACAGTTTCGAGTCCACCAGCGTGGTCATGATTAGTTGTTCCCCCGCAAAGTCGACTTGTCGCTCGCGCCAACCTGGATTCTATGAAGCCGCTGGCCGGGACACCAAAGTGACTCAGGCAAGACGAGATTCAGCGCAATATCGAACAGCCTCGCCATCGACGACATCTGACCTCGTACTACCCGTAGCAAGTCAAGAACTCACAAAAAACTGCCAGTAGATGCGGATCACGACAATTGCCATTGGGGCTGCCGTGATGACGAGCATTGTCAGCGAAAACAGTCCGTATGCGGTCATCCGCCTGCACTCGCGAACGCTGTTCCCCAAGAGGATTACGGAGATAACCCAACACGTTGCGAAAACCGGCAGGAATCCAATGACCGTTGGATGATACGAAAACTGCCGCGCTCCCACCGAGTCGCCGCTCGACTCAAATGCTAACTGAAGACTTCGCCGAGCTATCGCCCCCAGAAAGATCGCGAGAGAGATATAGAAGGCCACCTTCTGATTTCGGACGGCGTTTCGAGGATGACTCACCGAACGCACGTCCTTTTGGTCACCGCCCCCTAAATCCGTTCGCTGAACCAAGCGATCAACTTCCGTTGAGATTGACGGCTCCCAAATGCCTCTTCATCCGCCATTCTGACGGAAAAATCTCGTTTCGACAGACGCTTTCGCAGATTTTCAACGGATTTTGAGCCGCCGGCCGACTTCCAACTCGCTGCTACCCCTTCACCAGTTCCCGCAGCGTGCGATGCAGAATGCCGCCGTTGCGGTAGTATTCGACTTCCACCGGCGTGTCGATGCGGCAGGTCGTCACGAAGAAGACTTGCGAGCCGTCGGCTTTGGTGGCCATCACTTCAATGGCTTGCTGCGGCTTCACGTTGTCGTCGATCGCGATGTCGAAGACTTCCGTGCCGTCCAGCCCGAGTGCATCCCGGTCTTCGTTCGGGCGGAACTGGAGGGGCAGCACGCCCATGCCAACCAGGTTCGAGCGGTGGATCCGCTCAAACGAGACGGCGATCACCGCTCGGACGCCCAGCAAATAGGTTCCCTTGGCGGCCCAGTCCCGCGACGATCCCGTGCCGTACTCGGCTCCGGCCAGCACCACCAGCGGCGTGCCGTCCAGCTTGAACTTCATGGCGGCATCGTAGACAGAAAGCTGTTCGCCGGTGGGGAAGTACTTCGTGACGCCCCCTTCGGTTCCCGGAACCAGTTGGTTCCGGATGCGGATGTTGGCGAAGGTGCCGCGGGTCATCACGCGGTCGTTGCCGCGACGCGCCCCGTAGCTGTTGAAGTCGAGCGGGGCGACGCCGTTCTGCTGGAGGAAGAGTCCCGCCGGAGAACTCGCCTTGATTGCTCCGGCCGGGCTGATGTGGTCGGTCGTGACCGAATCCCCCAGTGACAACAGGCAGCGAGCCCCGCTAATCGGCTGAATCGGCTCGGGAACCTCGGGCATTTCCACGAAGAATGGGGGTTCCTGGACGTAGGTGCTCTTCAGATCCCAGTCGAAGAGGTCGCCGGTCGACCCCTTGATCTCCTTCCATTCGTCCGGACCTTCCGCCGCACGGGCGTATTCGGTCGCGAAGACCTCGGGAGAAATGCAGGCGGCGATGGTGTCGGCGATTTCCTTCTGGGTGGGCCAAATGTCTTTCAGGTAGACGGGCTCGCCCCCCTTCCCGGTTCCCAGCGGCTCGCTCGTCAGGTCGATGTCGGTCGTCCCGGCGAGGGCATAGGCCACCACCAGCGGCGGGCTGGCCAGGTAGTTCGCCTTCACATCGGGATTGATGCGGCCTTCGAAGTTGCGGTTGCCCGACAGGACGGCTGCCGCGACAAGGTTGCCGTCACGAACGGCCTTCGCGACAGGATCGGGGAGCGGTCCGCTGTTGCCGATACACGTCGTACAGCCGTAGCCCACGACGTCGAAGCCGACTTCGCCGAGCGGTTCGAGGAGGTTCGAGCGGGTGAGGTAGTCGGTCACCACGCGGCTGCCGGGAGCCAGGCTGGTCTTCACCCAGGGCTTCCGGGTGAGCCCCTTCGCGACGGCATTGCGAGCGAGCAAACCGGCCCCCACCATCACGGACGGGTTACTCGTGTTCGTGCAGCTTGTGATGGCCGCGATGACGACGGCACCGTCGCTGATCTGGCTCGAATGGCCATTGTCCTGCACCGCGACCGGCGCGGACGGAGCCGACTTGCCGAAGCTGTTCTTGAGGTCCGTGTGCCACTGCGACTTCATGTTGGTCAGCAGGATGCGGTCCTGCGGCCGCTTCGGGCCGGCCATCGATGGCACGACTGTCCCCAGGTCGAGTTCCAATCGACTGCTGTAGTCCGACTCAGACGATGCGTCCGTGCGGAAGAGACCCTGCGCTTTGTAATATTTCTCGACGAGTTCGACCTCCGCAGTCGTGCGGCCGGTCCGGCGGAGGTAGTTGAGCGTTTCTTCATCCACCGGGAAGTAGCCGATGGTCGCCCCGTATTCGGGAGCCATGTTGGCAATCGTCGCGCGATCGGCCAGCGGCAGTCCCGACAGCCCCGGTCCGTAGAATTCGACGAACTTGCCGACCACGCCGTGCTTTCGCAGCATCTGCGTGACGGTCAGCACCAGGTCGGTCGCCGTGGCCCCTTCGGGGAGTCGACCGATCAGCTTGAAGCCCACGACTTCCGGCAGCAGCATGTAAATGGGCTGCCCGAGCATGACCGCCTCGGCTTCGATGCCCCCCACGCCCCAGCCCACGACTCCGAGGCCGTTAATCATGGTGGTATGGCTGTCGGTCCCGACGAGGCTGTCGGGATAGGCGACGCCGCCCGTGGTCAGCACCCCCTTCGCGAGGTACTCGAGGTTCACCTGGTGGACGATCCCGGTCGCCGGAGGAACGACGCGGAAGTTGGAAAATGCCTTCTGCGCCCAGTGGAGCAACTGATAGCGTTCGAGGTTCCGCTGGAATTCCAGCTGCACGTTCTGATGCAGCGCTTCCGGAGTGCCGAAATAATCGACCTGCACCGAGTGGTCGATCACCAGGTCGCACTGCACGAGCGGATTGATCTTCTTGGGATCGCCCCCCATGCGAACCATCGCATCCCGCAGCGCGGCCAGATCGACGACGGCCGGGACGCCGGTGAAATCTTGCAAGACCACGCGGCCGGGGAAGAAGGGAACCTCGACGTTCGCGGGAGCCGAGGCCTGCCAGCCAGCCACCTGCCGGACATGGTCTTCGTTGACGATGAACCCGTCGAGCTTCCGCAGACAGGCCTCCAACAGCACGCGGATCGAGTACGGCAGCCGCTCGATTCCCGAAATGCCCGAATCAGCCAGCTTGGGCAGGCTGAAATAGGTAAACGTGCCGCTGCTGGTGGTGAGAGTCGCCTGCGCGCCGAACGGATTGGTGGCCATAAGCCCTGTGGCTCCTGCTGGGGAGGGACGCCCCAACAGGCGCCCACGAAATGATGGTCGAGCCAGGCGGCCTCGCCGGGAATGCCCTGGGAACCGACACTTCTCGGGTCCGACGGATCGCGGTCGAGCCATGACGCCTGTAAGCCCCGCAATCATACCGTCTGTGCCGGAGCCGGAAAAGCGGGCAGGAATCGGGTTGACCGAGCGTCTGGCAGCGGCCTCCTCGACGCGCGGATTCTCAGTCTTTGAGAGCCCGCAGAATCTCAACCGGCTTCGAGCGGCCGCCGTGTTCGCGACTGACCAGCGACCAGACGACTTTTCCGTCTTTGCCGATGACGAAGGTTGAGGGATAGGCCGTTTCGCGCGGGGCATCCCAGCGTAACCCGAATTCCGTCGTGAACTTGAGATCGGGATCGAGAACGAGCCGGAAGTGGTCGGGAATCGTTTTATCGCCCAAAAACTCTTTCGCTCGTGCAGCCAGACCCGGCGCCGGACCGGGATAGACGCAAACGACCGTCGCTCCCGCGTCGCGAAAGTCATCCGCCCGCTGGATCAATTCGCCGACTTGGCGGTTGCAGATGGGACACTGGTAACCCGGAAACCCGCGCAGCACGACCAGGACGACCGGCCCCTGCTTGAGCAGGGCTGCTAATTCGACCGGCTTCCCGTCGAGCGATTGCCACGTGACCGGCGGAACCGTGTCACCCTTGCCCGGCGGCAAAGTTTTGTCGGCGGCCTGTGATGGCACCGACCTGCCGAACAAGCAAAGAACCCCAAGTATGAGTGGGCAAATGCTCGGCATCGCAAAGAAACGGCGAAAGGAAATGAGGTGGACGGTCATGAACGGCGTTCCTCGGTTCGGGTAACTCAAGATTGTCATCGTCCGCGCGGCGGACCCGGGGTCTGAACGCCGTCCATTCTTTCCGCGGATTCGCGCGGGTCGGTGGGCTGACTCACCAAACTCGCGGAAACCGCTGCCTGCCGCTGCCGGAGCCCCCCTGCCGATTTTTTTCTTCGGGAGGGGCTGCCGACGCCGTATGATCGAACTTCACGTCTCGGGATCCCTTTCCAGAAGTCACTTCACTGAATCCGGGGAGCCGCATCATGTCGCAGTACCGCGCCGAAGACTTGCGTAACATTGTGCTCGTGGGACATGGCGGGGTGGGAAAGACCACGCTCGCCGACCGAATGCTCTTCGTGGCCGGAGTTGGCACCCGCGCGGGATCGGTCGATGACGGCACCAGCCTCCTCGATGTCGACGACGAAGCGAAGCAGCACCACTTTTCAATTTCTTCGGCGATGGGACATTTCGAGCACCACGGCGTCCGTATCAACCTGATCGACACCCCCGGATACCCCGATTTTGTCGGGCAAGCCATCAGTGCCCTGTGTGCCGCCGAGACGGCCCTGGTCTGCGTCAATGCCTCCGCCGGTGTTGAGGCGAACACCCGCCGGACCTTCGAACTGGCCGGCAAAGCCGGCCTCGCCCGTCTGGTCGTGCTGAACCGCCTGGATCTGGAAAATCTCGATTTCCCCCAGCTTGTCGAGTCGCTACGGGCCGCCTTTGGAGCCCATTGCGTTCCGCTGAATGTCCCGGACGCCGTCGGCTCCGGCTTCTCGCGCGTGATCTCGACCATTGGCAGCGACGATCCGCAGGCGGCCCGCTGGGGCACCGCAGTCATGGAGGCGATTGTCGAAGCCGACGAAGAGTTGATGGAAAAGTATCTCGATGGGCAGGAGCTGGCGCCGGATGAAATCCTCGCCTGTCTGACCAAGGCCATCGCGCGCGGCACGCTCATTCCGATTCTCTGCGTTTCATCCCGCACGGGAGTCGGCGTTCCGGAACTGATGGACGCCATCGCCGACTTCGCCCTGTCGCCCGGCGAACTCGTGCGCACGGCGATGGATGACGCGGGCGACGAGTTTCCGATCGACGCCCGCGAGGATGCCCCGCTGGTCGCGCGGGTCTTCAAGACGCGCATCGACCCGTTCGTCTCGAAAATGAGCTTCATCCGCGTGCTGTCGGGCCGCCTCAAGAAGGATGACACCGTTCGCGACGTGCGGACGGGACATGGCGTGCGGATTCATCAACTGCTCGACGTCCAGGGGGGGCGAACCGAGCCGATCGACGAAGCCCATGCGGGCGACGTCGTCGTCGTGGCCAAGGTCGACGAGTTCCAGGTCGGCGACACGCTCGTCACGAATGGCGAAGCCATCAATTTCCCGCCAATCTCGTTCCCCTCGCCGATGGTGGGTCTGGCGGTCGAGCCGAAGAGCCGAGCCGACCAATCGCGGATTTCCGCCGCCCTGTCGCGCATCGAAGAGGAAGACCCGACGTTCCATCTCCATCGCGACCCGCAGACCCACGAGTTGGTCATGCAGGGGATGAGCGAACTGCATTTACAGGTGGTGACCGAGCGGCTGCATCAGCGCGACAAGGTCGATGTCGTCACGCACACGCCGCGAATTCCCTACCGCG